>JBKBOT010000007.1:0-67505 GCA_046293555.1 Pyrobaculum sp. | reverse complement strand
GACATGTGCTCATCGCCTACAAGTGATAGAAAATATATATTTATTACGGTTACGGCCTTAACTCCTTTACGCTCTGCGCTTTAGGTAAATCCCCTAAGGTCCCCACGTCGTGGAAAAAAGCCTCTCTCGCCACATATACAGCCACGTTGGGGATAAGAGAGCGGGCTAGAGAGTCCATATCTAGAAACTCCTCTCTAAGTCTCTCCACCACCTGGCTGGAGGCTATATAGACGCCAGTAGAGGTTATGTAGCTAAAAGTGGGCTTTTCTCTCCACGCCTTAAGCATGTCGCCCTCTATTTCCAACACCCCAAATCTCAACGACGCCGTCTGTGGCGTCGCCACTATGGTCAACTGCGCCTTTTTCGCCTTGTGTAACTCCGCCGGCATTTTTAAGTCCAGGTTGGTCAACACGTCGGCATTAACTACCACTAAATCCCCCCCTGTGGCCCACCCCCTTGCGTAATAGAGCTGCCCAGCTGTCCCCAACAACCTCGGCGATTTTATAAAGACTACGTCTGGGAAAAACTCGGCAAGATAGCCAGCAAGAAGGTCTTGCATATAGTGTCCAATAACCGCAATTTCCCTCACGCCGTTAGCTTTCAGCCAGGCCAAGATGTGATCTATTAAAGGCCTGCCGGCGACGTGAACCAGAGGTTTCGGCACGAAAAAAGTGAGTGGCCTCAGCCGTGTCCCCAGCCCCCCGGCGAGGACGGCAGCTCTCACAAATAGTCCTCTAGGCCGCGTCTCTTTAGGTGCACCCTGATTTTCTCCACCTCTCTCTCCATCTTCTTGACCTCAGCCAAGATGTCCGGCTTGGCCTCCTCGCCCTCCGCCTTATATGTGCAGTAGCCCTCCGGCGTCATGGCTCTGGCGTCACAAAAGGCGTATTGACACCTAGCCCCAATACACTCGTCGTTTAGCCAGGTACACCAGAAGACTATCTTGCTGCCCCTAATGTTTGGCCTCAAGGCCTTTTTCCCACATCGAAACAGCGACGTGCCGTTAGGGCCGTAGACACACCTAGGGCCTAGACAGAGATTTCTCTGCGCCACTAGGTAGAGTATAGGTGTATTTAAATCTTGTAGCCAAGTGACTCCAAAAAGGCAACCACCTCGCCGTATTTAGGGGAAGACCTGGCCCCCCTGCGGGTTATCTTGATGGCAGCCGCGGCGTTGGCAAACAGCAGCCTTTCATATAGCCCACGGCCCTTTAGGAACATGGCCACGTACGCCGCCGCAAAGACGTCTCCAGCGCCTGTGGTGTCTACCGCCTCTAGCCTAAAGGCGTCGAGATAGACAAAACTCCGGCCGTCGTAAGCCAAGGCGCCGCCGGGCCCAAGCGTTACCACGACCTCCCCCACGGAAAGCTCTCTAAAAAGCCTCTCGGCTGCAGACAGGTAGTCCTCTGTCCCCGCCAGAAGTCTGGCCTCCACCCTATTTACAAACATCACGTCGGCCCCCCTGGCCGCTGTCCTTACGGCATCTAGCCCCTTTTTCGCGAGAGAGGTGCCCCCATCTATAGAGACGGTGGCCCCCACCCCGCTGGCCACCTCTCTGGCCTTGGCGATTAGCTCTAGCCTGCCTGTAGCTAGATGTATGTGTCTCACCCCGGCGAATTTCTCCACAGAGAGATCTCCTGGCGACAAGCCCAGGTTGGCCCCCCTGAAGGCCACCATCCTCCTGGCGCCATCTTGCTGGAGTAACACCACCACCACTCCAGACCTGACCCCCTCCACCCTCTTGACGTAGGAGATATCTACCCCCTCATCTCTCAGCTCTCTGAGCGATAGCTCCCCCAGGGGGTCTGGCCCAATTGCGCCAAAAAACCTCACCTCGAGGCCAAGTCTCGCCATAGCTATGGCAAAGTTTGCGGCAGAGCCACCGCCGCCGGTGTAGAAATCAAGAGCCTCCACCGCCTCGTCTAGTCCAGGCAGCCCGGCTGTCTTGAGGTAAATGTCGAAATTTAGGTTCCCCACAGACGCCACCGCCACATATATACAAAATTTTAAAATATATAATGTTGGAGGGCTGTGGAGATACAGAAGCTTCTAGAGGTGAGAAAGGCGTTAGAGGAAAAAATTGCCCAACTCCAGAAGGAGCTAGCTCTCTACACAACCCTCATGGAGGTGTTAGACAGGGCCATAGGGGAGAGGTCTTTCACCACGCCCCAAAGGCCGGAGGCCACAGAGGAAATTAAGGGCAAGACGGGCGAGGTTTACGCCACGGTGTCTATCTATGGCGACCACCTATACGTCAAGTTTAGACAGCCCATAAAGGTGGAGGGCCTATTCAAGAGGTTTTTTCTAGACAAGTTCCTACAGAAGTACAGAGAGGAGGACGCCAAAGACGCCAGGCAGGGCGCCATCAGGCAGGAAGAGATATTGAGGTACGAGCTAGAGGAGTCAGACGGCGAGGCCACAGCAGTAAGGATATATAACTACAGGTCTGAGGAGAGAAAGAGAGAAATACTCCGGGTGTTAAGATGGACGCTAGAAAAGGTCTTCTCTAGCTAGGCTGCCTCTTCTGCCTCTTGTAGAGCTCCACCATCTCCCCCACCGTGGTGGCCTGCTCTGGGCTTTTATCTAACCTATAGCGGCCTGTAAATCTCGGAAAGCGAATGGCGAGCCCCACCCCCGGCCTCACTGCCCCCATGCAACAAGTGTGGAGTGGCGACAGGGTTATCTCCGCCCCCACCACCTCTAGCACCACCTGTGGCGCAAACCACACCTCTGCCTCCATCCTGGAGGCCACCCTGGGGTGTCTATGTGGCAGCCTGTAGGGCTGGAGCGTGTCGTATAGCTTCTTCAAGTCTGCGTCTGTAAAGCCGCTGCCCACTTTACACACAGTGTAGAACATGTCTGCCTCCGGGCTGTAGGCAGCTAGGAGGAAGGCCCCGTATAGCCCCGCCCTCTTCCCCCTGCCGTGGAAGGCCCCAACCACCACGAGGTCCACAGTGTCTATCATCTCGCTTCTATAATCCCTCTTGTATTTAATCCAGTTCCACCCCCTGGCCCCCATCTCGTAGATAGAGGTGGGGGACTTGCAGATAAGCCCCTCTGTCCCAAGGGACACAGACTCGTGGAAATACATGTCTATCTCCTCCACGTTGTCAAAAAGCCGCCAGTTGGCTATATGCACCACGTCGCCCTCGGTGACAACCTCAGAGAGCCTCACCCGGCGGTATATTAAAGGCTCTGTGGTTAAATCCTCCCCATCTACATACAGGAGGTCAAAAAGGTAGAGCTCCGCCGGGTAGAGCTCCGCCGCGGTGGAGACGTCGTGTTTCCGCTTTCTATGCATCAACTCCTGAAATGGGAGCATGTCGCCAGTGTCTAAATCCACCGCCACGATTTCCCCCTCCAAGATGGCCTCCCCGGCGGAGACGGCCTCTCTCACCGCCCTCGCCACGTCTGGATAGGCGTGGGTGATGTCTTCAAGCCTCCTGCTAAATATCTTGACGCCATTTTTGACATGTATCTGCGCCCTCTCGCCGTCGTACTTATGCTCACATATGGCCGCCCCCCCAAGTCTCGCCAAGATCTCAGACGCCGAGGAGAGCCTCTGTGCCAACATGGGGAGGACCGGCACCCCAGGCGTGATTTTTATCTCCTCCAGAGGCCTCCCCGCGGCCACATGTCTAGCCAGCCTCCCCAAGTCCGGAAAGAGGTGGTAGGCCCTCTCTAACGCCCCCCTATCTACCCCAAAGGCAGTAGATAACGCCTCGAGGATGGTCATATCTGCCACCCCCAGCCTGAGCTTACCCACTACAAACCTGGCGATGTACTTCCCCTCCTCCGGCGTCGACTTGGCAAACAGGGAGGCCAGTAGGGAGATCTTAAGGTCCTGCGCCCCCTCGCCGGCGGCCTGGGCGACTTTCAGCAAGACGTCATACACCTCAGAGACCTCCAGCGGCTTCTGTTGGCCAAAAGAGAGGGGGGCCGCCCTCCTGGAGGAGAGAGCCCTCCTGGCGGCCTCCCCCACGTCTCCCGCCCTTTTGTACCACCCCTCCAGCTCCGTTACCGACAAGCCGGCGGCCTTGGCCAAAGCCTTGAGACAAAGCTTCTCGGCGACCCCCAGCTCCACCCCCTCCCAGGGGGGCTTCAAGTCGCCCAAGATGAAATATATCACCTTGTCCACCTCCCCCACCTCAGCCCTCTTGAGGAGCGCCGCCAGGAGCTTAACAATTGTGGTCCTCTGGGTGGTGGACTCAATAGCCCCCAACGCCCTGGCCAGCTCTAAAAACTCCACGACAGGCCTACCCCCCAGATTTAAAAGTCTTGAGCACCAGCTCCAGATAGGTCTCCCTAACCTCCTCGACGAGGCCTAACGACCTCGCCACCTCCCTCACCGCCTCCACCGCCTCCCCCACGTCCTCAAATCTCTCCACCACGGCCTCCACTTCCACAAACTGTCCCAACCCCTCCACCCAGTCTAGAGACACGGAGAGAGACCCCCTCTCGAAATACCTACGCCGCTTCCTAACTCTAGCCACCTCCACAAACCCCAGGCGGCGCAATATCTCCAAAACCTCCAAGCCGGCGCGGGTGGAGGCCTCCCAACGGGTCTTGGCGCCACGGCCAGACCTAGGCCCCTTGTAGGTAACCTCCACGCCGCTGTCTACAAGCCTGACCCTAAGGGCCTCGTCAGTAAGAGAGAAATCCCTACAGGGGTGCTGGAAGTATATATCCACCTCCTCTCTCTCGCCAGAAAAAGAAAAACCCAACCCCCTCAGCCTATCCTCAACGCCATCGACAGCCCTAAACTTTATCTCTACTTCTAACATACTGCCTACAGGGCGGCGAGGCGGGGTCAGCCACAGAAAAGCCAAATAGAAAACACCGCGAAGTCAAGGAGCCAAAATAGGCACACTCCCTACAGTCCTCAGGCCTCCCCAACACCAGCCTCACAACGGCAGTAATAGGCCTAGCCTCCACCCTAGCCCCCGGCGGAGAGGGCGGGGGAGGGGGGAGGCGGCTCTCCTCCAGGGGTCTGATCTCCTCTACAGCTGGCTTAGGCGGGGGCTCGGCAGGCGGCAGAGGTGTGGGGAGTGGCGAAGGGGGTGGAGGGGGTGGTTGAGGCAGTGGGGGTGGGGCGACCTCGGCTAGTTCTGGAAACTCCTTCCGCGCCTGTTCGTTTACAACTCTTAAAATCTTGTCGAGATCTATCTCGCCCTCTCCCACCTTGACGCCATCTACCACAACCGCCGGGAATTTAGAAATACCATATTTTTTCAACATGTTTACTAGAGACCTGTAGTGAGGCGGCACCTTCTCTATAGGGTCACCTACAAGCTTCAACACCTGCTCCACGGCGTCTGGCCTAATCTTCACAGTGGCGAGACGCACCTTGTCGGGCCTCTTGACGGCAGCCCGCAGCTCCTCTACAGCCTTCTTGAGGCCAGCCTCAACCTCCACATTCTGGCCAGCCACCACAAATAGCTCAACATACATTGCCAAATTGGGTGCAGTGGTATATAAAGTTAATGTATATTTTTAAGTAGGCGGTTTTTCCACAACTCTCTCTCCACCACCTCCCCCATGGGCCTCACCTCGTAGAAAATCCTTGTGGAAAACTTGAAAAGCCTCTCCGGCGGCCCGACGGCAGACTCTACATACCTCAAGAGGGCGGAGCCAAAAACATGTCTCTCCACCATAGTCTGGGGAAGCACCACCAGGCCCCTCCCCCCAGCCTCTGCGTAAACCCCATCACGCCCCCAGACAAAACCCTCAAGCGACCCATCCCACCTCGCCAGCCCCTCCACAAGAGTCACCTCTACAACAGACCTACGTAAATCCAGCTCGTTAAACCTGGGGATAGAGGTGACAAGCTTTGCGGCAATTTTGGCCGAATCGTACGCCAGATTGCGGTATGGGGTCAACACGCCGAGAGAGCCTCGGAGCTCTCTACGCTCAAGAGAGCCAGATCTCACCAAAGCCTCAAGGGAAATAAAGACGCCAGCCCTAATGTGGGATAGGTCGGGATGTTCCTCGGGGACCGGGAGGCCCCGGAGCTTATTCACCATGGCAGACCTGACGTAAGAGATAAGAGTGAGGCCAAACACAAAGAGAAAAAAGGAGGGGTTTAAAAAAGTTATTTACTTCGGCGGCGCCAATATTTGCATCAACCGCCTCCTCCTCCAGTTGTTATACTCAATAATCAATATCGCCAATATTATAATTATCACAAGTAACAACAGGCCATATAGCACCAAGGTGGGCAGCGGAATCCTCGTGCCAAAGAAGTCAAGCCCGGCGGTGCCCGGCACCACGACCTCTAACGTCTGCACGGCGCCAGAGGCAAGCGTGATAGACGCAGAGGCCTGCTTGCCAAGTGCAGACACCGTGACGGTATAGCTACCCTCCAGCACCTCCACAGCCTCAGGCGGCTTGGCGAACTGCAGCCTCACGGGGCCGGAGATCTCCACGGCGGTGACATATATGTCAAGCGGCTTACGCTCGTCGTCCACAGCCCTCACACTCAGCTTGGCGGTAGGCACCTTCACAGTGATGGATTTCACCTCGCCAACCTTCACGTCGGCAGATGCTGTAAACTCCTTGCCAAAGGCAGCCGTCTTGACAGTATAGCTGCCAGCCAGCACCTCCATTTCTACAGACCCGCGGCCGCTGCCAGGAGTTGGGCCAGACACCTCCACGGGCCAGTCGCGCACCGCGCCAAAGCCGTCAACAACTTGGGCGATAATCTTGGCGGTGGGTATCCTCACGTCGACTGTGGTCACGTCTGCAGTAAACTCTACCTTCTCTGTCCTCCCCAGACCTGTGGCCCTGGCGACATACTTCTCGCCCTTTACTAGCTCTACAGTAATCTGCCCACTGCCGCTCTCCACCTTATCTACCTCTACAGGCCAGTCGGCACGCACTACGCCAAAGCCGTCAACTACGCGAACAGTCACCTTTATGGTCTCCACAGGTATAGACTCCTCCACGCTACTCTTGACAACTGCAAGAGACCGCGTCACTGTGACAACTGTGCCGTCAGCCCTCCTGGCTGTCGTCACCACAGTCACTGTATAGTCCTTGCCAATTACGTCAGTTCTGGGCAGCACCACATCTATCTCGCCCTTACCTGTGGCGACTGTGGCATCTCCTAACTTCACCGTAATAGTCCAGTCTGGCCTCACTGCGCCAGCGCCATCTTTTGCATATAGCTTCACCCTGGCGGTAACGCCAAGTTCGGCAAAGTCAAGGCCTCTGGCTGCGAGGTCGTCAAATTTGCCACTCCACACAAGCCGCTTGCCCCCAGCCACCGGGAACTCAACGCCGCCTACAGTCACGTGAGTTACATACACCTCAACATCGTAAGCAAAGCTAGGCACCTCCTTTTCTAGCTTCATGACGTTATTACGGATTGTGAAGGGCACTGTGATGTCCTTTACGCCATCGAGCGTCTTGACGTTCTTAAACAGTATATAGCCCTTAGTCCCAGCGTTTGTCACCGGTATTTCAGTCACTGTAGACAACTTCACCTCCAGGTTGAAGCCAGCGGCTGGCACACTGGCGCCACGCTGTATTTCATAAGTGCCGTTAGCCCCAATCACCCAAACATCGTCAAGCTTGTAGTACACCTCGTAGGTATATGACGTGGGTGGCACCTGCGAGATCACGCCGGTGGGGTACTTAGATACCCGCAAGTCAACTACCTGCATCGAGCCGTCCGTACCTGTAGTACCCATTGCAGACACCAGCTGGCCGCCAGTCGAGCTGTCATACACCTTTACACGTAGGCCCGCCAGCGGCCTCCCGGCGGGGTCACTTACAGTTACAGTCAGCGGATAGACATAAGTCCTGATCTTAGGCACACTAGTGGCGTCACCCAGCTCGGTGACATCTCTGCTAATAGCGCTGTCGTATATCCAGATGGTGTACTGAGGCCCGTGTCCAAGCAGCTCACGGAGGTAGCCGTTAAACCACGAGACTCTAACAACCGCGTTGTCTATCTTAGGCAGCGGGTATCTTAGCCTCCCGTCGTTTGTGGTATGTACAACCGCATAAACGTTGCCCTGTCTGTCAAACAGCGCCACCGTCTGGTTTGCCAACGGCCTGTCGTTCCAGTCGCGCACCTCTACCAACGGCAGTGTGGGCATGGAGAAGACGTACTTGTAGTCAGTGTCGTTGGCATCTACACGCAGATCGTTCCACATGCCTCTAGTAATCTCCTCAATCTTGCCATATAGAATCCTGTAGGTCCACCTTGTCTCCTCGGCATGGCTGGCATACAACACGTTCTGTACAAAGGCCTCAGCGGTCAGCGGGGTTAGTTTCTTCAAGATGTCGCCTACAGGCAGCCCGAAGTGCCTCAAGGCGTCAACCACACCGCCGTGGTATACCTTCAGGCCGTACTTGTAGTTAGGCTGTACTAGCCTAAAGGCCCAGACGTCTGTGATATTAAACATGTAGGTCCTGCCAAAGCCGTAGCCCTTAAGCGGCGACCTTTCTACAGTGGTCTTGGCGTCAACCCGCACTGCATCCATCGGCACCTCGTACTTCCAGTCGCGGAACTGTACAAATAGGGAGGTTACATATATCGGGAAGTCGGCGTCGTTCTTGACGGTCAACGCGTCTAGCGCCACGGTGGGCAGCTTGAACCTGCCGCCAGCTAGCCACATGGCGGTGGAGTTCCACATCTTCGCCCTAGTGTAGTTACTAATCACCAACGTGCTGGTGCCGCTTGTGCCAAAGCCGACGCCTGTAATACGGCCAGAGCCGTCAAACTCGTCTAGGAAGGTCCTGCTGACCCACCCATCCTTGCAGATGTTGGGCACGTAGTTCACCACTAGATACTTGTAGAACTTGTAGACAGGTAGAGTCACCTTGCCCTTGTAGTCAGAAACATTTCTCACTTCATACTCTGTGCCCAAGGCGGGGCCCTTAGACGGCTCCTTGTTGGCCGCAATTATCCATACCCTGGCGATACGGGAGCCAGCCACAGAGGTCTTGCCATACCAAGCTGGCAGCAAGGCGACGTCGCCAGACTTAACCACGTAGGTTATAGGCGTGCCGAAGCCGGCGTAGGTGTCAAACGTCTTGTTGAACCCATACTGGTTAGACAGCGCCGGGTCTAGGGCATATATTACGTCCTCTGGGTCTATCCTCTCCGGCAGGCCGGGCGCCACGGGCCTCTCACATTCATACATAGAGACCTTGGTGTAGTTAGCGCCAAGCGGCACCAAGGTTATCGCACATACAGACATCGGACCTGCTGTAGGTCTGTACATATAGAACCTAATGGTGTACTCCACCTCGGCGCCAGTTCTGGCGATGTCATAAGCCTTGGCAGCCACCTTGCCGAAATTCAACGACAACGTGACATTTACCTCATTCGCCCTAACCCCAGCCAAGATCTCAGTCAAGTTATAAACCACAGAGTCGATACGCGTGCCGTTATTCCTAAAGGCCGCGGTGATGTTCACCAACGCCTTGCCGTCGCCAGCAATCCGCCACGGCAACCTCACAAACAACGTGCGGAAGTTCGCCACCTCGACGCCCTTTAGGGTCAGCCTGTAGACATACTCGTCGTCCTCCTCATGCTCAACTACACCCACTTGAGTTGCACACCTACGGGCGCCGGCGTGAGTCAAGACGCCTAACACATCCTCACGGTTCACCATACCGAATGCGTGATAGAGCTGTCCACCAGGTGCCAACAGCCACCTGTCAAACGTCACTGCATACTCCCTACCGGGAGATACCGTCACAACTTTAGATATTTCAATACAACTCATGTTTGTAGCTATGTAGTTAATCCTAGCCTTTTCACTACCAGCGTATACTTTAATTATTAATTTAGTGGGATCATCTGATTGCATTGCGATTGAGCCGTCGACAGCCGTCTTTATGGTCAACGTGATAGACTTATTTGCATATACCGGCTTGATAGTGCCCACAATTGTGTCATTAACTAAAACAGTGCCGTTGACCTTCATACTTGCCCACATAGTTTTATTGCCATGAGCTATAATCACAGCATATGTCTTATTGCTAAATGAGAGAACCTCAATGTAGGTTCCATTTAACGTAATTGTTATGTTACCCAAGGCGGGCACCGAGAATCTGCCGGAAGTCGGCATATCGGTACAACTCTCTATGGGCTCTGTAACAGTTGTGGTAATATTTGTGACTACTGTGTATTGGTACACAGCTTGGGTAGCATTTCTCCACACCATTATGTTGGGTAGATAGGCAAAGTCGCCGCCGAAGTTGATAGGCACATAACTGCCGTAGTATACTGGCCCAGTCGGCGTGGTGACATTAACGTTGTAGAGAGCCGTCGTCTTAGCTAGCGCATCTTTCAGGAGGTGCTCTAAGCCGTAATTTTTATACATGGCGTCAAATGGCATTAATAACTGAGGTACCAACGTCTTGTTTGCAAAAATGCTGTTTGTCTTATTCAACGCCAAGCCCAGGTAGACGTCTGTCAGCGTGAAGCCCACAAAGGCGTCTACCGGCAGCCTGAGGCTTTTCGTGTAGGCAGTTATGTTGACCGGGTAGACATCTGTAAATATCCTCACCTCGGGGCCTGTGATGGTGACATAGTCGTCATACACCTTCTGGCCCATGTACCACACCACAAATCTCAGCCTCTGGCCTTTGAGGAACAGTCTTGCCGTCTCGGCTGTGGCCAGCTGGTCGACAGTCATCTCGCAGAGGTTGAGGCCAAAGGACTTGGGCTGTCTAGATCTTAACAAGAACTCGGCGTTGAAGTGGTCAGTAGAGGTCTCAGCCACGAAGCCCGCCATGCTGGCAAGCGCGTATGCATTAATCGCGGCAGCGTAATCTGGCGTGCCGACAGCGCCACATTTGGCGGCCTTCTTAGCCTCAGAGAGATATCTCTCGGCTAGACTCCTATAGATGGACTTCATGGCGGTGATGCCCATAGCCCTGAAGTCTGTCAAGACATAGTAATCTCTTACATTGTAGTCTCTCCACAACGTGGCGTCTGGATATGTCGTATCTGCCAGTAACAACGTGACGTTTAACAACACCGCTCTTGTTGCCTGTGGGTATGGGCCAAAGTAGACCGGCTGACTTCTCAGAAGGTACTTACCAGTCTTGTCGTATACACGGACCACTAAGTCATACACCACTACTCCTAGCGGCACGTTCTTTTTCCCACATATTTGGTCAACTCCAACAGCCAGTATGGTGGTATTTACCACAAGGCCGCTGTCTATAGCCCCTCTAGTGCCTAATGTATACACGTTGTCAGCTGGCGTACGGCCTAGCGCCTTGGCGTATTTATCGTAGCTGTTATCTCTCTCCCTCTGCTCAAAGGTGTAGGAATACCTCCTGTCCTTCCCCGGGTCAATAGTGCGGATAGTTATAGATACGTTCTTGCCTACAGGCACACCTGGGATGTACACTAAGCCGTCTTTATTAGATATGCCCCGGGCGATTTCCTCCTTAGTTTTTACGCTGGAGACACTAACCACAAAGCCCATCAGCCCGCCGATAGACGGGTCATAATCCACAGAGACGGCAAAGCCCTCGACGAAGAACGTGACGGCGGCCACCGGTATGTATATCTCCGGCTTGGCCACAGCGCCCACGGGCCTTATGGGTATCCTTATCGGCGCCGGGGCAGAGGCCGGGATCTTCTTGGGGTCATCCACGGCGTAGAGCTCATAGCCGAAATAGCTTACAACTCCTGTCGCAGTTATATAACCGCCCTTGATGTCCATTAAGGGATTGCCCCACTCGTCGATCGGGATTGCCACATCTACCGGCACCTCGCTGCCTAACGGCAGGCGGGCAATTGTCAAGTTGCGGCCATTCATGTTAATAGTTAACGTCAAGAAGGCGCCAGCCCTAATGCCTGTCAACGGGTTGCCACAGGCGTCTTTAATCAGTATGTTCTGTAACACCCTAATTATGGCAATGTGTAATACGTGCTCACGGTCGTAGAAACGTCCCGGCGTTACGACAACTAAGTTGTACATATCTTTACGCTCTTTCTCGCCATATTTCGCCTCTAGCGTCTTGTTTGCATATATGTGGAAGATAAAGCCGCTCTGGTTTACAATCGGGTAGTACGCAATAAGGTTGGCGGTGCCCACTAAAGCGTCGTCCTTATAGATCCTAAAGCCGTACTCATAGCTCGACCTAAGGGCAATGTTGTATTTAGCGAAGAAATTACTGTTCTCAGCCACATCTGTCTCGTTGAAGTACTTTATCTTGCCGTCGTCGGTCAGGTTGGCCACAAGTGTGGGCATTGGCAGATAGCCGCTGGCGTTAAAGCCCACTAATAGTGTCGCCTTGACGTTACCCACAAGCCCGGGCACCAGTTGGTATGGCGGCAGCACCCACACGGCCTGGCCAGTCCACGGGTCTAGCGAGACGGCCTCTGTCCCCACCTTGGCGACATACATGGTGTCGCCCTGCGCCACAAACTTCAGCGAGGCCAAGTCAAGCGGGTCCGTGTAGAAATACTGCCTCTCGCCTAGCGGCAACGTGGCGTTACCCCAACGCCATAACTTGATCTGAATGGGCAATATGGAGACAGTCAGACGGCCTTCATAATTAACCGCAGCGGCAAGCGGCGCCTCTAACACCAAGGCATTTACCACATTGGACCCCTCGTAGTAGACATACTCCACTACAAGCTTGGTGGGGAAGCCCTGTGGGCTTACCTCTGGCGTTCCGTCGTCTACCAGTTTGACAGAAGCCAGCCGCGTCAAAACTACGGGCTCATATAGGCTAAACACCGCATTTGCAAACCCCTCCTTGCCCAAATTCCTGTAGCATTGCAACAAGTTGGCAGGAGTAATATCGTTTGCAGAGTCGAAGCCACATACCTCCATAATGACACTAACGACGCTAGGTATGTCTGTACGCCACGCGCCCTGCACTCTATCTAAGGTAAGCCACCTATCGCCCACTCTGGCCTGGAGTTTAAACCTAAAGGCCTCCGGATTGAATATGGGGTTGCCCTTAAGGTCATAAAGGCCTGTGACCTTAAACGTATAGGCAGTGATATTCCAGATGATCAAGCCGCAAGACATCGCCCTCTTGGTAGTAGTCATGTTTAACGTAATTGCGAAGTGCCTTAAGTTGGGCGCCACAGTGTCTGTAGTAAAGATCTTGTTTTCGCTCTGAATAATTACAGCCCTGTAGCCCTCAATTGTCACGTGGATGTAGTGATTGAGTTTTACCTTGGTGTTATCTACCTGGATGTTAGCCTTGCCGGGGTCGCCAAAGCTGGTGATATAAGTGCCGAGATATGTGAAGGGGCCAAACACCGCCGTGACCCGGGGATCTATGCCCTTTACATAGTCCGTAGGCCCTTTCCTAGGCGCGACGGCGTCGTCAAGTGTGAAAGTCTTGCCGGCAATTGTGACCGTCCTAGTGAAAGTGAGGTCATACTGCTTGCCCAACGTATCTACACCCACATAGAAGGTGTGGATAACACTAGAGGAAAGGTTGCCGAAATTGCCGCTGCCATGTTTTAAAGTCAACACGCCCCAAGGCCCTGTTCTGAACTCTACACCGCTCCCCTCTGGGTTGCCGGAGAGCCTGTATTGTAGATCTAGAAGTGAAATTTGATCAAAAGTCTCGTTGTATACCAGGAAGTAATAGCCCTTGGCTGGCCATTCTACCACAATAGCCACATACCATTTGGTAGCTTTGGTGGGATCTATGCCCGTTGTTGTATAGGAGAACCTCACAAAGCCGGTGCCGTTAGCCACCGCGCTGATGCGGAGGTCTCTAAAGGCATCAGGGTACTTCCTATCTGTGGCTATTTCCCTAATGATTAATGTGAAGTTCTTGCCGGCGGCGAAGGAGTAGGGCCTGGTGTGATTTAAGCCTTTAGGCCAGGGGGTACATAGCTCGTAGCCGGTGGGGGCACCTCTGGCGTCGTTTATCTGCATGAGGATATCTATGCCCACTGGCACCCCCACGCCGGGGCCTTGTGACTGGGCATATGCCACTGCCGTCAGTGCTAGTATTGTTAGTAGTAGTAGCGTTTTGGTTGGGTTATGCATAATCTTGAGATTATTGCAGTTTTTAAGCTTTTCTCTGGTTTGAGTTATGATAGTTATGTATTTTTAGTAGCTATATGGGAGGTATGTGCGTGTTGTGTTGTTGGCATTGCTGGCGGCAGCCTTACTGCTTGCAGTATATGAGACAGACCACTTTGTGGTACATTCTGACGACAGGCAGCTGGGGCAATTTCTTGAAGAGGCTTATCAGTACTATCGCGACAGGGGGCTTACCCCCCAGCCGCCCTGCGGCGGGCAGAAATATCCGGTATATCTCGACCCCGCTGTAGAGGGTGGGTTAACTAGCTTCGGCACCTCGGGCTGTATTTACGACATTAAGTTCAACCCGTCTTACACCAAGAGGCTTGTGGCACACGAGGTGGCCCACATATTTATACCAATTACCGACTACCCTGACAACTACTTCTGGGCCTCCGAGGCCTTGCCGGAAGCCATGGCGGCTGTGTTCAGCAAAAATTATTACTTCCCCCGTCTCTACTTTAAGAAAGGGCTATATGGCGAAAACCCCTTCTCCTATGGCGAGTTACAGGAGGAGTGGTATTACTACAGCGCGGCTTTTGTTTGGCATATACAAAACGCCTCAGACTGGAGGTTTGTCCTACAAGCTGTCGACAAGCGTGGCGCCGCCAGGCTTTACGTCCAGTTCCTACTCGGCCTCGCGCGGGGCGTGTGGATGGGGGGAAGCTACTTCGAGCCGCAGAGAGACACGCTGCAGGTCAACACCGAGGTGTCTAAAGAGGTTGGCGGCTATTCTGCCGCCTACTTTAAGGTGGAGTTACCCGGGCCGGGGCTGGTGGAGGTCGAGGCGAAGGGGGTTGTTTCCAACTTGTTGCTAAATAGAGAGTTTTTTGTGGACAACGGCACTCTCTACCTGGCTATTGTGAATAACGGCACTAGCCCCACCACAGCCGTGTTTAAGATCCGGTTCAAGACTTTAAAGATCCAGCTCCTAGACGGCGTTTACTACGGCGGCTTTTTCTCCCTAAGGCTATACATAGAGGAGGGGGGCCGGCCGGCAAGCGGCGTGGTGGAGATAAACGGCACCAAGATCCCCCTCTCGGAGGGGGTGGGGGTTTATAACTTCTCGGGCTCTCTCCGGCCCTATGTCTTAAACTACAAGGGGAGGTACCTGCCGCTCAACTTTTCAGAAATAGAGGTGGAGATATCTCCCGACGTTCTTTACCTCGGCCCGGGCGGGCGGGGTGTTTTAAACCTCACTATAAACAACCCGAATCCCCTCTCCATAAGATGTACGGCGAAGGGCCTTAAGTTTAGCCAGAGCGAGTTTTATGTAAAAAATGCCTATAGGCTTCCCTTCGAGGCCGAGGAGGGGTCAGAGGGGGCGGTGGTGAGATGTGGCGACGTGGAGAGGAGGGTAGCTATATACAAGCCGCGGTACCGGCTTGATTACAACCTGGATAAAAATGCGGGGGTGCTTACCGTCTGGTTTGGCGACAATACGGGGAGATACGGGGTGGGGCCCCTGCCGCATGTAGTCACGGTTAACTACAGCGGCTACGTGGCGGCGGTGGTGAGCCTGCCGGCCCCCACGCCGGAGCTCCGCCTCTCTCTCATAAACACAAGGCCTCTTACCTACCAAGGGGAGCTTTTCCTCAAAGGCGACGTGGAGGCTAACTATAACGGCACGATTTATATAAATGGAAGTAGGTGGGGTTACTACAGCGGCGGTGGGCATAGCCTAACGCTACAGTTTGAGCCGGGGTGGCGGTATAGGATGTCTATAGGGAGGCTGGCCTTTGAGGTCATAGCTAACGCCACCCCCATATATGCTGTGGTTAACAAAAGCCGCATAACTCTATTCATTAAGGTCACCCTTGTGGGAAGCGGCGTGGCTCTCGCCGCAGAAGACGCCGTGGCAGATGTAGAGCTGAAACACTTCAACGAGCTGGTGCCCAGCCCTGGGGTAAACATCACGGCCGTAAAGGTGGTGGTCAGCCCGGAGAGAATTGACGCCGTGCTTCAAGTAAAGCTAAATGCATGCAGGCCGGCAGTAAATGTAAAATACGTCGTAGAGGTGGAGGGCAGAGAGATAACGCTAGAGGTGCCTAAAGGCGGCTGTGAGTCAAGTCGGCTGGAGGTGCCTAAAGCCGCTGGCTACAGCCACCAGCGGGCGGCTTTCGCCATCTCTACCTCTCTGGGCGTCTATAGTTACAACATCTCTGTGCCCCCGCCAAGGGTGGCGGTGGAGCTGAGGCGGTGGTCTATACGTAACGGCTCTGAGGCTGTAGAGGTAAAAGTGCTAATTGAGACGCCCGGCAATTATACCTATATAGTGATGGGGCAGAGAGTCTCCGGCGTCGCCGTTATCAACCGGACTCTTACGCCGACAGGAGGCGTCGCGGTGTTAGACTACGGCTTTGGGAAAGAGGTTATAGAAAGGCCTCAGTTGTACATAGTGGCTCCCCCCGCCTTTGCGGAAATAGGCAACGCGGCAGAGCTGGCGGTGACAATCAGGTCGCCTCCAGAGCTGTATATAGAGTCGGAGCTGAGGTCCTCTCACGGCGGCGTTTTACCTCTAAATATCACCGGCGGTGTGGCTAACGTGACGTTAAGGGTGCCTTCCCCCAAAGGGGCGGGGGATTACAACGTGTCTCTCTCCCTAGGGCCTTACTCCAACTGGACATACGTGACGTGGTACCAGGTGAGGTTGGCTGTAGACACGCCGAGGCTGGTGCCCATAGGGAGGGAGGTGGCCATACGCGTATCCGGCTGGGTGTACCCACCGCGGCGAGTCTCCGCCGTAGTGGAGGTAACCGGCTGTACAAACCTCGCCACGAAAACCTCCATAAACTCCACCATATCTCTAAAGGCAGAGAGGCCATGTGTCGCCAACATCTCTGTGTACACCAACTCCAGTAGGCGTGTAGCCACAGTGGAGTGGGCCTCGCTGGCCATCTCCTTTAGCTACCAGAAGCTTGGAGAGCTGAAGGGACTCCCCATATTCGCCGTGGGCAGCCTTACTGCGTCCGCAAGGCTGAAAGACGTGGCGTTAAATGTGAAGTTAGTGGGGAGTTTCGACAAGCTGGGCCTTGTGAACTATACAGCCGAGACGGGCCATATGGGCATCACAAACGCCACCACCTTCCTGGGCTACGCCGTGCCGGCAGATAGATATCTGGCCGCGGTGGAGGTGAACAAAAGCCTCTCTCCAGCCGCCAGGCCGTATTTCACATATCTGCTAGAAAAGGCCGTGGCCACCGGCCGTTGGGATCTAGTAAGCCAGGTGGTGGAGGTATATAACGCCAAGACTCCTCTCTCTGTGGCAAGCCGCTGGCTGGTAGACAGACAGCTGGCTGCCGGCGACTCCTCCGGCGTAACTCTAGCCAGGACCTTGTTACAGGTAGAGCCATTTCTATATCTAGCCCTGGCGCTCCTATTAGTGGTAGCCAAACTACGTGGGTTCTAGGTGCTCAAAAAACTAGCTGAAATAAATGACAGCATTTAGGGCGCCCTCTATTTCTATCCTCCCGCCCCTTATATACGCCTTAAGTATGTTGCCCCCTCTGTCTCTTATCTCTACATATTCTCCGTTCCAGACGACAGACTGGGGCTTGTCGCTATCGCTTTTTGCGAGATAGCTGGCAAGCAGCCTGTAGACATATGACGTGACTTCCTCGTTGTTGGCTAGCGGCTTTTCGCCATATAGAAGCCTGGGTATTAGAGATCTATCCACGTCGCAATTGTAGGGATTTCCGTCTATTAACAGTCTGGTGGGGTTGCCGGAGGCGTCTGTCTCTATCCGTATCTGATGGCCCGCAATAGTTAGGGTGAAGTGCCCCCCGGCGCTTCCCACAAAGCCGGTGAAGCTGGCGGTGTAGGTGTCTACACGTTTCAACACGGCGGTGCCCTCTACCTCTCTTCCTTCGGCCGTATATCTCAAAGTGCCTGTTATCTGTAGTAAGTCAAATTGGAAGACGATATCTCCACATTTTATCCTAAGGGCCCTTAAAGGCCTTCTGTCGTCAAAATCTATCCTAGAGATGTCGGCGATAGTTATGCGGGGCGGTTTTAGCCATGCCTTAATTTCTAGGGTGTATCTAGTGTTGTTTACCTCAATTGTGACGGCGGTAGAGCCGGGCGCCTGTATCGACGTGGTGAAGTTTTTCCCCACGGCGGCTCCCGGCGGTATTAGGTACCTCTCCACATTTCCGTATATGTTCACCACAAGCGTTATGGCCCTCCTGGTGGCGTTTGTGGACAGTATATAGCCCCAGGACACCTCTACTGACTTCTGCTCCGCCTCTACTGTCATCCTGCTGGTGCCCCCCGGACGGGGCCAGTCTCTAGAGAGGCGGGGGCTCCATATTACAAACTCGACTGTATATGTCACCACGTGGACTTTTGTCGTGTGTCTAATTGTGGCGTTTAGGCTGCCCCTAATTTGGTACTCCACGACGTAAGACCCAGCCCTCTCTACGGTGAGGGACTTAGTGACGTTGGCCTCGCGGCCTGGCTCGAGGTCGAGATCTCTGCCGTCTATCTGAAGTCGCGCCGTGGCGTTACCCACGTTTTTAAGCCAGAGCCAAGCCCACACCTTCTCTCCCGGCAGCGCCTCTATCTCCGTCACCCCGCCCACACGCCACATGAGGTTTGGCGTGAGGTATGTCACCACAAGCGGTATGGAGAGGTTGTCCAGCCTTATCTCGTAGCTCCCCGCCGCCTCTACATATATCGTCTTGTTTACCCACGCCACCCCGCCGGGCGGCACCTCCACCCCGGCGATACGGCCGGTGTAATTGCCGACATTTTCCACCTCTATTGCCACCGTGACGTTAGCTGGCAGTCTATCTACCGTCAGGCTTATGGCCTTAGCTCTAAACACGGGTGTGAGGTAATACACCCTCACTTCTTTCCGCGCAATAACCCCCCCGGCGGAGATCTCCACCGATATTTCAAACACGCCGGCGCGGCTTATCTTCAAGCTGCCGGCAGCCGCGGCCTCCTGCCCCGGCGCCAGCCTGTATTCCACATCTCCAATCCTCACGACGCCTGTGTCATTGCCGACATTTTTCACGCGGATAGTGTAGTTCAACAGGGCGGGCAACGCCGTGACGTTTACCGCCTCTGGCGCCTCTATCCACGCCACGAATCTAGCCACCCCCCTCGGCGTTGGAGGCGGCGTGGTTACTGTCTCCGTTGGGCTTGTCGTAATTGGGCTCGTGGCGGTGGTGGTAACCGGCGGCGTGGCTGTAGGCGTGGTGGCTGGGGGCGTGGCGTGTTGTGGCGTGGTGGCAGCGGGAGGGGTGGCGGTGGGGGTCGGCGTGGTCGTCAAGACGGGAGCCACCACGGTTAGGGCCATATAAAGCGCCACGAGGGCTATAGCTGCCGCTAGCAGGAGATACGCCTTAACCATGATACACAATAGTGCGGTATATAAATGTAGGCGCCCTTATTCCCCCAGGCCGTAGGGGGCTCTTCAGGGCCACGACCTGGGGCGCCGGCCGTGACGGGGCCAAAAATCCCCAGGTTTGTGACGCAGCTATGGCGCCGTCTGGTGGGTCTTTAGGCAGAAGGCTGTTGGCGCCGTTGGAGGCGGGCGGCTAAGGTCTCTCCACTCGCCTTATTGTGTAGTACGTCTTTGGGCCGAAGTCGTGTAGCTCCACGCCTATTGTCCTCAGCCTCTCTCTTATGTAGTCCGCCAGGTGGTATTGCCTCTCCTGTCTCAGCCTTGTCCTGGCCTCTACCAGCGCCTCTACTGCCTCTTTCAGCTGGCTTGACACCTCCCGTCTCTCCAAGACGCCGAGTATGTCTGCCATCTTTACGAATTCTGTCAATATCTGCATTGCCCTCTCTCTGGAAATCTTCTCTATCTTGTGTAACGCCGTGGAGATTATATAGCGGGCCGCGTTGTAGAGCTGTTGTGCCGCCTCTGGCGTAGATAGGTCGTCCTCCATGGCGTTATAAAACGCGGCTGTGTATCTCCCCAGCCCTATTTCCTCCACGTCTTTCTCTCCGGCGTCTCTCACGGCTTGGCTTAACTCGTCGTATGCGGTGTATATGGTCTTCACCATCTCCTCCGCCTGTCTTAACGCCTCCTCGCTAAACTCCATGGGCTTCCGGTAGTGGCTAAGAGCGTATGCCATCCGTAACGTCTCGCCGCCGTGTTTCTCCAACACCTCTCTGAGCGTTATCACGTTGCCTAGAGATTTAGACATCTTTTCCCCCCTCACGGTGAGGTAACCCACGTGGATCCAATACCTGGCGAAATTATCCACGCCGAAATATGCCCTAGCTATCGCTATCTCGTTCTCGTGGTGGGGGAAGATCAGGTCTGCGCCGCCTCCGTGGAAGTCAAAGGGGGCGCCTAGATGTTTGGTAGACATTACGACACACTCTAGGTGCCAACCCGGCCTCCCGGGGCACCAGGGGGAGTCCCACCAGGGCTCGCCTGCCGTCCAGCTCTTCCAGAGGGCGAAGTCCAGCGGGTTTTTCTTCCCCGGCTCCGGCTCTACCCGCGCGCCGGCTATAAGCTCTTCTATCTTCTGTCTAGAGAGCGTGCCGTAATTAGGCACTTTCTCCACCTGGAAGTAGATAGAGCCGTCTGGCGCAATGTAGGCATAGCCCTTCTCCACCAACGCAGCTATCCAGCCCGCCATGTCTTCTATATTTTCTGTAACTCTGGGGTAGGCGTATGCTGGCTTTATGTAAAGTCTTCTCGACATGTCGAAAAACTCCGCTATATACCTCTCGGGTATCTCCCGCCACCTCCTGTAAGCCTCCTGGCCGAACTCCTCTCTGGCCCTGTTTATAATCTTGTCGTCTACATCTGTGAAGTTTATCACCAGCCTCACCTCGTGCCCGCTGGCCTCCAGGTAGCGCCTAAATATGTCAAAAACCACGTATACCCTGCCGTGTCCCACATGTATGTGGTCATATGGCGTAACACCGCAGACGTAGCCTCTAGCCAGCCTGGGGGTGTAGGTTGTAAAGTCCTCCAGCTGCCTCGTGGCTGTGTTGTATATACGCACGGGGCTTTTAAGACAAGTATTTAAATAGGTGTTTACAACCGCCCGTGTCTTTTGATATTAAGGTTAAGTCTATCCTCTCTGGGGTGGAGGTAAGTAGGGTGGCCTACGAGGGGCCTAACCTATGTATTTACATAAGGAGGCCTGTGGGGGAGGCCTTAGACCTGGTGGGCGAGGTGGCTAAAGCCCTGCGGAAGCGGGTGGTGTTACGGACTGAGGAGAGGCTTCCTAAAAACAAGGCGGCCCAGCTGATAAGAGAGGCTGTGGGCAATGTGGAGGACATCCGTTTTGAAGACAGCGGCGACGTGTATATCTACCTCTCCAGGCCCGCCAGGGAGAAGGAGCTTAGGGGCGTGGCGAGAGAGGTTTTTGTAAAAACCGGCTGGAGGGCTGTGGTGGAAAGCGGCGTGCCTAAAGACAGGCTGCCCACCCACGAGGTGTTGGGAGTTAGGCAGATCTTTCACGAGGCTTACGTACAGAGGAGGGAGCTTATGGAGACGTTGGCGCGTTATATACACCAGGAGCCGGTGGTGAAAGAGGGGCCTATCACTGTGACGTTTTTAGGTGGCGCCATGGAGGTGGGGAGAAGCGCCATTTTGGTAAGCACAGTGGAGAGCAACGTTTTGCTAGACTGCGGCCTTAAGCCCAGCCAGGGGGATGAGGACTTCCCGCAGCTCGACATGTTGGATCTAGACAGGCTAGACGCCGTGGTGTTAACACATGCCCACATGGACCACGTGGGGTGTCTCCCCCTGCTCTATAAATATGGCTACCGGGGCCCGGTCTACATGACGGACCCCACTAAATATCAGACCTACATACTTCTTACAGACTACGTGGAGCTAAAGGAGAGGGAGGGCGCCGCCGCCAGCTTCTCTAAGGCAGATATAGAGTCTGTGATTTACCACGCAGTTACGCTAGACTACGAGGAGGTGACAGACATAACGCCAGATATAAAACTCACCTTTTACGACGCGGGCCACGAGATAGGGTCGGCCATGGCCCATCTCCACATCGGCAACGGGAGGTATAACATCCTATATACTGGCGACTTTAAGTATGGCAAGACCCGGCTTTTAAACAGGGCTGCCAACAGGTTCAAAAGGGTGGAGATGTTAATCATGGAGTCCACCTATGGCGGCAAAGATGACTTACAGCCGCCGAGAGTGGAGGCAGAGAACGCCCTGGCTAGACATATAGCCGAGGCGGTGTCGAGAGGGGGGAAGGTGTTAATTCCGGCTTTTAGCACCGGGAGGGGGCAGGAGATCCTCTATATTCTCAACAAGATGGTTGAGGGGGGCCTCGTGCCGAGAGTGCCGGTGTATGTAGACGGCATGATTGTAGAGACGTTAAATGTCTACCTGATGTACCCCCACTACCTAAACCCCGAGGTGGCTGAGGAGATATACGGCGGGATAAATCCCTTCACCACTTCTGGCAGCGTGACGATTGTGGAGAGGGCAAAGCGGGTGGAGGAGAGGATAAACCAGGTGGCCAAGATTGCACAAAGCGAGGAGCCTGCCGTCATAATTGCGCCACACGGCATGTTAAACGGGGGACCTGTCTTAGATTATTTCGTCCAGTTGGCACACGACGAGAGAAATAAGCTTATCTTTGTCTCATACCAGGCTGAGGGGACACTCGGCAGGAGGATATTAAGCGGCGAGAGGGAGCTTGTGGCCAGGAGCTTGACGGCAGGCGACGTGAAGATAGGCATGAAGATGGGGGTGGCGTCTATACCGGGTTTCTCCGGCCATAGCGACAGGAGGGAGTTAATGAGGTATGTAGAACACATCGAGCCAAAGCCACGGAAGGTGGTGTTAATCCACGGGGAGCCCTCCAAGACGGTCAGTCTAGCCACCTCGATAGAGCTTAGGTATAAGATAACTACAGTAATCCCAAAGGTGGGGGAGAGGGTCAGGGCCCTCTAGCGGTAGAAAAGCACGCTGGCGTAACCCACGGTCTCCTCCTTAAAGCCGCTGGTGTCGCCAGAAGTGGCGTGTTTTAATAACGCCACGTGGGTGTAGCCCAGCTCTCTAGCCGCCACGAGGAGGGCGGCGATGGGGGCAATGCCGCATATGGATATCTCAAACCTAGAGGCCACGTCGAAAAGCCCCACCTCATCTAGCTTGAGGATCTTGGCGATAGCTATCTCATCTTTTTTCAAAGTGACGTCATGAGGCTCGTAGTGGTTAAAATCGCTGCTAGCCAAAATATATATCCTCCTCCCGTCTTCCCTCACAGCTCTAGCCACAGCTCTCCCCAACTCCTGCGACGTGGAGAGCGTCTGTCTCCATATGGCGATGGGGACAATCTTGACGTTGCCAAAATAGTGTTGGACAAGGGGCAGTTGTACCTCTATGGAGTGTTCTTTTGAAAAGGCGGGGGGGTCTTCCTCAATTTCGCGATATTTCATTATCCTAGAGGCCAGCTCTTGGTCTACCTCCAGACGGCCTAGGGGGGTCTCCCAGAGGCCGGACTTCATGATGGCCACCGGGGCCCCGATGCCGTAGTGGTTAGGCCCCATGATGATCACAGCCTCCGGCCTCCCGTAGCTTGACAACATGGAGTATAGCCAGGCCGCCACAGGCCCTGAGTACATATAGCCGGCATGTGGCACAACGCCTCCCAACGCGTCGGAGCCTAGTTTAGGCAGTTGTAACGCCTTGGGCCCCAGCTCGTGGCTTATAGCCCACTCGATCTGTTCTACCAACTCGTCTCTATCTGCCTCATAGAAATAGCCAGCTACCGCCGGCTTTCTGACACGCATTGTTAAACTAGGCGGGTTTCAAACTCTTCAGGCGTTGCCGGCAGCTCTTGGTCCGGCTTTAGCTCTCCCCTCTCTCTTAAAACCTCTCTCGCCAAGATCCAGAAGATCAAGGCGAGGCTTTTCCTCCCCTTGTTGTTACAAGGGATCATGAAGTCTATATATTGATGTGGCGTGTCTGTATCCACCAGCGCCACCACCGGCACCCCCATCTTGGCCGCCTCGGCCACAGCCTGTGCGTCTAGCTTGGGGTCTACTACAAACAACAGGTCTACCTCCTGGTAGTGAGTAAGGTTGGGGTTTGTCAAGATGCCTGGTATAAATCTGCCCGTAAGGGCTTTACAGCCTACAAACTTGCAGAACATCTGCGCCGGCTTGAAGCCATAAGGCCTTGTGGTGTGTACTAAAACTCTGTCTGGACTATACCTCGCCACGAGCCTGGCGGCTATCTTGAGGCGTTCGTCTATTTTCTTTATGTCAAATATCCTAAGGCCGTCTGGCCTCACGGCGAAGATAAAGCCTTTTTCCTCTAGGTACCTGTTCGAAAGCCTTGTCCCAAGCCTCACGCCGGCGGAGAGATATCGCTCTAGAGGCACTAGGTATTCATACTTCTCTTCAGCCATATGAAGACGGCTAACTAGGGGCTTTATATACTTACTCTTATCTTGGTGCTGCCAATACGTAAATAGGCCTGCCGCCCCACGTTCTCCACTTTTACCAGACGTTCTCCATCTGTAATTAAATAGGTGCCGTTACTACTGCCTAGATCTTCCACCACAATGCCGCCAGACGTCACCACAAGTCTGAGATGTCTACGGGAAACCGCCGGGTCTGGGATTATCACGTTGTTATCCACAGCTCTCCCCACGGTGATAACTAGGCCGGGGGAGCTGGCCTTAAGCTCAAATCTCTTCCCCACTAGCGACTGTATGGAGCTCTCCACCACCTCGATAACTACAGTGGCCACCTCAGGTATCCCCACCTTTTTCGTGGTGGCTTCCGGCTTGTAGGCCCCACAGACCCTACAGGTGGTTACCTCGTCTCTATTCTCCGTGCCGCATATGGGACATCTCCACGGCATTGTCTACCTCCACAGCCCTCTTTAAAAAAGTAACTAGCTCGGCGGCTGTGGGCCTCTCTGCGGGATCTGCCGCCAGCATTTTTAACAACAGGCGGTCCAGCCAGGGGGGCACCTCCCTGTTGTATGTACTGGGGGGCGGTATCTGGTGCCTATTTTCCATAAAGACGTTGGGGTTTATCCCAGTTAGGGCCTCATATATGACACACCCCAGCGAGTAGATATCTGAGGCGTAGGTGGCCTGCCCCCTCTTGACCTCAGGGGCCGCATATGCTGGAGACATGTAGCTACTATAGACATAACTCCCGGTGATCACCTTGGCTATCCCCATGTCGCCTATTTTCACCAGCTTGTCTCTAAACATGATGTTTTCAGGCTTTATGTCTAGGTGGACTACGTTATGTCTATGGATGTCGTAAAGCCCCCCCGCCAGCTGTTTAAACATCTCTAGCGCCTCCCGTAGGGGGAGTCTCCCCACGGCTCTTAGCCTCTCTCTTAAAGTGCCCCCGTCCATATATTCCAATAGGATGTATGGGGGGTTCTTCATATATTGAGCCACGTCTCTGTAGGGCACCGCGGGTAGGTACACCTCATACGCCCTGACGACGTGGTGGGACTTTATGCCCAGATATTTGTTCATCTCCTGTCCAAACGCCGCCAGGATGTTCTCATCTCCCGCAAGCGGCATGTTGTAATCATCTCTATATCTCAAGACCTTGGCGGCATATGTGACCCCCCTGTGTCTTACCGCCAAGACGTAACTAAAGCCCCCGGCTCCCAGCACCCGCAGAACTCTATACCTCCCCCCAAGCCACGAGTAGAGCCACCCCAGAGGCGGGGTGGGCGAGATATAAGATGTCTTCCTGTATGTAAGAAAATACGCCAGGCCGAAAGCCAGTGGGGGTAAGAAGAAGTGGGGGTCTCCCCCGAGGTATAGATACATGAGGTTAGCTAGAAGGAGGGCTGTTGCAAAATATGGCGGCATGTCCCCCAGCGCCAAGACCACTCCTGAGGCTAGAGAGAGGGGTGTGGCTAGAGAGGAGTTAAGAACTGTCGTAAAGACGGCGGGCCATGTCGCCCGCCTTATTTCAGGCAGTTTGCGGCCAAAGGACATGATAAATATAGAGAGGGACGTAAATATGGCGTCTGTTATGTAGTATACATAGGGGAGTTTTTCCTCAAGATAGAAGTTGGTCAAGAGGTACATTTTTATCAAGGTGGTTACAACAAACGCCGCCACGAGCTCTTTCTTAAATCTCTCAAAGACGCCCCTTAAGACCACCAGGGTGATCAACATGCTGTTTATCAGGAAGGCCTCCCCCACAGAAAACAAGATGAGAAAAATCGAGGTGGTAACCCACATGGTGGCCATGTAGTGTTGATATAATAGAAACGTGGTTGCCACAAGTGACATCAATGCCGCCAATGTGGTATACATGACAAAAAGTTAGGTCGTGTTTATGTATACGTATGCTATACGTAAACGTATATAACCCAGAGACGGAAGTTAGGTGTGGCTATAGACAAGTTCGGGAGACCTTTCCTGAAGCTTAGGTATATAGTCAATGACGAATGTAATTTTTTTTGTATCTTTTGCCATTTTGAGGGTCAACATAGACGCCAAGGCGCATTCCTCACGGCAGAAGACTACGGATTTATCACCCCCATCTTTATCTCTCTAGGGGTAAGAGATTTTAAGATCACAGGCGGCGAGCCGCTACTCAGGCCAGATCTAGACAAGATTGTAAAGAGCATAACAGAAAACGGCGGCGTTGTGTCTATCACCACAAATGGCTACCTGTTGAGAAAGTGGCTGCCAAAACTCGAGAGGGCGGGAGTCAAGAGGCTTAACGTATCTCTCCACACGCCGGACCCAGAGAGATATGGCAAAATCACCGGGATGCCCCCCAACGTGTTTAAAGAGGTGGTATATAGCCTCTATGAGAGCAGAAAGGCTGGGATAGACCTCAAGATAAACGCCGTCGTGTTGAGAGACGTCAATACAGATAGAGAGAGCGTAAAGAGGCTTGTAAAGCTGGCGTCAGAGCTAAACGCCTCGCTGCAGTTCATAGAGCTCATGCCTTCAGGACTCGGCATAGAGGCCTTTAGCCAGTTTTACGAGCCTATAGAGTCTATAGTAGAGATCGTCGAGAGGTTGGGGGGGAGGCCTACAGGCCTGCGTCGCGAGTTACACCACAGGCCTCTATATGTGCTAGGAGGCGTCGTGATAGAGCTGATAAAAAATTTCAACAATCCCACCTTTTGTAGCGGCTGTACCACCATGAGGCTCACAAGTGACGGCAAACTTAAGACATGTATCTACGCAGAGCCCTCTGTAGACCTCACGACGTATATAAAAAAGAGAGATAGAGAGGGCGCAATCTACGCGATAAACACGGCGCTGGGCCAGAGGGAGCCCAGATTTAAACTCTACTCCTCGTAGTAGGGAATCTCCTCTTCAGACTTGGGGGGGAGGCCCTCCAAGACTCTGAACCTATCTTCCCACCTCTTTACTACCCCCTCTATCTCTCTCTGCATCTCCTCGTAGTATTTAACCAACAGCTTGCCCACCTCTGTGAGTTCGGTAACCCCCCTCTCCCTGCCCCCCCTTCTGGACTCCACGAGGGGGGCCCCCAGCACGTCCTCTAGCTTTTTTATGTAGGTCCAGATGAACTTATATGAATATCCAAGACGTCTAGCTGCTGAGGCTATAGAGCCGGTCTCCTCCACAGCCTTAAGGATGTTATAAATGCCGGGCCCCAAGACCTCGTGGCCATCTTTGTCAACCCATATGCGGCTTTTTATCTTAATAGCCACAGCAACCTGTTTTCCCTATTTAATAAATTTGGGGAGTGTAGCCCACCTGCCTAAATACTCCCCAACTCTAATCAACTCGTTTAACTTGGCCGTCCTCTCTCCGCCCATGACGCCGGTCTTTATCACCTCGGCGCCAAAGCCCACGGCTATATGCGCCAGAGTTCTGTACTCCGTGTCTCCAGACCTGTGGGAAACTATAGGCACCATTCCGTACTCCCTAGCTGCGGCCACGGCTTGGTGCGCCCTAAGTAGGGTCCCTATCTGGTCCGGCTTGATGATAACGCCTGTAGCCGCCTTTAGCCTCCCCCCCTGCCGTATCCTCTCTGGGTTTGTCACAAAGAGGTCATCTCCCACTACAAGCCTCTCTCTAAACCTGTCTGCCAGCTCTGCGAACAACTGGAAGTCATCCTCGTGAAAGGGGTCCTCTATGTAGATGAGGTCAAACTCCTCAACTAGCCTAGAGACGAAGTCTAGCTGCTCCCGGGGCCCCCTCTCAACCCCCTCGTTCCTGTAGACATACCTGCCGCCACCCCACATGCTGGACGCCGCCATATCTACGCCAATGCCTACCCTCACGCCGAGCTCTTTTTCAACCTCTTTAGCTACCTCTCTTAAAATTGTCAACGCCGTGTGTGAAGAAATACGTGGCGTCCAGGCGCCCTCGTCGTTTTTACCGCCAGTGAAGCTGTGGTCTGTCTTAAGTATGTACTTTAAGGCTTTTTTATGTATCTCCACATTTGTAAACACAGCCGTATATACGTCAGGGGGGTCTAGCGGGATGGCTAAAAACTCCTGTATGTCTGGCCCAAGCCCCCTGCTGTGTTTACCGCCGCCAATTATGTTGCCGAGAGGTAAAGGCAGACGTCTGGCAAAAACGCCGCCTATAAAGGAGAAGAGGGGGATGCCTAAAGAAGCGGCGCCGGCTTCTGTCACAGCTAGAGAGGTGGCTATAGCCACGGCTCCCCCAATCCGTTCAAACCTAGGCGTGCCGTCTATTTCCTCCAGCTTTCCATCTACCACATAGGCCTTAGTTACCTCTAGCCCCACGACCTCGGGAGCTACCAGCTTCTCGAAGGCGGCAACTGCCGCGTCTACTCCCCCCTCGGGGAAGTAGGCCACCTCGTAGGCCCCCCTTGAGGCGCCGGCCGGCGCCGCGACTCTTGTGGCCACCTCCTCGGTAGATATCTCCACCTCTACGGTGACATCCCCCCTGCCTGTAAACACCTTCCTAATTGTGGCGTCTAGTATCTCCATAGCTAAACAAGTGTGGGGGTATATATCTTACTCCGTCACTATCACCTTTTGTTCTATACTGAGGACTCTCCTAAATCCCTCTCTTGGCGTTATCACAACCACGTCTACACCCTCGCCAGAGCCCGGGTCGTTTCTAATAGCCGCCTTTATGGCTCTCACGGCAAGCTCCACAGCGTCGTCTAGAGCCATGTCTTCTCTATAGCCCACCTCTAACACGCCTTTTGCGTAAGGCGATCCGCTGCCCGTGGCTACATACCTCTCTCTGGTGGCTGTCCCCAGCCAGTCTACCATATATAACACTGCCCCCTCTCTCTCGTCCACCCCGCCGAAGATAGAGTGTACGAGGTATATATATGGTCGCGAGTAGAAAAGAATGAGCGAGAGGTAGTTTACCAACGCCCCGATGGGTATAGGCCTTTTGTGTTCTATCTTATACCTCCTGGCCTGTAGTGTGAGAAATGTCAACACGGTCTGTAGGTCCGCCACGCCGCCAGACATCGTGGCGGCGACGTGGTCGTCTATTTTCCACAACTTCTCCCCCCTCTTGTGTGCAATATAGTACCCCGCAGTCACCCTTCTGTCTGCAGCAAGAACTACGCCGTCTCTCACCGCCATCCCTACAGTGGTGGTCATCGTGAAAGTTGTAAAAAGGCTTTTTAAGTCTTGAGTTCCACCTCTGTGATAAATCTCACCTTCTTTACGTCAAGTTTTGTGGAGATCTCTGAGGCGTATTGAAGTAAGGCCCCCCCAATTCTCTCATAAAGCAAGACCTCTGCCGGAAGCGCCACAGTTAAGACCCCCTCCTCTAGGGTGACCTTAATCTTGTCTTCCGCAACTCTGGAGAGGTGTGGTCTTAACAACGCCGCCGCCCTCTCTTCTGGAGACGTCAGCCTTTTTACCACCCTTCCCCTCACTACAAACGTCTTGCCGGCTAGAGGGTGGTTAAAGTCTAACACCACACGTCCGCCGGATATAGACACCACCCTGGCCCTCTGGCCCTCATATTCTACCACGTCGTCTACTCTGGGCACAAACCCGTGGCGGTGAAACTCTCTGATAGACACGGTCTTTATCTTGTTGGGATCTCTCACGCCGTATGCCTTCTCTGGAGGCACCTCTATCTCAAAGGCTTGGCCCTCCTCTAGAGTTATCAACATGTTTTCTACTGCCTCCCAGAGGGGGGTCTCGCCAAGTATCACAAGCCGCGGCCTATAGGCCTCCTCGGGCCTATATATCCCCGCCTCTTTTGCCACCTCCTCCTGTGTGGTCTCTACCACCTTGTTGTCATCTTTTATCACTATCGTGTAGTCAAGAAGTATGTAGTCGCCCTTGGAGAGAGGCATGGCTACCCCCCAGCGGCCCTCTCCTGGGCCTTCCCCCTCTTTACCAGCCTAGTTATATAGCCAGCTGTCTTATTCCTCACGGCCTTACTTGGTATCTCAGCCAGCTCGGCCACCCTCTTCTTGTTTTCCTGAAAGTCTTCCCCAAATCTGTCTGGATACATCTCTAGGAGTTTTTCCGCAAGAGCCTTTATGTACCTAGGCCTAACTCTGCCCATAAGCCGCGTGGCTGTAGACATATTTAAATTTATTCAGCGTGCCGCCTTTCGTCATACAGTCTGGCGAGGTGCATCACATCACGTTTTTACAAAAATTTTATAAATAAAGCCACTTCAAGGGGCGATGGGCAAGAGGATTTTGGCACAACGTAGGGGGAGGGGGGGATCTCAGTTTAGATCGCCTAGCTGGAAGAGAGACGGCGCTGTGAGATACCCCCCGGCTATTGCAGGCAGGGGGCACGTCGTGGAGATATTACACCAGCCTGGCCTCAACGCGCCGGTGGCTAGAATCAAGCTTGAAGACGGCGCCGAGTTTTTTAACTACGCCGCAGAGGGCCTTTACGTGGGGCAAGTGGTAGAGGTGGGGGGCCCCCCCAAGACTGGCAACATCCTGCCTCTTGGGAAGATACCTGAGGGCACTATGGTGTTTAACGTCGAGAAGAGGCCGGGAGATGGGGGCAGGTTTGCCAGATCGGGCGGGACATATGCCCTGGTGATAGGCCAGAAGCCTGGGGAGAATAAGACCATCGTGAGGCTGCCAAGCGGCCGGACTATAGAGGTGGACTCAAGGGGGAGGGCCACTATAGGCATTGTGGCTGGCGGCGGTAGGGTAGAAAAGCCGTTTGTAAAGGCGGGCAAGAAGTTCCACAGGGCTAGAGCCAAGGCTTGGAAGTACCCCACGGTGAGAGGTAAGGCCATGTCGCCTTATGCCCACCCACATGGAGGGGGGTCACACCAGAAGGGAGGCACGCCGGTGCCAAAAACGGCGCCCCCTGGACAAAAGGTGGGCTTCTTTGGCTCGAGGTGTTCTGGCCGCGGCTGTGTGAGAGCTAGGGCGCAGAGCAAACAGTGAACAGGCGGAAAGACGACCACATACATCTAGCCGCTTCTGACATCTCCCAGGTGGGCACCAGCTGGCTTGAGGAGGTTTTTCTCATACATAACGCGCTGCCGGAACTCGACCTATCTGAGGTGGACATATCCACGGACTTCCTGGGGGTAAAAGTGGCAGCGCCTTTTGGCATTGGCGCCATGACTGGAGGCACAGAGCTGGCGGGAAAAATAAACGCGGAGTTAGCCAAAGCCGCCGAGGGGTTCCAAATCCCCATGTATGTAGGCTCTCAGAGAATTGCGATAGTCAGGCCAGAGGTGAGGTGGAGCTTTGAGGTGGTTAAACAAAACGCCCCCTCTGTGCCCAAGGTGGCAAATCTCGGCGCCCCCCAGCTGGCGTCTCTACCTGAAGAAAAGCTGGCGGAGTGGGCTTCTGAAGCCGTGGAGATGGTTGACGCATATGCCGTAGCCATCCACCTAAACGCCGCACAGGAGGTAATACAGCCGGAGGGAGAGCCTTATTTCAGAGGCGTGTTGGAAAAAATAAAGGCCGTCAGGAGGGCTGTGGGCAAGCCGGTAATAGTGAAGGAGGTGGGTAACGGCATTTCTAGAGAGGTGGCCACACGGCTTGTGGGGATAGCCGACGCAATAGACGTGGGGGGCCTCGGCGGGACCTCTTTTGTGTCTATTGAAGGCGCCAGGGCGGCAGAGGCGGGGCTTGAGCTACATAAGAGGATTTCTGAGGTTTTTAGAAGCTGGGGGATACCCACAGCCGCCTCTATATGTGAGGTGAGGTCTGTATATAACGGCTACGTCGTGGCCTCCGGGGGGATCAGAAACGGGCTAGACGGCGTGAGGGCACTCGCCCTTGGGGCAAATTTCTTCACTATGTCTCAACCCCTCCTCAAGGCGGCGCTAGAGGGGAGGCTGAGAGAGGAGATAACGGCGGTAGCCACAGAGGTCAAGATATCTATGTTTTTACTGGGGGTACGGCGGGTTTCCCAACTGGCCACAGTGCCGAGAGTTTACGGCTTAAGGCTTAAGAGCTGGATTGAACAACGGAGGCTTACCTGCTAAAATTTTATATAGGAGGTTTTGGGGGTCTTGTGTCTTGCCCCAAATGTGGCTCTAGAGACCTCGTGTTAACCCCAAGTGGGGACTTTCTCTGTAAGTCTTGTGGATATAGACAGCCGTTTCCCCATGTGGATTACAGCTGGGCTGAGGTAGAGATAAAAAAGGCCAAGCTTTTCGAGAGGTATGTCGAGGAGCCGGTAGAAAACTGCGACAAGTTGCTCTCCCTGCTTTCTAGAGAGCTTGACGAGAGGGACGCCAGAGTCCTTGCGACAAATATTCTTATACATAAGGCAGAGAGGCGTAGGCATCTAAAAGGCCTATATGCAGAGGCCGAGAGGTGTCTATGATTGTAGATATCTCCAGAAAGCCAGATGTCTATAGATACGCCAAAGCCTCTATAGAGCTGGATGTAGAGAGGTGCAACACAGCCGTGGCCCTAAAGGCGGCGTTAGAGGCCTACAGGTATCTCCCATTTCTACACCCACTTCCGTTAACCACGTCGGCTTACTGCACAGAGAGGAGGCTATATGTGGAGGGGCTCTCCCAGTGGCAAACCGGCGTGGAGATGGACGTGTTGTTCGGCGCGTTGGCGGGAGCAGTGGCGTCGGGAGCCACCCTTGTTAGAGAGCTAACTGTGGAGAAAATAAAGGGCATCCAGAGAGAGCTCCCCCCCGCCAGATCTGAGGGATTTATGTTAGAAAGGGCTGGGGACCTCAGGGCGGCGGCCTATGGCGAGTTGGCTATGAGAAATCTCGAGATGGTGAAAAGACCTGTGGAGAAGGGCCACCCTCTATATGCCGCACAGACGGCTGCAGCTCTTAACGCCAAGAGGCTATGTGAGCTTGTAGGCGGCCCCTGTCCACATATACAGTACTTCAAGATGGAGATAGACGTGACTGAAGGCGTTGCCGCGGCGGTGGAGATAAAGGCCAGGGACCTCTCCCCCGCCCCAGAGGCCCTCTTCGCGGTGGGGGTCGCCTTCTTGACTATATGGGACATGTTGAAAAAATTTGAGAAAGACGAGGGGGGGCAATACCCACAGACAAGAGTTATAAAAATATCGACAAACTAGTCTATGCATCCAGAGCTCAGAGAGGTGTTAGAAGCCGCATTACGTCACAACATCTGGCGGAGGCGGGAGACTATAAACCTGATCGCCTCTGAGAACGTCATGTCGCCTCTGGCGGAGCTATTTTATATAAACGACCTAGGCGGGAGGTACGCAGAGGGCACTGTGGGGAATAGGTACTACCAGGGGACGAGATATGTGGACACGTTGGAGGAACTCCTTTCTAAAAGGTTCGCCTCTGTGCTAGAGGCGAGATTTGTAGACATAAGGCCCATCTCGGGGACTGTGGCCAACTTGGCCACATATTTCGCGCTGGTGCCCGAGGGGGGCCTGGTGGCCTCTCTCCCCATTAGATATGGGGGCCACATTAGTCACAACAACGTGGGGGGGATAAAGGCGCTTAGACTTAAGGCCGTGGAGCTCCCGTGGGATTTCGACATGTTTAACGTAGATATAGACGCCGCCAGGAGGGTTGTCGAGGAGAAAAGGCCTAACCTCATAATCCTGGGCGCATCTCTCTACCTCTTCCCACATCCAGTGAGAGAGTTGGCCGAAGTCGCCAACTCCGTGGGGGCTTACCTCCTCCACGACTCTGCCCACGTGTTGGGACTTATAGTAGGCGGGGCGTTTCCCAACCCCCTAAAGGAGGGGGCAGACGTCATTACGTCCTCTACCCACAAGACTTTTCCAGGCCCCCAGGGGGGGCTTATTGCAGCTATGTTAGACGGGGGGGAGCTCCAGAGGTCTGTATTTCCGGTATTTACCTCAAATTACCACCTACATAGATATGTCTCTACCTACATAACGCTGGTAGAAATGGAGGTTTTTGGCAGGGAGTACGCCAGCGCCGTCGTGAAAAACGCGCAGGCGTTGGCAAGCGCGTTGGCGGAAGAGGGCATCAGGCCTGTGGCGGAGGGGCTAGGCTACACGAAAACACACCAGGTGGCTGTAGATGTGTCTAAATTTGGGGGTGGGGACAAAGTGGCTAAATTGCTGGAGGAGGTCAACATAATTGTGAACAAAAACGCGCTGCCGTGGGACAAAAGCGTGTTGAAACCCAGCGGCATCAGGCTGGGCGTACAGGAGGTGACCAGATTTGGGATGGGGCCGCAGGAGATGAGAGAGGTGGCTAGATTTATCGCCGAGGCGCTCCACGGCGGAGATCTAGAAAAGGTGAGGCGGGAGGTGTCTGAATTCCGCAAGTCTTTTCTCGAGATTAAATACGGCTTCAAGATAGAGGGGGGGATAGTAGACGAGGTCTTTCGCTCGCTTAATCTATATACATAGGGTACGGCCCCCGTCTATGAGCACCAACGAGCCAGATATGTAGCTAGCCCTGTCTGAAGCCAGGAAGGCCGCCAGCTCCCCCACCTCCTCAGGTCTTGCCAACCTGCCTAGAGGTATCTCGGCAGCCATCTCTCTAAGTACCTCCTCCACCCCCCGCCCCTCCCTCTGCGCCCTGGCGGCCGCCACCTCCCTCACCCTCTCCGTGTCTACATAGCCCTGCATGATGCCGTTAACCAATATGTTGTATCTCCCCAGCTGATATGCCAACGTCTTTATCAAGCCGGCTAGAGATAATCTCACCACGTTAGATAACGTAAGTGTGGGGATAGGCTGCTTTAAGGTGGAGGAGGTGATGTAAATAAGGCGGCCTCCCCCCCTCTCTACCATATGTGGCAAGACGTCTCTGGTGATCCACACGGCGCTCATCAACAGAAGCCGGACGCCGTAGTCCCAATCCTCCTCCGTCAGCTCTAGAAAAGTCCCGGGCTTTGGGGGGCCCGTGTTGTATACCAACACGTCTACGCGGCCGAAATGACGTATCGCCTCCTGTACGACTTTCCTCACGTCCTCTCTTTTCGTCAAATCTGCCTGCACTGGCGCCACCGAGACCCCAAATGCGGACAGCCTTGACGCCAATTCCTCCAGCCTTTTTACATCTCTGGCGGCTAACACCAGGTGGGACCCCTCTCTCGCGAAGACTGTGGCCACGCCGGCGCCAATGCCTCTACTTGCGGCGGTAACTATCGACACCCTCCCTTTTAACAACATAAATCACCTCCCCCAACCCCTATTTAATCTTTATGAAGAGGTACTTCCTACACACGTCTCTTATGGGGCAAATCTCGCAGCGTAGATCTCTACAGTACTTAACCCCAATGTCGTGTGCCCCCCGTTCGTACAACACGGGGTCCCCGCTTATTTTACCCACATGGCGGACTAGCCCCCGGACGCTCTCTAGTCTTAACACGACGTCGCGACACCTCTCCCCCCTAGCCCCGCAGAGAAGTCTTTTGGCCACACGGGCCTTTACCCTTTCTGAAGTTAGCGAGTTTATATCTTCAAACGCGCCGGATCTTAACGTCACATATGCAGTATATATATCGCCATGCAGTATATATTTCTTAACCTCCTGTGTGTAGGCTATACGGGGGGCCAGCGGCGCGTTGGTCTCGTGTATAAAGAGCCTAAGGAAGAGCTTTACGCCTCTCCCCACGCCGCCCCCGCCTTGGCCTCTAAAGACGAGAGATCTTACCTTATTTTCAAAAATAGAAATTCTTTTCTGCCTTACAATCCATATATGTAGAGATTTATATTTATTTCTAATAGTGTTTAAAGATTTTATCAAGTCTGAAATAACGGCGTCTGTAAGCTCTTTACTGAGGCCAGCCCCCACTAGGGCCCTTTTTAGCCTAGAGGCAGAAAAAATATCTACCTCCATCTGAAATGACCGAGCCAACTTGGCTAGCTCGTCAAAACTTAAGGCCTTGTATCTATTTGTAACAGCCAGGAGGGTGACATAAATTACAAATAAATCGAGATTTTTTATATTTGCCAAATTTAGAATTAATGTATTTAGATCGTTTCTATAGGTGCGCGATATAGACCTTATCTGTTCTACCACCAGGCTGTATTCATGGGGCAGAGTCTCTATGGCCTTGTCGCGTATAGAGGCGCCATATTCCACAACTCTCTTTCTCACATCCCCCGCGGCCACGGGCCTCACCTCTAAAATTTCATATATAAACATCAATATGGAGGAACTCATAAGGCTGGCGAAAGAAGTCTTGAAAAACGCCTATGCGCCCTATTCGAAATTCAGGGTGGCGGCAGTAGTCAAGACAAAAGGCGGCAAGACATATACGGGGGTTAACGTAGAAAACGCCTCTCTCGGGTTGACCATATGTGCCGAGAGAGTAGCGGTGTTTAAATCTGTGTCTGAAGGCAATAGAGATATTGAAGTTGTGGTTGTTTATACCGACACCGAGGAGCCCACGCCGCCTTGTGGCGCCTGTAGGCAAGTCATCGCGGAGTTTAATAAAGACGCCACAGTGGTTATGGCGAGCCGTAGTAAGGTAGTTGTGGCGAAATTAGGGGAGTTACTCCCCATGGGCTTTAGCCCCTAGGCCTCTTCCTCATCTCCGGGGAGCTTAAGGAGAGAAATCCTCTCTTTTTTCTCCTCTGGCTGGACTTGTGTCAACCTGTCTTTATAGGCCTCCGCCAGTTTGTCTACTATAGACAAGACGGCTTTTGCAGTCTCGTTGTCTCTCTGTAAGAACTCGTGTAGTTTCCCCGCGTCTAGATATTGGGAAAACTCCGGGTCTATGGGTATGCCGCCTAAAAACGGCACTCCTGCCGCCTCCGCTATTTTTCTCCCCGCATCTTTCCCAAAGATGTAGTAAACCTTGTCGGTGTCAGGACATTTGAAACAACACATGTTTTCCACCACGCCCGCCACCCTGATGTTAAGCCGCCGTGAGAAGTCTATAGACTTTAGTACAATCCTACGGGAGATATCTGTGGGTATGGTGACAATAATGCTGCCATCTAGTCCACCCTGTAGGCTTTGGGCAATGGTAAGCGGGGCGTCGCCAGTGCCTGGAGGCAAGTCTATAACTAACACGTCTAAAGGCCCCCACCTCACCTGTGAGATAAAATCTCTTAACGCCTGGTTGACTAGCGGCGCCCTCCAGATCACAGCGGTGTCGTCGCCAGGTAGGGCGAACTCTATTGAGACCACCTCAACCCCCAAGGGCCCCGTCACGGGGATTATCTCTCCAGTCTTTTCCTCTACATAAAGAATGTTTTGCGACAAGCCCAACATTTTGGGGACCGTGGGGCCATATACGTCGCCGTCTAGCACCCCCACTTTGTACCCCCTCATGGCGAACCCCACGGCGATAGAGGTGGTGACAAGCGACTTCCCCACGCCGCCTTTACCCGAGATGGTCACGAGCTTTAGTTTAATCCCCTTAAGAAGGCTGGCGAGTGATCCCGGCGGGCCTGCCTGGCCGCGGACATTTATCTTCACCATAGGGCCGTGTAGTTATGTCTTTAAATATTGTCAGAACCCAGATTTTTCAGTCACCCCTCAGTGATGGCAGGCCCTCTCCATCTTTACTTAGCCCAGTTGTATCTCCTGAGGCGTCTGCTTCTACCCCAGCCACAAGAGGCGCAGTATTTTTTAGCCACGTTGTATGAATGTCTGCCGCATCTAGGGCATCTGATATGTGTCTTCCCCCTGCCGTGTTTACCCATTGACGGCGTTCCCTTCATGGCGCCGGCGAGATAAACAACACGTTTTCTCCCCTTACCACCAGAGTGCCGCGTTTATATATCTTCCCCTCTATGATCTCCTCAGCCTCGTCGATAAGCAGGTTGACATGTTGGTCGAAAGACCGTAAAATTCCCCTTATCTCGTGGCTATCTCTTAGTTTTACCAAGACTTGTTTTCCAATTGCATCCTGTAGAGTGGCGCCTAACGTGGCGAAACATTTCGACACCTCTGTAGCCATAGCCCAGATTAGATGGCCATATATAAAATTATCTTCAAGTTCGTCGCCATGGCCGACGTCTTGTCTGAACAGGTGCTTAAAGACCTGCAGAGCAGGGGGTTTAAGATACTGGAGAAAATTGGGGAGAGGCTGTATGTAGTAGAGAAAAAGGGGAAACACCTAGTATACATAATGATTGAGGGGGTAGAGGTGGGGGCCTCCACCTTGCTTAACCTTATAAACATGGCAGAGATGTTATCTATGCAGATGGTGCTAGCTTTAGTTAGTAGTGACGGGACTGTAACTTACTATTTCGTACGCCGTATAAGACTGCCACATAATATACACCATGTTGAAAACATTTGAAAAACTAGTAGAGCTTTCGCGAAGCCGCGGCCTACGTTTTGTACTACACTTTACAAAATGTAGGGGTAAGGTGGGTATAGACAGGGAGGTTAAAGCTCTCGACGAGGAGGGCAGGCCGGCCTCCTGGCCTAAAGTCTTCCCTGGGGTGGCCCCCCAGAACGTTCTCTCTCAGTGTGGGTTAAAAAAAGTGGAGATCTACAGGGGCTCTGAGCTTATTGGAGAGTTTAAGACTCTCGAGGAGGTGTTTTCTTACTTACGAGCCTAGTTCTCACCGCGTAGCCCCTCCCTAAGCTCAGCTCTCTTACGCTATATAAAAGTCTGCCCACAGCCACAAGCTCTCCAGTGGGGCTAAATACGGCCACCTCTCCGTATGGCCTCACGTGGGGCGTTATGTCGATTATATATTTAGCCGGCACGTTACGTCCCTCTTTTACATATTTCACAGCTTCTTGAGAAATCACAACTTTTTTTGGTAAAAACATGGCGCCATATGTGGTGGGCAACAGGTAGCCGTCGTTATTCCTCAAGACAAATGCCAGCTTTCCACCTATGTATACATATTTAACGCGCCCAGCCTTGTTGTACCCCACCTTGACCTCTCCCCCCATCTTCTCTATGGTCTCCCGTCCGTAGAGATATGCCAACAGGTTTAACACTGTGTCTGACACAAAATATATTACCTAAAAAAACTGTTAAGACGTGTATTGTGAAATATGTGGCCGCCTTATTGACGGCGAACCTATTCCAATAGAGGTAGACAAAGCCGTCTTATACGCCTGCCGTAACTGTGCGGCAAGTTACGGCAAGAGGGTGGCCTCAACACCACAGAGGACGCGCCCCAGGCCCGCCCCCAAGCCCCCCAGGCGGGAGCTCGAGCTAGTGGAGGACTTCCACATAGCTATAAAAAAGGCTAGAGAAAACCTGGGCCTCTCCCGCGAGACCTTGGCGGCAATATTGGGCGTTAAGGAGACAGTGTTGAAGAGAATTGAGTCTGGCCAACTGCAGCCAGACCTCGCGCTGGCGAGAAAGATGGAGAAAACACTTGGCGTAAAGCTTTTAGTGGAGACTTCTGACTACGGCGAGGTGAAGGGGGGAGGCGGACGCGGCAAAGAGCTCACCTTGGGAGAAGTGGCAGAAGTTAGAGACGAAGGTGAGGAGTAAAGCGCTTCTAGCCTACGTAGGCCCCAAGGCTCCCAACCTAGGCTACAAGCTGGAGGAATTCATCTCGTTGGCTCAAGTGGCCGGCTTTGAGCCAGCTGGAGTGGTGACACAATTTGGGAAGTCAGACACAAGGTTTTATCTCGGTCTCGGCAAGGCCAGGGAGGTCTCTAGGCACGAATTTGATGTATTTATTGCGTACCACAGCCTTACCCCTCTACAGCAGTATAATCTAGAAAATTTGTTTAAAAAGAGGGTTATGGACCGGATACAGGTAATACTTGAAATCTTCCAGAAGAGAGCCGGCAGTATAGAGTCTAAGCTACAGATTGAGCTAGCCAGACTGCGGTACGACCTTCCAAAAGTCAAGGAGTATTTAAGAAGGGCTAAGATGGGCGAACAGCTGGGCTTTTTAGGCGCCGGCGAGTATGCAATAGACTCTTACTACCGCCACATGGTTAGAAGGATTTCCACAATAAAGAAAAAACTGGAAGAGGTACGTAGAGGGAGAATTGCCCACATCAGTAGGCGGAGGGAAGTCGGCCTGCCGGAAGCGGTTATAACAGGCTACACCAGCGCCGGTAAGACCACGCTTTTCAACAGGCTGGTGAAGGAAAACAAGTTTATAGACGGGAGGCCTTTCGCCACGCTTGAGACTTACAGCCGTCTGTTAGACCTCTGGGGGGTTAAGATAGTCTTAACAGACACCATAGGCTTTATAGACGACCTACCCCCACTGTTGATAGAGTCGTTTAACTCCACACTTCAGGAGATTGTAGATTCCGACATAGTACTTCTGGTGGTAGACGGCTCTGACCCCCCGGAGGAGGTCTCGAGAAAAGTGGGGACATCTCTAGAGACGTTGGGCGAGGTGGGGATACATAGGGATAGAATAATCCCGGTGGTAAACAAGGTGGACAAAATAGAGTTAAGACATGTAAAAACAATTAGGGAGACTATAGGGCGGTACTTCAGGTGGTTTATACCCACTTCCGCCTTGACTGGGTTCGGCCTAGATGCGTTAAAAGTCATGTTGTTTTTCAAAACTCCTGGCTATAAGATATATAAGGTTTACGACCCAAAGGCCAGAGGGCTACGTGTTGGCGAGGTGGTTTTTGTGCCAGCGCCAGCCCAGTGGGACCTTCGGACTAATAAATATTTTTAAAGGCGTGTAGAATGGGGAGAGGTGAGAGAGGCTTATCTATATGTCGTAGAGAAGAGCGTGGCGTGGGAGTTCGACAGTGCCGAATATGGCAGACTTGCCAGAAAGATCGTGGAGATGCTTTACGAGAGGAGAGAAGACCTTACTGACGACAGGGTGGCCATCCTGTTAAATATCTCTACCGCGGAGACTAGGAGGATACTCCAGTACCTAATGAAACACAACCTGGTGGGCGTCAAGAAGAGGACTACAGAAGACTACCGTATTGAATACACCTGGCATGTCGACGATGAGGTAGTATGGCAGGCCATTAAAGCCAAGACAAAAGTTGTAAAAGAAAAAATCTCTCTACTGATTAGAAGCCTCGCCGAGGGGGCTTACTACATATGTCCCCACTGCTTCATGAGGTATAGCCTAGATGACGCGGTAAATAAGGGGGGCATTTGCCCCGTATGTGGAACCACGCTTGAATATCTTGAAAATATAGACGAGATAAGAAAGTTGACAAAAATATATGAAAAGTTAGAAAAGTTATGAAGGTAGAATTCAGGATATTTAAATATGTGGAAAATTTCGAGCTTTTTGTTACAGGCTTTGCGGGGATAGGGATAGTGGGCCACATCGCCACCAAGTACATATCTAGAAACTGCGAGGTGGTGGGAGTAGTGAGATACAGGGGTGAGCCGCCTATTGTGTCTATAGAGGGCGACAGACTTTTGTTACAAAACGAGATCTTTTCTTGCGGCAAGGTGGTGGGGGTGGTGAATAACTACGGCATACATGAGGCCGCGGTGTATGATTACACAAAGGCTCTAGCCTCTTGGGTTGTAGCCAATGGCTTTAAGGCCGCCGTGCTGTTCGGCGGCCTAGACGGCAGGTTGAGAAGGGGGGAGGACTTACTGCGGGTGGCCTACACCTCTGCCTATAGACGCACCGGGCTGCCCACAGGGGGCGCCAAGACGCTGGAGTCTGGCCTCCAGATTGTGGGACCCCTGGCGTTACTACTCTCCTTCTTTGAGGAGCTTGACTTCCCAGCTTTAGTCATCCTGCCCTATGCAGATATGAGCCGACCTGCAGACCCCTACGCGGCCAGTATCGCAGTGGACTTCTTCTCGAAGCTTTTTAACTTCGCCCTAGATGTAGGCCAGTTGAGACAAATCGCCGAGGAGCTTGAAAGAGAGCTTGAAGAGGCCCGGGCGCGTCTGGCAGAACAACAGAGGCGGGAGGAATCTAGGCTATATATCTAGCCTCCTCTAGGGAGTTCAATCTTTTCGACTTGCCTAACACCCATAGGTCTACCCCGTAGAGATACACCTCGTCGTAACGCTCAAGCCACTGATAGGCATATGCCCTCGCCTCTTCTGACTCGCCTTCTGTCTCGTTTTGAGAAAGCGGGTAGACCTCGGCGAGCTCTTCCGGCACTATGCCGAAAGCCGGGTCGTAAAACAATATGTGGACTTGGTCCCCCACTATGGACTTCACGTAGTTGTACTCCCAACTTCTGTTATATGGCTTTGTGTCCACCTTGATAACTATGGCCTTTCTGGTGGTGTTTATGTGTGTCAACCTGTTCTGATGTCTATACGGCTCGGGTCTTGAGGGGGCCGTGTCGTGATAGAACACCAGCCCGTGGGGTTCGGGGTGGGTCTCGGGGTCTAGGCTTTCTAACATATCTCTATATCTATAGAGGCTTTTTAGAAATCTGTAGAGAGTTGGATGGGCCCTAGCCTTTATCTCTAGGTATTCCCACAACGTGCCTTCATGAACCCTCTGTTTTATCTCCAGTATCTCTTCTCTCAATGTGGCTAGGTTGTGCTCCGCGATATAGATTACCCGCTCCTCTCTGGGCATCTCTCTTAGCTCTTTTGTGGGGATTTGACAAAGTTTTGTGCTACAGGGGAGGTAATCTATCTTCACGTCGTCTAGATGGATAGTGCGGTCTCTCAACATAATACGTCCATCTCTCGCGTAGAGTATATAGGAGGCGCTGTCGAAAAGATCCACGCCCAGGGCGACGGCGAATGGGAGGACAAGGGGGTGGCCCGCGCCGAAGAGATGGATGGGGGCCTCTCTCCTTAGGGCAGATTTGACCATAGCCACAATCTCGAGGACTAGATCTAGGCGATACTCCTCTAGAAGGGTGGTGGGGCTCCCGATGGCGTATATGTGGAAGGGGTATTGAGAAAGCTCTTCTATAGACCTAAGGAGGAGGTCAGTATATAACGCCCCCTGGATTGGGGCTACTGTCAACATGTTTAGCTGGTCTATCAGGGCGGCTGCCCTCTTGGCCCTCCTTAAGGTCTCCTCTACTTTCAACACGGCGCTGTGGTAAGACTCCTGGTAGTCAAAAGGCAGGTCGAGAATCACGCCTATATCGCTCCCAATTTTTGACTGGTATAGTAAGATCTCGTCTGGGTCTATGTCCACAGTGCCGTATCTCAAGATCTGATACGCCCCAGAGTCTGTCATCACTACCCCCCTCCATTTCAACAAAGCCTTTAGGTCTACGGCTCTCCTCGCCAGTCTGTATACAAAATAGGCATTTGTGATAACTTGGCCGAAATATTTCTCAATAACCTCTGTGGGGACCTCCTGTTTTCTAACATCTATTACGGGAAACAGGGCTGGCGTCTCCACAACGCCGCTTTTCGTATAGAGCTTCCCCACCCTCCCCGCGAGGTCTTTTGCCACAATTTCAAACACTGTCACTCTAGATCCACAATCTCGTATCTAGACACAACTTTTGTCTTATCTGGAGAGGAGTTGGGGCCTATAAACGCCAGATATTGCCTCACCTCTCTAAACCACTGGGGTTCTTCCACCACGTAGCCTTTGGCGTAAGCCTCGTTAGCTAAAGAGACCAGTTGGACCAACTTGGGGTGTATGACCCTCCTTGAGCCCGCCGGGATTATATCCACAATGTCTTGAGGTAACCTTCTCGTGAGTTCCTCCAATGCCCTTAGCCTCCTCCGGGACCTATAGACCCTGGCCCTACTCCGCGAGACTTCAGGAGGTAACGGCTTTGACTCACCTCTGGGCGATATCTTCATAGAGATTTTTACAACTGCGGTAAGTAAGCCGGCAAGCCCTAAGGTTACTACAGGCATGTTTATCAACAGGGAGATTAAAAACGCAGCGGCGGCTATAAGCGCGGTGAAGATTAATAACGCCTTTAGGTCTTTGATGAAAACCCCCCCGAGGCCGGCCACTATGGCTAAAACCCCGGCGATTATTAAGTCAATCATAGTGGCACAATTTCGCAGCTCTCTAGAGCCACCAGTTGGTATTCCCCCGGCGCAAGTCTTTTTAGTTGCTGTAAGCAGAGGTTTAGTAACTCGACTTTACGTTTTATAAATGCGTCTAGCCTCTTGTCTCTATTTAGCAGAGAGTTTAATAGCTCTATCTCACGTAATACAGCGTTTATAAGCTCTTCAGGCCTTCCGTAAAATAGCATGTTTTTGGCGGTAGTACTCTCTCACGGCCTCGCCCACTTTTTCTGAGTCTAATACCCCTTTATCTACGAGAGAGCTGAGGAACTTAGCCCTCTCTATTATCTCCTCATATCCCCCGAGTCTCTGTAGCCAATATGACTTCCTTAAGTCTATCTCGACAGAGTCCGTCTTGGGGTTATATCCGCCCACGTCAATAAAGGCAAATTCCTCTTCTTTAATCTTTATTTTTGACACAGCTGGATACGGGTAAGCCCTTAGCCACACCAACTCGGTGATTCTCGTCACGCGCCTCCCGAGGTCGAACTTCTTAATTGTCGCCAAGACGTGAAATGCGGAGAGATGTTCTGCCGCAACCCCCATAGCCTCGCCGGTGAGGCGCATTAAGACCTCTATGATGTCCTCTGCGTGGAAGGTAGTGCCGCCTCCATGGCCTGTCAACACGCCTTGTATAAGCTCGTGGATCTCCCGGCCGCGGCTCTCGCCGATTATTATGATGTCAGGCCTGGCGCGGAGGAGATATTTCACTAAGTCTATTAGGTATATGGCGGATTCAGACCCAGGCAGGTTCTTCATGTAGTCATACATCGGCGATGTGTACAACATGACCACATTTTGGTAACTAGGGGGCATTCTTATCTCCGGCGTCTCCTCGGCTATGGCGAGCCTCTTATGTGGCAGAAGTACAAGCAATGCGTTCAACAGAGTGGTCTTCCCAGTGCCCGTGCCGCCAACAACTACCACAGACTTGTGGTGTTCAAAAAGGTACCACAGGTAGGCCATGGCGAGTGGGGAGATTGTGCGCCGCTTGATGAGCTCTGTCGGCGAGATGGGATAAGGCGGCTGGACGCGTACAGAGACATAGGGCGGGTTTCTCCCCACTCTGCCGGACATAGCTGTGGCAAAACGTAACAAGGCGCCGTTTCTCAGCCGCATGTATGTATCTTGTATTGGATACTGTTCGTTAAGAGGGCGTCCAGTCTCGGCATAAACCCTCCCCACGATCTTGACTAAAGTCTCCTTGTTTGTAGGTATGACATTTGTCTTTACGTTGTAGCCATATTCCCTATGGTCTACATAAATGGGGTTATTAGTTCCATTTATGTTTATGTTTTCAAGCCTCACGTCGTATAGAATTGGGGTGAGGTATGAATAGTCGGCGGCTTCAAGCTGGACGTAATACCTTACGGCCGCACGTAGTTGTTTAGGCACCCCCACGTCTGCCATAGCCATCTCGATGAGTTTGCCTAGCTCCTCTCTAGTCACGTTAGGCCTTATTATCTGATGTGCCGTAAGGTATTCTACAACCTTGTAGGCATATTCCCCAATTTTTTCAGAATAGGGAAAGGCGTAGGAGACGTTATAACAGTAGCCGTCTTCCGACTGGAAGACCTGTATACGTGCCCCTTCCGACATGTATTCCTCCACCACTGCGCCTTTACAGGAGTCTATCCTAAAGTCCAGCATGGTTATACCAACATGAGGCCTGAGGCTAGAGACGCGAAGAATATGGCTAAATACAGCAGGCCTAGATATAATAGCCCCCCTCTGGTGGAAAAGCTAATTTTCGCGAAGAGGAGGTAGTAACCAATAGACATAATGCCAAGCGCCAGGTAGAGCATGCCCATCCCAACGCCGCCTAGCTGGGCGCCGCCTGAGATCTTAGATAAGGCCTCGGTAAGTCTAATCATCGAGGTGTTCACAAAGGCCACCATGGCGGCGCCAGCTAGTGCGAGAAAACGGGTGATATTTAAAGTTCTGCCGATCTCTGCCCTAAATTCAAACAGCTTGACTATAAAGTTCTGTAGCTGGTCCACAGTGGCGCGAGGCAGTGTGCCCAGCCGGTAGATATCGAACAACATTCTCAACACCACAGACATCACAGGCTGCAGGCCTTTTAAAGACACATCTTCAAGCCTGCTGTCGCCAATCTTCATGGCTTGTAACACCGCAGCTGCGGTTTTGTTAAAGGGGCCGTAGTTGCCAAAAGTGATGGCGTTTTCCACAGCTCTGTATACAGAGGGCGCTCTTTTTAACTCGTCGAATACCGTATAGATAAAATCTGAGAACCCTCTTTCAAAAGCCTTGGCGTCTGTCCTTTCGCGTGTAATAACCCAGCCGGCTAAAGCCACGCCGAGAGCTAAAAGAGGCGCGTAAGTAGCCATGGGGGTAAAGCCGGCTGTAATTAGCGCAATGGCTGCCGCCACGCCGAAAGCCAGCGGGAGGATTTTAAACTCCATTTTCATCAAGGGGACGTTAATAACAAGCGACATGACTACTCCCAACACTGCCGGCATGAGGCCCCCCATTAGTATAAGCATTGCCGGATTCCCCCTGCCTATGACCACCGCGGTGACAGACAACATGGCCAGGCCCACCACCAGAGATGATATCAGGGAGGTAAGCCTATCTAGACGTCTCTGCATGGCGGAGGAGAACTCCACGATGTCCATATCCATATAGAGGGAGAGCTTGGCTACTACATCTTCTCCAATCCTAAGGGCTGTGTAAAGCGAGTTAAAACGATATCTCAACTTCTGGGGGGCTAGCTTCTCCACGGCACTTTTTATGGCGTCAAAAGGCTCCATTCCTAACATCCTGGCGTTATTCCATGCGGCAATGGCGAGAGTCCTCACGCCGGGCAGCTCCTTGTACCGCGTCATGCGTTCCACCACGAGGTTTAGATGCGCCTTAGTGGCGAAGGCCATCTGGATGAGCGCCGTGAAAAACACCATCTCCGTTTTTAACAGCTCTCTTATGGAGCCAGCCCTGAGAGAAATTGTGAACTTTGGGAAGAAGAAAAGGAAGGCGCCTATGCCTAACACCAGGGGGCCTAGGGGGAACGCGCCAGTTAGCGTTAAAAACGCGCCTACTCCCACTACGGCGATACTGAGCAGGTTGAAGAGCCTCGCGGTGTATTTAAAGCGGAGTGGGTCTAAGTCCGTGTTTTCAATACCTCTCAATAGCCATCTTGTAATTGAGGCCACACTCTTTACTATCCCCTCCTTATTATTTTTTACTGTAGGCTATAGTGGACAGGCCATTATGTATGCATCTTCCCCATCGCTGTAGTATCTAGGCACCCTCCCCACCACCCTATAGCCTAGCTTCTCGTAGAGAGAGATGGCGGGGGTGTTGGAGACACGTACCTCTAGGTATACCTCCACGGCGCCGTAGTATGTCTTCATTGCCTTCATAGACCTAGACAACATGGCTGTGGCAATTCCTAACCTCCTGGCTTCAGGCAAGACGCCTACAGACACCACATGGCCTTTTCTCACCGGCTTCCCCCTGGCCAAGTTGCCCCACCCATATTCCACCCGCGACATCACGTAACCCACGATCTTGTTCTCTATCTCGGCGACAATAAAGGCCTTCGGGTATTGTTCAAAATGTTCTACAAAAAACCAGGTGGGGTAGTTCTCGGGGAGGACCGCCTTATTTATCTTAATTACGTCCTCTAGGTCTTTTAGGGCGGCCTCCCGTATTATGTATATTGTCTTCCCGTCTTTCCCCACAAGCCTCTGCACACCTTCTGTCTTAACGTCGACAATCATGGTTAAGACAAGATGAGGTATATAAGTGCCATTCTTAACGGCACGCCAAATGCCGCCTGTTTGAAATACCTGGCGTGCGGCGTTTGGTCAACCCTGTGGTCTATCTCGTCTACTCTAGGCAGTGGGTGTAACACGACGAGGCTTTTTTTCGCGTTTTTTAACGTCTCGAGAGTTATCTTATAGCTGCCCTTTACCCTCTCATATTCTAGAGGGTCTAAAAACCTCTCTTTTTGTATCCTCACTACATACAGCACGTCTAGCTCGTGGAGAATCTCGTCTAGGCTGTGGTGAAAGCTAAGCCTCACGCCTCTAGAGTGGATATAGTCGAGAACCTCAGCTCTTGGCTTTAAGAACTCTGGCGATATTAGGTAAATACTGGGGCTAAAGTTTGTGAGGATTTCGAGAAGGCTGTTGACCGCACGGGCGTGTCTCAAGTCGCCCATAATGCCGATATTTAGCCTGTCCACAGTCTCCAGCTCTCTCCAGATGGTGTAGACGTCCAACATGGCTTGTGTGGGGTGGTTAAAGCCCCCATCGCCTGCGTTTACCACAGGGCTTTCTGCCACCTCTGCGGCAAGTCTCGCCGCGCCCTCGTATCTATGTCTAATCACGATGATGTCAGAATAGGCGTCGAGCATCCTTATGGTATCTGCCAGAGTCTCGCCTTTCTCCACGCTTGTGCCCTCTGGCCCCCAAAAGCCCACCACATCGCCACCTAGCCGCCTCATGGCTACCTCAAAGCTCAGCCTCGTTCTTGTAGAAGGCTCGAAAAAGGCTAAAGCCATAATTCTGCCTTTAAGAAAATCTACGCGGGATTTCGCATATTTTTCCATATATCTCGTGGTTTCAAAAAGCTCTTCTAGCTCTCCTCGAGAAAAATCTCTTGCAGATATTACATCTCTCTTACGCCACACGTGTGGAAGTTATTAACTATTAAAAAAATTGAGATGTGACCCCACTCGTCGTGGCCCTAGATACAGACGTGTTGAAGGCGCTAGATGTGGCAAGACGCCTGAGAGATCTTGTGGCGGGGTATAAGGTGGGGTGGGATCTCATACTTGAAGGCGGCGTGTCTACTGTCAGCGAGATCTCGAGATTTGGGAAGGTTATTGTAGATATAAAAATTGCGGACATCCCCCATGTCTCAAATAGGGTAATCGAGAAGCTTGTCAGACATGGCGCCTGTTGTGTAATTATCCACGGCTTCTTATACCCCTCCATCCCCCGGGGCCCACATATATACATATTGCTAAAAATGACCGTAGAGACTATGTACGACGGGGTTTGGGAACAGCTGTTAGAAAAAACGGGTGACGTCAGAGGCGTGGTGCTACCAGGCAACCAGCCTGAGGTTATAACTAAGGCACGTAGGGAGCTGGGATGTAGATATAGGGTCATATCGCCGGGCATAGGCCCTCAAGGCGGCGCGCCGGGCGGCGCCATTAGGGCAGGCGCCGACTTTGAGATTGTGGGGAGATATGTGCTTGAAGATCTGGCTAGAGTCTCTCAGTGGGCCCACTATAGGCCCACCTGTTTTACAGAAATTTAAATTCACACAATTTTAGAGACATGTCTGTATTTAAGGCGTATGACATACGTGGGGTTGTCGACATAGAGCTCACAGAGGGCCTTGTGGAGGAGATCGGCTACGCCCTCGCCCAGTTTTTTGAAGGCGACGACGTCGTTGTGGGGATAGACGTAAGGAGCCACTCCTTTAAAATCGCGGAGGCTCTGTCTAGAGGCCTACTTGCGGGAGGCAACGTTATCTTTATCGGCACCTCCACCACCCCCATCACCCACTATGCCTCCCATATTTTAGACAAGCCGGCAGTCATGATTACAGCCTCTCATAACCCCCCAGAGTACAACGGCATGAAGGTCATGAGGCGTGGGGGACTTGACCTGGAGAGTCACGAGATCCAGATGTTAGCCTCTATGTTAAAAAAGCCGCCTCAGACAAGACGTGGAGTTGTCTACGTGCAGGAAGTCTTGTCTAAATATGTGGACTATCTATCAGAGAGGTTCGGCAGGATGGATGTATCCATAGGGTTCGACCCAGCCAACGCGGCTGGCGTCATACTTACCCCCCTGTTGGAACGGGTGTTTAAAAGGGTGGTGGCTATAAACCACCTCCCCGACGGCCGTTTTCCCGCACATCTGCCAGATCCAGAAAAGGCGGAGAACTTGCGGCAACTCCAAAGCCTTGTGGCAGATAGCCGCCTAGATGCCGGCATAGCTCTAGACGGCGATTGTGACCGCCTAGGTCTCGTCACGGCGCAAGGCAGGATTTTCAGGCCGGAGAAGATGGTTTACGCCCTGCTTAACTATTACGCCAAGCCTGGCGACGTGGTGGTTCTCGACGTCACCATGCCGCTATATCTAGAAAAAACCGCCGAGGAGAGGGGGGTGAGGATAGTTAGGCAGAGGGTCGGCCATAGCTTCCAGAAGCCCACCGCCGTTAGGGCTAACGCCCTCTTTTGGGCTGAATACAGCGGGCACATAGGCTTTAAGGAACATAACTATTTTGACGACGGGATATACGCCGCCTTGAAAATCCTCTCTGTGTTGTCACACACCACTCTAGACAAGGTGCTAGAGGAGGCCCCCCGTGTATATGAAGAAAGGGTGGACATACGGTCTGGAGACCCCAGAAGGGCTGTGGAGGCCATAAAGACAAAGGCCAGGGGGCTTGAATACTACGAGCTAGACGGCGTAGATATAAGGACGGGCGGGGGCAGGCTCCTAATTAGGCCTAGCAACACAGAACCGGTGGTGAGGGTAAAGATTGAGTCGTATACAAGGGAGGGAATAGATGAGTTAAAAAAACTACTCAGCCAGCTACTGCCGTAACTCGGCATCTAGGCGTAGAGCATTTGCGGCTTGCCGTAAAGGAAGTAAGACGGCTTTTGTGCCAACACCGCGCCTAAAATTATGGCGGCATATGGCATACATACGGTCTCCCCACATGTGGAGGTGAAGACAAGTTTGGGGAGGTTAAGTTGCCTCAAGGCGTCGGTCTCATCGTGTGTTATCCTTATTTTCACCTCTCTCCTGTTTAGCTTCTTGACTTCCTCTAGGTATCTCCCTAGCGTGGTGCCATCACATGGACATATCACAAAGTCCTCTACCTCATCTATCTGAGGCCAAAAGGAGGCCCAGTGAGGCACATCGATGACGTTAGGCTCCACGTATCGGCCAGTGTCGTCAGTACCCCTCTCCAGCCTGTTCCCCAGGTTGTAAAGCCAGTTGGCCTCTATGGTGAGTTGCACCAAGTATTTATCTAGAAGTTCTTTCGTCTTGTCTAAACTCTCCACGCCGTCTTTTGAGGCTATATATGCCGCCAGAAGTTTTCCCTGTTCTACTATATGGCTTTCCCTTAACGCCCCGTAGAGATGTCCTGTGGCGTACACATTGCTCCCTCCTACAGACCTGCCTGACTTCTCTACAGTTAGGAGCTCGCCATAGTTGCTCCTTCTGGGAACTAGAGAGTTGAGCTCAAAGCTGTAGAAAACTCTAAAGCCTAGCCTCGTGGCCGCTAGGGGGTTAGCTATCCTTACTGTAGAGACTATTAGGTCTACCTTAAGCCTACTTGTCTCCCTGCCTTTTTCAGTAATGACTTCATACGCCAGCCCGCCGTCGTATTTCAGCAGCCTTACAGAGGTCGTTATATCTAGCTTCGGTCTTACCTTCTCGTAGTACTTCACGTCTCTTAAATATGCAGAATTGTCCAACACCACCACCTCGTTGTCTCTCTTTAAGCTAAGCGCAGTTCTGAGACCCCACTCTGTGGTGCCCCAAACGACGACATTCAGGCCGCTAGGCGGCTCTGTCAGCACCTCCTCTGCGGCTTTCTGAGGCGCCTTGAGGCTTTGAGGAAATGTGATGGGGATATCCACGCCGCCTGTGGCTAATATCAGGTGTCTATACCTAGCCCTATATCTCACGTCGCCGCTGTAGATATAAAAGCCGTCGAAAAAGCCGTAGGAGATATCTAGCTCTCTGGCCCTGTTGACGAGACCCTGTATATCTACCTCCGTATATCTAGGGGCGTCGCCCAGGACGTGGTGACCTCCCAACATGCCCAAATGGACGATCTTCGGGCTGTAGCCATATCTCCTCAGCTCTAACGCTGCGGCCAATCCCCCCAGCCCTCCGCCTACTATAAGCACGTCTACATCTAGCTCCTCCTCACGTGAGGCTTGCGGCTCGCAGTGAGTTACAGAAGCACACCTCACGGCGTTGGCTTGTCTGTAGTATAAAAGTTGTGGTGCCGCAAGTCAGCGCTTTGGACCTCTGTCACGTAATCCAACAGCTATATTCATCACAAGAGAAACTGGCTGGGGGTTATATGTACTTAAATATCTGTGGATATTAGCCGTGTCGTCAAGACGCCAGTCTCTACGCCTCTGTGTGAAGAGTTATATCTCTGGAGACCACTCTGCGTTTCAATGTCTAAAAGAGCTGGGTCTTATCTCAGAGAGAGAGCCCCCCTCTAGGGGGTATGTGCTCTACAAGGCGTTAAAGTGTGGAATCGACGTAATAGACTACGCCAAGTATCTAGACTGGCGCGAGTTTGAGGAGTTTATAAGAAATGTGTTTATAGAGTTTGGCTTCAACGTGGTTAGTAACTTGAGGCTAAATTGCGGCGGGGGGGCTGAGTTCGACGTGGTGGCTTGGAATCGACAAGTTGTATATGTAGTAGAGGCAAAGAAGTGGAAAAGTGGCGCGTGGAGAGAGGTGGCGGCTTCCCACCTGGAAAAAACGCGGCGATGTCTCTCTTGGCTACTTGCCTTTGCCCCCCTTGTGGTGCCTCTTGTGATATCTACTGGCGTCAGCCTTATTTCTAACAGAGTTCCTATAGTTTCTATAGAGAAGATAGGGGATTTTCTCACCTCTTTTAATAACTTCAAGGATAAAGTTGTTATACTTTATTAGACAGTCATTACATATATATACATATATATTTAACGAAAGCTCTACTTTCAAGCTCGCTATGTTATAAGTATCAATTTTTTTAGTACAGAAAAAACATCTAATCACGTCTTTAAGGTCTTCTCCTCCGTGGTAGATAGATCTGCAAGTACTCTAGCCCTATTTGGGGCTGCCAACAGTCTTTCAGAAATTGCGATAAATAACGCCAGGGCGAATAACGGCAGTGAGAAATACCTGGCATAATTACTAAACACGATAACGACGTCGTGACTTGTGACAAAGATGTATGGAAGTGGCGACGCGTGGAGAATTGCGACAATGGCTATAGCTATCTCTAAGCCACGTGAGGTCGCCTTTAGACATCTCCCCCACCCACAGAAACGTCGTGAGGCCTCTAGATATAGAGACAGGGCTATTAACGCCATTGCCGTAATTACTGCCTGAGGCCAAGGGAGTTCAACATACCTATAGTCTTTATCTCCTACGGTGATTTTAAAATTTCCAATTTTTACAAAGTCTGTGGCGTATAGCGGGGTGACAAAAGGCTCTACAGCCGTGATGAGGATTGTAAGAACCACGGCCAGTACGACTAGTAGCATTGTGTAAAATAAGGTCTCCTATTTATAGGTTAGGAGGCGGGATGGAGTACTTAAGTCTGCCCGCAGCCCAGTCTTTAAGTATCGTCCTAGCTACCCTATCTATATCCACCTTGCCTCCTTTTAACAACATGCCTCTCGTCTTTCCCACCACCTCGAGGGCCTCCTCCACGGCGCACCCCACGCCGTAGGCTTCAAACAGAGCCGAGGGGTTATATTTAACCACCCGCTTTAGTAACGCATAGGCGTAGGGAACTGGGTCCTCCACAGTTCCGGGATCCACAAGGCCTCTAATCACGTCGAGGTCAAGCTCCCCGGAGGGGGCAGCCTTGACTATTCCAGGGGTGTCTAGGACTAAAAGCCAGCTTTTCGCCCTTACCAACTGCTCCCCCTTGGTCCATCCGGGCTTTGGGCTTGTAGACACCACGTGTCTCCCCCTGAGGTAATTTATTACTGTGGACTTCCCCACGTTTGGATACCCCACCACCACCACTTTTGTAGGTATCCTGGGGGCGAGAGACCTAATTGCCGCCACCAGCCTTCTGGTGCCTAGCCTGTGTTTTGCGCTAATGTATACAGCCTCGCGGCCTAGGCTTTTGATATATGCCCTCCACTTTTCTAAGACCGCTCTCTCCACGAGATCAGCCTTGTTTATCACCACCAGTAGCCGCTTGCCTAGTCTGTCAGATAGCTTTTCTACCTCCTCCACTCTGGTCGCAGCCGGGTCTCTCGCATCTATTACTTCTAACGCCAAGTCTCCATCTTCTAGGACTTTCCGCACTAGTCTCCAGGTCTCCCTCACATTGGGGCATGTGGTAAATATTTAAAAAATGTAGAGAGCCACCATCTGTGTCCACTAGGCCGCCGCCCTCAAGGCTTGTGTTAATACGTCTAAGGAGACAAATGGCTTTATTCAAAAGAATTAGAAAAACGCTAGAAGACGCTAGAAACTCCACAATCCAGAGGATAAGAGTGTTAATTACAGATTTGGAAAAATTAAGGCGTGAGATTGCCGAGGGCTTTTTAGAGGTGTCTGAAAACTTCAGGGCGGCTGTGGCTAAATCTGGCATAGATAGAATAGAGAGTCTGGCGGAGTTAACTCCAAAAACCGTGAGGGTGGAGCTTGTCGCTAGAGAAAACTATGTGGGGCTTGAGGTGTCTAACTATGTAACCTACCCTATCTACAGTCTGGCCTCTGAGGCGGCTGAGCTAGACGTGGCGTTAACAAAAATGAGAGAGCTATTAAAGAAGCTTATAGACTTTGCAGAAAAAGAAACTCTTTTCTACACTCTTCTAAACAGGGTGCGGGAATACCAAAGGATGATAAACGCCATAGATTACGTCATAATTCCACGGATTTTAGAAAACATGCAGTTTATATCTCTGGCGCTAGAAGAAGGGGAGAGAGAGGAGTTTATCCGTAGGAAGATAATCACGTCATATATTTAAATATAGAAAATCAAGAAGGGCATGTCTATAAGAGATCTCAACGCGTTTATTAAAGAGCTTATCGAAAAAGAAATTGAGAAAGCCATGGCCGACATTAGGGAGGAGGTGAAAAACACCACAGCCATAATTGACAGAAAGATAGAGGAGTTACGTCAATATTTAAAAAATCTAGAAAGTTAGCCATCTATGTACAAAGCTGCGGCTGTTGCAGTTATATTACTGGCGATGTTTACAATGGCGCAAGCCGCGGGAGGGGAGGCGAGATATATTGGGGCCGGGCTTGCAGTAGGGCTGGCGGGACTTGGCGCCGGCATAGGGGTGGGCATAGCCGGCGCCGCGGCTATATCCGCATATATAGAAAAGCCAGAGGAGAAGGTGTGGTACCTAATATTCATAGCGCTGGCGGAGGCTATCGCCATCTACGGCCTGTTTATAAGCCTGCTGCTGATCTTCTAAGCTCTAGCCAGCGCCTCGAAAATTTTTCTTCTTTTTTCTAGAGACACCCCCTCTGCTATTAGTGAGGCCGCCCTAATTATCGCCATGACTTCTGCCCGCATGTACTCCAGGCGGGCAGCCAGGGCGCCTAGCGAAAATTCTGAAAATTTTACCATGTATGTATCAGCCAGCTTTCTCACATATGCGGGATATATATTATCCATGGCTATAGCTATGTTTTCTAACGTCGGCATTTCTGCCACAATGTCGACCAAGACTCTGCCCCAAGGCACAGAGGTTGCGTTTTCTAAAAACCGCGCGGGGGGGTCTTTAGCCGCTGAGGTTACCATCGGGGTGGGCTTCCCCACAACAAGCTCGCCTACTTCTTCAGAGAGACCCCATAGCCGCGACCTTAAGGTAATTAACACGTTGAAATACTCCTTGAGGTCTTCTGTAAACATTTGGAATGACCTGTCTTTCTTGGCTATGGTGGCTTTAGAGAAGTCTTCAATCCACTGTCTGTCGACAAATATGCTGAGTTTATCCTCCCCATATCTTGCCGCGAGCTCAAAGGCCCTGTGGGCTGGGTGTTTTAACTGTCTCAACCTCTCTCTCATGTCCTCTAGGTTTTTTACGCCAAGTAGGCTGGCCACAATGTGACGCCTACGTGTAAATTCCAGCGGCGCCCAGAAGACGAAGTCATCTGGGCTTTTTCCAGCCCTTATGGCTATGGCTATATTACGTATGTTCTCATACTCAAAAAACTTGAGGGAAGACAATACCACCTCTTTTGCGTCTTTGTCTGAACCCAGATATATGGAGCGGATTTTGTCTAGATATATCTTTATGAGCTCACCCCGTAGCTCTCCAATATTCTCCTTTGTGAGTCTGTCTAACGTTATCCCATATGCTGTTTTTAGCGTGTTAAGAAGCTCGTCTAGAGTGTTGGCGTAGGCTATTGCGATAAGCTTGTCTCTTGGCAGCTCTTTGATCCGTAACCCCCTGACGCGTGGCCCTAGAGAAGGCCTCTTGGCCACAAAGGTCATATGTTAAATAGCTCTAACGCCCTGTCGACAAGCTCTTGTTTTCTCTGTTGGTATTTCTCGAGGATATCCCCTATCTTTTCCTCGGCGTCTCTATGTATTTTTTCGATTTCTCTCTTGGTGTTTTCAAGAATTTCTATTTTATATTTTTCAACAGCTTGATTTATAATTTCCTCTATTTTTTTAATAACCTCTTCTTTATATTTATTTGAAATATTATCTATATGTAATGATACTTCTGTTTTTGTCTCATTAATTGTTTTGATAACTCTATCTATCTCCTCTAGCCTTTTTAAAATCTCGTCAATTTTAAACATGGAGATAACTACATGTTATATAAAAATGATGTCTCCAGGACTGTCAGAGTGGTGAAGAGACTTCTCGCGGCTGATCGGCCGCGCGGATTTTTCATCACAGTCAGCCCGTCCCCACGTCACCTCATACGGTAGATTCTGAAGTTTATATATACACACATATCTTAAATCATGTTACTTCAGGTTGTGGAACAGATGGCCTTCGGGCTGTTAATTCTCTTTGCGTTAGTTATACTTGTGGCTATACTCTCTTCTGCCATCCGTATAATTCCTGAATATCAGAGAGCTGTCAAGTTTAGGCTAGGCCGCGTGGTGGGCGTCGTAGGCCCCGGGCTAGTTTTCATAATTCCCATCATAGACCGGATAGTAATATACGATCTGAGAGTAGAGGTGGTAGACGTGCCCGCACAGAGGACTTTAACAAAAGATAACGTAGAAGTAACTGTAGATGCCGCTATTTACCTCCGGGTAGTTGACGCCTTAAAGACCGCGTTAACTGTAAAAAGCCACGTGCCTGCAGTGGCGATCTACGCCTCTTCTACTTTACGTGACGTCATAGGCATGGTGGATTTAGATACAGTGTTGACACATAGAGACGAGATCGCAAAAAAGATCGCCTCTATTGTGGACGAACACGTAACCCCCTGGGGCGTTAAGGTCACGGCGGTGGCCATTAAAGACATAAAACTTCCAGAGGTCTTACTCAGGGCTATTGCCAGCCAGGCGGAGGCCGAGAGGGTAAAACGTGCAAAAATCACGCTGGCCTCTGCGGAATACGAAGCCAGCAAGATTTATCTCGACGCCGCCGCGCGTTATTCCCAAAACCCCACTGCAGTTCAGCTGAGAATGATAGACGCCTTGATAGAAATCGCTAGAGAACGTAACCTAATAATCGTGACGCCGCCAACCTTTGAATACGTGGCGCTGCCGCTAGCCCTCACGAAAAGACAACAAGATGAGAAGTAGCCTCCTCCTACTGCTGGCTGTCGCCTTATCTCAGGCATATGTGGCCCACCTTTTTTACGTCGTGGAGATAGATGGGGTAATAGGGCCTTACACTCTGTCGCAAGTTCAGAGAGCTATCTCAATGGCAGAACAGGAGAGAGGCGCGGTGATCTTACTGCTGTCTACTCCAGGCGGCCTGGCAGACGCCACACTACAGATAATGAAAGAAATTGGCAACTCCCCCGCGCCGGTTATCGGCTATGTCTACCCGGACTACAGCTACGCCTGGTCTGCAGGCACCTATGTCCTCATGTCTACACACATTGCGGCCATGGCGCCACATACGGTTATTGGCTCCTGTCAGCCCGTCGCCGGGGAGACGCCCATCAACGAGTCTAAGGTTTTAAACGCGCTGGTGGGCTATCTGGAGGCCGTGGCTAAGTCCTATGGACGCAACGGGACTTTTGCCAGGCTTTGTATAACTCAAAACGTGAATCTAGACGCAGAACAAGCTCTCAGATATGGGGTAGTAGACCTAATTGCGTCAGATCCCGACGACCTGGTGAAGAAGATTAACGGCAGCGTCATATTGCTCCGAGGCCAGAGGGAGGTGCTGGTAGTTGCCGGCAAGAGCTTCCGGCGGGTGCCGCCCACGTTTACAGAAGCCCTACAGGCGTGGATTAGCGACCCGGTGGTTTCAAGCCTGTTGTCGTTACTAGCCTTTATCCTCCTGCTGGCGGCACTCTTCACAGGCCACCCGGCGGTGGCCGCCGCGGCTATATTGATCCTGGTGATCTCCATGTTTTCCATATTGCCCACGGTGTGGTTGGGCGTGGCCCTCATAATACTGGGGGCCGTGTTGATAATGGTGGAGATCTTGACTGGGGCTGCCACACACGGTGTTGTAGCCGCCGTGGGGGCCGTCTTGCTAATTGCTGGATTTATCTCCACATATCCGGCAAACATCTTTAGTGGGGAGCTTATACATATAGAGAGCTGGTGGCTTATCCAGCTGGGGCTTTATATCAACATAGCCATCCTCCTGGGCTTTTTGGCGTTGGTGATATATAAGGTCGTTGGGGTACATAGACAGAGGCCCCCATCGGAGATGTTAACCACGTTAAGAGGCGTAGAGGGCGTGGCTGTGGAGGACATCGGGCCGGACAAGCCGGGTTTTGTGATAGTGTTGGGAGAGTACTGGAAGGCCGTGTCTATAACCCCCATAAAAAATGGGTGTAGAGTCCGTGTGGTGGAGATGGAGGGCGACGTGCTTAAAGTAGAGCCGGTGAGATGTTAAACACCGGCCTTATAATAAAGAGTTGAAGCCTATCTGTGTTTATCTACATGTTGACTATATACGGGGCTGTGGTGACGTTAATGGGGGTTGTGGGCAACGAGGTCGAGCTCGCCGTAGTGGGGCTTGTCATGTTGCTTATCGGCAATCTACATATATTTGGAAAAATTCTTTTATATCTCCAGAGGGGAGGCAGATGTGAAGAGCTAAGGGTCTCCAGAAGGGTGAAGAAAAGCCCATGCTGATAAACGTAAGCTATATATTTACACGGCTATAGATGTTTAATGTACCTCCAGCTTGAGGTCATAATACTGGCTGTAGCTATGGCTGTTTTGGTATTACTTATATTCTTTATTTCAAGAAGGCAGCCACCCCCACAGCCTCTGGTCTTCGAAACTGGGGCTAGGTACACCCCTGGGGAGCAGGAAATCATGAAGCAACTAGAGGAGGTGAGAGAGAGAATAGAGAAAATGATACCGCCCTACGGGCGGGTGGGGTATGTGCCCTCATCGCCTGAAGAGCTAAGAGAGCTTCTTGGTTTCGAGTATATAAAGGTTGGAGAAAGAGAACTGGGGATGAGGCCCGCCTTTATGGATATGTTTGAAAAACTTGAGGTAGACTACATGCAGGCACATGTAGGTGGGCTTTATGTATATATAGTTAGGCGTGGCGGGAAAAAACTTGTGGCTGTGGGGAGCCAGTACCTAGACTACCTCACCTACCGTTTTCTTTCTGAGTTTCTTGACTACACCGCTCTGTAGCTAGGTCTCGTTCATACACCTCGCCTTCTGGCTGCCTTTCTCGAAATATCTGTGTCTCGTAGATATACACCCTAGTCCTGGGGTCTAGCCAACAGTCTCCCGGCAGCCACGCCTTTATACATGTATGTATGAGAAACTCCACTGGGTTCCAACACTCCTCTATAGCCACCTGTGGGAGCAGCAACCCCGCGTAGGGCCCCCTTTTTATCACCAAGCCGTGGCGACCTATCTGGACGATTTCTGGATATCTCCTAGGCTTTTCCTCTAAGAGCTGTAGGGGGCTTAGTATAGACACTTCAAATACCACATGTGGCAACTCCTCTAGCCGCAAGGCGGGAAACCTCGGGTCTTGACAACATGCGCCTATTGCGCTGTGGATTGTGGCATATAGCGTGTTTACATGACCCTCTGGATAGCCTATACAGCCACGGAGCTCATACCTACTGCCGGCGGGGACCTCGATGGTTGTAAAGACGCCGTAGCTATCTTGTAACGTCCTCTGGGGTGGATTTTCCGGCATTACTATTTTTTTATATCTTAAGTAGTGCCCTACGGCGGATCTGGCGGCCTTTACTAGATAGGTCCCCTCCTCAAGGGTGTAAGGTCTAAACACGGAAATAGTGTTTTAAAGTAATAAATTGGTTGCTATATGCCAACATGTTCAATATGTAATAAGGAAGTTAACTTTAAAAATATTATATATATATATCAAAACATCTTTATTTGTAAAGAATGTTTTCCCCAGTATTACGTCAAAAATTTATGTAAGGCAGTAGAGCGTAGGCTGAGAGGCGAAAGCCCCACGGCGTGTAATTTCTGTATGTATAAAAAACAGTGTGACGCCTATATCTCCAAGACCTTGAAATACCTAACGTCTAGCCACAGCTAGGAAAAACCCAGGGGTGTTGTGTATATGTGGGAAAAATCTCTTACATTCGCCACACCCCCATCCAGGCGCGCCGATGTCAAGTCCCGTATCTAAAACCTCCACGTCGGCGCTCTCTAAAACGCCCTCATTTTCTATATATGTCAACGTACAGGTGGAGTAAATCACATATCTTGCAATCTTTAAGGCCGTCTTTAAAAACTGTATCTGATATCTAGCTAGAGTTTTCGCAGTTTTGAAAGTCACGTGGTGGTATATCTTCGGACGGACGCCAATGTCGGTACAAGGGGGGTCCACTATGGCGAGATCTGCCTTCAGCCGTGGGAAGTCTCTATCTAGATACCTGCTGTCGTGGAGGATAATATCTACATCTAGCCCAAGTCTAGATGCCTCCATTTTTAGTCTTTCTATTTTCTGCCAAGATCTATCTATTGCAACTACTTTGACCCCATATTGGGCTAGATGCGTGGCCTTACCCCCGGGGGCCGCGTTGAGATCGACTGCGTTTGAGATAGCCATATTTCTAGCTACAAAGCCCACCGCCATGGCTGGAAGGCTCTGGCTGTAAAAAAGCCCCTCTCTGTACTCCGGCAGATCTCTAATTTTTGGAGTCTTGTAGAGAGATCTCTCCACCTTGACGTATAGCCCCCTTCTCGTTTTTGAAATCTCGTCGCTGTTTTCGGCGGCGATGCCGAAAGCCACCACATGTCCCCTGTCTGTGGCTATGTTTACCTCATCGCCTTTAGATATACGGTCTGTCTTCAAGACGCCTGGCGCATATAGGTCTGCTCCCAACATTACGCTTTCTGCAGCCCTTTTGTCTACCACCACGGTCTTTCTGGCTGTGGGGATTCTAAAGGGGCCTTGTACGGGCATCCACAAGGCCTCTTCGAGGTGTTCATCTCTATAGGTTGTGACCCCCCTTGCGTTTAGCCGCCTTGTTAACTCCTGTGGAGATACTTTCGAGGTATTTACCCTAATGTAGTAACGGGGGGGAGGCGTGGTGATTGACTTAAAAAGGGCGTCAATTTCGCTATCAGAGAGAAACTCCAAAAAGTGTTGGTATAGTTCTTTATCTATCTCTATGCCGTAGAGATTCAAGCCGCCAACGTCTTGACGAGAATTTCCTTTGCCCTTTCTGGATCTCTCCTGGCAATTTGCCAAAGCTCGTCGTTAAATCTTAAGACGTAGCGATATGTCTTATACCTCCTGTTTTCATAAACAGGCATCAAAAAGCGGTATTTTGAAAGCCTTTGTAGTATCCTAGCGGCTTTGAGAATGGCGCTGTGGTTAGAGCCGAGGCCTGCAAATTTGGCCAACGTGGACGCCTTTATGCTCACAATCCTCCCCTTGGCATTTAGCAAGAGAAGGATTAACGCCTCTATGAGTCTTTTTTCTATTGCTTCAAGAGACATTACATCTATGGAATTAGCCTAATTTTAAACTTTCTTCTACTAACTACATTTAGAGATCTAAATATTTAAATATTTATTGTAACTTCTTTTATCTATTGTCGAAAGTTTTGTTCAATAATTTGCGTAAGTTTTTATCTAGCGGCTGTGTGGCCACGCCCCTTTCTGTAATAATACCCGTGATGTATTTAGGCGGCGTGACGTCAAACACGGGGTTGTAGACAGGGACGTTATTTAAGGTGACATATGTCCTGCCTTGTGGATATCTAACAGTGCGGACCTCCTCTGGATCTCTCTCCTCGATATGTACATCTGCCGCCTTGCTTCTTGTGTCTATAGTGCTTGTAGGCGCCAGGACGTAAAAGGGTATGCCCCACTCGTGGGCAAGTACCGCCTCGTTTAGAGTGCCAATCTTGTTGAACACATGTCCGTCGAGAAGTATCCTATCTGCGCCTACCATTACTATGTCGACAAGTTTCTTGTACATAACTAGGCCCACGGCCGTGTCTGCAATTAACGTAGTTGGTATCTTGTTTTCTGTTAGCTCATACACCGTCAGGCGGGCTCCTTGTTGCCACGGCCGTGTTTCTGGCACAATTACAGAAACCTGTTTTCCCAACATGGCGGCTATGTAGATAGGCGCCGTGGCTGTGCCAAGCCCCGTGCCCGTGGCGAGCCCCCCGGCGTTACATATAGTCAACACCTTATCTCCCTCCTCTAGAAGCTCCGCGCCGTACAGCCCCATTCTTATCTCTGCATCTAGCTCCTCGTCAAATATCCTTTTTGCCTCCTCCTCTAGCGATTCTGTCAGCTCTCTCGCCGAGGGGGTCTTTGAGGCAAGCTCCACAGCCTTGTCATACATCCTGTCGAGTGCCCAAAAGAGATTAACTGCGGTGGGCCTTGTTTTAGATAACATCTCTTTTGCCGTCTGGAGGCTCCTAAGGGCCTCCTCTACTGTGTGATGCCGTTTTTCCAATAATGCAAGCACCATGCCAAATGCCGCAGTGATGCCAATTGCCGGCGCCCCCCTTACGGCCATATTACGTATAGCCTCCGCCACCTCTGCTACAGTCTTTAACTCCACAAACCTAGTTTCAAAAGGCAATAACCTCTGGTCGAGTAATACCAGCCTGTCGCCATGCCACACAATAGGCCTAACTCTAGGGCTGAAGTTTTGTTTTATCTTCTCTACAGCCATGGGGCGACTGGAGGCGGCACATTTATCTTTTTTCTGTACAGAGCAATGGGATTAACTGCCTAAGTCTTACGGCGGTAGATAGAAATTCAAAGTTTTTCGCCTCTCTTGGCAGTTTCGTAAATAGTGTCTGACAATCTAACTTTTGGCATATACATTGAAAATCTTGACAACTTTCTATTACGTCTATCTCTTCTTTAGTAAGAGTTGTATATATGAATAACAGGGTAGTTATAAATCTAGCTAGAGAGTTTGTCAGTGCTGTATATAGGTCGTCAATTGAGAGAAATATATAGTCTGGAAGTAAGATCACCTCTACTCCAAGCTCTCTAGCTAGCTCTTTGGCGCCCTCATCTGCATATCCCCGTGCTATCACCAACGGCCTCGCCTCTAATAGCCTGGCGTTTATGTAGGCTTGACGTATCCCGCTTATGTCCACCCTCCCCGCCTTTACCTCTATGGCGTATGTCTCACCCCTTTCGTCAACCGCCAATATGTCCACCTCGCCAACCTCTACCCCCTCTCGATATATCTTATAGCGTACAGCCTTTGGCGTAAATCCAAGTGATGGCAGCAAGTCGACAACATATCGCTCAAATCTAGCGCCCATAGTTAATATCTCCTATTGAAAAACATTACGTGAGGCGTCTATACGTTTTGATAAAGACGTTACCTAAGAAAGAGCACATAGTTGCGAGAGATTTATGTGACTGCATATATTACCACGACGCCGAGGTTAGATGCGAGGTTTTATCTCCAGGGAGGTTTCTTATCTATACACATATGGAAGGTCTCGAAAGATGTGTAAACATGAGGTATTTCTCTAAAGTTATAAAAGGTTTGGAGTATTTTGATGAAATTTCTCTAGAGAGACCTAGATGTAGTAATTGTGTTGTAGTTGAAGTTGGGGGAAAGTTTTTTGTGCGTTGGGTGTAGTAAAACTTATCGTACACACATATTGTCTATGCTTCATGTAGATTGAAAGTATTTATATCCAACTTATCTATATACATATGAACGTAATAACTAACGAGGCAGTATTCTCGCCTAGCTACATACCGGAGAAGTTGCCCCACAGGGAAACTCAGCTCCAACAGCTAGAGATGTTAACTGCCGGCTGGCTTAAAGACCCGGGTCGCCACTACCCCAGGATGACACTTCTCGGCAGGCCGGGTACAGGCAAGACAGTCACCTTAAAGAAGCTTTGGGAGTTACATCAAGGGGGGTCTAGGGCGCGTTTTGTATATATCAACGGCTTTATCTATAGAAACTTCACCACCATACTGGGCGAGATAGCCAGGACGTTAAACATCCCATTTCCCAGACGTGGGCTGAGTAAAGACGAGTTTCTCGCCCTTCTTATAGAACACCTACGTGAAAGAGATTTATACATATTTCTGGTGCTTGACGACGCCTTTAATTTAGCCACCGAGATATTATCCACATTTATAAGACTTGGACAGGAGGTGGACAAGCTGGGGGCCTTCAGAATCGCCCTGGCTATTGTGGGACATAATGAAAACGTACTAAACAACCTGGACCAATCCACACGCGGCATTATGGGCAAGTACGTCATCAGGTTTAGCCCCTATACTAAAGACCAGGTTTTTGAAATTCTGTTAGCCCGGGCGGCGGCGGGTCTCGCAGATGGGTCTTATAGCGAGGATGTATTACAGATGATTGCCGACATCACTGGCGCCCAAAGCCCTCTTGACACCACTAGGGGCGACGCCAGGTTGGCTATAGACATCTTATACCGGGCTGCATATATTGCACAACAAAACGGCAGGAGGCAAATAACGCCAGAAGACGTGAGGAAGTCGTCAAAAGAGGTACTATTTGGCATTTCTGAAGAAATACTTAGGGGCTTGTCTCTACATGAGAAGTTATTCCTGTTGGCCATAGTGAGGTCGTTAAAAATCTCTCGCACGTCTTATGTGGCTTTTGGAGACGCCGAGGAGTCCTACGAGATTGTCTGTGAGGAGTTTGGCGAAAAGCCTAGAGTGCATAGCCAGCTCTGGACCTATCTAAACAACCTGCGAGATAGAGGCATTATAGAGACTAGACAGAACAAGAGAGGCGAGGGCGTCCGCGGGCGTACCACCTTTATATCTATAGGCACAGAGCCTCTCGAGACCTTAGAGTCTGTACTTACCCAAATGGTTAGAGAAGAGCTTAGATGATCGACGTGGTTTTAGGCGCGCCGTTACGTATACGTATAATCATGGCGTTGTGGCAATATGGAGAGATAAACGTGACGGAGCTTGCAAATAGGCTTAAGGCTAACTACAAACTATTGGCAGAACACATACAGCTACTTTCTAAATACGGCATTGTGGAAGAGAAACGTATTGGGAGAGCCCGCCTCGTGAAATTACGTAAAGAGGAATTCATAGCGGCGTTAGCACAGGCGTTAGTAGAGGCAGAGGAGGCGCTGTCAAACCGCCTTGGTTAGAGCAAGTTTTTTATATCTATGGCGTTTATCCCCAAGGCTTTGCTAAGCCTATCTACCACCTGCGGCTTGTGTCTAGCTATCGCGGAGAGCACATAGATAATCTCCAGGTTTACCGCAGATTTAGACATGTGGAGGTTTTTAGCTAGGTAGCCCACAAGCGCCTCTCTCCGCCTGCGGGCCTCTTTTGACTTTGCCAGTAGTAAAAGCCTCTGCGGGAAGCCATATCTGATGAAGGGGGGTAGTCTGGGCTTGTTTCTTATCTGCGAGACGCCGCCTAGCGCCAGCCCCAAGGCGTAGGGCAACAACTCCCACTCCTGCGTCTGTTTTATCCTGTTTAGAAATATGTCGCCTTTACTAAGGCGGTCGTAGGCGTTAGACATATGCTCCACGTCTTTATAAACCGTGGGTATGGTCTCAAGAGCCCATATGAAATACTGCTCCCAGTCAAACGAGGGGTTAAACGACACGGCTCTCGCCTCGTCAAACCAACGGGCTTTGTATACCCTATCTAAGATCTCAAACATAGACAGCTGGGGGTTTCTCTCCCCCGCCCTCCTTATGTCGTCTGTAGTCAACCCCCTGCCCCTAGCTAGATACAGCTGGAGGTCATTTATGGCGGCTCTTAGATCGCCCAGCGAGGATCTGGCTATACTTCTCAACGCCTCCTCTCCGCACTTCACTCCCTCATTTGTACAGATTCTTTTAAGCACTGTGACTACCTCCTCTTCAGAAAGCCGCCTTAGGTTAACCACCAGGGCGATCTCTCTAAGAGGTCTGAGTTTCTGGTCGTACGGGTTGTTTGCCGTCATGACTACCGGCACCTTCGCCGTCTCCACAACCTCTATTACCGCCTCTAGCCCCCCTATGTCCTCCTTGACGTGGATGCCATCTACCTCGTCAAATAGAACTAACTTGCCTAAATGGCCGAAAAGGGGGGCCTCCCTAAGTCCCCTCCCCACCACCTGTCTTATCCTCTCGCCTGTCCTCACGTCGCTTGTGTTAAGTTCCACAAGTTCGTAATTTATCTCCCTCGCGAGTGTGTGTACCAACGTGGTTTTCCCCACGCCAGGCGGCCCCGCCAGGAGTATCGCCTTGGCGTCTACACTTCTCTTAGCCCAACGGCTGCAGAACTCCTTCGGGGCTTTAAACTTGTGGCAAATCCAGGAGGCTAATGTATATTTGGCTTCCTCCTGGTTTACTACCTCAGAGAAGGTTTTTGGCCTGTACTTCTCTACCCACATCACTTCCTCTTCTTAGCCCTTTTCCCCACCACGCCTAGCCTAGCTATAAGGTACATAAGTTGTATCTCCTCGTCCGAGCCTTGAGTCAGTCTGTAATCCACATCTGCGAGAATTTCCGCAATCTCCGCCTTTATTTCGTCCTCTAGAGGTATTTTCACGAGCTCTCTTTGAAATGCCTTTATCAAATCCGCCCCCGCTACCCCCTTGATGTACATAAGCTCTCTTAACTTCTCTCTGGCTTTTAACACGTCGCCAGCTAGGGCGGAGTTAAATAGCTCTACTACATCTGTGGGCTTGATGACCGCGGCTGTAGACATCACCACGTTTACATCCACTATCTTGCTTGACGCCGCCGCTATCTGCAGCAAGTTTATTGCTTTACGCATGTCGCCTTCAGAAAGCTCATATATCACGTCGATGGCGTCGTTTTTCAGCTCTATCCCCTCTCTTTTCGCAATTTCCCTAAGCCTATCGGCCATGAGGTTACGCGGCATTGGGGAAAACCTAAAGATGGCACATCTAGACACAATGGGGTCTATAATACGGGAGACGTAGTTTGCCAGTAGTATGAATCTTGTGTTTTGTGCGTATATTTCCATTATTCTTCTTAGTGCTTGTTGTGCGTCTGT
>JBKBOT010000006.1:0-70682 GCA_046293555.1 Pyrobaculum sp. | reverse complement strand
TACACTGTGGGCAGACAACGCCCTGGCTGACCTGCGGCGTCTGTACCTGTTGTGGCCATAACAACGGGGGTATGATGGCCAGCCCGGCGCCTATAGCCGCCCCCTCGCTCTTGCCTAACTCCGCTGCGGCTTTTTGTAATGTCTCCATCCTCAAGTATTCCGCCGGGTTTACGCCGGTGGCTCTTATGTAAAATAGCCTATCTCTCCACACTTGGTCAACCACGTCAAGCCCCTCAAATTTTAGATCTACCAACTGTAGCCCTATCCTCTTGAAGCTTGGCTCTAGGGCGTGTTTGACGATAAAGCTTGTCTGCTCCAAATTGCCGTACATAGTAAATATGGACTGTCTAGCCAGCTCGGCCATAATCAACTCGTTGAAAAAACCACGGAGGAATTTCTGCAGGTCTTCAGTGGTGTACACGCCCTGTCCCCCCACCACCTGCGTCACAAAAAGCGCGGGGTCGTCTACTCTAAACCAAACCGTGCCGTGAAACTGTATGGGGGCTAGCTCCACCGTCTGGCTCCTGCCCCCAAAGGGCAGCTGGTGTTGTTTCAACGAGACAAAGATAACCGTGGCCACAAAAGGCGACTTCTCGAACCCAGCCACTCTGCTTAACACTTGCGTCAAGAGGGGGAGGTTGAGAGTTGTGAGCGTATGTCTGCCGGCTCTCAACACGTCGTAAAGCTTCCCGTCTCTGAGGAAACACGCCGCCTGCCACTCCTCTACGATGAGCTGTGCCCCCCACTCAATGCGGTCTATTGGGTACCGCCAGATGATTTCGCCCTCCTTTGGGCTAACCCACTGAATTACCTGCGGCATGTTAGCCCACTCTCCTCAAGATACGTCTCCTCTGGTCTATTTCTGCGTCCAGCCTTTCTATCGAGGTTTGGAGCCGCCGCAGTGCCTCAATCCATTCAGAACTACCTGCCTTTAGGGATCTGACTGTAGCGGCTTGTTGAGAAATCTCTCTAGCGTACTCCACTAGAGATAAGTCGTGTCTATATACCGCCTCTAGAACGGACTCATCTATTTTAACTAAGTCGAAAAAGCCGGCGTAGCCATGCGGGGCCTTATCTACCCTCTGTAGTACTCTCTCTAGGGCTGTTTTGACAGACTCCCAGAGATATCTCGCCTCTGGGCTTGCGGCAACAGCTCTAACGTCAGAAGGACTTAAGGTCAACAGACTTAAGCTGTCAGATAGAATAGAGGCGATATGTCTCCTAAGGAGGGCGTCAGACTCACGCCTAACTTCCTTACTCTTATACCCGCCGTAGCCCGGGATATAGGAGGCAATCCTTTCGAGAAAACTCCTCTCGCCCATATGTCCACAAGGCCAAAACTATAAAAGTTTTTCTAGATGGCCGGCCGCCAGGCGTCGGGCGGGGTGACTCTAGAGATGAAAAACGCCTCCCCGCGGTGTACATGCGGGAAGGTGCGGCCCCCGAGGTTGCCCCAGTAGGGAGGGGAGAGGGCCGGGAGGGGTCTCTCCGCCTTGCCGCCTGACCTCTCCACAACTTCCTCCCCCTCTTGAGGCAAGAGGCTACAGACGGCGTATATCACCTCGTGTGAGATAGAGAGGGCGTTTTTCAGAAGCTCTAGCTGCGTCTCGGCGTATTTCTCCACATCTCCCAGCCTTGGGTAGATCTTCACCGCCGGCTCCTTTGTGAAAGCCCCGCTGGAGGTACATGGGGCGTCTAGAAGGGCCTTGTCGAAAATCCTTCCTTTCAACAGGCGGGAGTCTGCATGTACTATCTCCACGTGGTCTATAGCCCCCAGCTGTTTTAAAAGCCGCCTCATCCTGGCCGCCCTCCTTCGCGATAGCTCTACCGCCACCACTCTGGCTCCTTCAGACAGCTGGACGATTAGGCTTGTCTTCATGCCGGGCGCCGCGGCTAGGTCTACTATTCTCTCCCCCCGCCGTGGGGCTAAAGCCAACACGGCGTATATCGACGAGATGTCTTGAGGCACGGCCGCAAGCCGCCTCACCGCCGTTAGGTACTGGATAGGTCTCGTCGCCTTTCTTACCAAGAGGGCAAAGGGTATTTCCGGATGTGGCTCCACCTCTGCCTCCCTCTCGACGAGCTTCACCGCCTTGTCTATATCGTACTTCAAGGTGTTTACTCTAAGCCAGATCCAGGTGTGGTTCCCCGCCTCTAGTAGCCTCTCCACCTCCCCACGGGGGAGGTATTTAAGTAGGTTCCGCACTATGGCTGGGTGGTAGCTATATTTCACAGAGAGGTAGGCGACTGGATCTCCCCCCAGCTCCTCTAGAGAGGGGGGTCGCCTCCCCCCCGCCTGTCTCGACAGCCTTTTTTTAAACCGCGCCACGAGCTCCCTGTTGTACAGAAGGCCCTCAGCCCGGAGGAGAAACCACGTCTTGGCTACAGCCGTGGCGTTAGAGGAGTTATAAAGATGCCCCGCCGCCCACTGTAGGAAGTAGTAATGCCTAACGGCGTCAAAGGCGGCGTCATAAAAAACCTTGAAGCTTTCTAGCCTTCTCCACCGCCTCTTTACTTTCTGAAAGGCGTAGTCAAGAGTAAGGCCGTTGTGTGTAATTTCATACAGCACTTTGGCCAGGAAGGCCACCAGCTCGGCGGCAGTCCACCTCACAAGAGGACAATCTGGCCCTCTAGGGTCTTTAGGTCCACCAGGGCGTAACTAGCCCTCCCCGTGAGGCAGCCACAGAGCTCCCCCGGGTTGACCGCCAGGGTGTTTCCCCACCTCTCTATCGCCGCCCTGTGCGTATGGCCGTAAATCACCACGTCGTATAGGCTCGACTTTATCAACGCCTTGAGTAACACGGGCGAGGTGCCGTGGTAGACAGCCACCCGCCTCCCCCCCACCTCTATCTCCCCGGCGTCGCCCAAAATCTCCACTTGAGCCCCCCGCGCCGTCTCGAGGAAGTAGGGCTTCTCGCCCTCGTTGTTTCCCCAAACCCCCACCACTCTCACCCCGTCGCCTAGAGCCTCTCTTAAGATCCTGGCCGCAAAGGGGCTTACCCAATCTCCCCCATGTATCACAAGGCCTACCCCCAGCCTCCTGAACTCTTCTCCCGCCCTCCTGAGAGCCGCAACGTCGTCGTGACTGTCAGATATAATGCCTATCTGCATTAATCGACCTGCACCCCGAGGACCTTCTGGAAGAACTCGACGGCCTCCTCTCTTGTTACCCACTGCCTCCTCCCCACCTTACTCCTCCTCCTTCTCCTAAGCTGTACTCTAAGCCCGGGCTTGGCTAACTTCACGCAGACGTCCATACCCCAGATGCCCACAGCTGGGTCGTACTTAACGCCGGGGATTGTTATATGTTCCTTAATGCCAAAACAGACGTTCCCCCGCCCGTCGAAACTACCTCTCTTCAGCCTGTTGCCCACTGCCTGCAGCGCCCTCTGTAGGAAAGCCACGGCTTGGTCCCCCCTGAGGGTTACGGCGACGCCGATGGGCTCCCCCTTCCTGATGCCGAAATCCTTAATGGTGCGTTTAGCCCGCCTCCGCGACGGCTCTGCCCCCGTCAGTTCTCTCAACAGCTCGAAGGCCTTTTCTAACCTCTCGCCGCCAGTCCCCACGCCGATGTTTACCACCACCTTCTCTATATACACCCGCTGCATTGGGTGCTCTCTGACGAGAACGAGGTCCTTCCAGCCTGGCATACCCCCCACCGGCTGGAGGTTAATAAATCTTTCTAGAAGACTACAGGCACCTCCCTCCTGCCTGGCGCCACCTCTGTGGGTTTAAACAACGCCTCTATGTTTTTCTCCACCAGGAAGGCGTATTTAGAGGCGTGTTCTTGTAGCTTTGTGGTGTCTATCTGTACCTCCGCCAGTTTGGCCACGGCGTTAACTAGCTTCAAGGCGGCCCCCACGTCGGGCCCCACCCTCCCCACTAGGTCGTTTAGTATCAACATGACGTCTCTATGTGTGGCCACCTTGCCGCTATCTATCAGCCTCTTTATGGCCGTGAGGAGTTTCGACTCTGCGATGAGAAGCGCCCCGTCGATATTACGGCTAAGCACCGCGTCGAGATAGGCCCCCTCCAGCCCCGTCACCGTGGCCTCCTTAATGGGGATAAAGCCATATTGTTTAAACCTCTCCACAAGTCCCTCCTCTGTGACGAAATAAACCGCATCGTCGTCGCTAACTGCCGGCATTGCGGAGAGACACGCCACAAGCTTTATCTTGTTCTCCTCGGCCCAGTCTAGAACCTTGTGTATAAACTCTGCATATAGCTGAGGCGGTATGGGCACATGTTGTCTAATTGCCACAACCCCCGTGTTTTTAGTGTAAAATATCCTATGTGGAAGCTTGGCGACGCCGTTGACTACAGCTATTACAGGCGGCATCTCTGTAATCCTAATCGCCCCAATTTCCTCCATGGCCAGAGAGTCTATTAGGTACTCCACAGCCACCACCCCCGCCAGCGAGGGCTCTGGACACGCCATCACCAAGATATTTCGCCTATCTCGAGGAAGCCCGCTGATCTTTACCTCAAGCCTCATGGGTATAACAACTAACGTTTTTAAATATCTACCCACCTTACGCCATGCGTAAAGCGCTGGCGTTTCACGGCTACAAGAGCTCCCCCGCCAACATCCAGTGGCTTGTGGACATCCTAAAGGAGGCGGGGTTTGACGTAAGGGCTCCCTCCTATAGGGAGGTAGAGGAGGGCTACGAGGCGGGACTTAGGGAGCTCCCAGTGGCTGTAGCCGCTGGACACAGCCTGGGGGGCACAGTGGCCATGCTCCTCGCCGCGCGTAACCCCGGCGCCGTGGGGTGCGTAATTGCGGTGGGGTCGCCAGTAGACAGGAGGTTACAGCTACAGTACCTCCTCCAGTCTGAAAACTCACAACTCCGGCGGATTGCCAACGAGCTGGCCGCCTTGGGCAGCAGGCTGGAGCAGACCTCTCCCTCTAGGTTTATAAACGGCAAGATGCCCCCAGTTTTATACATAAGGGGGTCTGACGACTGGGTTGTGCCAAGAGCCCACGTGGACATCCTGGCAGGTCTGTCAGACAGGTTTAACTTCCCACTGGAGGTAGCCGAGGTGGACAAGATGGAACACGCCCCACAGGCGGGACATCTGGAGAAAATTAGAGAGGTGGTAGCCAGATTTGTCTCCCGTTGTTAAAAAACTACAGTTTGGGAATCGCCTCTCTGGCGAGGAGTCTCGCCAGAGTCCCCCTGCTCACCCTATATATCGACGTCGCCACCTCTGTGATAAGCCTATCGGAAGGCTTACATTTCTGAAAGCCCAGCCTAAGGCAGTAGCTATACTTCTGTATCTTGAGGTCTTCCGGCGTCTTTATTCTCCCCAGCGCGATATCTTCTGCGATCCTGTAGGCACTGTAAAATGCGGCGTAGTTAACAAGTCTTTCTGAATACTCTGGATATGTGCCCTCATATGTCCTAATGGCTTTTACCAACGCCATCTCTGGGAAGTACCCCAAGATAACTCCAGTGAAGGCCACCCGGAGGACTCTAAATATCTTGTCCTCCGGCGACCGCCCCTTGAGCTCTTCTGTCTTTTTTGCCACAACCTCTCTCAAGTGGGGCGGCAGCACTTCAGCCACCTCCCTGACTACCTGAAGTACCTCCTCCGCCTTGTTTTCAATATAGAAGAGGTGGTCGAGCTCACCTGGCGTCAAGACGCCTACCCCATATACCCCCACTAGATATACAGTGGCGATCTCCTTGTCGTAAAGGCCCTCCCTGGAGAGGCCTCTAAGAGGCTCTATCCCCCTCTCGGCGTATGTCCTCTGCAGTTCTGCCACAAGCCCCGAGCGGGAAGTCACGGCGCCGGAGAGGACGAGCTCTAAAAGCGACAGCGCCGCCTCGACTCTATCTCTGTGGAGAAGTCTGACTTCCATCGCCCCTAGGCTCTATAGCTATGCGGGTGGGCAGCGGCAGTTTTGAGGCAGCCCGCCTTAAGGCCTCCTTGACGTGAGTTATGTGAGCCGGCTTGAACTCTATGTAGAATACCGTCTGGCCTTGCGCCACCCTTGCCGCCCTGCCGGCAGGCGAGCCAAAGGCAAGCCTCATCCCCTCCTGTAGACGGTCGGCGCCAGCCATAGCCAACATTCTGTTTTCTCTAAGGACGTGGTGGGGGATCACGTCTAGCCTCAGGTAGTAATTGGCGTCACCCACATACTTGCTGAGATACTTGTAGGCCATCTGTCTAGCCGCCTCGAGGGCTTGCATTCTTATCTGGCCCCGCTCCTCTGCCACAAGTCTGCCCACCATGGTGAAGCCAGCTCTCCCCTCGGGAGCTGTGGTCCCCATGTCAAACTTGGGGATTTGTATCATGGGGGCCCCATGTATGTACTCCTCCCTGGCGTATGGAGGGCCCTTGATACGTCTGTAGCAACGCGCTGGCCTAACTGGCATATCCTTTAAAAATAGGCCGAAATATAAACTTTAGTGTCTCCTCCCCAACAGCCGCATTGTCGCCTGTACTAAATCCCCCCTAGCCTCCACAAGGGCTTTCACCACCTCTTCCCTACTTGCCCCAGTCTGCTCCATAACTAGGGCTATGTCCTCATCGCTTGGCTGATATTCGCCTTGTGTCAACCCGCCTTGCGCCATCTTTTGGATAGAAGACTCGCTGGCTTGTATCTGGTATATCAAAGTCCTGTTGGGCATCTTCAATATAGACACAGTGGGGTTGTTTATCTTTACCACCTCGCCGCTTTTTAGCCTCAGCTCTACATAAGCCACCTCCACCTCCTCCATCTTGATGCCCATCCTCTTGAGAAACTTCTCGAGATCTCTAGTGGGGATCATGTCAGAACTCTCCTCAACGCCTCTTTAAATATTTCCCAATCGCCTTTATACACCCCCTGGGCGAAGGTCTTAGAGCCGCCGCCTCTAAAGCCTATCTTCCTTAAGGCCTCCACCACCGGCGCGACGTCTCCGCCTCCAGTATATATAGACACCCTGTCGCCATTTTTTACAACCAGAAGGAGAGACCGATCTCTCCCTGTGGCTATAGCCGCAGCCCTCCTGGCTAGCTCCTCGTCGCCTAGCTCCAAGAAGGCCAACCTGTAGCGACCTACCTCCTCCTTGGCTAGCCTCTCTGCCAACATCTGGGCGTAGAGCTCTAGATAACGCCTGGCCTTCCTCTCCGTTTCTTCAACCCTCTGGACGAGCCTCTTGACTGTCTCTACAAGCGCCTCTCTGCTGCCGCCTCCAGCCGCGGCGGCTTCTGCCGCCGCGCGTTCTAGGCTCTGGACGTAATCTAGGGCGTACATGCCGGTGGAGAAAATAAACCTCACCACCCCGTCTGCAATCCGCTCTACCTTCTCTACTTTTATCAGCCCTATCTCCCCCGTGTTTTTCAAATGGGTGCCTCCACAAGCCTGGACGTCATATGGGCTGTGGTCTGGCCCTATCTGTACCACTCTGATCTCTCTAGCTGGCGCCACCCCGCCTTGATACAACACAAAGCCGTATCTAGCCTCGGCCTCGTTTCTCGGCAATATTTTCACCAACACCGGCAAGTTCTCCTGTACAGCCCTGTTGGCAAGCCTCTCTATCTCGGCCACCTCCCCGGCGGTGGGCAGTTTGAAATGCGTGACGTCAATACGGCTTGTGGGGACGTCCTTCTGGGCGCCGGCCTGCCATATGTGCGACCCCAACACCCTCCTGATGGCTTGTATCAAGACGTGAGTCCCGGTGTGCATTTTCATCAGCCCGTATCTTCTATCCCAGTCTATAACCCCTACCACCTCGGCGCCTTCTGGCGGCGGCTCGCCCTCCACCACGTGTACCACCACGTGTCCCACTCTCTGTACGTCCACAACCCTGGCCTCCCCCCCGGCGTATTTCAAGACGCCAATGTCGGCAGGCTGGCCTCCGCCCTCTGGGTAGAAGGCCGTCTGGTCTAACACCACATATCTCCCCAACGTCTTTAACACCCTCGCCTTGAATTCCCTCATGTAGGGATCCTCATAAAACAGCTCCCTGGTTTTGGGGAGGTTGACAACTTTAGACATCTCCACCAGCGTTTTCTCCGGCCCCCTTTCTCTTCTCATATGTCTAGCGGCGAGGAGGGAGTAGAAGTCATCTGGCACCTCCACTGAGACCCCGTAACTATTAGCCGTCTCTGCCACAACCTCTGGGGGCAGGCCGTAGCTGTCATATAGAGCCACCAGGTCCTCTTTGGTCAACCCGCCGACGCCCCGCCTCCTGTTTTCCTCAATCGTTTTTCTCACCACAAAGGGCGCTGACCTCAAGACCTCTCTGTATCTCCTCTCCTCGAGCTCCACCAGCTCTAGGATTAGCTCTCTGGCGTCCCACACCTCAGGGTAGTCTCTTTTTAGCTCCTCTAGATGTAGCGCGAAAAGCTCCGTCAGGGGGGCCTCTATCGCCGCAAGCCTCATGTTTTTCAAAATCCTCCTGATTAAAAGCCGGGCCAGATAGCCGGCGCCGCTGTTGGAGGGAATTACGCCGTCTGCAATCATCCAGGATACAGTCCTGCTGTGATCTGCCAACACGTATAGCGCCTCCTGTGGTCTCACCAGCTCTCTAAAGGTCCTTCTGTCTACTCCCACCTTTTCTGCAATCATGTCGTAAGCCTTCTCTAGCCCCACCACCTCTGGGTCCATCTGCCCGAAGTAGATAGAGGCTTTAGCCAAGATGTCTGCCGGAGGTGGCGACACGCCGAGTCTCCACCTGGCCTTGTCTAGAAAGGACCTAAAGACCGCGTCGTAAATAGTGGGGGTGCCTTTTATAAGCCAGAAGATTCGCTCCAAGCCGTAGCCCGTGTCCACAATTTTTAGCGGGAGTTCTACATACCTGCCGTCACGCGTCTCGTAATGCATAAAGACCAGGGTGGCTACCTCCAGCCCTCTTACCAACACCTCGAAGCACTCCCCGGCGTTGCCGCCGCCCTCCCAAAACGACTCTTTAAATGTCATCTCGCGGTCTGGAATCCCCAGCTCTTTAAAGAAGTGGTAGGCATATTCGGTGGTCTCGTCTATCCAGTAGACAGACCTGTCTGGATAGTTAAAGGCGTGATGTGCCATCATCTCGAAGCCGGTGAGGTGACGGCCGCTTCTCCCCACTTTATCCACGTCGGTAAGCCTAATTGACGGCTGGGAGATCACAAGGGGGTTTGCTGGTGGCGGCACGGCGCCGCTGGTGACCCAAGGCTGGAAGTCATAAATAGAGGCACCCACCAGATAGACGTCGTCGCGCCACCTGGCCACGACGGGGTATCTCCTTATCCTCACGTGGCCCCGTTTTTCAAAAAACTGGAGGAACCTCTCCCTAAGTTCAGACAGAGTTTCTACAGCCAGGTGGGTGGGGGGGCTGTCTATAAAGCCGTAGGGGACACAGGGCTGGTCGCCACAATACGTCTGGTCCTCTCTTAACGTCCAGAAGTATGACTTACATAGGGGGCACTGTTTTCTCAAAAAGCCTTTTAGAACTCTTGCGGTTAACACTGCCACCTCTTGTTACCTATTTAAAAACCTTAGCTCTCAACACTGTGGACATAGAAGAGGCGGCGCGGTGGCTTGAGGAAAAGGCTAGGGGCAAGTCTTTCCGCAAGGCTGTGGGGGCCAAGACGGCGGAAGCAGTAGAGATGTTGGCGAGATATTATCAATGCGGCGGATGTCTCACAGAGAGAGAGGTGGCAGAGCTTGTCAACAGTTTTTACATCTTTGAGTCTAGGCTAAAGAGGCTTCTAGACCTATACGACAGGCTGAGTAGAGGCGCCCTGAGGGCAGTGGTTAGGGAAATACTTGGCGAGGAGGTAGAGGCGACGCCGGTGGAGTACGACCTGTTGTTTAGAGAGCTGGAGCGGTATAGAAAATATCTCTTTTCCATCGCGGAGAGGGTGACTCGATGTCACTCCTCTGCCAGCTCCAAGGCGTAGACGCCGGGTTTTTCTATCCCCAGCCTTTTGGCTACACAAGACCTCGCTGGGTCCACAACGGCGATCATCCCCCTCCACCTGTCTACAAACTCCTCAGAGCCACAGTTGGGACACTGCCTGGCGTCTCGAGGCGCTATGTATTTACAGTGTCTACAGGCCTTGTAGCCACTTAGCGTCTTTTTCCTCATGTCTTCTTGACAGTGGGCTTTTTCTCTTTGATCCAATCCAGCTTGCCCAACCCCGGCATCCTCATGTTCATAGTGACTCTAAGCACAAACTCAAACCCTTCACGCGGCGTGACAAAACTCAGACCTGTAATTCTAGCTCTCACCACGTCGCCTACCGACACCCTCCTTTTTGTCTTCTCGCCGATATAGCTCTTAGTGGTGGCGTCAAAGAATATATTGGGCTCATCCATGACGTGTATCTTGTTTATAAACCCCAGGACGGGGCCCATTCTAACCAACATGCCCATCTCTCTCACGTTTTCCACCACGCCTTCTACCACCTCGCCGTCTAGCGGCATGAAGGCCAACAGCCTAAATACAGCCTTGTGGTAAGTCCCCCCATCTCCAAACACGATCTTCCCCTCTCTAGACACCTTGACGGAAAGCACAGCCACGACGTGGCCCACCTCTCTTAACACCTTCCCCTCATACCTGTTTTTTAGCTGTAGGAGGGCGATCTCCTCTAGAGGTTTGCCGAACTCCGTGGGGGGAATCCTCACGTAGTCTTCTGCCTCTACTATCTTAAACGGCACAGTGTGCCATATCTACAAGGTATTTATATATAGAGCTGCTTTTTGTGAAAACGCCCCACCGCCACGCCTAGCTCTCTAGCTCTTTTCGCCAACGTGGAGTCTCCAGTTACCAACACGGCGCCTAGCTCTCTGGCGCATTTCAACACGGCCTCATCTGCCGCGCCCCCCCTTTCCACAACTTTTGGCCTCAATAGTGGCAACAGCTCCAAGGCGACTTTAGCCTTTTTCTTTCGCAGCCGCCTGAGTTCCTCCACGACGGCAGTAGGTATGTAGACCTCATGTCCAAAAAACTGCTCTACCTCCACCCTGTGCTCCACGATGTACAAGAGGGCAGACGTGTCTAATACAAGTCTCACAACTCTACAACCTCAAAACCCAGCCTCTCTCCAGCCCTCTTAAAGCCCGGCTCCTTTGCGGTAGCCACAAGCTGTAAGCCCCGCCGCCTCGCGGCCTCCAGCAGTCCGGACAGCAGGGCCTCAGACCTGTCTGAAGGCACTGCTAAATCCACGTCGTCTATAAATATAGACGAGCCGGCGTTGGCTAACGCCAGCTGGACCACTACAGGTAGGACAGACTTGGTGTAAAGCCCGGCGTTGTATACATTAGTCCAGTGCCTGTCTTTTACGTACATTGCCAGCCTGCCGCTTTTTATAAACCCCACCCTCACGTCTCCCACCCCGGCGAGGGGGAGGTACCTATAGAGCTCCTCTCTAGCCCGGTGGAGGGAGGGCTGGGTGAGGACTTTAGATAGGTGGTGGGGTACAAACTGGCCCTCGGGGCCGACGCTTGTGGCGGGCATTAGGTCTACATGTGTCTCGTATGTATACTTCCAGGCGGCGAGACGCCTGCCGCTTATGAGGTAAAACCTGTCTTTAAGCCCAATTCTTAACTCCAGCAGTGCCCTCTCGGCGGCTTTCACCCTCCCGTCTTCCACCGGGCTACATGGCGTGAGCACGTCCTCGTTAATTACGGCATATGGCGTAACACAGAGCTTGGCCTCTACCGGCTCGACGAGATAACCCCCGTCGCCCCTCTTGGCCATATGTGCCAACAAGACGCCCTCTCTCGCCACCCACTGCTCCACGTAGTTTGTAGCCGTGGCGTACTTATAGCCGTAAGTCACGGCGCCGGACTCCACCGCGGCGGTGAACTCCACCACAAAGGGCCTCTCCAGGTCGCCCCCCTGGTGGATATCTTCAGGCTCGTGTATTATCAACAGGGGGCCCTCTAGAGCTAGCCACTCCTCCCCCCTGCTCTGTATTAACAAAGCCAGGGCTTCCAGAAAGGTGGATTTCCCGGAGTTGGGCGGGCCGTAGATTAGGGTGAAGCCGCCTAGCTCTACACATCTGTCTTCCACAGCCCGGAAGTTTTTCAGGCAGACCTTTCTAAACATCTCCTCAACTCTCTGGTGAGCTCAACTAGCGACTTGTGTAAATCCTCTCTCTCCCCCACCTCCGTGTCTAGTGGAATTATGTGGAGGTGGAGATGCCCCTCTAGCCCCGCGCCGGCGGCCCTGCCGACATTAAGCCCCGTCACTAGCCGCTGCGCCCCAGTTACCTTCTTGACTGCCTCTGTGATCTCACGGGCTAGCTGTATTATCTCAACCCACTCCCCTGCCTCCAGTTCTTCAAACTGCGATATGTGTCTATAGGGTGCCACCATCACGTGGCCCCAGGTGTAGGGATATTTATTTAATATCACAAAGGCCTTCTCACCCCTGGCGGGGATCAAGTTCTCGTCGTCGTTATGCTCACTGGCGGCTTTACAGAGAAAACACCCCCCTCTCCCAATGTCTTGTAGATATTTAAGCCTCCAGGGGGTTAAAACCACGCGGAAGTCCATACTAATATCTCTTTTTTAACAAGATTTTCCCCCATACGGCGTGATAAACCGCCTCTACTCCCTCGAGGTTTTGTATAAGCTCTAATTTATCACGCCAGCTCATCTCCACGCCGAGAGACTCTAGGAGCTGATCCAAGTCAGCCGGCTGGTCTCTCAGCCTTGTGTATATCAGCTTTGCCAATACGCGCATATCCACAACAACTGTCGAGATGGAATATATCAAGCCTATGTGTAAATTATAGTATGGCGACGTTCACCACGCCGTGTGTGATAACTCTAGGCGTCGTGAGAGGAAGGCTGACATATCTCGACGTGGAGACCGGGAGGAAGGTAGAGGAACACATAGGCGTGTCTATAGACTCCATAGAGCCTAAACTCCAGGGGGATTTCCTATATGGACACGTCGTGCTGGCCTCTTTTGCCACCTCTACTGTAAAAGGCGTGGCGTTGGGGAGGCCGGCATATGTGCTAGACACGGGGGGCCTCAGGCAGTTAGCCAGGAGGGTAGTCACGACGAGAAACATAAAGGGGAAGGAGTTCGGCAGTTGGGAACACGTGGGGGATACCCCCATATTTCTCTCAGATGTAAACCCCACGGTAGCTGTGGGGGCCTCGAGGGCGGGCAGCTTGCTACACATAAACGCCGTGCCGTCAGACATAGAGCTGTCTAGAAGGGTGTGGGCCACGGCGGGGGTCATGCGGAGGGGGGGCCATTTGAGTCTCCACTGTGTCTGCCGTCTGGGGCTTATGCCATACGAGATCTTCGTGGGGCGGGGGAACAGATATATAGTGGCTAGATTTTATCTCAACTCCTCGTCGCCGAGAAGCAAAAAGGCGTTTTTCATAATGGGGGAGGGGGGAAACGTGTTAGATAGGCGGGAGGTAGACATAGGGGAGGCAGAAGCGGCGGCATACGAACTTATAAACAGGCTGTAGTCTTGACGTGGCTGAATGTGGGATTATCCTCGCCGGGGGCTTTGCCACAAGGTTAAGGCCGCTTAGCTATACCAAGCCCAAGCCGTTATTTCCAGTATTGGGAAAGCCCGTGCTAGACTGGGTGGTGGAATCTGTGGCCGAGGTGACAGAACCTGTGGTGTCTGCCAGATATCTCTCCGGCATGATAAAGAGCTATATAAACGCCAGGTGGCCAAACAGGGTGAAGATAGTTGAGGAGGAAGTCCCCCTGGGGGACGGGGGAGCTGTGGCAAATGTGGTAAAAAGTCTTGGCGTCCGCGGCGCCGTGGTTGTGGCTAATGGCGACGTCTTTACAGACCTCTCGGTGAGAAAGATGTGGGAATTCCACAAGAGGTCCGGCGCCGCCGTCACTATAAGCCTCGTGGAGATACAGCCAGAAGAGGCGAGCCGTTTTGGCATCGCTAAGATTGACGAGGGGGGGAAAGTCAGACAGTTTATAGAAAAGCCAAGAGAGCCTGTGGGCAGCAACCTGGCTAACGCCGGGTTTTATATATTCGAGCCCGAGGCCTTGGGGCAATTCCCAGAGCCCGCCGGCGAGGTGAAAATCGCCAAACACATATTGCCAAAGTTATTACAAAAATTTGACGTCTATGGGTATGTCCACAGGGGGTTGTGGTTTGATATTGGCACACATACAGACTACCTCAAGGCCAACTTCGCCGCGTTGGAGAAATGCGGGCCTTGTGGGGCGGAGAGAGAGGGCGTAGTGCCGCCGGCCTATCTGGGGAGAGATGTGTCTATCGCCCCGGGGGGCGTGGTGGGGCCCTACGCGGTTGTGGGAGATAGAGGCAGGGTTGGGCCACACGCCAGGATTAAAGAGAGCGTGTTGATGGATGGCGTAGTGACGGAGGCGGGGTCATATGTCTCGCGGTCAATATTGGGGGAAGGCGTGGTGTTGGGGAGGTGGAGCCGTGTGGTAGAGGCGGTGGTTGCAGACGGCGTCTATGTGAGAGATGAGGTCTTTGTGGGGAGAGGCGCCGCGGTGGGGCCAAACAGAGAGGTGGACCAAGACGTAAAAGACGGAGAGATTTTGCCATAAGGTTTTTAAAACCCTCTATCTCTCCCCCCGTGGTGTACCCGCCGAAGACTTTAGTAGTGGGGAGATGTTCACGATGTGGAAAGAGGCTCTACGCCTTTGAGGACAGGTATGTATGTAAAAAGGGCTACATCTTCTGTGAGGTATGTGCAAAAAAGCTCCACTACCGCTGTCCAGACGGCGTCACGCCGCTTGAGCCCATATAGTGTTGTTAACCGTCACCACAAGTCCCGGCGTCAGGGGGGTGGCCATCACGACGTCAGACAGGATGTTGGCGATTCACCTCTATGCGGGTGGCTTCTACGCCGCTGTTGTCTCCAGGGGGCGGGAGTGCTTGCTAGAAGGTGGCGAGTACAGGAAGGCCGCCTGGCTTATGACTCGCCTCATGGATAGAGTGGGGAAGTTAGCCAAGTCGCGGTACTACACCTACACAGGCCCCCTAGGGCTTGGAGAGGTGTTGAGATATAGGCCCTACGTGACGCCTACGTCTACAGTAGAGATAGTTATAGACAGAAATATGGCTGTGGTACGTGGGGAGGACTTCAGGAAGAGGTATAGAGCCAGCTTGGATCTAGTCCACATATTTAAGAGGGGCGTAGAGCTTATGGAGAGGTGTGAAGAGACCAGGCTGTATGACCGGTGATTAGGGTTAATAGCGCTGATCCCCTACGATATAGAGCTCGCCTTCTCTGACCTGTATTTTCGCCAGACCTGTAGATAACAGATAGGCGACAGCCCTGTTGGGGTCTTGGCCAGCCTCTCTCACCTTTTGTATATAGTCCGCCAACCTCTCCTGGCGGGGTGTCTCCACGTCTAGATAGAGCCCCACGTCTAGCTTGAGGTCTGTTTTAACTAACACATCTAGCTCTGTATATATTGTATGTATTTTTTCTAACAGATTTATTAAGACAGGTAGCTGCCTATAGATTTCTTTTACCAGATCTTTTAGTTCCTCGTCTTGACACCTCTGCGCCGCCTTGTCTAGCCGCTCTACTGTCTTTGCCAGCCTAGCGAGGAACTGCATTGATTCTCCTCAGCCGGTCTATAGTGAGGGGGTGTGTTCTCGCCAGTAGCGTAAGCCTGGCGGCGGTGGGACTTACGAGAGACTCCACCACCCCGTTCCAGTCTAGCTTCACTAAAGCCGAGGCGAGCCTCTCGCCGTGTTTTCTCACGGCGTGTCTATCTGCCTCATATTCAAAAGCTTGTAGCAATGCCGAGAATAATAACGTCACTCCCAGGAGGTGTGCAGCCAGGAGGAAGACAGATTGGTATACCAGATGGACTAGAGGTAGCCTTAGCGTATATTCTGCAATCAGAAATGCCAACAGCTTGTAGGTATGTCTATACTTCAGGTGGCCCCGCTCGTGTTCTAAAACTGCCTCTACCTCCTCGGCGTTAAGCCTGGCGTAAAGCCCCGTGGTGAGATAAATCACCGGACCTCTGGGGCCATCTAGCGTGAAGGCCCCCGCCCGCCTGTCTCTAGCCACACATACGCCGCCTCTGCCGTAATACAGCTCGTAGTCGCCAGGCAGGGCGTGGGGGTTTTCGAGAATATGTATTTTATTCCGCCGGAGGTAATCCACGTCGCCGTAATTAGTTCTAACCACCTTGACTACATCTGGCATAAAACACCTCTGCCTTAAGTAGAGATATGTCGCCATATAGGTCGACAAGATGACCCCCACGCCCGCAGCCCATTGCGCCAGGGGGTTTTTTAGAAGGAGTATAGGCAACACAGAGAGGGCGAGGGGGGCGAGGAAGATGGCCTGGCTGATCTGTATGGCGGGGGGCTCCACATACCGCCCCCCTTTGTATGTTCCCACCAACGCGGCTCTAAAGTCGTTTTTATACCTCTTTAAAAGCTGTAAGAGCTCCACTAACAGATGGGGGCCCCTCTATAAAATACTACTGTTGAATTTTTTCAGATTCTAACAGCTCTAATACCTTCTCGGCGTCGTGAAACATCAAGACGTCCCAAAACCTGTTGTTTTTATATAGGCCGTAGACCTTCCCCCGGGCGCTCCGTTTGATTATGGCGACGTACCCCCTTTGCACCAAGTCGTCTAGAAACGTCCGGATTAAGACTGTCTTCGCCCGTAGGTCCTGCCTGCTGTATAGCTGGAGGTCGTGTATTACCTTTGAGGGCCTAAAGGTCACCAGATTGCCTTTGGCGTTTTGTACCTGGTCTTTAAGGAATTTTATTGTGACAAGCTTGACGCGAAAAGAGTCATTTCTGTCTGTATAAGTCCTGGAGATAGTCCTCACATCAGCCATATATTAAGAGAAAGAGCCCTTATTTATTTTTTACATGTCCTCTCTAGGAACTCCACCTTGTTTTTTAACTCAGCTACCCGCCGCTCCAGATCTGCGAGATACTGCATGAAGTAGTTTACATATATATCGCATGGAGCTAGCTCTTCTATCTTTAGGCCGAGAAGCTTGACTATTTTCTCTATATTATCCATATTTTTACAAACTTGTTGTCTCTTATCAACACGCTTCCCCCCACATTTAGCCTGTATGTAAAATGCGGCCTTGTGACTATAAGAGTGGAGTGTACCAAAAGGTCGTCAGGCGGCATCTCGTTACTTACCAGCACCACCCTTAGCCCAAACTTGGCGCTTTCATACACCAGATACTTCACCACCTCCCCCCGCCCCAAGATGTTCTGCGCCTCGTCTACTACTAGCAACATCTTCACCTCCCTAGAGAGGCCGCCTCTAGAGAGGTAAAAATAGAGAGAGGTGAGGACAAAGAGTGAGACTAATACTCTCTCCTCATATAGTCTAAGCCGGGAGAGATCCACAGAGATAGGCCTCCTCGTTTTAAATAACGCCTCTATTGGCAAAACTCCGCCTTCAAACACCTCCGCCACGTACTCAAGCCTCCTGGCTATAGCTGCCTTCATCTCCACCTCGCTTTTTGTAGTCACCAGAAAGTTGTCTAACGCCGTGATGACATCTTGAACTGTCTTTACCTCAGCCCTCTTGATGGCGCGGTAGAGGAAGTATATACTGGGCTCGTTGAGGTTAAGCGAGATGCCTAACACCTCGCTTAAAAGCTTCTTGTCGAAATTTAGGTCTATTTTTAGCCACCTGGGGTCTATCTTTAGGTGTGGATACTCCCCATGCCAGTCTAACACCACCGCCGGACGGCGGACCCGCCTGACGATTTTAGCGGCCAGTCTGGTCTTGCCGCTACGGGTGGGCCCCGTGATGACCACATGTCTATCTAGCGGCAGAAATGCCGGCTTGAGGCCATCTAGGCCGATAAAGACGCCGCCCCACACATATGGGGCCCCTTTTTAAACAGCTTCTATCGAGATATAGCTGGGCAGTAGGTGTCGAAATTGCCAAAACCTGTCGTCTATTAACAACACGTATTTCTTCTCTACTGCAAGATCTCGGGCCACCCTGCCCACTGCCTGCACCACGTTGTTCACCGCGGCGAACAAGACGCCGTATTTATAGCCGCTAAAGCCCATTCTCCTTAAGATCTTTACCCCTAGCCAAAGCTCCCGGCTTTTCACATTGGGGAAGGGGAAGCCCACGAGAACTCCGGCACGTACGGAGAGATTTACCCCCTCAGATATGGGGCTGCCGTAATAAGTCACCACCACGTGGTCTAAATCTCCCAGCGGCTGTGTGGATACAGGGAGGCCAGCCAGCTTTTTTAGATAGAGCGAGGCCAGCCTCCTGTTGGGCAGAAAGACCGCCACACGTCGGTATTCTTCATACACCCTCTGGATCTCTCTCACCACTCGTTCTACATACTCCCGCCGTATGCGGGTCTTGTATCTAATCTCAAGCGGTATGTACTCCACGTGGAGATTTTCCGCCCCGGGCATGTGGCCTATATGTACATAACTGGCGTTAAGAAAATAGGTGAAGATTTTAGAAAACGGCCTTAACACGGAGGCGCTGGCGGCCACCAGGTTTCTCACAGATTTTAACAACTCGCCCACTAGAGGGAGGGCGAGGCAGTACAAAGCCCCCCCATCCTCCACGCAGTACCTCCTGGAGTAGAAATCCCAGTCATTTACCTTAACTACAGACAGGGCGTTATGTACCTCGTCTACCGCCGCCAGCTCTATGGCTTCAAACAAGTCGGCTATTGCCGAGATGTTACTCACCTTAGATATATACGCCAGGGGGAGCACCACCACGTCTCTCTCCCTGCCCGCCACATGTAGCGCCTCGTAGGGACATACCCCCTCGCCATATAGCTCCCTTATGTCAAAAACCAGCGCCTTAGGCCTCTTGGAGACAGCCTTACAGACGTGTTCTCTTAGCTTTAAGCACTCTACAGAATCCCTGGCGTTAAAGGGACAGAGGGCCTTCCTGCCGAAAAGAAGGCCTGCGTCTCTCCCAAACTCCTTTATGTATCTCGCCATCTGGAGGCCCTCCAGGTGGCTTCTCACAAAGACCACAGCCGGCCTTCTCGTGGCGGCAAGTCTTGCTATAAGTCTCGACTTGCCGTAACCCGGCGGGGCGTTTATTACCGCTCTCACTAATTTTCCATCTTTAAAAACAGCTACAAGGCTAGAGCCTCTATGTAGGGCCTAACTGGCGAGTTGGCCACCTCGTCGAGTTCCATACAGTACTGCACCATCTTTTCAATAAAAGCCGTGGCTATCTCTGGACTTCTTTCTCTCAAGGCGGCAAGCCTTTCGGGCAGATCTTCTCTAAAGACCCTCTCGGCGGCTTCTAGCGACGTGAAGTATTTCTCCAGGTCTCTAATCTGGCTAACCACCTCGTCGAAGAGGTTGACCACCTCGGCTGGGACGTCTTTAAGCTCCATCTCGGCATACGCCTTATTTACACAATATCTCACAAACCTATATCTCAAGGTCTTCACCACGTCCACGGGGTAGATAACCTAACACTTTATGTATTTTGCCCCAATTCTCACAGCTAGCTCTCCCACAAACGGCTCGGCTTTCGCCACCCCCCTCTCCGTGATGCCCAACGCCGTGACGCCCCGCCTTATGTAGAAATAATAGGCGTCTGTCCCCTCGTCGAGGCGGTCCACCCTATCGCCCCAACGCCAGTAGTACCTATCCCCCCTCGGGTCTATGTTTTCATAAAGCCTCTCTCTATACACAATTCTGGCCAGCCGGCTGGGACAGTAGAGCCCGCCGCCCCATCTGTTAGGTATGTTTAAACTCACCGCGAGGAAGTCTTCAATCCCCCACCCTGCTGTCTCCACAGCGGCTTTAACTATTTTCTTCATGAGGGCTATATCTCCCCCCACCTCCATAGACAGGGCGAGTGAGGGCACTCCCAACACGCCGCCCTGTATGGCGGCGCCCACGGTGCCGCTGCCATAAGTGGCCTCAAGGCCAATGTTTTCACCTACGTTCACCCCAGAGATCACCAGGTCTGCATCTGGGGCCAGGAGTTTTAACGCGAGAAACACCGCGTCTGCAGGAAAGCCGTTGATGACATAGAGGCCCCCCACCTTTCTTACCCTCAGCGGCTTGTGGTACGTCCTGGCAAGCCCCGCGGCAGATCTCGGCCGTTCTGGCACCACCGCCACGACGTGGTGGCCATCTTCTCTCAACGCCTCTATTAACGGCTCTAAAAAAGGCGTGTGGACGCCGTCGTCATTTGTCACCACGACCTTCACGTCTATAAAATATCCCTTATTTAATACTAGCCGTGGCGAGACCAATCACCGCCACGGCCGCCCCAACCACTTTCCTCAGAGAGGTGGGCCTCTCTAACAGCGATGTGACAAGTGGATATGTGGAAACAACAATTGCCGCCACCACATAGTCCCCAAGCGATATGGCTAGAGTAAAGGCGCCAAATCCCACAAAGGTGTCTAAAAAGCCTCCAGCCACAACTCTTGCGGCTTTACACACGCCAGATCTCCCAGCTAAAGCCGCGGCGGCTAGAGAGACAAAAAGGCCCCTATAGAGAGAGGCCCCTCCGGGGCCTAATATCTCTACTGCCGTTGCGTAAAGCTGGATAGACCACGTCCAGAAGACGGCGGCCCCCACGCCGTAAAACACGCCGGCTTTAGAGCCGCCTCCAGATCTGGCAGCAATGGCGATACCCAACAGCACCAACAACGCCGATGGGGCTAAATACAATCTGCCAGCCGAAAGGGGGAGGAGCACTATGTAGAGCGAGCTACTTATGTTCCCAAGGGCAGCGCCGGCGGTCTTTATTGAGGTTAGGTAAAGCCAGGAGCCAACCACACCCCCCACAATGCCCGCCGCCGCGGCGTATATCGCCCCCTCTAGCCTTACGTCTCTCCACGGCAACACGAGCCCTAAGGCTACAGAGTAGAGTGAAAATAGGGAAAGAACGCGGTATTGTGACATACAGCTTAAAGCTGGCCTATATACAATGGGGGCAATCCCGTAGGCTAGTGCCGACATTACTGCAAGCGCAATGTCTATCACTTGGGGGCAAATAGATATAAATATAGGTTTTCCCCAACTAGTGGAAGATGCCATAGTGGTGGCGTTGGCCTTTGGGCTTGTTTTCTACCTAATGCTTTCCACCATATATCTCGCCATGTTAATTGCCCCGCGGCGGCCCACGCCTTATAAACAGATGCGGTACGAAGCCGGGAACCCAGAGGCCGGACCCGCCAAGGCCCCACTGGCCATGCAGTATCTTGGCTACCTGTTGATGTTAGTAGCGCTGGAGCCGGCTGTGGCCATCCCCCTCGCAGTCTACCTCTTTCTCCACGATGTTGTCACCACGGCCGTGGTGGCCATAATAGGCATCTTGATAACACTAGCTGGCACCATATATGCGTATAGATATGCAAAAAATATAAACCACTGGCGTGTAGGCTAGTTTTATGAGCTTTACACTTCTGGTATTAGCCAGGCTGGCGTTTGCGCCAGCTAGGTGGTATAGCCCCACTTCATAAAGGCAGCGGAGGGGGGATGTCTTCACAACTCCTTTGTGGAAACGCCGCTGGACCTTAGGAGTCTTGCCCGCCGTGGCTAAGGGCTGCTTTGAGTAAGCCTAGAAATATAGGCCTCGGCTTTGTGGGTCTCGACTTGAACTCCGGGTGGAATTGTGTAGCTATAAAAAACTGGTGTGGCAACTCAATTATCTCTACCCTCTTTACGTCTTTCCGCCAGCCGGATACCACCAGCCCTGCCTCTTGTAGCTTGGGGAGATACTGGAGGTTAACCTCGTAGCGGTGTCTATGCCGCTCCACGGTAGAGGTGGCGTGGTACAGCCTCGCCGCCAGGGTGTTGGGCATGATTTCCACAGTTCTGTTGCCTAATATCATGGTGCCCCCCATGGCCTCCACGTCTCTCTGTTCTGGCGCCAGGTGGACTACTGGATGCGGCGTGTGGGGATCTAGCTCTGTGGAGTTTGCCTCCTTAAGTCCCAACACGTTTCTTGCGTATTCCACTACTGCTAGCTGCATGCCGAAACATATGCCTAAAAACGGGATTTTCTCCGTTCTGGCATATTTCACACATTCTATCATCCCCTCTGCCCCCCTCTTCCCGAAGCCCGGCAGCACCACCATGGCGTCAATAGAGAGCTTGTAAAGTACGTCTGGATTTTTCTCAACCTCTACTGAGTTTATCCAGACGAGCTCCGGCCGTGTCTCTAACGCCGCGCCTGCGTGATTTAACGCCTCTATGATGCTAAGATAGGCGTCTGGCAGCTCTACATATTTTCCACACATCCCCACAGCCACTTTATGTCTCGGAGAGGTGAGTCTAGTGACGAAATCTAGCCACTCGCCGGGTTTCGGCAGTCTTGTCTCCAGCCCTAGTTTACCCGTCAGGAGGTCGCCCAGCCCCTGTTGTTCTAACACTAGCGGCACCTTGTATATCGTGTCTACATCATATGAGTTAAAGATAGCCGACTGTGGGAGGTGGGCAAAGAGGGAGATTTTTTTCAAAGCCCCCCCGTCTATGGGCTTCTCAGATCTCACCACCACGGCGTCTGGCTGTATGCCATAACGCCTAAGTTCAGCCACGCTGTGTTGAAGCGGCTTTGTTTTAAACTCGCCGGTAGTTTTTAAAAAAGGCACCCAGGCCACGTGGATAAAAACCACGTCGTTTCCCAACTCGAGCTCTAGCTGTCTTGCCGCCTCTAGGAAGGGGAGCTGTTCGTAATCCCCCACAGTTCCCCCAATCTCCACGATAGTGACGTCGTAGCCGCCGGCGGCTTCTACCACTCTCTTTTTTATCTCGTCGGTGATGTGGGGAATGAGCTGGACTGTCTGCCCGAGGAATTCGCCTCTACGCTCTTTTTCTATCACCGCCATGTATATCTGGCCGGAAGTGACGTTATTCCGTTTGGGTAACTCCACGTCGAGAAACCTCTCGTAATGTCCCAAATCTAGGTCGGTCTCGCCGCCGTCGTAAGTTACGAACACCTCGCCGTGGGCGTATGGGTTCATAGTGCCCGCGTCGACGTTTATATATGGGTCGATCTTAACGGCATTTACCTGTACCCCCCTCCAACGGAGTATACGGCCTATACTTGCCGCCACTACTCCCTTCCCGACGCCAGACATCACGCCGCCTGTAATTATGACAAATTTCGGCATTTTGGAATTAAGACATTTATATATAACCTAAACACTGACCTACAGGTGAGGAGTTGAACCCACGCCTATTTGTGACGAGAGCCTACCTGATGGCGGGCGCTGACAATAGTTTAAAATCTCTACAACACGCCACCTATGGCCATTGTGGAGATAGGTGGCGTTAAAGTGAGGTTTATCTCGTGGAAAGAAGGCATCATGTTAAGCGAGGCTCTTGCTAGAAAAGTCCAGGAGTCTAGATACCAGCCGGGAGTTATAGTGGCGGTCTCTAGAGGCGGCCTAGTCCCCGCACGTATAATGAGCGACGTGTTGGAAATAGACGACGTGGTGTCCATAGGCGTGAAGCACTGGGGTTTAGCACAGAGGAGGGCCGAGAGGCCGGTGCTTTACCACAACATAGAGCCAGGCGTGGTTAGAGACAGAAGGGCGTTAGTAGTAGACGAGGTGACAGACACAGGCCACACCCTCATGTTTATAAAAAACATCCTCGACCTAATGGGGGCACGGGAGGTAAAGACAGCTGTATTACATCTAAAAGCCACAAGTAGATTTACCCCAGACTATTACGTAGAGAAGGTCGACGAGTGGATATGGATCTCCTACCCCTGGTCGCGACATGAGGACTATAGAGAGTTTAAGAGGCGGGGGTACGACATCGCTGAGTACATAAAGATTTTTTAGATAAAGAAAGGTGGATGTTGGTGATGTGGCTTCACCTCGCCGACATGTGGCGAGTCCTTTAAGAACTGACTATCTATACCTCGCCTCCTCGTAGCCACAGTTCCTACAGTACAGCCTCTCTACCACCACATATCTGCCCCCCTCGATCTTGGCTGTCCTCTCCACGGCCTTCATCTTGGAGAAACAACGGGGGCAAGTGCTGTCAGACGGCCTGTATAGCCCGGCGGCAGCCAGGAGGCGTCTCACCTCGTAGGTAGAGAGGCCTAGCGTCCTAGCTATCTCGCCCAGCGTGGCGCCGCCACCGTACATCTCTGTCACAGCTGCAACTAGCTCCGGGCGGCGTTCAGCCACATTCCAGATTTTTCCCTCCCGCCTGGCCCTCTCCAGCGCCGCCTTGGTGCGCTGGCGGATAAACTCCCGCTCCATTGTTGCCACAAAGGCCAGGACGGCTCTGAGGAACTGCCTATATACCCCGTCTATGTTCTGAAGGGCGGCCTCCCGCTCGCTGGCGGAGATAACCACAATCCCCAGCCTGCCCTCCACTAGCTCCATAAGGGTGAAAAGCTCGCCGAAACTCCTAACGAGGCGGCTAAGCTCGTATACAAGCAGCGCCTTTACGCCCAGCTGGGGCGCCTCCTCTACTAGCTGTCTAAACGCCGGCCGCTCCCATGGCGGCACGGCGCCAGAGACGCCCCTCTCGACGTAATGCCGAAGGATGTGAAGCCCCCTCCCGGCGGCCCACCGCTCCAGGTAGGCCCTCTGGTTCTCTGGATCTTGCTCCTCGGTGCTAACGCGGATGTAGGTAACTACCGGGACCGCCCCCTCCATCCTCTACCCTTCCCGCGCGGCGGCTTTGGGGGTGGCTGTGCGGGCGTTATGAAGTAGCCAAGTGGCCACCCGTTGGCTCTCTCACCTGTAGTTAGGCGTATTTCTATCTCTAGGGCGTTTCTAAATACTGGCGGCTCTTCTGTCCATACTCCAATCCTCTCTGGGTATGTGGCGATGGGCTTTATAAACCACTCGTAGGTACGCCCCTCTTGGATAAATCTCACAAATTCCAGCTGGGGGTCTGGGTTGTAGAAACCCCATATTACCACCACCGCCGCGGGGGGGAGGTTTAGGGTAGTTCTGCCAGTGTGGAGGCTATACCCCATCTGGTCTGCCCTTTCCCCATATATGTGTCTAGGCTGGAGTAACTCCACCCTGCCCCCAACCCTTCTGGCGTAGTCCTGCGCGATTCCGTACGCCTTTTTTATCGCCTCTACCGCCTCATCTCTTGTAAGTGGAAGTAACCACACGGGCCAGCACTCTGGCGGATATTAAAATATAAAGTCTGGAGTTATAATAAGTGCTAGAAATATAACGCCCCCTGTCGGCATGGCCCATGACGGGGCTGTTGGCCTTCGTCATAATTGCCATAGTCACGGCGGTGGCTTTGAGACGTGTGAGAGATAGAGTCCTGACGGCACTTGCCGTGGCAGGACTAGTGTTGTTATCTATACCTGCGGTGTTGACAAACGGCGACTTGGTGGAACGGCTTGTGGCAATTGTATATATCTATGCGCCATATTGGGAGTACCTGGTGCCACTTGCCTTCTTCATAGCGGCCCTACTCCCCAAAGGCCAGAAGAGGAAGAGAAACAGAAGTGTGGTTACCGTCTAGAGGCGTAGATAAGCGCCGTGGCTGCCAGCAGCGCGAGGAGAGCCACAAGCCATATCTCTCCCCCCTTGTTTTTCTCCACGGCGGGGGGCTGGATGTACACTGTGGACGGGGGCGGCGGGGGCGAGAAGTCGTGGTGGGTAAGTAGTTCGGGTTTACACACCACGTCGCCTATAGCTGTGGAGTAAATTGAGGCCATTATGTAGTACGTCAACGCGGTGCCGGCGTCGTTTTGAGAGGCGAAGTAGTCCCCATACTGGAGATAGCTGAGGGGGAGGGTGTTGGGGTACCCACACGGCGCCGCCGCGGCCATGTTGCTTAACGCCAGCCTTCTGGCCACAGTGGCGTACCTATCAGAAGCCTGCCCCATCAACACTGCGGCGGCTCTCGAAATTATGTCTATAGAGGTGGCCATAGAGGCCAGGTGGAGACCCCGTCTGTAGAGACCTTCAGAAAGCTGCATGGCGGCAGCCATGTCGCTAGAGGTTATCCTATATGTGGTCTCCACATATGCATACATGCTCCTGGCGTAATCTAGATACATCCTCGCCACCTCTGCCAAGCCGCTTTTCTCAATGCCGGGGCCTGTCGCCGCCCTGCGGGCCTCCTCTATCCACGGCCTTAACGTCACAGCTCTGGCGTACATGGCTCCCACCTGCGGCGAGGTGGAGTTGGCCTGGAGATATATGTCGTAAATCCTGATGTAACTAGCCACCACTAGGTCCAGGTTGTTTACAGTAAGGGGGATGGCCTCCAGCTCGGACTCAGCCTCCTTGGCCAACTGAAGCGCCTGGCTGTAAAACATACGGGAGCTGCGGGAGGCGGCTTGGTTGTAATAATCCACCAACCCCCTATATATAAGCGAGGCGGCTGCGTAGTACATGCCACTCGCCTTAAGCCTCTCCACAGTGGATATGTCGACATAGCCCTTCCCAACGGTCTGGTTGTAATAACTATATACGGCGTCTAGAAGTCTTTTTGAAACCTGTCTAAACGCCCGGTCGTCTACCGCCATGACTTCAGTTCGGTTTAGCTTCCGCCCGGTGAGATAATAGATGGCATCCTCTATGGTGCCAACCTCCACCACTTTTACCCCCCGGGCGTTTGGCCTCTCGCCGATAGGCACCAACACGGTCTTAATCCCCTCGGAGGCCGCCGCCCGTACCTTCTGGGAGACCCCGCCCACAGGCCCTATGAGGCCATCTGGCAGAATTATTCCAGTCATGGCGGTGTCATTTCTGAGAGCCAGCCCGTTGATCAGCGCGTAGATAGCCACCGCTATGTACCCACTTGCGGACGGCCCCCCCACTTGGGTGTCGCTGGAGATCACCCGTAGGAGGGCCGTGTAGTTTGTATACGGCGCCCCCGAGAGCCTAGAGGCCACATATAGCGCCAGCTGTGCAGAGGGGCCAAAGCCCTGTCCCGCCTCGGGGACTCCCGCCACATAGGCTCTGCCGTCGCCAGGCGAGAGGAGGGTTACCTCAATGGGGAGGACAGAGCCGCCTGTAGGCCCCACGGCCAAGGCGTTTATCTCCACCGTGGCCACCTTGACGAGGTGTGTGGCCCAAGTGGCTGCAAGGAGGAGCATGCCGACTGTGAGCACCACCAACATCGTTCTCATGTGGGAGTGGGGCTATGGTTATAAAAAAGTTTCAGAGGAGGTCGTGTGCCGTCATGAACTCCGCCAAGCCTGGCTCATCATATATATCTCTCTGGTATATAGCTATAAATGGGGCGTGGGGGCTATCTGGTCTTCTTCCAGTGTCCCCCCCAGGTGGCTATGGCTAGATTTGTGATAGAGGGGGGTGTCTACATATATGTGGGGTCTTGCGGCGCCTCGTGCCTAAGGCGGGTTTTGAGACATCTGGAGAGGCCTAAGGCCAGGAGGTGGCACGTGGATTTTCTACAGTGCCGCGCCCTCTATGGCGTCTTGACGAGAAGAGGCGAGAGGGAGGTGGCTAGATGCCTCGCCGAGATGTGTCAAGCGGTGGAGGGCTTCGGCTCTACGGACAACCCGGAGGCCCCCGGCCACCTGTTTAAATGCGGCCTCGTCGAGGCGCTGCGGTGCGTCAAGTTTTGACTACATATGGGGAGGAGTGGACTATTTTGACATACCCGTTTTCCGCCAGGTATTTCACGAAGGCTATGCCCTCTTCAGAAAGTCGCAAGGCGTCGCCGCCGCCTCGGGCACATAGGGCAATGTTGTAGGGAGTCCTCCCGCCGAGACACTCCACATATGTCTTCAGTAGTTTCTTAAAGCGGCTTTCTAACGACGCCACATATTCCTCTACCGGCACCCTCTCGCCCCCTCCGGTATATGCCACATAGCCTCTAAGCCCCTTTAGGGAGTACAACACGTTGATAAAAGTGGAGACGCTTACAATCCAGCTCTCGAGATCGCCAGTAAATATCGCGTTTTCTACGCCAAAACAGGTGTGGCCCCATGTGTGTGAGCCACAGGGGAGCACCCGTATAGACAAGTCGCCTAGATCTACCCACCCCGCCGTGAACTTATACACAGACCCCCCAAACCTTAGCGCAGATATGTGGGGCCTCTTCTCTCTCGGCGCCCCCGCGCGCCTTAGCACAACCTCTGCGTGGCGAAGTGCCCTCTCTAGGTCTGTAGCCATGCCGTACTCAATCGGGTTTATCACCACCCTCCTCGCCCTCTGTGCCCCCGCCACATGTCTCATGTGGTGGTGAGTTACCAACACCACGTCGACGTCTATATCTTCAGGCACGTCGACGCCAAAAAAGCCGCGGTATATCCACCCCACGCCCACACGGCTAAACACAAATATAATACAACAAGATCTTTTTATGGATTGGATGGAGAAATTCCTTATAGATGCGGAAAAAATATTTCAAATACCCAGGGAGAAATTAGAAAAATTTATTGAATACCTAACTAGAGACCCGGAAAAAGTCCAGGAGTGGGCTGAGGAGTTACAGCTGTCAGATGTAGACTTCTTGATGCTAACCACTATCTACACCCTGTATAAGACAGAGGGGAGGGTGACAAGCCTGCTTTCACAACTTGAGCTTAAGGTGGAGGAGGCCGTGGGCCTTATCTCCACGGCGGCTGCCAGCATTCTTAACTCCCTCCCTCAAGACGAGAGAAGGCCCATACTGGCCCAGCTCATCTTAGCCACAGCCCTACAGCTAGAAGACACCGCCTTGAGAAACTCCCTAGTGGAATACGCCAGGGTGTTACTCGCCGAGTAAAATTTAAAAATGGGCCACGTGGCTTAGCCAGCCGCCGTAGCTCAGCCCGGTTAGAGCGGCGGGCTGTTAACCTGGCGGACACCCGTAGGTCCCGGGTTCGAATCCCGGCGGCGGCGTTTATTTAAAGGCCGTATCTCTCTCCCCCGTGTACTGTAGAGCCCTGGTGGTAGACCTAGACGGCACGTTGACATTAGGCAGAAATACCTATGAGCTCTCTATAGAGGCGTTGTTAGCCCTACGTAGGGCTAGAGACGCCGGCCTGTGGGTTATCCTAGCCACGGCAAATGGGCTCGACTTTGCCACCACGGTGGCGAGATATCTTGGGATACGGGACGTAATTGCAGAAAACGGATGTGTCCTCCATATAGGCGGCGTGGAGTATCAACTATGTGGCGGCGACATGGCTGAAGTAGACAGGGTGGTGTTATCCACCGGCGCCGTGGCCCCCAGCCCTCAGAACAGATGTAGGAAGTTTGACCTTGCCTACATACCGCTGGCAGAAGACGCCGTGGAGAGAATAAAGAGGGCCGTTGGGGATAGATATGTTGTAGAACACAGCGGCTACGCCATTCACGTCAGGCCTGCCGGGGTGGATAAAGGCACGGCGGTGGGGTGGATATGTAAAAATTTCGGCATTTCCTGCCACGCGGTGGCCACAGTGGGCGATAGCGACGTGGATGTCGGCATGTTGAAAGTTGGGTGGGGAATCGCCGTGGGGAACGCCACGGCGGCAGCCAAGACGGCTGCCAGAGCTGTAGTTAGAGGGCCCAGCGGCCTCGGCTTTAGGGAGGCAGTTGACTTAGTGCTCTCCGGGGCGGCTTGTCGCTAGCGTGTCGTAATGAAGTAAACCATAAAGCCCTCTATCTCTCTGGCATTGACTTTTGTCAACTCCTTCTTGAGGTCTTCTGTAGGTCTCGAGAGCCCCAGCCCTCCCAGCAACACGTCGTTTAGATACCCTAGCGACTTGTGTAGAGGCGCTATGTAGTATATCTCTTTGGCGATTTTTGCCAGCTCTCGTAAATCCACGCCTCTGTTGCACACCACCGCCGTGTCAAACGTGCCATATTTCTCAGCTAGCCAACTGACGTCTCTTAAAGAGGTGGTCTCAAAGGCGTAGAAACTAGCGGCAGCTAGCTCTTGGCCGAGTGGCGCCGGCGTGTAGGGAATAAGGGAGAGTCTATCCATCTCTAAAGCCACTACATCTTCACGTTCTTCTACCACCACGATGTCTCTCCCGGCGATGGAGATCAGCTCGGAGGAAAAGCCGCAGGGAAACCACCCGGCCACCAACGTGAGGCCGCCGTAGCCCAAAACCTCTTGTGTGATCACAATTCTCATAGTCTGGAAGGAGGAGACGTAGATATATAGAGCCCACTGGAGGTCGTGAGGTAGGTGAGATACCCTCTCCCCTGTGGTTATATAGGGGAGTACCACCTCTTGGAAAAGCTTTGCCACTGCCTCAGAGAGCGCGGACTTCTGGCGTGGAGGTACCTGCGTCTTTACGTATTTATCTCCCTTCCTCTGTAGTAGCCCTAAATCTGCCAGAAAGTCGTAAAGTGGTTTTAGCCGCGGGCTTGGCCTCACCTCCTCTACTTCTGTAAGTAAGACCACAGATGGGGCAGAGGCAATGCCGTCAATAATTTCTTTCATATATTCTCCTCAATTGGCTTGTATAAGACCTCTACGTTGTCCCTTACTGCAGATATGTAATATATCCTGGAGGCGCCTACAGCCGTCGCGATTTCTGTAGCATCTATAAAGATCCCCAGCTCTTCGGCTAGATCTTTTTTATTTCCCACAATTACAACCTTCCTGTAGGGTGTGATCCCCCTGTCGAGTAACGCGCTGTGTAGCTCAGCTATGGCGTAAAGAGTAGTTTGGTCTGTGAGGTCATACATATATATCATCAAATCGACGTAAAAACTCCACGACCTGGAGAAATTTCTAGCCACATCTACGGCCAGCTGGCCTGGCACGTCGATAAAGTCTATCTCCCTGTCTTTTAAATACAGCCTATATATGCCAGGCCTTAGAGTTGCCCTAGGCCTTAGCGATAGGCCTAATAGCCTAAATACGTAGGTGGTCTTCCCCACTCCCCCTATTCCCAACACGGCTACAGAACGGCGGATCACAACAAGGATTCCAACAGTCTTTCTACCTCTAGCTCTATCTTGGCCACCTCCCCCCTAAGGCCTTTAAGCTTGATGCAAAAGTCCCAGAGAGAGCTGCCGTAAATACACCTAATGGTCTCTATATCTATTTTTGCAACTGCCACGTGTGAAAAAAAGTGCTACAATATATATAAGTAACCCATAAAGAAAGACCAAAGTCGCTAGGGCCAAGTCGCCTATAGTAAAGCCGTCCCACAGCCTTATCCTAAAGGCCCAAAGGAGCTTAGATCCTACAAACAGTAGTAACAACAAAAAGGCGTAGGAGGAAAACAGTAGGAAAAGCGCCCCCCTCATATGGGCATCTTGAGATAGGCGAGTAACGCCGCAAAACCCGCCGCAAGGCTGGAGGAGATGGTCACTTGTGTGGCTAACGCCCTAAATATCTGATATTCAGACATGGGCCTCTCCGCCACGGTCACTCTGACGAGAGAGATAATTGGGGAGGAGCAGTCTTGATGCACCATGCCTTCTTTTAGATATGTCGGCCTTTGGATCTTCTCCCTGCCCTTTATGCCGCCAGAAGAGAAAATTATCAACGCCCCGTTTATCACAAAGGGCAATGCCGCTAGTATTAAGTAAGACGCCATGTCATACGCCACGGCTATGGTGGAGAGACTGCCGCCGAGGAAATAACTCCCCACGTTGCCGTTAAAAGACCTCGCAGGGTGGCGGTTGTAAAAATATAGCGCTAGAGAGGCGGCGGCGTGTATAGACAGTAGGGCTAAGGCCTCTGTCTGCCCCCTCAAGACGGCCACTACCGCCAGAGAGAGGGCGATGGCCATATTGGCTGCCGGCAGGAAGCCGTTTACCGGATCTAACATGTTGAAGGCATTAGTCATTATGGGGATAGCCAAGACGGCCAGCCACCCCGTGGCGCCGTAGAAAAGACCCACCGCGGGTATAGTTAACGTCACCTCTCCAAGAGATCGCGCTAACATAAACCCCGCCAGGAGTGGCGCCAACACCCTGAGGTATTCACTAAGGCCGCGTAAGTCGTCCACAAGTCCCAACACGCCTATAAATAAAGCAGCGAGGAGAATTAAAAAGGCTTTCTCCACATATAGGGAGGAGAGGGCGTAGCCAAAAGTGGCTGACACTAACGCTATCAGCCCTCCTGCCTTTGGCACGTTGTCTATATTTTTATATATGTCCCGGGAGGTTATGCCTCTAGACTTCTGGAAGGGAATCCACCACAAGCCGAAAGCCAGCCCCGCCGCAAATGTGGCCAACGCGATAAGGGGCCACATCACAACGCTTTAAGCAAAAGGGGTAGCACCAAGGTGGCGTCTGCGTAGATATGTACAGTTCTTGCAGTGGGCTTTATCTTACCCCAGCTCACAGCCTCTCTAGGTCTGGCCCCGCTTAAAGAGCCGTCATACTCCACGGCGGTGGTGATATAGACGGCGTAGTCAAGTCCCCCCCTGAACTGGGCCCACCAGATGACGTGATGTTTGCTAATACCCCCGCCCACGATCAGTGCGGCCAGCTTCCCCCCGTCGTAGATCACCTCTCTTAGCTTTTCCTCATCTCTAAAGACGTCTATCTGGACTCTAGGCATATTTTTCAGACGGGCCACGTCGTTACACGTCAAGAGGGCTGTGCCCACAGCCCCGTCTACAATCCCCGGCACAAAGACCTTAACCCCAGCTCTAGCCGCCGCGCCTAGTATGGAGTCTTCAGGCATGTCTCTACCGAACTCCTCAGCTAGCTCAAAGGTGCCCACCGACCTGCCCCAAAGCCTCTCGCATTGTTGTAACACAAATCTCTCCACCCTGCCGTAATCCTCCCGCCTGATGGCCACATTCCCCAGCCTGTATAACCCCCTTTCTGCCAGCTCTACGTCATCTAGGTCGAAAGAGGCCGGCGTATATACGGCGCCCATGGCCTTAGCTATGTCGTGATCTAAAGCCCCCGCCGTGGTGACTATAATGTTGAAAAACTTCTGTCGTATGGCCTCTGTAATTATCTCTCTAAGCCCGGTGGCCGCCAGGTTGCCAGTAAAAGAAAAAAACCGTACCTCAGCCCTCTCTAGGGCCTCCCTCAGGACTTCATACGCCTCGACAAGCTGCAACGCCTGAAAGCCGCCCACCTTTCTATATAGCTCGATTACCTCTCTCATCTAACTGTCTTTACCTCCCCCACCACCCCCAGCTCTTTTAACTTCTCGACAGCCTCTCTAACACTCCTAATCGTGGTGCCCAACTTTGTGGCTATGTCTTCTAGAGACCGGCTGCCGTCAATTAGCTCCGCCACTTGGCTAAGCCACCTGTCTTCCAGCGGCTTGGACTTGCCGGGGAGAGGTATCTCCCTGCCGGGGATCTTGTAGAGATAGAGCTTGTGGCTTCTCCACTCCTCGTAGACTTCTTCCACGACGACAGGCCGCCAGCCGGGGACCTCAAAGTCGTGAGTCACCACCCTGGCGGCTGGCTTTAACTCTCTCTCTAGCTTTGGCCTTAACCTCTCGTTTACGCTAGTTAGGAGGTACATGGTGACTATATCTGCGTTGGAGAGATCCACCTCGTAAAAACTGGCGTTTATGATAGTTGCCCGGCTGGAGAGACCCAGGTCTTTTATACGTGCGAGAGACTGTTCATATAGATCTTTCCTAATCTCTACGCCAAAGGCAGTTGCCTGGAACTCCCTGGCGGCCATTATGACAATCCTCCCGTCGCCAGACCCCAGGTCGTAAAGCACCTCGCCTGGCTTTACCCGGCCCAGTTGTAACATCCGCCGGACTACCACCTCTGGAGTGGCCACGAAGGGCACGTCATACATAAGGCCAATGATGTCTTTATTATATAAATCTACAAGCGGCAGCCCCCAGGGCCACGCGTCGTCCATAGAGACAGCCAAATTTATAAATACTTTAAAAATGTTGGGTCGTGCCACACAGGTCGCGACATAAGAAAGGCCGTTCTAGCTCGGTGAGGCCTCCACACCCCACTGTCCCCACATGGATACAATACACTCCAGATGAGGTAGAGCAGCTGGTAGTAGAGTTTGCAAAACGTGGCTTTTCCCCCTCGCAGATAGGCATACTGCTGAGAGATCAATACGGCATACCTCTAGTAAAGCCCGTCACGGGCAAGAAAATTACAAAGATACTTGAGGAACGTAGGCTTAACCCCGAACTGCCTGAAGACTTACTTAACTTAATTAGACGGGCGTTAAGGATAAAAAAACACCTTGAGGAACACCCCAAGGACTCTACGGCACGTAGAGGCCTGCTGCTTGTAGAGTCAAAAATACACCGCCTCGTGAAATACTACAGACGTGAGGGAAAACTCCCACAAAACTTTAGATATGACCCCCAGGCGTTGTCACATCTAGCCACATAACGTGGAGTCATTTAAAAACTTCGTAATTAACTACGTCGACAGGATTTTAGAATACCTCAAACAAAACCCCCTAGTCATATACGCCAGAAGGTCTGTAGATGCCTATATGTCCGCCTACGCCCTCGCCGTGGTGTTTGGAGAAACCACACAAGTCTCCGTGGTGGACTGGCCGCCGCCCGGCGGCGTGTGTATTGGCTTTAAATGCGGCGGCTTTTATATCACAGAGAGAGAGGTGGGGGTTGAAGGCGAGAGACATGTGGTGGATTTCACCTCTCTTAGCCACCTGACGGCTCTCGTCATACAGACGTTGGCGCCTCTGGAAGAGGTGCGGAAGGCGTTATATATAGGCCATTACGCCTGGAGTGTAGACCACTGTGACTATAGGTGTCTATTTCCAAAAGAGCTCATGCGGGGAGACGAGAGGCTGGCGGTAGTCTTTCCACATCTCTACAGGCTGCCCATAAGGAGGGCCATGTCTCTCTCCACTCTCCCCATAATCCCCGGCGTCACGGGGCGTCTGTCTGAACTCAAGCAGGAAGACGCCCTTTCGGCCCTAGACTGGGCTCTCGGCGTCGTGGCCACTGAGGGCTTTCATACAGCTGTGTTAGACAAGGCCATCCGCCCCCTGCCCCCAGACTTCAATCCTGCCGACTACGCCCAGAGGGTAGAGGCAGATCTCGCCGGCTTTTTAAACAAAGACGTGGAGCAATATGTCTCTAACCTAGCCGAGACCTTCTACGCCGTGTTGAAAAAAGAGCGTATTGCCACCATCCAAAACCCGTCTTATATATACAAGCTGCCCCCCTATCTGGCTCACTACTTAAAGCTGCCGTGGCTTGTGTTAAAATACGAGTCGGCCAGGGGGGTCTCGGCGGCTGTAATCCCGCCTTTAGAGCGGAGAGGCAGGCTAAAAGCCCTGAGGGAAGCTTTTGAAGAAGTGGGGCAAGTCTTGGAGTATCCCACACATCTGTTGGTCTTTATGGAGCCCGGCAGATTTGGAGATTTTCTGAAAATTTATGATAGAGAGTGAGATAGCCACCCCCCTGGACTGTATCTATATAGACGCCGTGAGGCCAGACGACATAGATCTGCCAGAGGGCATGGAGATAAGACACATGTGTGTTGAAGGCCGCTGGCGCCTGGCGGTAAGCTATACGTTGAGAGACTGGAGAGACGTACTTACTTTAAAAAACACGTTAGACGAGCTGATTAGGGCGTTTCAGATCGTTGAGAAAGTTATTCTTCTGTAACCTTCCCGCTGGGTGGGGGGATGTATTTACGTATATCTTCTGCATGACTTGCCAAATTTTCCGCTATGTAGATAGGCGCATTTACCCGCACCGCCAGCGCCACCGCATCGCTCGGCCTGGAGTCAAATGTGTGTATCTTCCCATCCCTATCTTTGACGTAAACTGTAGCCGTAAAGGTGTTGTCCACAATGGCGTCAATAGTTATCTTCTCAATCATTGCGCCCAACGCCTCGATGACCTCTATGAAGAGGTCGTGACTTAACGGACGCGGGAACTTTACTTTTCCCATCCCCTTCTTTATTGAAAGAGTTTCGGCAGCTCCAATCACGATGGGGACAACTCTGTCCACCCACTCCGTGGCCCCAATTAACATAATCCCCAGCACCTGGTCGCTGGGGTCAACAGCCTCGATGAGGCCAATAAGCTTGGCCTTTAGATATCCGTCCATTGTACCTATTTATTTCTCTCTAAAAATATTTCTGTGATGAGAGACGGCATTTGACGGGTGATAAGTCCTAAACCAGGCTGACTAGTCGCCCTCTCTTTCAGACTCCTGTAGGTTTTCAAGAAGCTGGCGTCTTAACTCCTCGATTTCTTCCATGTCGTATTCCTGCCGGCGTTCTTCTGCCACCATTACTCCCCGCTTCTTTTCTTCAGAAACTCCAGACTTCTGTCTATATGCCTCTTTTACCTTCTCTGTGAGTTTTACCTCATATCCACATTTGGGGCACTTGAGTACAGTGGCGCCATTTTTCTTCTGTGGAGTCATCAAAGTCCCATCTCTTGGGCAGAAACGCATCCTTATATTTACTTCGAGAGATATTTAAACATTTGCCTTACTATAGAAAACTTTATAAACTATATATCATTAACTATTGTGATACTCCTACTGGGCAACGAGGCTATAGCCTATGGCGCCCTGGCTGGCGGCCTGGCTGTAGCCACAGCCTACCCCGGCACGCCATCTACAGAGATCTTAGAAACCCTAATGGAGTTTAGAGATAGAGCTGTCCACTGGGCTGCCAACGAGAAGACAGCATTTGAGATAGCCTACGGCGCATCTCTGGCCGGCGCCAGGTCGTTAGTAGCTATGAAACACGTGGGGCTAAACGTGGCGGCAGACCCGCTACACAGCGCGGCGTATACCGGCGTGGAGGGCGGCTTTTTGGTAGTCACGGCAGATGACCCCGCCATGCATTCTTCACAAAACGAACAAGACACCAGGTGGTACGGCCTACAGGCCTACATCCCCGTGCTGGAGCCCGCAGACCCCGCCGAGGCCTATAGATACGCCAAGATGGGGCTAGAGCTAAGCGAGAAGTTAAGACACCCCCTGATGTTAAGAAGTGTCACTAGAGTGAGCCACGTGAGGGCCCCCCTGGAGGTAGAGCCGCCCTCTCCCCCCAAATGGGGCAGATTTGTAAAAAACAGCCGGTGGGTTTTACTCCCGGCCTACGCCCGGGAGCGGAAGAGAGAACTTATGGAAAAATGGCTCCAGATACAAGAGGTGTCAAAAGAATTTCTCACAGTAGAGGGGGCGGGCGAGGTGGTAATTGTCGCCACCGGAGTGGCTTATATATATGTAAAAGAGGCTTTAAGCCGGCTGAAAATAGGCGCCAAGATAGTTAAGCTGGGGATATCTGTCCCAGTGCCTAGAGGGGCTCTGGAGCATATAGGCCGCAAGGCGGTGGTAGTCGAGGAGGGAGACCCGGTGGTAGAACTCCAGCTGAGAGCTCTCGGCGTGTCTACCAGGGGGAAGCTAGACGGCTATTTCCCAAAGGTGGGGGAGCTAGATGTAGGCAAAGCCGCAGAGGGGCTGGCGAAAGCCCTAGATATCCCCTACCAAAAGACGCCGCCGCCTAAGCCCCCGCTGGCGCCTCCCCCCAGGCCGCCTGTGTTATGTCCAGGATGTCCACACATGGGCACTTTCTACATATTGAAAATAGCCACCGCGGGGCTGAAGCCCGTGTGGGCTGGGGACATTGGCTGCTACTCGCTGGGAATCCACACCGGGCAGCAGGACTTGGTCACACATATGGGCTCATCTGTAGGTCTCGGCATGGGGCTGGCCCTTTCTGGACATTTTGTCGTAGCCACCGTGGGGGACTCCACTTTTTTCCATACAGTGTTGCCACAACTAGTAGACGTGGTGTCTAGATCTATACCCCTCCTGATTGTAGTCATGGATAACAAATATACAGCAATGACGGGGGGGCAGCCTAGCCCAAGCCAAAATCTGGCTATAGAAAAAATCACAGAGGCTTTCGGCATACCTACTTTCGTCATAGATCCAGCCTACTTAAAGAAATCTGTGGAGGTGGTTAAAAAGGCTGTGGAAATTGTAAAAAACGGCAAGCCGGCCGCGGTGGTGTCCAAACGGCCTTGTGTACTAGCCGCGGTGAGGAAAGCCCGGCGGGTTGGGGTAAAGACGCCTACATACCACGTCAAGACCGAGCTATGTACAAACTGCGGCATTTGTTACAACCAGCTTAGATGTAGCGCCATATCTAGGAGAGAAAAGGCCCACATTGACCCCACCCTATGTGTAGGCTGCGGCATGTGTGCAGAAATCTGCCCCACAAGCGCCATTGAGGGGAGGAGAGAGACGTGGCTAGAGATATGGCAACAGACATAGTGGTGCTAGGGGTGGGGGGACAGGGGGTGACGACGTTAGCCAGATGGCTAGGCGAGGCGGCGTTAGCAGAGGGGCTAGATGTGAGAATTGCGGAGATACACGGCATGAGCCAAAGAGGCGGGTCGGTGGAGGTACATGTGAGGTTTGGGCCAAAGGTCTACGCCCCGCTGGTAGAAGAGGGAGGCGCCGACCTTGTCGCCGCCCTGGAGGCCATAGAGGCCTTGAGGGGATATAGATACCTAAAGCCTGGGGGACTCCTCGTGGTAAATATGCGCGTCATCCAGCCCCCCGAGGGGCGGCTTGACTTAAGGCAGATCGTAGAGGTTATTAAAAACTCCGGCGTGAGAAACTACCTCGTGCCTGGCTTCCAGATAGCCATGGAGTTAGGATCGCCGCTTTACGAAAACGCAGTCATGTTGGGCTTTATCTCTAAGGCCCTGGAGTTGCCCCCGCCGCCGGGGCTAGATGGAAAAAACAGGGAGGCATATATGCGGGGCCGCTCTCTAGCTTTATAAAGCTACAAGATCCTCCTGCCGCCTACCAGAACCCACCCCTCCTTATCTACCTCCACGTCTCTCTCCCCGCCCCGCTCTACCAGCTGTCGGAAAAACTCCGCGGGGTCCACAGGGTTGCGGAAAAACCTGAAGATATTTTCCACGTCTCTCCTCAGGTACTCCAACTCTTTTGGGTGTCCTCTCCTCACGGCAGAGCCCCAGTCGATAACCCACGGCCTCTCGCCGTCGTAGAGGATGTTAAATGGGCTAAAGTCTCCATGTACAAGCCCAGCCAGTATGTACGTCTTCTCCAGGTTTTTTACCACCTCTAGAAAGACTTCCTCCACGTCTAGGTTCTCAAGACCCACGTCTATGAGCCGAGGCGCCGGGGAGGTGCCAGAGCCTATAAACTCCATGGCCAGCACGTTTCTATAAAAGCCTAAGGGCTGGGGCACCTGGACCCCCGCCGCATGGGCTCTCGCCAGGTTGCCAAACTCCTTTCTACACCACGTCTCTACTAGATGTAGCTGGTCGCCAATTTTTAGCCCCCTAAACCTCGGGTCGCCTAGTAGGTAGCTATGCCTACTTTTTACAAACCTCACGGGGGTGGGGTAAAATATTTTCAACACGGCGTAGTCCCCGCCCCTTTTGGCCAAAATCAGCTTTGCCTCCTTGCCCTGACCCACAGGTCCCAACACGTCGTCGACAACCCCCCTCTCCTGGAGTTTCACCACCGCGGCCCAGGTGTAGGAATTTATGGCGTCATCTACCACCCTGAAGTAGTCGTGATCTTTCTCTGTCCTAAAACGCCTCACTAGAGGTGATGTAAAGAAGTTTATAACCTTACCGTCTGTCTCTAGAGCCTTTCCGCACACCTCCAGCTCCACGTTTTCCGTAGGGCGGCACAGCCGCCTCTAAGGTGGGGCGCCGGGCCTGACGGCCATATGGGTGTCTCCAGGCCCCCCCAACAGCAGGTCTCACGTCTTTTCAGCCCCGCCACCCAGATGGGAAATTATTATAAAGGGAGATAGCTCACCTCTTGTGACTTCTGAATATCTGAGGGGTACCATCGTCGAGCCTATTGATGGCAGGCGGCTTAAGGCGGCTCGGGCGTTTGTACAACTGGCGTCAAACAGGTGGGGAGCCAAGGTGGAGCTAGACGAGGGAAATCTATACATCAAGATCGCGCCAGGACCTCAGACAGACGTGACAGCTATCTTAAAGCTTAGAGATATGGCGAGAGCCGTGGCTCTAGGTTTTACGCCAGAACAAGCCCTCACGCTCGAAAATGAGGATTACGTCCTGGCGGTAGTTGACCTAAAGGAATATATAGACAAGCCGAACCACTTGAGGCGGATAAAGGGGAGGATTATCGGCGAGGGGGGGCGGGCTAGGCGGACTATAGAACACCTGGCGGAGGTCTTTATGGTTGTGGGAGAGAGGCAGGTGGCCATATTGGGCAAGCTGGAAAACGTGGAGGTTGCCAAGAGGGCTGTGGAGATGTTAATTGAGGGGAAGAAACACAGCACCGTGTATAGATATATACAGAGGGCTAGACAGCTTCAGTAGCGGCTTCTTTCACCGCAATTTGTTCCACCTCAGGTGGGTATTTTAACATCTTTATCTTAGCTATCTCCACTTTTCTCAAAGGCGCAATCTTTTTCCCAGCCATAAAGAGCTCTGCGGCCAGCGCCCCCTCTAGTGCCTCTTTGAGAAACCGCTCCAAGTCTAGCTCCCCCGCCCTTTTTGACAGCACCTCCCCCATTTTTTTCCTAATTGCCGACTTTTGGCCGGTGCCCACCCTATGGGTGGTGACTGTCACCACCGTTATGCGCATCAAGTGGCCGTCTTTAGTGTGGACCTCTGTGGTAAGAGTTAACTTGCCGGTCCCCCTCCTCACGAGAGACCTCAGGTAGTCTCTAGTGATCTCCAGGCCTTTAAACCTGGTGTAGACCTTTTGCCCCTCTACTCTAGCTAGCTGAAATTTCAGCTTGATGGGAAGATGGGAGATATCTTTAGTTATGTCAAATAGCGACACCTCAAGTGTACGTCCTGGAAGCTTCTGGGGGTCTGAGGCGGGGATTTCTGCGAGAAAAACGCCGCCGAGGTATGAAGGCGCATATGCGCTATACCACTTCTTTAGGGCCCAGGGGTCGCGCTTGGAGATAGCTACCTTCTCTTGTTTCGCCACGGCTTTTTGCTGCCTTTCGGCCATCAAAACCGTCAATACCGCGGTATTTAAATTTTTTTAATTATATCACAACATCTTAGAGCTGTGGACGAGATAGATAGAAAACTTGTGTCGACGTTACAGATAGACGGCAAGAAGACCCTACAGGAGTTGAGCCAAGAGCTGGGGAAGCCTAAGACCACTATCGCCGCCCGTATAAAGAAGCTAGAGGGGGATAACGTCATTATGGGCTACAAGGCTGTGGTAAACCCCTTTGCTCTTGGCTACAGGCTGCTGGCCTTTGTGTTAGTAAGCGTGAGGAGGGGAACTGCGGCAGAGACAAAGCCGCTACAACAGATAGTGGCCGAGAGAGTTCTTGCCGACTGTAACGGCGAGAGCGGCATGCCCTTTGTGGAAGAGGCCTATATAATCACGGGGCCATACGACGTGTTGTTTAAAGTGTGGGCTAGAGACGTAAAACAGCTCTCCACATTTCTGGTTACATACCTGGCCTCTAATCCAGATATCCAACGTACAGAAACCCTCATAGTGTTGGAAATTGTGGACGATTGGCGCAAAAGGGTGATGCCCCCAATTGTTTAAAATTTTTATAGAGAGTTTTGCGTCTTGCCGTGAGTAGAAGACGAAAGATGTATTACTACGAGGAGACCCCCATAGGCCCTATCGGCAGGACGCCCGCAGAGGTTAAAGTATACAGGTATATCGACTGTTCTATAGTAGAGAAAAGCCAGACCGCGCTAACCGCCATGTGTAAGCCCAACACCATAATCAAGATGTATAAAGGCGAGGGCGAGGGGGCAGAGTATATAGTAGAGTTTACAGATACAGATACAGGGCTCTCGGAGAGACATAGAGTTGACCTATCTACCGCAGTAGTGATAAGAAGGTACCTAGAGTCAAGAGGTAAGTTTTAATATGTCTGCCAATGTATAGTTATGGAGGCGGTTGTGTTTCTAAACATAGACGTGGGGTTAGAAGACAAGGTTGTAGAACAGCTGGCGGCAATTGAAGAAGTAAGGTCAGTCTACTTTGTCTACGGGCCGTACGACATTGTGGTTAAGGTAAGTGCCAGAGATATAGAGGCCATTAGAGGCGTGATTAGAGAAAAGATAAGGAAGATAGATGGGGTAAGATCTACAACTACCCTCATAGTGGCTAAATCTTACGTCAAGAGGTAGGTGCCGTCAATCTTCCCACACGAGAAAGCCGACGCTATACAAGATGTCTACTATATACTCAAGTAGTTTTGAGGGGTATGGGGGTCTCACCACCTCTGCCTCTCCCCCCCTGATGTATATAGCTGCAAACCTGCCCTGCGCCACGTGCGTCGGCCTTTGCCCCTCCACAACTAAGACGAGATTGTGAATTTTTTTCCAAAGCCTGCGGGAATAAGACATCCAGGGACATAACACCACTACACCGCTTTTGTCTAGAGAGCCGTCTATAGAGAGGTAGTGAAGGCCACATCTATACTCCTGGCTAAATTCATACTCGCCATGTAGCGAGAGTGATTTAGCCATGGCGTCTGCCCTCCTCCTCTTTAGCTCAAGTAAGGCGGCCAGCAGCTCCTCTGGAGACAACTGGGGGTTTACCACAAGCCCCACCTCCGGCAGGTAGGCCGCCACGCGGCCTATCTCAACGCCGTTGGGGACATGGCCGTAGATAGCCTGGTGTAAACCCGGGTCGAACTCCCCAGTGAGGAGGCCCTCGAGGTGGGCCAAGGTGGGGCCGTCTCTCGGCGATAGCTCCCCCCAGACGTCTAGCGCCACCCCCGGCGTTTTTTCCATAAGCTTGAGGAGAAGCTTGGCGAGATAGGGCGGCGCCGCCACCACCTCGTCGGCAAAATGCATCGCGAGACCCCATCTCAACAACTTCTCTAACGCCCCAGGCCTTTCTAGTAGCCTCATGCCTACTGCCAGCTCTTTTTCAAGAGAGAGACTACGGCCGTAGGCAGCATATAGCGCAGCGGTAGCCATATCGTCTATCCTGCTCTCCACCAACGCCGCCAGCCCTTCTGCACGTCTATCCGCCTCGCTTACTGCATCTTCTGTAGCCCCCTCCGAGGCTCCCCAAAGCTCTCCCCACCTGCCGCCATATCTCAACATGAAGTCTCTCTGGAGGACCTCCGTGCTGCCTCTAAACACGGCCCTTTGGTACCGCGCCTCTAACACCTCAACCTCCACAGATTTTTTAAGATATTTAAATAGAAAGCCATGAGGGGCTTTAAGACTCTTACCCCAATTCCCGAAGCCCAGAGGCTGGTGTTAGAAGCTGTCAGACATGTACCCCCCGAGGGGGAGATCCCAACGCCAGAGGCCGTGGGGAGCTACGCCTCTCGAGACGTGGTGGCACCCACAGACGTACCTCCTTTCGACAGGGCGGCTTTTGACGGATATGCCGTCAGGTCTGAAGACACCCTGGGGGCCTCTAGGACAAATCCCGTCATGTTAAAAGTGGTGGGCAAGTCACCGCCCGGCCTTGAGTATAGAGACGTGCTTAACCCCGGCGAGGCTGTGGAGATAGCCACTGGGGCCCCCCTCCCAGAGGGGGCAGACGCGGTGGTGCCCTACGAGGAGGCCTCCAGGGTGGGAGGCCACGTGGAGGTGTATAAAGCCGTGCCTAAATATTATTACGTCTCCCGGCGGGGCGAGGATGTGGCTAGGGGGGAGGTGGTGATCAGACGGGGGAGGCAGATAAAGCCCTGGGACGTGGGGGTCTTGGCGTCGTTAGGGCTAAAGACCATACATATCTATAGGCTCAAAGCCGCCCTCATATCTACCGGAGGTGAGCTAATCGAGCTAGAAGAGGCGCCCCCGCCCCCCGGCAAGATTGTAAACAGCACTAGACACGTCATATCCGCCCTGTTGAGAGGACTGGGGGTAGAGGTGGGCTATATGGGCATTGTGCCAGACGACGCAGAGGCTATATATGGCAAGGTGAAGGAGGCCTTGTCGAAATGCGACCTGGTGGTCACCACTGGTGGGGTCTCAGTGGGGGAGCCCGACTACGTCATCTCGGCGATCTCCCGCATGAGGCCAGAGGTGTTAATACACGGCATCGCGGCGAGGCCCGGGAGGCCAAATAGCGCCGCGGTGATAAACGGCAAGCCTGTAGTCATGCTCTCCGGCTTCCCCGTAGCCGCCGTGGTGGGATTTGAGGTTTTTGTAAAGCCCGTGGTGTTAAAAATGGTGGGGGGGCGGGAGGAGCCGATGCCCACGGCGAGGGCGGTCCTAACCAGGCGGGTCGCCACGCCGATAAACGTGAGGAGTTACGTCAGGGTGTATGTATACCGCAGGGGGGATAGGCTCTACGCAGAGCCTCTCGCGGTGACAGGCAGCGGCGTTCTCTCCACATTGACTAGAGGAAACGGGCTGTTGGTAGTGCCAGAAAACAGGGAGGGGTACGACGAGGGGGAGGAGGTGGAGGTGTTTCTACTAGGCCCCCTGGAGGGCTAGCCACTTTACGCGTAGCGACCACCGGTAGGCCCTGTAGCCGTTTGGCAGCTGGCGTAATGCATCCTCGGCTATCTCCATGGCCCTGTCTACCAGCTCCCTTCTTACCACGAGGTCGTACTGCTCCCACCCCACCGGCATGAAGTCCAGGCCGTAAAGCTCTGCCGCATATCTAACCCCCACCCCCACGTCTGCCCTCCCCTGCGCCACCGCGGCGGCCACCGCCGTGTGGGTTTTCACCTCGTGTGTATACCCGGCGATTTTTCTCGCCAGCGACTCCACAGACTCGCCCCGCCTCTCGGCGATTTTCCTTAAGTGGAGATCTAAAAGCGCCCGTGTGCCCGTCCCTCTAGGCCTGTTAACCATAACGACGCCGGGCTTCAAGAGGTCTTCTATGTCTGTTATGCCCTTGGGGTTGCCTCTCTGCACTATAAGCCCCTGCTCCCGCTCAAATAGGCCAACTACAGCCACGTCTTTTATAGCCAGCTTTTTCACATAGGGCACATTAAACTCGCCGGCATCTAGGTCGTAAATGTGCGATCCGGCTATATCTGCCTCGCCCCGTTTTAACGCCAGGAGGCCGCCCATAGAGCCCACATATACCGTCTTGACGTTACGTCTCGCCAGCACCTGGTCTAAATGGGGGTCGTGGCTGCCGATAAAATACATCTCTGCCGGCTTGTACTTCTCGAAGAGGTATACCTCCACCTCCTCCCCCTCTGCCATGTACTCCACGTTCTCGCTAACTACAATATACCCGTCGGCTCTAGACAGGACAGAGATGGCGCCAGACTCGGCGTATAGGGGGAAGGCCCTGTGGGTACCCCCTCTGGCGATTAACACCACTGGGTATAACGCCCTACGGCCTTTAGCCCCCTCTATGGGGAAGGCCAGTTTTGCCCTATAGGCCGCGGGGGCCTCCGGCTCTACACACTGTATTTTTAACAAAAGGGGCCTGACGACAGTGTGGAAAATCATCAACGCCGAGGAGGGGTAGCCGGGTAGCCCCACCACCATTTTGCCCCCCACCACTGCCGCCAGAGTGGGCTTGCCTGGTCTCACCATGATGCCGTGGAAAAGCACCTCTCCCAACTCGCCAAGCACCCTGTAGGTCAGGTCGGCGACACCCGCAGAGGTGCCGCCACTTATTAACACCACGTCTCCCATAGCCAGCGCCCTCTCGATGGCCCTCCTGTATTCCTCAGCCTCGTCTTTCACGATGCCAAACACCACGGCTGTCCCCCCCGCCTCCTGCACGGCTGCGGCTAGCGCATAGCTGTTGACGTCATATAGCTTGCCCAACTGGAGAGCCTCCCCGGGCTGTTGTAACTCGTCGCCAGTAGAGATGATAGCCACTCTGGGCTTTTTAAAGACTGGCACGGCCTTCAGCCCCACGGCCGCCAGGACCCCCACCTCCCTGGCGGTAAGTCTGGTACATCTCCTCAACACCACCTCCCCCGCAGAGATGTCCGAGCCGGCAGACATGACGTTTTCCCCCGGCGCCACGGGGCGGAAGATCTTCACCAACCCCCCAACCTCTTGTGTGTACTCCACCATCACCACGGCGTTGGCGCCTCTGGGCAGGGGGGCACCCGTGGCCACCTCAGCCGCCTCGCCGGGGGCCACGGCGGAGTGCGGCCAGCGGCCGGCCTCCACCCTGTCTACAACTTTAAGCCCCACGGGGGTCAGCTCTGAGGCGCCGTAAGTGGATTCCGCCAAGACGGCGTAGCCGTCTACAGTAGATCTATCAAACGGCGGGACGTCTACAGGGGCCACCACATCTCGCGACAATATCCGGCCGTAGGCCTGTGTGATATCTACCTCCTCCTCGCCGAGAGATCCGGCATATTTTAACAAAAGCCGTGTGGCCTCCTCTAGAGTTACCAGGTTGTGGAAAATAACTCTACCCACGGCTTAGCTCACGTTCCGCCAAGTTGGCCAAGTTTTTTTCCAGCTCCCTAATTTTTGCCAAAGCCTCTTCTGGCAGCCTCTCAAGCGCCACCCCCTTACAGTCTATATAGGAGAACTTTATCGAGACGTCAAGTCTGTCTTCTCTAAGTCTTGTCTTCACAAATCCAAATAGCCAGTCGTCGCCGATCTTTACCCTAAAGGCTGTTACAGACCTCCGGAGAGAGCTTAGTCTCCCCAAGGCCTTTCTCTTTGCGATTTTTTCTGCAGTGACCTCGTCTACACACATGGTATAAATATTGGCACTAGTTTATATCTGTGAGGAAAGTCCCCGTTGCGGAGGGGTGAAGAGTTCACGTACCGGCTGAAAAGTTTTTAAATGGAAAGTTAGACCCACACATGTTTCTAAGCCCAATAGCGCTTGGGCTATACGTACTTGGCTACATATTTATGTTCATCCTGGCTGCAGCCATCGCGCCTAAGGTGGCTAGAGCTGTCTCTGGACGTTTTACGCTTTATGGCGCCATGGGGCTTACCGCGGCCTTGATAGTACTCACCACGGCGTTTGTGATATATCTGGTGGCCACAGCGGCCCGGTTTGTCGTCACCGAGACTTTCTTCCTCGGGCTGATACTCTTCGTGGTGTTAGCCAACCTGTTGGTGTATCTAGCCTCGCCATATATAATCAACGCCACCTATGGCGCCAGGCCGGACCCGCGGTTGCAGCAGATTGTAGACCAGGTGGCCTCTAGGCTGGGGGCGCCCTTTAGGCTAAAAGCCGTGGCGGTCAACGGGCCGCCAAACGCCTTTGCATACGGCAACTTCCTGTCCGGCAAATATGTGGCGGTAACTAGCGGCATGCTCTCTATTACAGACAGGAGAGAGCTCGAGGCAGTAATTGGACACGAGATTGGACACCACCTACATAGAGATAACGCGCTCATGTTGCTTTTCGGCATTTTGCCCTCCATAGTGTATTACCTAGGCGTCATGGCTGTACACCTCGGCCTTTCCAACAACAGAGGGCCGGTGCTTCTCGCCGTGGGCGTGGCGGCGGTGCTGCTGTCATTTGTGATACAGCTTTTGGTACTGGCCTTCAGCCGCCTTAGGGAGTACTACGCAGATACAGCTGGCGCCGAGGCTGCGGGGAAGGAGGCAATGCAGTTTGCGTTAGCTAAAATACACAAGTTTTACCGCCAGGCCCCCGAGGCGAGGGAGGCTGTTTCTACAGATAAATTTAGGGCGTTGTTTATATACGCCCTCGTAAACGCCGTCGCCAACCCCTTCGTGACTATCACACGGGGCGAGGTGGAGGAGATAAAGAGGTTTAAATACTCCCCGCTGGAGGAGGTGCTGTCTACACACCCGCCGATACCCAAGAGGCTTCAGTTTATTGAACAGCTCTAGTTTTTTGTGGCCTTTCTTGTAATACTCGCCGGGGGTTTTTCCAGACGGTTTGGACAGGACAAATGTACATACGTCTGGCGGGGGAGGCGTTTTATAGATTATGTAATTAATGCCGCAAGGGGGGTGGCAGATCGCATTTATGTCGCCGCAGGGCGTAACGCCCATCTATATAAAGGGGTGGAGGTGCTAGAAGACAGCGGCCGTTTTTCGGGACCTCTAGCTGCGGTAGATGCCGCAGTGCGGACGGTGGGGGGAGAGATAGTTTTTGCCCCGTGTGACGTGCCGTACGTCAAGCCGCAGGTTTTTGAAGTGCTGGCCTCCACTGGCGGCACAGCCGTCTGGGTTTATCCCAACGGGAGGGTGGAATCCATGTTGTTTAAGATAGACAGCCGCGGCGCCTTAGAGGCGTTAGACCTACTGGCTCGTTACGGCAGGAGGCGGGTAGACGACTTGTTTAGACTGGGGCCAACCACCTTCCTTTCTACAGCTAGACATGGGGTGGACCCCCGCTGGCTTTTTAATGTAAACAGGTTGGAGGATCTGGGCGCCGTCCCTAGCCTCAAGTTTGAGGTCTTTAGAGAAGACCTGTGGATTGAGTGGGGCGAGCCCCCCCTGGCGAGGTGGCTTGTGGAAAACGACGTAGGGGCGTTGCGGGGAGAGCTTCTCCGCTATCTGGAAGCCGGCCTCTTCTCTATGGCTGCACATGTGGCTAAAGACTTGTCTAAAGCTTGGGGGAACTACGGCGTGTTGGCTGAACTTCTCTATGGGGCTGTAGACATTGAGAAGTAGGCCAAAATTTTTGACGTACTCAGGGAAATTAGCTCGCTTAATCTACGCCGGCTTTTTAAATAAGTATATGTATACGTATATGTACCGGGTGTATCTAAACCCTGGGGGAGGAAGAATTTTGATCACAAAGATGCCGATTAGAGAGGGGGGGTGGGTACTGCTGCGGAGATATAGAAAGTGGCATAAAGCCTACAGAGAGGCGGTGCATATCGCCACCGAGCTTGAATATGTGGTTGAATGGTTTCTAGAAGATCAGCTAAGCGAGTTGAGAAAAGAGCCAGCGCCTTCTGGCGACATTTGTACAACTCCCACGGGGCGTCTATAGATCTCTCTCCTAGATAGCCCTGGGGGCTTTGAAATTTTTGTTGTAAATACGGCGTCTTTATGTACGTACTACACCTAAAGTTTAAACATCTTGATGGAACGCCGCCCATGGGAAAACTCCACCCGGCGGTGTTGGAGTTTGAAAAACTTGTGGCCAACCGGGAGAGGTATAGAAAGATAGTTGAGGAGTGGGTGCGGTACTCGTGGCGGTGGGCCAGTAGAGATAAATACAAGCTGGTGTTTAGAGTACAGGCTGCGGCACTTCGGGCGCTGCGGGAGTTTCTAGACTCTAGAGGCTTTGTGGAAGTTCTCTCCCCCGTCATAGGTCCGGCGACAGACCCGGGGATTAGGGGGGCTAGACAAGCCCACATAGATTTCTACGGGGTTAAGTACAAGGTCATGTCTTCTGCGATCTTGTATAAACAATACATGGCGGCGGCGTTGGGGAAGATCTATTTCGTCAGCCCAAACGTCAGGCTGGAGCCGCCGGAGAGTATATACACTGGTAGACATCTGGTGGAGTTCTACCAGCTAGACCTAGAGGTTTACAAAGCCACATACCACGACGTAATGGAGCTGGCGGAAGATCTCACCACATATGTGGTGAGATATGTGACAGATCTCTACGGGAAAGAGCTAGAGGACAAGCTGGGGAGAAGGCTTTGGGACTTCAGGCGGCCTTTCTATAGGTACAGCCACGGGGAGGCCATAGAGCTTGTAGCCAAGCTGGGCTGTAGAAACCCGCCGGGAGAGGAGCTCATGTGGGAGTGCGAGAAGCTCATCTCGGCGTATCACGACGCGCCGCTGTTTATATACGACTACCCCAAGGGCTCCCGCGGGTTTTACGACAGGGAGGACCCCGAGAGACCTGGCGTCTTGAGAGATTTCGACATGTTGTATCCAGAGGGCTTCGGCGAGGCTATAAGCGGCGCCGAGAGGGAATACGAGCCGGAGAGGGTGGTGGAGAGGATTAAAGAGAGTGGGGAAGACCCCGCGAGATACCAGTGGTTTCTAGAGATGTTAAAAGAGCTCTACCCACTCCACACCGCGGGGTTTGGCATAGGGGTGGAGAGGCTGACCCGATTTCTCTGCGGCTTGAGGGCATTGTGGGAGGCAAGGCCCTACCCGAAACTCGCCGGGATAGCTGGAGGCCCCTAGGCTTTTATATATATGACGGCAGTTTTTTGTGACTCTCTACTGGTGTGTAGATTTAAACATCCCAGCGCTGAGGCCCAGGGGGGGCGACTGCGAGTATGTAGAAGTTAGGCTAACCCAGCCACAAGACCCCCGCCCAGCCTTTCCGGCAGATGTGGAGACCTTGAGGGAGGCCTTGGCCAACGAGTTTGGAGACGAGAGGCTAAAGGCGTTAATTCCGGGGGGTGAGGTCATCCTTCTCAACAAGATACCCGGCTATGCGGATCAAGCAGACGAGGTGGTGGTAAGGGGGAGGGTGATTGGACACAGGTTTTACGACTTGTCGGAAAGACGGTGGCGTTTTAGGCCTCTCTACGAGGGGGTAGCCACCATGCTCGCAGAGAGGCTGGGGTACTGGGCGGTGGTAGATATGTCAGAACTGCCGCCTGGTTACGACATACGTCAAGACAGGGTGGTAGAGGGGAAGCTCCCCCGGGAGAAATATAGACATGTGGCTATCTCCACGAGAGACGGGAGGACACATGGGGTGGCCAAGCTGTTTAGAGGCGGTAGACTACATGTGGTGAAATCCTGGCGGGCCAGAGGGCCGCTGCCATCCGGCAGGCCCTCCACGCTTGAGGAAGCCGCCTTGTTTAACAGAGACCACATGGAGAAAAAGGCCATGGAGGCCGTCAAGTTTTTGAGAGAAGTTGTGGAGAGGCACAAAAAGCCTGTGGTGGTGTCGTACTCTGGGGGTAAAGACAGCTTGGTGGCGTTAGACCTGACGGCGAGGGCCGGGGTCAGTTTTTACATATATTTTAACGATACCGGCTTAGAGCCGCCGGAGACGTATGAAAACCTCAGGGAGATAGAAGTGCGGTACAAAGCTGAGGTCATAGTGGGAAAGGCGGGCGACGCCTTTTGGAGGGGGGTAGAGAGGTTTGGCCTACCCGCGAGAGACTACCGCTGGTGTTGTAAAGTCGTCAAACTGGCGCCAACCACCCGTGTCCTCAAGGAGAGATTCCCTCAGGGCTATATAAGCGTGGTTGGGCAGAGGGGCGCCGAGTCTTTCCTCAGAGCTAAACTCCCGCGGGTGTCACAAAGCAGGTGGGTCGCCGGCTCTCTGGTGGCAGCGCCCATACAGGGATGGACCGCCCTAGAGGTGTGGCTGTATATATATCTCTACCGCCTTCCATACAACCCGGCGTATGAGAGAGGTTTTGACCGGCTGGGCTGTGTGATATGTCCCGCAAACGAGATGGCAGAACTGGCGACAGTGGAGAGAAGTTACCCCCAGATTTTTGAGAGACTTGAGAAAGCCGCCAGGAGGGAAGTGGCCGAGGAGGAGTGGAGGCTAGGGCTATGGCGTTGGCGTGGGAAAACTCCAGGCGATGTGGCAAAGTGGGCAAAAAAGAGCAGAGAGGGGGAGCTGCCGGCAAGGCTGACAAAAACGCAGGGGGGCCTACTGGTGGAGCTAAAGGCGGAGCCAAATTTGGAGACACTTGGAGAGTTTCTAAAGATGTTGGGATCTGTGGAGAGATATACGGCCAGGGGGGAGAGGGGGGAGGCTGAAATACGGCGTGTGGGAGGTAGGTGGCTAATTAGGGCCAGCGACGTGAGGTTTGCCCTAGATGCCGCCGGGCTTTTAGTAAGAGCCGCCATATGTGGTGACTGCGACTTATGTGTCCACTGGTGCCCCACCGGCGCCTTAAAGAGGGTGGGGCCCGGCAGGAGTTTTAGAGTAGACGCAGGGAGGTGTGTGGGGTGTCTCCTATGTAGCTCCGCATGTCCCTCGGCGCAGTATCTAGTATATAGAAATGAGGCCTAGGCTTATAGTCTACGCCCCGGCCTCACTGCCGGTAGTAGAGGTGCCGGAATTTGACGTAGAGTGGCGGACTTTTGACGTAGATGTGTCTACCTTTATTGACCCGCCCCGGGGCCAGTGTGGAGCAGAGAGGGCGGTAAAAGCTCTGGCGCGCAGGGAGAGATACCCCACAGTCTATGTGCTAAACTGCGACGGGTATTACCCCGGCCTTAGCTATGTGTTCGGCTTGGCGATACCCAAGGTTGGGACCGCCGTGGTGTTTACGGCTAGGCTACTGGGGGAAAGATTTGAGGAGAGGCTAGCTAAAGAGATTACCCACGAGGCTGGCCATCTATATGGGCTTGGCCACTGTGGCGACCCCCACTGCGTCATGTATTTCAGCAACTCCCTGCTGGATACAGATAGGAAAAGCCAGTTTTTCTGCCCGCGCTGTAGGCTACTTCTTCAGAAAGCTAATCAGCCCACCCGCCTTTAGGATCTCTAAGGGCAGGCCGGTGAGGGGCTTGCCTTTTATCACCTCGCCTGTGTTTAAATTCACCACGTGGCCCCCCTCTATGTCTACTTCTAGCATATCCCCCTCCCTCACTTTAGACCTCACGCCTGGCACTTGTAGCGCCGGCAGCCCCACATTTATGGCGTTTCTAAAAAAGATCCTTGCGAAGCTCTCAGCCACTACCGCCAAAACCCCAGCCCCCTTTAGCGCTATGGCTGCCTGCTCTCTAGAGGAGCCCATGCCGAAGGCGCGGCCTGCCACCAGTATCGCCCCATTTGCCTTCTGGGGGAAGTGGGGGTCTATTGGCTCCATGGCGTGTTGGCCAAGTATCTTGGGGTCTGTATATACGAGGTATTTCGCCGGGATGATGACATCTGTGTCTATCTTGTCTCCATATACCAAAGCCCTCCCCCTTATGCGCATAGGCTGTAAAAAACGCCTATATATATCTTTTAGAGAGCTGAAAAGTTTTTATATATGTCGATTTTCCCTCTATATGGCTTCGGGGCTCGTGTCATAAAGATCTTTGACACCTCTCTGAGAGATGGAGAGCAGACCCCCGGCGTGGCTCTAACACCCCAAGAAAAACTACAGATTGCAATTGCCCTAGACGACGCTGGGGTAGACATGATAGAAGCCGGATTTGCCGCAGTTTCTAGAGAGGAGGTGTTGGCAATTAGGGCTATCGCCAGAGAGGTGAAAAACGCGGAAGTGGCAAGTCTGGCCAGGATGAACAAATCTGACGTAGATGCCGCCCTCTCCGCAGATATAGACATAGCCCACCTGTTTATCGCCACTTCTGACATACATATGAAGTACAAACTAAAGATGACCCGCAGTGAGGTAATCAAGAAGATAGAGGAGGTGGTGACTTACGCCAAGTCTCACGGGGTGAGGGTATTGTTTAGCGCCGAGGATGCCACTAGGAGCGACTTGGAGTTTCTAGTGGAGGCCTATAGAGCCGCCATAGAGGCGGGGGCAGACGAGATAAACGTCCCAGACACAGTGGGGGTGATGACTCCCGGCAGGATGTCCTACCTAATAACTTACCTAAAAGACAGGCTGCCGCCAGTATCTATACATGTCCACTGCCACGACGATTTCGGCATGGCTGTAGCCAACACGGTGACGGCAATAGAGGCTGGGGCGGAGGTAGCGCAGGTGGTGGTAAATAATTTCGGCGAGCGGGCTGGAAACGCGGCGTTGGAAGAAGTGGTGGCCGCGTTACACTTCCTGTTGGGATACAGGACAAACATAAGGCTACATAAGCTCTACGAGTTGTCTCAACTAGTGTCAAAACTGTTTGGCATCTCTCTGCCTCCCAACAAGGCGGTGGTGGGGGAGAACGCCTTTAGCCACGAGGCGGGGATACATGTACATGGGGTGTTAAATAACCCATTTACCTACGAGCCCATGAGGCCAGAAGATGTGGGCAACAGGAGGAGGATTGTGTTGGGTAAACACTCCGGCAAACACTCAGTAGAGTGGGCTTTGAAAAACCTTGGGATTGAGCCAGACGAAGAGCTGGTTACATACGTCTTGGAGAAAGTTAAAGAATATGCAGCGAGAAAGATTAGGGTAGATGAGGTGGTACTAAAAGAGGTCGTGAGGTCTTATGGCGCCATATAGGCTTCTCGTAATTCCGGGAGACGGCATCGGGCCTGAGGTAGTAGAGGCGGCGATGTATGTAGTAAACACCGCTGCCGCCAAATACGGCGTGGAGTTTGAGATAAAGATGGCGGAGGCTGGCGACGAGGCGTTTAGAAGATACGGGGTGGCCATGCCGCCTGAGACCTTAAAGCTGGCAGATGCCGCAGACGTTATATTCAAGGGGCCTGTGGGGGAGTCCGCTTTTGACGTCACCTCTTTAATTAGGGCGAGATATCTGCTATATGCCAACATCAGGCCTGTAAAAAACCTCCCCGGCGTCCCGGCGATAAGGCCTATTGACTGCATCTTTGTGAGAGAAAACGTGGAGGATGTATACATAGGCGCAGAGTATAAAGCCGGCGGCGTGGCCATAGCGCTTAAGGTCATCACCGAGGAGGGGACCAGACGGGTGGCCAGGGTGGCCAGGAGGTATGCAGAAATGCGGAAAAAGAGAGTCACCATAGTCCACAAGGCGAACGTGTTGAGAGTGGCAGATGGGCTTTTTAGAGACGTGGCGCTAGAAGAGCTGAAAGGACTAGAGGTAGACCAGATGTATGTAGACGCCGCGGCTATGGAGCTCGTGAGGAACCCCACCCGCTTCGACGTGGTGTTAACTCCAAACCAATATGGCGATATTTTGACAGATCTGGCGGCACAGGTGGCGGGGGGACTCGGCTTGGCCCCTAGCGGCAATATTGGCGACAGAAAGGCCATGTTTGAGCCGGTACACGGCGCCGCGTTTGACATAGCTGGTAGAGGTGTTGCAAACCCCATTGCCGCCATTCTGTCTGCCGCCATGATGTTTGAATGGCTTGGCGAAAAGGAGGCCGCTGGCGCCATAAGGTGGGCTGTGGAGAAGACCCTAGAGGCGGGAGTGAAGACGCCTGACATCGGCGGCTCTAACGCCACGAGAGAGGTGGGTAAACACGTGGCCTCTCTGGTGGCGTAAGGCTTTTATATCTGTCTCATCTTGGCGACATGGCTCGAGAGGGGAAAGAGTGGCGATTCTAGACTCCACCTTAAGAGAGGGGGAGCAGACCCCCGGCGTCATATTTTCCGAAGAGTGGCGGGTTAGAATCACAAAGGCGCTGTCGGATATAGGAGTTGGGATGATTGAAGTGGGAGATCCCAACGTGGCTCCTGACATAAGACAGGCAGTTAAGAAGATAGTAGCCATGAAGAAAAACGGGGAGATTAAAGGCGAGATAGTAGTCCACTCCAGAGCCGTAAGGAGAGATCTGGAGAACGCAGCCTCTCTGGAGCCAGATAGAGTGGCGGTTTTTTACGGCATTAGCGATATCCATTTGAGACATAAACACAGGAAAAGCAGGGAGGAGGCCCTCCAGATAGTTGCGGAAATGGTCTCGCTCGCTAGATCTCACGGCGTGGCTGTGAGATTCACCGCAGAAGACGCCTCTAGGGCTGACTTAAACTACTTGATCCAGGTGGTGAAGACAGCCCACGAGGCTGGCGCAGATAGGGTCAGTATTGCAGACACGGTGGGGGTCTTTACGCCAGATAGGGCGAGAGAGGTCTTCTCTATGGCCAAAAGGGCTGTGCCCACAGTGGGGTTAGACATACATGCCCATAACGACTTCGGCATGGCTGTAGCTAACAGTCTGGCGGCTGTGGAGGGGGGAGCAGATGTCGTCCACACTACTGTCAACGGCCTTGGGGAGAGGGCGGGCATCACGCCGCTACAGGTCTTCGCGGCGGCATATTACTACCACCGCGGCGTCCAGTTGGTAGACTTGAAAAAACTCCCGGGGGTCACAGCCCTTGTGGAGACTGCCAGCGGGATCCCCACAATGCCTAACTTCCCCATTGTTGGGGAAAACGTATTTACACATAAGGCTGGCGTACATCAGGCTGGAGTTATAGCCAGCCCGGAGACCTACGAGCCCATACCTCCAGAAGTTGTGGGGAGAGAACGGGACTTCTCTCTAGATAAATACAGCGGGAGGAAAGCCATACAGTATAGGCTAGAACGTATGGGCATCACGGTCCCCCTGGACGTGGTAGACAGGTTGGTAGAAGAGGTGAAAAGTCTCAACGTGAGGCGGCTCCGCGATGACGACCTGTTGGAAATACTAGAGAAAATCACCAAGACGGCCTACAGGGCGAGAGTAAATAGGCACATAGAGGCCTACGTCTGGATTAAGGTGGCTAATAACGTCTACACCACCTCCGTGGCGCGACGCCTGGCGGCGTTGAAAAACGTGGCCGCAGTGTCTGAGGTTACAGGCGATTACGACATCGTGGTGAAGGTCGTGGCTGAAAACACCGAAGATCTTAACAACGTTATTGAACACATTAGGGAGGTCAAGGGGGTTGCCTCCACCTTGACTAGCCTTGTGTTAAAAGAGCTTCCGGTAAATAAATAAAGCCGTTAAATATTTCATGAAACACCTCTTGACGCTATTAGAGTTCCAGCCCCACGAGGTGGAAGACCTTTTGTACATCTCCAGAGAGCTTAAGGCCAGGTATAGAGCGGGGGAGGTCTACATGCCGCTTCTCGCCGGGAGGGTGGCCGTGTTGTATTTCGAAAAGCCTAGCACAAGGACTAGGCTTTCTCTCGCCTCCGCGGCGGCGCAGCTGGGCATGCAGCCTCTTTACGTTAGCCCAAATGAGCTCCAGCTCGGCCGCGGGGAGACTATTGCCGACACCATGAGGGTTGTGTCTAGATACGCCTCTCTGGTGGCCGCAAGAGTATATACGCACAACACCCTCGAGGAGATGGCTAGACATAGCGACATACCTGTGGTAAACGCCCTATCGGACAGACACCACCCCCTACAGGCTCTGGCAGACGCCCTCACCCTCTGGGAGAGAGCCGGCAGGTTGAGAAACCTGAAGGTAGCCTTTGTCGGCGACGTTTCTAACAACGTGGCCACCAGCCTCGCCATAATTGGCGTCAAGCTTGGGTGGGAGGTGAGGCTAGTGGGGCCAAAACAGCTGTGGAATTACAAACTGCTGGAAGAGCTAGGCGGAGAGCGGACTGGGGGACATATATACTTTACAGATTCTGTCAGCGAGGTGGCGGGAGTAGACGGCGTCTATACGGACGTATGGGTCTCCATGGGTTTCGAAAAGGAGGCAGAAGAGAGAAGACGCCTCCTGAAGCCCTATCAGGTAAACAGCGGGGTGATGGAAGCCGCCGGGAGGGGGGCTGTCTTTCTACACTGCCTGCCGGCACACAGGGGGGAGGAGGTTACAGACGAGGTGCTAGATGGCCCCCAGTCCGCCGTGTGGGACCAGGCGGAAAACAGGATGCATACAGCAAAGGCGGTTTTTCTCTACCTCCTGAAAGGCCGCTAGCTTTTTATCTTGGCCAACAGGTGGTCCACTATATATTCCGCCGGGTTTATCCCCGTGGCGGCCTTAAAGCCCTGCCAGCTCATAGTTGGGTTGACCTCAAGGATGAGGTACCCCTCTCTTGTCTCAGCCACATCTACCCCGCCGTAGTCTAGAGATAGGGTACTCACCGCCTTTACCGCCAGCTCCTCTAGCTCTGGCGTCAGCCTGGCGGCCAGCGGCCGTGCCCCCTGCGCCACGTTTGTCTTCCAGCCTTCTGACTGTCTGTACTCCGCCCCCACCGCCCGCCCGCCCACCACGACCACCCTGTAGTCACCCCGCCCCTTTTCTACATACTTCTGGACGTAGATAGGCTTGTTTATATTTACCAACATTGAGAAGATGTGAAAAGCCACGTCTGGGTCCTCTACTAGAAACACGCCGTAGCCCATGGCGCCTCTAGTCTGTTTAACCACAGCCCTCCCGAACTCCTTCACCGCCCTATAGCCGGCAAACATGTTTTCAGACACCACTGTGGGGGGCACCGGGAGGCCCGCCTTGGCCAGTTTCAACAAGGCCGCGGTCTTGTCGCCGGCGACCATCCAGGGGATTACTGGATTCATGACATATATCCCCATCTCCTCCAACGTGGCCACCGCCCACACCCTGTGTAGAAATTGTTCAAAATCTCTAAATATCCCCAGGTGTCTCAACAAGGCGCCATCTACCCCCACCTCTGCCGGCTGGCTTTTCCCCACGGCGTGACGCACCTCAATCTTAGAGCCGATATGTAGTTCCAACATGTCCACATATATCCTCACCGGCGTGTGTCCCCTCTTTCTAATTGCCTCCTCTAGGTCGGAGATATCCCCAGGGTTGAACTCCACCTCGTACGGCCTTATGAGGCCAATATACATCTATATGTAGACCCCCCAGAGGTCCCTACAGAGACCCGGCAGGAGGTAACGGGCCACTAGCTCCGGCTCGGAGACTTTTAGCTGTTTTAAGGCTGTAGTCACCGCAGACATGGGCTGTCCTGTCAGAACTAGGGGAGGGCTGTAAAACATGCAGCCCTGGGGGTGTTCGTAAAGAGCTAGAGGCTCCCCCACCTCTCTACACCCCTCTCCACATATATAGATGCCGGAAGGCCTCTGGACTATATAGCCCCCACCCTCCAGGGGGGCTAGAGGCCCCACTGGACAGAGGCAGGCGCCGCGGGAGGCCTGGTATAGTTTTAACAGCTCTCTCTCTACCTTCTGGTAGCCGTGGGCCCTCCCGTAGTTATACAAAAAGGTGGAGACAGGCCTTTTTACATGTCCAGAGACCTCTGTGCCAAGTCTCTTCTTGAGTTGTGCCGCGTCGGCGCCAAAGGCGGCCGCCACGCCTATTATGTCGTACGGAGAGGCGTCTAGGCTTTCTAAAATCTCTAACGCCAGTCTTGCCACCATTTCTCCATCTGTCTCGGGGACACATGTGGAAAATCTGTCAGATATACACATGGCACAATTTTTTGTTGGCTTTAAAAAACTACCCTACTTTAGACAACTTGCCGAACTCCAGCTCTATCACCCTACGGAGCACTACCGCATATTCGAAAGGCAGGTCTTTCAACACGTCGTCTACAAACCCCAGCACCACTGCAGCCTTTGCGCTTTCCTCAGGGAAACCCCTGGCGCGGAGGTAGGCCAGCTTCTCTTCAGATATGGTAGAGGCGGTGGCCTCATGTGTAACTACCGCCGTCTCCTCGAAGACCTGGTCGTGAGGTATGGTGAGGGTGGCGGACTCTCTGTCTAACACAAGTGAGTCGCACTGGACGTGAGACCTGGCGTGTTTGGCCCCCCGCTGTATGTGAACCACGCCTCTATATACCGCAACGCCCCCCTCTGCGGAAATACTCTTGTTCACCACCCGGCTGCTGGTATTTGGCGCCAGGTGCCACACCTTCGCGCCGTTTTCCTTCCAGAGGGCCCCCTTTGCGGCAGTTATGCCCACAATCTCCGTGGAAGCCCCCCCTCCCCTCAGCACCGTGGAGGGGAAGGTGTAGGTAGTCTTACTGCCTATAGACCCCTCCACCCAGTTCACCCTAGCCCTGGCCTCAGCCACAGCCCTCTTGTTGTTAAAATTAACCACATTTCTAGACCAGTTCTGCACGGTGGTTATCTTCAACGTGGCGCCCTCGTGGGCGTATCCCTCCACCATGCCGTTATGGAAAGAATATTTGAGAAGTCTCGGCGCAGAACAGCCCTCAATCCAGTGGACATAGGCTCCCCTATCTGCCACCACTATGGAGTGCTCCATCTGGGACTCCATCGACTGGCCTATAAAGAAGAAGGTCTCTAGCGGCTGTTCTATCCTCACGCCGGGGGGCACATATATGAACACCCCGCCGGACCACAAGGCGCCGTGTAGCGCCGCGAATTTGTGCTCTGGGGGAAATACCTTCATGAAGTATCTCTGCACCAAGTCTGGATGCCTCTTCACCGCCTCCTCCATGGGGAGCATTATCACGCCCTTTTCCTGTAGTTTCCTCTTTAGGTTGAAGTATATAATCTCGCTGTCAAACTGGGCGCCGAGGCCCAACAGCGCCTTGGCCTCGATCTCAGGTAGCCCCAGCTTCTCGTAATATTCCCTAATCTCTTTAGGCACTTGGTCCCAGCTGGAGGCCGCCTCTGCCTGCGGCTTGGCGTAATGTACCAAAGCCTCAAGGTCCACCTCCCTCACTGCCCTCACCCATTTGGGCGTAGGCAGTTTTTCAAATAGTTCCAACATTCTCAACCTAAGCCGCCTCATCCAGTCGGGCTCCCCCTTGACTCTACTTATCTCTTCAACCATATCTCTCGTGATTTTCCCACGTAGCTCAATCTGGTATGCAAACTTCCTCTCGTGGCCTAAAGCCTCCTCTATAGACTCCACGTGGCTAATTGTGGCCTGTATACCTTCAGCCATGTCAAAAACCTCGATTGAATGTTAAAAGTCTTTTTTAAAACTTCAATTCGATCTACATATGCACAAGCTAGAAGTGAAAAACCTGAAGGTGGCCGTGGGGGGGAGGGAGATACTAAAGGGCGTCGACCTCTCGGTCTCCAGCGGCGAGGTGGTGGTGTTAATGGGCCCAAACGGCAGCGGCAAGTCCACCTTGTTTCAAACTATTGCCGGAAATCCAAAATATGAAGTTGTGGAGGGAGACATACTGCTAGACGGCCAGTCGATAAAGGAGTTGGCCCCAGAGGAGAGGTTTAACCTGGGGATATTTGTGGGGTTTCAGGCGCCGGTGGCTGTGCCGGAGGTGAGATTTGCCTTCTTGCTACAAGCCATGTTAAACATTAGAGCCGGCAAAAAGCTCACAGACCCAAACCCACAGGCCCTAGCTCAAGCCCAGAAAATTGCCGCAGAGCTTGGCTTGAATCCAGAGGTTTTCAACAGGGGGGTGGGGGCTGGCCTCAGTGGGGGCGAGTTTAAGAGAGCTGAGGTGCTACAAGCCCTGTTGCTAAGCCCCAAGTTTGTAGTCCTTGACGAGCCAGACAGCGGCCTGGATATTGACGGCATCGCCGCGGTGGGACGTGTAGTCACCAGGCTGGCCTCCTCTAAAAGCGGGGTGCTTATCTCCACACATTACGCCAGGGTGCTCCGTTTCGTCAAACCCACCAGGGTGTACGTCATGGTGGAGGGCAGGGTGGTGCTAGAAGGCGACGAGGAGGTCGTCAGGAGGATAGAGGAGTTGGGCTACCAGAGCTATTTCAGGGAGCTGGAGTCAGCTGGCTCCTAAGTAATCACCACTCATCAACCCAGCCCACATCACATTTCGCCACACGGTGGGAAATTTAACTCTATATGCCCAAATGGCACCGGCCCATAGATCCCGACAAGGTGCCCCAAATCGTGGTGAAGCCGCCGCGCCCGAAGGCTCTAGAAGGGACCGGCAGCCCATCATGCAGTTATTCGCCAGGTGGTACCCCCTGGCGATCGCCAGGAGGCCTTGAAGACGTCGACAGAAACCCCAACGTGGGCATCGCCGTAAGACATGCCCACCCCAAGAGGCCAAGACAGGCAGAGTTTCTCCACCACAGATTTTTAGCGGCGGTAAGGCAGAAATGCTGACCGCCATCACGCCTATTTCCGGAAAGAAAAAGGTATACAAACAGCGGCGCCGAGTCTATAGAGGAGGTGCTAAAAGCCGCCAGAGGGTACTTCAAAGGCCCCACGTGGTGGCTTTCCACGGACGTGGCCCAATGAGCCTTGCCGCCTTTAAAACCATACAGAATCCCCGCCGTAATTCACGCCCACCACTCCCCGCTGCCCCCTCAAGACCTCCACGCCGGGGGAAGGTGGCGCCCCCTCTTTAAGACTGGATTTTCGCCAGGCTTGTGACCCCGAGGAGGTGGCCCTGGTGTTGATAGAGCCCACCCTGGGGCTATGTGGTGCCGCCAAAAACTTCATACAGTGTTGAAGAAGGTTAAGAGAAATCCGGCATCTTGCCTGCAGTAAACCGAATTTGGCAAGTCGGGGAGGTGGCTCGCCGTTTCGGCGCTGGTGGCCACGGCGAAGGCCATCGCCGCGGGCCTCCCACTCGGCGCCATGATCGGCAGGGCGGAAGTCATGTCTCTACCCAGAGGCTCCCACGTCAATACTTTTGGCGGAAATCCGTCAGCCGTGGCGGCCGCCCTGGCGTCTTGAGGAAGAGGGGCAGCTCTACCATGCAGTGGGAGATTAAACTCCAGGGGAAGTTGGGTGGGGGCGTGAGGGGGGTCGGGCTTATGATAGGCGTAGCAGGCGGGCGGACACCCGACGGGGTTGTTTAAAAAAGGCGTTGCGGCAATTGGCGCCTGGGGGTCCACAATTGGGGCTCCGCTGGACGCGAGATGGCTATAAAGGCCGTCTCGACAACTCCCTTATAAAGCCGCCATCTGGTCCTCGTAATACCACTCAATTATTTCATCTTCGGCCACCTCTAGGGCGTAGTTAAAAGCTGTCTTCCAGAGGGGGGCTTGGAAGACTATTTCCCACCCCTCTTTTAGTAGCTCCAAGTCGCCTTCCCTCCCTGTAACCAGCACCCTCTCCAACTTCCTGTTTATCAATACTCTATACACGGCCGTATATATGTATCTATTTAAAATATTTCCTAAAATGTTAGGATAATACATCTAGATATAGGTCGCGGGGGTTTATCTTTATGAACTCCAGGCCGTATCTCCTTAGGTATTCTGCAGCAGTGGTGGTGATGTCAGCCGCCACCAGCACCCCCCTGGCCTCCACCCCCCTCCGCCTAAGTGACTCCACGTATCTCGCCAGTTGAAACACGGCGTCGTGACTAGCCACATCCCGTTTAACTTCAATCACCACCTGCCGCCCCTCTCTATCTCGCGCCAAGATGTCTACATGGCCCACGTCTGTGGGCACCTCTACGCCCAACACCACGAGCCCCTCCTCGACTAGCCACGGGGCGTTGGCCAAGATTTCCACCACATCTCTCTCACTCCCCACGAGCTCCAGCTCCGTGGAGCCCATCTTGAAGACCCCTACGAACTCCACGTCGTGGAAGACCACCCTTACGGTCTCGAACGGCCTCTGCCTCACGCTTTTGAGCACTAACGTCCCCCCCTCTACATACGCCGCGGTGGAGCTCCCCGGGGGGTTCCACACCTTTGGCTGGGCCTTCTCGGCCTCGTGTACTAAAAGCGTCCCGTCTTTTTTTATTAACACAAGCCTACGGCCTTTTTTCAGCCTGGCGGAAGCCCTCCCGGCGTACCACACCTCACATGTCCCCACCACTACCACTACCCCCTCTTTCTTCCCGCCATTTATCACACGGACGGCATCTTGAAGGGAAGACACTATAGAGCAGCTGCCCCTCTTTATAAAGAAAATATTAAATAATGGTGCCAAACCTCTGGCCATGGTGGAGATAAAAGAGGTTGGAGAGATAAGAGGGTTTAGCACAGTGAAAAAAGTCCCCAATAGAAACGCCCTAGCTGCAGACTTGAGGCAAGACGCCATCTTGATATTTCACGGCAAGGAGGGAGGCGACATGGTAGTAGAGATATTCACCCCAGACCCCAATGGCGACAAGACCCTCCCCCCCACCACAATGGCCGTGACGAAATTTGTGGGGACTTCAGACAAGGTGGACAACGCCTACGCCACAATTCTGTTCTGGGCTCTAAAGGAGGGGAAAACCATAGGCATGCCCACCAGAGAGATATACCTAAAGGTAGACACACGGCAGCTCCCCCCGGAGGTAGAGGTAGAAATACAGACGCCAGTCAGATAAAATTTAAAAAGAAGTCTATACATACACCACGGGGCCCGTAGTCTAGCGGTATGATGCCCGCCTCACGCGCGGGTGGTCCCGGGTTCAAATCCCGGCGGGCCCACTTGCGTTTAGAATCTCCGCAAATACTTATGGCTAAGAGTGTCCGAAGTTCTGACACCTAAAGAAGTTAGCAACACTCCCCTCAGCTACTTGCCGCCTGACTTCCACGCAGTTCCCATTTTATAGCGATAGTTGGCCATCTGCAAGGACTTATTCACGGCCACAACCAAGACTCAACACAACATCTGTCAAACTGGTCGGGTTGTGTAGTTTAATTATTTGTAAAGCTGTTATTTAGAAAGCTGGCATCAACTAGGGCGAACAGCCTGTTATTACTAGATAGACGGAGAGCCAGCTGGCTCGGTGGAAAAGTATTTAAAGCGTCTTCTTAGATATTCTATAAGTTTTCTCTGTCTTTCTCTCAGCCTCCGTACAATTCTCCTTCTGGGCACCTTCTTCCCGCAGACGTCTGGATAGCTGTCTCTCGCTGGGGAGCGACAATCTACCATAATTACTTCAAAATATCGATACATCCCATCGTCAGCCACCCAGTAGCTATTTAACACCTCGAGGTTTGGATACCTCCTGGCGGCTCTCTCCTCGGCCACCTGCCTCCATGACTTCCACGCAGTTATGCCGTAGACGCCCATCCTCTTTGGCCTTCTGCCTGAGTCCGGCCTTCTCCTATTGAAGGGGCCTCTGGCCACTCTTACCCTCGCCACTACCACACCCTGTTTTGCCTTATAGCCCAGTTTTCTCGCCCGTTCTAGCCTAAAGGGTCTCTCCACCCTAACTATAGAGGGCGCCCTCCTCCATTGCGCCAATATCTTCCGCATTAACTCCTCGTGTACCGCTCTGCCTGTTTTTCTATACCACATGGCCATATAGCTATATGCAGACGGCGCCACGGCCTTTCTCTATGGCACCTATTTAAGTTTTTCTATAAAAACCCGAGGTGGGGGCCACATGTGAGGTGTAGATATGTAGAAATCAGCGTGATTGTACACGCCACAGAAAGTCTAGACAGGGTGGTAGAAACCCTGCGGGGCTTCTTTGGGGAGATCCCCATAGTTGTGGAGATCCACCGGGGGCATCACGGCAACCCCATATACCTCCTCACCTCCCTTCTGGAGAGCTGCGACGCGGTTTTAGACAAGCTGTGTGATATACTCCGCCACGTCCAGCCGGCTGAAGACGGCATTTATTACATACGTCTAGACAAACAGCTGTTAGCTAGAGGCGTGGCTAGACTAGCCACACATGACGACGTGGTTAGAATAAAGGTCAGGGCTAGAGATGGCCCCTGTGGTTAAACGCGGCTTTGTGGAGTGGGACCTGGCGGCCCCTAGCCGCCAGGTGGAGGAAGCACTTTGGGAGGTGGGGGTACGGGCGGCGGTTTTACGTAGAGAGGCAGCCACGGAGCTCCTGGCGCCATTTGTAAGAGGCGTGGACATAAGGTGGGCCGAGGCCTCCGGGAGGGAAAAATTTAACGTATATCTCCACAGAGACGTGCAGATAATTAGGGTGAACTGGCGTAACCCCATATCGAGGGCGCAGGCCAGGTCGGCGTTGAGATATGGCAAATATGTGGAGCTACCCATAAGGCCACTTCTCGGCAACCTGCCACTGTTGTGGCAATGGCTAGAGGTGTTGGAGCCAGAGGCCACCGTGGTGTCTACGCCGGTGGAAAGCCCTTCTGACGTAAAGGCGCCTCTAGATGTCGCCGCGTTGTTAGTAGAAATCAGTAGGGACTCCAGGTGGGAAGCCCCGGTAAAAAACTCCCTGGCTATACTCACAGAGCTCGTGGCCGGAGGTGATGAAGTATAGATATCTTATCGTCAGGGGGGACCCCCCCAGCTGCTACCTACAGATCCTAGAGTTCTACCCACTGGCTGGCTTTATCTCGTTGACACACCTGCCGCGCCTCGTGGCGATATATGACGACATACTAGCCCTAGGCGTCCCCAGAGAGGCGGTGAGGGCAGTGAGGGCAGTGGTGGCGCTTTTAGATAACTGCCGGACTGTAAAGATAGTGGGTACCTCCAAAAGGGCGAGGGCCGTGGCGGCTTCAATACGTCTGCCTGGCTTCTCTAAATAGTAGAGGTAGAGAGGCCATGTTTACCGCCCCCCTCCCCCTGTGGGAGATATCATATAGCGGCGCCGTGTTTAACACGCGGGCTAGGTTATATATGGCGAGAGCCCACGGGAGGTCTTCCGGCCTGCTGGAAATAAGGAGATACCCACCGCCGTAGGCCCAGACCTGTACGTCGCCCATATTTATCCGGGAGCCCCTCCCCTCTGGCCTACAGCCCATGGCCACATAGGCTCTGTCTCTCCCCACTGCGTACTCCAGCTTGACCTTACGGCGGGGCGCCTCCCTGTTGGTCAACACGGCGTAGATGTCGGCAGCTATGTAGATACGCTCCAGCGCCCTCATTGGCGTATAGAGACAACCACCCCAACCGTCTCTAAAGCTGCCACATAGCGTGTAGTCCCCCCCGGCGTAGGGCCTGTACTTTATGGAAAGTTCTATAAACCGGTCGGTTTTCTCCACGGGGAGGTCTATATCCACGTCTGGAACTGGCAGCGAGCGATATAGAGATAGCGATGCAGAAAGCCAGCTGTCTCCCACCACGTATGTCGGCTTGTCTCCCTCCAGCGCCTTACGTAACGGCCGGAGGTCTACATCACATGAGTCCACAACGGCGTCGTAACCCCCCCTGGGGGTATCTACAATCCTTACTGCAAGCACGTCTTTAATAAAGTCAAGTGTGAAAAAGGGCTCAAAGGGAGGCACGTCGAGAAGGGGGTCCGTGGGGCTTCCGGTCAATATGTCTACCTCCACGCCGCCTTCTCTCAGGAGGTAGGCCAAATAGGCCGACCCCGCCTCAAGCCCCCTGATTAAAACCCGCCTAACCACGGCCTCTCTGGCAGCGGGCCGTGTTTCTCCTCTGCATCCCTTATGGCGTATAGCCTACAGTCCTCCCCCCTGGGGGCCTTGGTGCAGAAATCCCTGTGGAGAGTTGGCAGCTCTTCCCACACCAACCTCGCCAGGGTGGGCCATAGCTTCCACGCATGGGCGAATATCTGCCAGCAGACATGTCTGATCTCCGCCTGCGCCGCCGCCGAGCAGCGCAACGGCACGAAGTTTAGCAGTAGCTCTCTTGCGTTCATCTGCACCGCGAAAGAAACCGCCGTGGCGTTGGGCAGAACCATCCTGGCGTATTCCGGCGCCAGCCCCTCTCTCAGCTTCATGTAGTCGCCATACGCCCTCTCTAACACATCTCTAGGGAAGCCTCTGGGCACCACGAAACGTATCTCCCTCCTGGTGTAGTCCACATAGCGCTGTGACTCAGCCCAATATGACGCAACCCTGTGGCGGATAAACTGTGTGTGGCAGGCGCGGGAACACTCCACCAAAAACTGGGCGCCCATAAACTCGAAGACAGACCAATGGCCCCTGCGGAAAAAGGCGGCGATCCGCCTCTCCACAAGGCCGGACTCTTGCGTCCCTCTATACAGGAGGTCAGCCAGCCGCGATATCAGCTCCTCGGAGCCCCAGCTCCCCAGTAGAGACGCCGTGGGGGTCTCTATGAACTTCACCCTTTCTATAATCACATATATATCTCCCCCCATATATAATTGACTGCACGCATCATATCTCCATCTAATGTATATATCACTGGTGTTTTATGGGTCTGTGGTTAACACTATAAATCAAGACCTTTTCAACAAGACTGTAGACGTGATAAACAAGACGTTAGAGGGACCTGTCGTCTTGCCCAACGCGCCCCATATACCGCTCTGGCTGCAAAACGCCCTTCTGCTTGCCTACATGGCGTTGTTAATCTCCTCCCTCCTGTTGATTTCCCACTATATCTACTATGCGAGAAAGACGCTGCTCTCCCCAGGCGACCCCCCGCCGCCGGGGGGGGAAAAGCTGTCCATCATAATTCCAGTGAAGAACGAAAGTATAGAGACTATAGTGGGGGCAGTGGAGAGACTTCTGTCGCTTAGATGTCAAGACGTCGAAATTTTGGTAATTTCTGACGACCCCCCGCATTACTTCCAACAGATAAAAAACGCCCTGGGGTCTTTCCCCAACGTGAGGGTGTTGAGACGGCCAGACCCCGTGGGCTACAAGGGGGTGGCGCTGAACTGGGCTGTGGAACACGCCGGGGGGGACACGGCCTTGTTTCTAGATGTAGACAGCATGCCGCCTCGAGATCTCTGCGACAGGGCGAGAGCCGTGGGGAGACGTGAGGTGGCGTTTTTGGGGTGGGACGGCTACGCCGTCGTGAAAACCCCCATCGCCAAGATCCAGCTGTTTCTATACCGCTACCTTCTCTACCACATCTCTATCTTGGGGAGACACCTCGCGGGACATCCCATCTTCGCCCTGGGGTCTGGCATCGCGGTGAGGAGGGACTTCCTTAGGGAGGTGGGGGGCTTTTGTAACTGTACTGCAGATGATTACGACCTGTCTATAAAGGCCTACATACATGGCGGCAGGGTGGCCTACCTGCCGGGAGAGCCAGTACGCGTAGAGGTGCCGGCTGGATACCAGTCCTTCAGGAGGCAGTACGCCCGCTGGACGTACAACTCGGCGTATGTCCTCTCCAGGTATGCGGCTAGGCTCCTCAAGCTGCCTCTCCCCCTGTCGCACAGGCTGAGTATAGCCATGAACGTCGCCACACACCCCCTGATGATAGTCACCACATTTGCCACCATGGCCACAACCCTGGCTTTGGGATACGCCGGCGTGTTACTACCGCCGTTCTACATACTCGCCCTACAGGCCGCCCTCGTGGCTGCCGCCTTCCTGCAGGTGGTGTATGTATATAAGATCGCCAAGAGGGACGGCATGCATTTCCTACAGGTGGCAGGCAGGTTTGCGCAGTCGGCTACATTACTGCTGGCCCTCAGCCCCTACCTCACTTTCTACGTCCTGTTGGGGCTATCAAGGCGGAGGATAAGGTGGCACGTCACACCCAAGGGGCTGGGGGCGTTGGGGGGCGGCGTGGGTCTCTACGAGATAGCTCTGGCGGCTGTAGTCACGGCCCTCGCCATATATGCCACATATGTACAAAACCTGGCCCTCTTGGGCAACGCCCTCTTTCTGCTACTTGTCTTTCTCTACGCCTACCTCCGCGTCGCTATCCCCTCTTCACAATTGGGTAGGGGATAACGTCTTTGATAGACTCCGCGTTGGTGATAACCATCGCCAGCCTGTCTACACCAATTCCCACCCCGCCTGTAGGCGGCATGCCGAAAGACAGCTCTTCTACAAAATCCCAATCTAGCGGGTGGGCCTCCTCCTTGGGGAAAAGCCCCTCCTCCCTGACGAAATGCTCATATTGCCTCACGGGGTCGTTAAGCTCCGTGTAGGCGTTGGCGACCTCGTGGCCCCCCACAAAGGCCTCAAATCTCTCCACAAGGCCCCCCCTCTCCCTATGTGGCTTACACAAAGGCGTAGACTCCTCGGGGTAGTCTAAAACAAAGGTGGGGTCCACCAGCCGCCTCTCCACAGTTTTCTCAAATAGCTTAACCAACGCGACGCCCCTGTTGTACACCTTAAGCGGCACCTGGAGCTCCCTTAGCTTCTCCTTGATGTCCACATCTGTCCACCTGTCTGGATCTACCCCACCGTATTCCCGCAGGGCGTCATGTAGCGTAACTCTACGCCACGGCGGGGAGAGGTCTATCCGCCACTCTCTATATTTCACCACAGCTGTGCCCAACACAGAGGTCACCGCCTCGTAGACAACCTCCTCCGTCAGTTTCATCATGTCTCTATAGTCCGCATATGCCTGATAGGCCTCTAGAGACCAGAACTCCGGGTTGTGGAGGGCGTCTATATCCTCGTTGCGGAACTGCGGCCCGATTTCAAACACCCTGGGGAATCCGGCCACTATGTAGCGCTTTAGATACAGCTCTGGAGAGATGCGGAGATACCACTCCTCGTCTATAGCCCACACCCTTGTGGTAAACGGCCGGGCGGCGGCCCCCCCATATATGGGCTGGAGCACCGGCGTGGGGATCTCGACGAAGCCCCGGCGCCACATGGCCTCCCTAAAGGCTTGTATCAACCTGGCCCTCGCCGCGATGCGCCACCTGAGCTGTAGGTCTAGAACCATAGCTACAGACCTGTACCTCATGTAGAAGGGAGACTCCCTGTCCACCTTCCCCCACTCCGGCAGCGGCTGGACGGCCTTAGAGAGGAGGACAACCTTGTTGGCCCTCACGGCGTAGTCCCCCCTCTGGGTTTTGACAATCGGCCCCTCAGCCCCGACGTAATCCCCCCGCCACACCCTGGCCAGCACAGGCGTGGAGGGATCCGCCATGACTTGAAAACGGGCCGAGTCCTCGTAGAGGTCGAGAAAGACCACGTTGGGGTGCCGCCTCACGTCTGTAACCCTGCCGGCAATTCTCACCACCATCCCGAGCCACGGCTCTAAAAGCGCCTGTCTCCTCAACTCGCTTAACGTCTTCACGTTGTGGGTAGGGACGTAGGAGTGGGGGTATGGCTCAGCCCCAAGTTCCCTCACGGACTCCACCACTTTACGCCACTCGTCAATCTTGGCGGGGCTCTGCCTTTCAGACATCACACAGCCAGAGATAGAAGTTTAAAAACTACACCTCCACCACAGCCCACCTGTCTGTAGGCAGGCCCCCCAGCCCCACCCTGGGGAGCCCCAGCCTCTCTCTAAGCTCCACGGCAGCCTTCAGCGCCTCGACGGAGGGGATATCCACAAGACGGATGACACAACTGCCAGCCGCCTCCACGAGTCTCGACAGGGCCACCGCCCGGCCTCCAGTCACCACCGCGTCTTGAAGCGCGATTTTCCACCTAGAGGCCCCCACCTCGGCGAGCCGCCTCACCACCACCCCCCTGGGGTCGTCTCCCACCACCTCTACGGGCTTAAATCTGGGCAGCCTGTCTAGCGCCTCCAACACGTAAGCAACGTGGACGGCCTCTAGGGCGGAGACGTCGTTATCCACATAGACAAACCTGCTGGCCGCCACGTATTCCGCCGCGGCGTTTTCCGCCAGGGCCACCACATGGCGCCCCACCTCGCCGTTTGCCACCACCACGCCGAACGCCCACCTGGAGATAGCCCCGCCCCCACGCCTCTGGGACCAGAGGGAGAAGTCATCAACTAGAAAGGCCTTCACCTTAATGCCCACATGTCGTCTCGACAGCCTCAACGCCGGCTCGGAGACGCGCTCTATCTCTCCCCCCCTGAACACAAGCCGCCACATATCCGCGCCACCACGTCTCGTACCCTCTCGGCGGTTTCCACATCTGGGGTCACCTCCTCGGGCCACTGCCTGCCGCCATACTCTTCAGGCAGCTTACGGGTGGCGTCAATCCCGAGCTTAGAGCCGTAGCCGGGGGTAGGCGAGGCTGTATCTAACACGTC
>JBKBOT010000005.1:38893-77217 GCA_046293555.1 Pyrobaculum sp. | reverse complement strand
ACAGACGCACAACAAGCACTAAGAAGAATAATGGAAATATACGCACAAAACACAAGATTCATACTACTGGCAAACTATATAGGGGGTATAATTGAGCCGATTCAATCCCGTGTTGCCATAATTAGGTTTAACCCTCTGCCAAAAGAGGCGGTGGCCTTTAGGCTTAGACATATCGCAGAGAGCGAGGGGGTAAAGATCTCTGACGACGCGCTGGAGGCAATATATGACTTCACTCAGGGAGATATGAGAAAAGCTATAAACACGCTTCAAGTAGCGGCAGCGGCGAGGGGAGAAATTACCGAAGAGGAGGTGGCCAAGGCCTTGGGTCTTGTAAGTCCCAAGTCGCTTAGAGAGGCCCTTGTAGAAGCAGTCAGGGGGAGTTTCAACAAGGCGATTACACAGATATATGGCTTTGTGGTAGACGGGGGGGTGGGCGAGTTGGAGATAATAAGGCAGATACATAGAGAAGCCTTAAGGCTAGATAATACGCCAGAATACATAAAGCCGGAGGTCGTCTACATAGTCGCCGAGGCACATTACGCAATCTTGAGGGGGGCCAGGGGGCTTGTACAAATCTTCGGCGCCCTTTCAAAAATCAGGAGGTTGGTACAGTCAACAGCCGTAAGCCCTTAAACGAAAAGTTTATATATCAGAAAAAAATTTAAATATTGTATGTCCGGTTCCACTCCCCAACCCCCTGGAAAGCCCCTGAAGTTCCGTGTTAATAGAGACAATGAGGGGTATTTAAGCCTTGTTACAGATACCGGCGAAATTTACCAATGTCCCGTATGTGGTAACGACAAGTTTGTCTATAACTACGAGCGTGGCGAGGTGGTATGTATAGTATGTGGCGCCGTGGTTCAAGAACAGCTTCTAGACCTGGGGCCAGAGTGGAGGGCATTTACCTCAGAGGAAAAGGGGCAACGGGCGCGTACCGGCGCGCCGCTTACTAGACTTATCTCAGAGGCCCTCACGACGGTAATTGACTGGCGGGATAAAGACGTCTCTGGGAAAGAGCTAGACATAAGACGAAAACTTGAGGTAATTAGACTTAGGAAGTGGCAAACTAGGACTAGAGTACAGACGTCATATGAACGTAACTTTATACAGACGGCACAGGAGCTAGAGAGGCTGAAAAGCTCCATGGGCGTCCCCAGGCCGTGTGTGGAACAAGCCCTGGAGATCTACAGGCAGGCGCTAGAGAAAGAACTTGTGAGAGGTAGGTCTGTAGAGGCCATGGCGGCCGCGGCCTTATATATGGCGTGCCGCATGATGAAAATACCCAGGCCGTTAGACGAGTTGGTAAGATTTACTAAAGCCTCTAGAAGGGAGGTAGCTCGTTGTTACCGCCTACTGTTACGCGAGCTAAATGTAAAAGTCCCCATTAGCGACCCCACGCTCTATATCTCCAGGATTGCTGAACAGCTTAAACTCAGCGGCGAGGTGGTAAAGACGGCAATTGACATATTACAAAAAGCTAAAAAGGCTGGCATTACTGCTGGAAAAGACCCCGCGGGACTTGCCGCCGCAGCTGTATATATAGCCTCGTTGATGCATGGCGACAATAGGACTCAAAAAGACTTCGCCGTTGCTGCCGGCGTGACGGAAGTAACTGTGAGAAATAGATATAAAGAACTAGCCAAGGCGCTAAACGTCAGGGTGCCGATAAAATAGTGTTTTCTATATCTATCCCCCAAAAGCCTTTCAACGGAGGCCATATTATAATAAAGCTCTCTAAGCCATTCCATGAGTTGACCCTCCAGGAGCTTGTAGAACTTAAGAAAAAGATCGAGGCCGCAGTTTTGGTGATGAAGAAAAGGCTTAGACCCGAGGGCTTCAACATCCTCCTGTTGGAAGACCAGATACATGTAATCCCCAGGTGGTGTGGCGACATAAATGTGGCATTTTTTGGGGGGTTGAAGGTCGTGCCTATGTCTGTAGAACAGATGTCTGACATCGCCAGAGAGATCTATGAATCTAACTCTTGAATTCCTCTCTACTTTAGTGGTGGTTTTTATAGGGGCCGTTTTTCTGGTGAGAATTCAATATGACTACAGACTGGTGAAGATATTTAAAAACTTCCCTCTACCTCCTACAGTTAGGCCACAAGCCATAGTGGATTTAGACAAGCTGTATATCTTTGTACAAAACTTTAGATATGACGTACGTCCAGAGGGGTCGGTGGAGGTAGAGGTAAGAGATAATAAGATCAAAGTTCTGTCTGGCGTGGGCCAGATAGCTATAGTCTTTGAGGCGTGGGGGTATTTCGACTTATATAGAGTAAAGCGGGTGATAAGGGTTGCCTCAGTCTAGCAGCTGTCTGAAGAGCCTAAGTATGTAGACATCCCACATCACGATAAAGATGTAGGCAATTATGGCAAGTGGCATTAAGGCTGTAAGAGAGAGCAGCAGCCCGATGATATCTATAAGTAGTATAAGTGCCGTCAGGACGATAGCCACCTCCCCCTCCTGGACGGCTCTGGTAATTATGGCTGAAAGCGCCGTGAAGATAGAGCTTACCAACAAGACGGGGTCTGTGGCGGCAAGGACGACTACTATGGCGATAAAGAACTTGAAGGTCGCCGCGTGAATTAACAGTCTATACATTTCCCACCTCTCCCTGTTGTCTATAGGTAAGTGGGGGAATAGAGTTAACTTTATAAACAGTCAGGTAGGGGCCTATAATGTCCACGGCGCCTAGGCCGCTGGTAAAATATAGGTCTACAGACGGCGTGGTAAAGTGGAGAGAGGGTAGAGGCTTTTCTATTGGCGAAATAGCTGCAGTAGGGCTAGGCGTGAAACAGGCAAGACTTCTTGGGCTATATGTAGACAAACGTCGCAAGTCCACATGGCCTCAGAATATTGAGACTTTAAAAAAGTGGCTTTCTGACATAATTGAGGGGAAGGTGACGCCGCCTTTACCCACACGTGCTGTGGTCATTAAGCCCAAACGGGGGAGGGCCTTCAGAGGGCTTACGGCAGCTGGGAGAAAGGCACGTGGCCTTATCTCTACTAGCTATAGAGAGACACATAACTACAAGTATAAGAAGAAGAATAGGGAGAGGAGACTTAAGAGGAGACATGAGGCCACCAGGGGTCTTGGCAATGTTTTGAGAATTTCTAGGATCGTAAAGAGAGACTCTACTTAAATTGCCTAAGGTTTTCAATAAGTTTTTCTAGTGGGATATTTGTAACTGCTAGAGGTATATAGCTCTTTTTTGAAATCTCGACGGCGAGGGGGTCTACAGAGTCTGACTTGAGGCCGTGTAGCACCACTACGGCCGGCTTTACGCTAAGTACTGCAGACATGGACTTTATGGCGATAATTGGCGACCTTCCGGTAGACACCTTTGTAAATATGGCGGCACGTTGGGAAGTGCTTCCATATAGCCTCACGTACTCTATGGAGGGAACCTCGAGAACTAGCTTTACGCTATCTACCAGGGTATATCCATGTATGTCGAGTGTAGAGGGTGGCGGCACTATGGTCTCGGCCTCTATAGCCCGTAGGAATGTAGACGCGGGGATGGGCTCGGTAAATTCCTTCATGTCTAGGACGGCTATCCAGAACTTCTCTCTAAGTAGCTGACGTTCTAGCAGGTTTATGACTAATCCCCCCCTCTCTAGGTCTACCTCTATTAGGGCTTGGACAAGTTTTTTCACAAATCTAGAGCCTGGGAATTTCCTCCTGCCTGACTCATAGTCGCTAATTACGCTTGGCGACGTGTTTAGCCTGGCGGCTATCGCCGTTTGTGTAAGGCCGAAGATCAGCCGCCATTTTTTTATCACCTCGCCGGGGTTATCCGACATAATTATGTCACCGGCGATGTAAACAGCCACGTACTTATAACTCATATGTATAAAAACGTCTGCATTATTAATTTTTATTTTTTGGCTAATAGAAACTGTCGAAACTCGGGAGAGACGTGAAGGTATAAGATTTAAATTGTGGCTATTATTTCTCCGTGCTTAATAAAGAGGAGCTACTTGAAAAAATACGTGAGCTAAGCTCTCAACTTGACGAAATTCAAAAAGACGCAGATAATATAACCGGCGAGATTGAGTCAAAAAAGAGACTTCTGGACGAGACTAGAAAACAGCTGGCGGAAGTCAGATCGTTTATTGATGGAAAGGTGAAACAGCTTGAAAAAACTAGAGAGCTGTTGGCCTCTTTAAGAGAGAGGAAAGGTCAAGTTATAGAACAGATCAGATCTTTGCGAAATGAGCTCTTTCAGATAAATCTGACGTTACAGAAATATCGAGAAAAGCTGTTGGTATATAGAAACCTGCTGTCTACTCTCAACGAATATGTGGGTGGCAGGGTGTTAGAAAAAGAAAAGTTAAAGAAAGTTATTGAGCAGCTTGAATACTTTTTCGAGACGTCGCCTACAAACCCGGAGTTAGAACGGCAGTTTATTAAATATATCAGCCAGATTGAGAAGGAGTTGAACATCGCCGACTCTATGGAAAAAATGAAGGCCTACATTGCCGAGCTTAAGAAACAGGTGGAAGACTATAAAAACAGGAGGGAAGACATTAGAAAGGAGATAGCGAGACTTGTCCAAGACCTCGCCACAATTAAACAAGAGATCACACAGCTTAAGACCAGCCGGCAGGAGATCTATAAAGAGTTGTCTAAGTTAAAAGAGCGGCGAGAAGAGTTAAAAAGACAGAGGGATGAGATCAAGGCAGGGATCTTACGTCTTGCTCTTAAGCGTAAGGAGTTGAGAGAAAAGAGGAGGACCATCCAGGAGGAGCTCGACAAGTATAACATATTGCTTAAGGCGTTAGAGCTGGCGGAGAAAAATAGGGCGAAAGCCTCCGCCTCGAGAAGTCTTAAAGAGAGGGCCGAGGTTTTGTTTAACAAACTCCTAAATGGAGAGAGGTTGACACATGAAGAAATCAAGTTGTTAGTAGAGGCTGGCTACCTCACCGAAGAGTAGTGCGCATACTGGTACTATATGTAGATAGAGATGGGGATTTAAAAGCACAGGGCATAGTCACGCCTGTAGTTGGGAGAGACGAGGTGTTGAGACTTGGGATTAGGTACATCCTGTCTAACCCAGACGACTCAGATGCCAACGCCATATTTGCAGCAGTGAAGATATTTGACAGACTGGCTGCGGAACATGGGGCAGATAACGTAAATGTGGCTGTAGTGAGCGGCTCGCCCGACGAGATGGCAGACGTTGTGGTAGCCAGAGAGTTAGAACAGGTCCTCTCTCTTTACGACGCAGACGCCATATATTTCGTCTCAGACGGCCCTAGCGACGAGGCGGCAGTGCCGGCTATACAAGCCAAACGGCCGGTGATATCTATAAACCGCGTGGTGGTCAAACAGGCGAGGAGAGTTGAAGAAACTGTAACTCTCTTCCGGCATTATTTCAACAAGGCTGTTAGAGAGCCGGAATATAGGAGATACACAGTGGGGATCCCCGCCCTGCTTGTCTTCACGTCTCTACTAGGCTCCGTCCTCAACCTAGACATCACGAGGTATCTAGTCTTCCCGCTGTTATTTATCTCCTTCTTTTTTGTAACCTACGGTTTTGGCATCTATGACTTTTTACGTAACCTCCTTAAAAAATTCGAGGTGACGTTTATAATCACTCTGGCGTCTCTCTTCGTAATAGTGCTTCACATAACTGCAGTCTTTGCTAAGGTATACCTGTTGCCAGATTACGTCACTGCTGCCATATCTATACTGCCCTATATCTCCTACCTTCTGGAGGCTTATGTAAAAACTCGAAGTATTAGATATGGGGGGATTGTGGCTGGGGGGGTCACATTTTTCTTTTTCTACTTCCTATTCCCCAAACTACTTATGCCATATAACGTCACAGAGGTCTTGTGGTCTACAGCCATGTTTCTAGTGGCGGTCTTTATAACTGTGGCTGTAACACAGGTGGTTAGGCTAAAGACGCGCTAGTCGGGAGGGGGGGCTTGGTAATACACCCTCCCTCTGTAAGTACGTGGAGCCATCCAGTCTATAAGCTGCCTCACGTTTCCAGTCTTTATGGTAAAAGTGATGGGTCCTAACGGCGACTCGCCTGGCTCTGTGACAAAACTGACTACCCCCACATAGGCAGCCTGTTTGTTGATAGAAAAAGTTACCGTGTCTTCTCCCACAACGCCTCTAGAGATTACAGACCTGGCGGCGTCTTGTATCCCCTGCCGCCATATGGCGTTTTTAAGTTTTTCTATACAGCCATGGCCCTCGCAGGAGGCAATAAGCACGACGCCGGACTCGCTGGGCTCTTCTCGAATTGCTGTAGGCGTGTAGACATTTTCCAAAGCTTTAAGCACCTTTGACTTATCTTCAGTATATCTCACCTCAACTACGGCCTCTACCTTCATAACAATAGAGATATCTCCCGCTCTATATCTTTAACAGTCTTGTTTTCATTTACAAGTATGTAGTCAGCCCTGGCTAGCAGCTCAGCCAGCCCAAATCTTAACTCACGCAAGTCTCTTATCAAGAAGTGGCTGTAGGTAGAGGGGTCGTCAGCTCTTTTTCTCTCTACAAGCCGTAGGTACCGCGTCTTACGTGAGGCAACTACATATATGAGCGCGGCCTCCCCCAAGGCCTCCTCAATGGCCTCTACCTCCTCTAAACTCCTCACGCCGTCGACCACCACCCTATCTCCTCCAACCCTCTCTAGAAGTCGCTTAGCCACAGCCCTCTTCCCTACCTCTAGCCGTAGTGTTACCGCCACCCTGTCTGGAGGGAGGCCGGCTCTAGAGGCTTCTTCTCTCACCACGTCGCCTAGGTTATAATAGGCATACCCCCACCCCTCTATTATTTTAGCCACTGTAGTTTTTCCACTGCCCGGCAGCCCCGCCACCATTATCCTTTTGGCCATCTCCAGCCCGTGGGTGGTCTTTTAAAACTCTTCTCACTTCGCCATAGCTGGCCTCTGTCTTAAAGCCGTCACTGGCCATATGTGTACGTACCGCATATACGCCAGACTTTCTTAAAGACAGGAGGGCCTCGCCTAAGGTGGGGCTTTTCCCCTCTACCGCAAATTCCGCCAGCCTGAAAAACCACGGAGTGTCAACAGCGTACTCTCCCTCAAGTAGGCTTAAGAAATCGCCATGGGGCCCAAATTGCGACATCTTATTTACTACAAGAGGGTCCCCCAGCGCCCCGACCCACAGAGGACCGGAGGTGTGGCCAGTGGGCCGCCGCCTCGCCCTTCTGACGCCCCTTAGGTACTCCACATGGCCTATTTTAGACAACATGTCGTCTGCATCTCTAGCCCCGCTCTCCACGTGGACACATGTCCTAAAGTAATGTCCCTCCCAGTAGGAGAAGAGGGGATATATGGCGTAGTCCTCCGAGGCGGCTACTCTAGCCATGTAGCCAAGTAGATTTCGTACCCCCACCTCTATGTAGAAGGGGGTTTTTTGTATGACAGAGCCATAACGCCGTAGGCACTTCCTCTGGTATCTCCCAGCGAGGACTGCCGTGTCTGTAGCCGTGGCGCATATAATGCCCTCTTCTCTTACTGCCCTAAATGCCGCCTGTAGATATGGCGCCGGGGAGCCAAAGGGGTCTATATCCACCATGTCGCACCTGCCCCGTAGCTTAAGTAACAAAACGCCGGCGTCTTCGTTGTAGACCTCTCCCTCTACCCCATTTAGCGCCAGGTTTTTTCGTATTATCTCTACAGCTCTTTTCGAGATGTCGTTAAGGACCAGCCTGCCCACGGCCCCGCTCTCAACGGCATATCTGACCCCACGCACGCCGGTGCCCGCCAGAGGCTCACATATAGTCAAGCCGCTCCCCCCCATGGCCTTAAGTAACAACACGGAGAGAGTCCTATTTTTCTCCATAGCGGGGTTATAAAAGACGGGGGCGGAGTAGAGACTATATTTCCTCAAGTTGGGGACGTAGATAGAGGTCTGTCCCTCTCTACCTAAGACAAAGTCATCCACTTCTCTCCACCTCTATACCCAAGGCGTTGGCCAGCTCTACGGTTTTTTCATATTTCTCCGCGTTGGTGGAGATAAATAATACCTTCTCCTCAGCTCTCACGGCGTCTGGGTGAGACTCCACAAGCCTATAGACGCCGGCGTCAACCTCTCTACTCCTTATCTCTTCTGGGCTTACTTCAGGCTTGTTGATTTCCAACTTTTTAATCACCTCGTCGCCAAACATTGACACCAGCTTTTGCGCCACCTTAATTGGGGCCTCTACCTCCTCCCTCTCGTATCGATATACAGTCTCTCTAGAGACGCCGAGTCTTGAAGCCAACGCGCTGAGGCTCATTCTACTTTCTTCCCTCTTTTCTCTCAACTTCTTCCCATCTACCGCGGCGATAATTACGCCGCGGCTCAACCTAAAGGCTGGCGGCCTGTTGTCTAGAATGTCGATAAAGGTGGCTAGAGAGACAAAGGCCACGTTGTTTTTTAGGTAGAATAGCCCCCTCTGGAGGATCCTCCCCCTTATGCTAGAGACGATACAGATGGCGGAGGTGTTAGTAAACTGCGAGAGTATTTTTAGGTCTTTTAAAGAGGCGTTATCTATCTGTTCCACATCGGGGGACACCCGGACAAAATATTTCTCGTCGCCAAATTTGGCCAGTAGAGTATAGGCATAAGTTCTGGAGGTATCTAGAAATAGCTGCTCCCCCCTACTCTTCACGATGTTTAAAGTAGTCTCGAGCAGCTTCATTTCGTATATATGTTTTTCTAGGTTAAAAACTCTTTCACTTAGGAGTTGTCACCGCTTGAATATATTAATATCACTATTTTGTTTCGTGAGGCGGGTGAGACTAAGTAACAAAGATGTGAGAGAACTTCGGGAGGTCTATAGCTTCATGTCGCCTATTTTAGAAGAGGCAGATGTGGTAGAGGTGGCGCAAGTTGGTGAAGACAGGTGGCTTTATCTTGTCGACGGCGAGCCCCTATTTCTAAGAGTTGTGCATAGAGAGTTAGGGGAGTTGGCAATACCCACCCTGTTTTTAATACACAAGTCTCAAAAAAACAAACTCCTCCCACAGTACCCAAAGGCCCAAGTGGACGTGGGGGCAGTTAAGCCTATTGTCAATGGGGCAGACGTCATGAGGCCTGGCGTGAGGCAAATCTCCGGAGATTTTAAAAAGGGTGATGTGGTGCTTATAGTTGACGAAAAAGACCGCGTAATTGCTGTCACCTATGCGCTTTTTGACAAAAAGGAGATAGAACAGATGCAGAAAGGCAAGGTGTTTATAAACCTCCACCACCTTGGCGACAAGGTGTGGCACGCCTCTTTAGAGCTGGCTAAGGAAAAGCAGTAAGACGTTTCTAAACTCTTCCTCGCATATACACCTCTTGTATCTCCTCAACGCCTCTACTGGGGGCTTAAGGCCGAGGCGCCTCAAGCCGTTAGCTACCTGCGTGACGTTATTCCCCCCGCCCAATGTTGTAGACTCAAAGTCTATAACTGTGGGTATGTCCCCCCTTACTAACACATGTCTCTCCAGTCTAGCCAACTCGTTGTGAGAAATACCCACCTTGTCTAACATATAGGCCTGGGTAAGTAGCTGTTGTACAACTTTTCTCTTCTCGCCTGGCTGGGCGGCGCCCCACCACCTCTCTAACGGCACGCCGTCTATGTGTTCATACGCCACCACATCTCTACTGTAGACATATAGCCTAGGCCCCACGCCGACGGAGTTAGCTATATGTAGAAACTGTCCCTCTCCCGCAAGTGAGGGCCTGGCGGAGTCGCCCCGCCTGATTTTACAGACAAGTAGAAAGCTGCCTATAGAAGGTCTACACATAAAAACCACGCTGTTTGTACCCTTCCCCACTACATGTATGCCATTTAGTAAAACTCCACCCCCTGGAATTAACTCCAGCTGGAGCCACTCCAGCTGTCTATATACCTCCAACACATGTCTTAACCCCCCTCCTATGGTTAACAAAAGCATATATGTCACATCCATGTTGGAGGGGAGAGATTGGCTATAAAAGCGCAGACATATTTTTATTGCACATCTCCCCCATGTATATGGACGTAGTGAAAAAAATCGCGCAGCTAGTTAGAGCCGGCGCGGCGTTGACCTCATATACATGTCCAGCATGTGGCACAGTCTTAGTACGGCTAAAGACGGGAGAGCTGTATTGCGCCAACTGTGAGCGCACTGTGGTGTTAGTAAAAAGCGAGGAGGAGGCGCAACAAGCCCTAGAGGTGGTACAACTGCGGGAAGTCAGGAGGATAATATTTGACAAAATTCTACAGCTAGGCAAACAGATTGAAAACATGGAGGCCTCTGAGATGGTGGACCACCTGAGGTCTATGGCCCTACTGCTTGACATATATGAAAGGCTCTCTAAGATACATGGAGAGCCAAAAGGCTAGCCTCTACGGGCTGTAAGGTGGTGTAAAAACCTGGCTAGCACTATATGCGCCAGGGGGGAGAAGTGGGCGGTGTAGAAAGAGTAAAGCGTGTGGTTACCGGCGGCATATACTAGCCAATATCCGCCATATGTGGAGAGATAAAGTATAGACAAATCATCCCGTCTATATGCCGCATAAATCAAGGCGACGAGATAGACAAGCGTGCCGCCGGCGTATATATCTGGATTTAAATATAGCGCAAAGTTGTTACGCATAATCAGCCAGTCAAGTGGGCTAGATGCCGTAGGCCCCGGCGGCCTGGAGGTAGTGTGCCAAGAGATGGCGGCCTGTATTTCATGTATCCACCTGCCCAAGCCGAGCTGTATTGCTATCGGCATGTTTACCAATAGGAATATGGAGGCCGCGGCTAGACTCACGGCTAAGAGATGCCACATGTTCCACCTGGCGTAGAGATATGTGAGCCCAAATATGGGGAAGAGGCCGGAGTATTTCACAGAGGCTGCCAGCCCAAGCGCTGTCCCCACAGCCAGAGGCCTTGGGTACATGTAGGCCAGGAGGGCTGTGAAAAAGGCTAGGTATATGTCCAACATCGCGACGCTCGACATAGCCACAAAGGTGCGGTCTAGTAACATCAAGCCGCATGCCGCCAGGGCCCATAGCCTCCCCGCAAGCCTCCTTGCGGCTAGATATACTAACAACAACGTGGCGGCCCCCACGGCCATGGAGGGAAGCCGCCAGAAAAAAGGCTCGTCTCTTGTCGCCAACACGGCCGCCAGTATGTACTTAACGAGAGGCGGATGTTCCAAGTTGTAGTAATTAAGTATGCCCTCCCTATCTGGGTAGGGATATCCACGCCTTGTGTAACAAGTGACGTCTCCCTCGACAGTCGCCACATCTATGTGGCTATATCTCTTCACAACAGTCCCGCCAGCTATACAGCTCTCTGTGGTGGTATAATACTGCGAGGCGGCTGGCGTCTTGAAGAAGTCGTGGAGGATATTTCGCGCGGCTGAGACATACCAAACCTCGTCGCTAATATAGCCAAGGCCTGCCGGCAGTCCGTCTGAGCCAGGTAGTGTGGCTATTTGAAACGTCTGGTATAGAAATATTGCCAGAAATATAGCCAGAAGTGAGGCCGTTAGATATCTGAGACACGAATCAGCGCTGCATACCCCTGTCATTGGTCTCTAGCGGTCGTCATCATCACGTTTTTAACAACATGGAAATTTATATACGTGATGTGGTGGTTCTATGGCGACTGGTGAAGAGGCCCCTACTCTGCTGACATTTTTTCAATCTTTATCCTCACCTTTTCTCCAGATATGTCCCACTCCCTGCCGCCTTCGGCAGTGGCGAGCTCTATAGACACGGCCCTAGTCTCCTGCATGACGTACCTACGGAACGTCTCCACAGATTTTCTTATCTCCTCTGAACTTGTCTCAATTACCACCTTAATGGTGTCGTTTATGGCTAGTCCAGCTTCTTTCCTCAAGACTTGTATCCTTCTCACTAGCTCTCTCGCCAGCGCCTCGTGGTATAGCTCGAGCTCTAACTTGTCTGGTATACATACCTCAATCTGTCCTCCAGCTTTTATGTAGCTATCTGGACAGAGGCCTGTCTTGACCTCCTTTACGTTTCCCAGATATTGTAGCAACTCTCTGTAATGTTCTAGATACTTAGCGCCGTTTATATAGGCCTCTCCTATAGGCCACCTGAGCTTTATCCCAGCCTTATTTCTAGCCTCGGCCAGTGTGGAAAACGCCGTGAATAACTCATCGTATATCTCTATAAGCCTCTGGTCGACGGGGGCCGGCGTTGGGTATTGCGCCAAGTGTACAGACTCGGCGGCATCTCTTTCATATCTCTTTACATATGTCTGCCATAGGTATTCTGTAACGAAGGGCACCAAGACGCTTCCAAGAATTAACACGTTTTTTATCACGTGGTGTAACACAGCATAGGCGGCGTATTTATCTGGAGCCGCCTCTTCGGCCCACACCCGCCGTCTGAGCAGCCTGACGTATCTATGGCTTAAAGTCTCCACGATGAAGTGCCTCCAGCGGTTAGCCGCATGGTGGAACTCAAAGCTTTTGAGATATTCCACATATTCTGCCGTCAGCTTGTTTAGCTCGGCCAATAGCCATCTGTCCTCCTCAAGGGTCTTGTCTATCCACTGGCCTAACGGATATCTATCTGTAGTAAAGTTGTCTAGAGACATGTAGGTATCTGCAAACTTGGCCACATTCCACAATATGTTGAGATCACTGACGACGTGTCTTATCTCGTCTGGGTCAAAGGCCAAGTCCTCCCATGGCGCCGCCTTTGAGAGTATGTATAGCCTCACGGGGTCTGCGCCATATTTCTCAAAGAGGTCTTTTGCCCAAATCACGTTACCCCTGCTTTTAGACATCTTTTGCCCCTCTCTGTCTAAAATAAGGCCTTGGATAAGCACCGTCCTATATGGCGCCATTTCTGTATACAAGACGGAGGAGGCGAGGAGGGAGTAAAACCAGCCTCTCGTCTGGTCTATCCCCTCGGTTACGAAATCGTAGGGAAACAGCCTTTTCCACAGCTCTACATCTCTTTCTCCATCTACTGCCGCTATCCAGGCCACCCCGCTGTCAAGCCACACGTCCATGACGTAGGGCTCTCTAACCCACTCCTCACAGTCCTCAGTTTTTAACACCACCCTATCTATCCAGGGGCGGTGTACTAACTTGAAGTCATCTACAGGCGGCAGCTCTCCCGCCAGGCGTTTCAACTCGTCGATAGAGCCCACCACCAGCACTCTGCCGTCTTTTTTACAACGCCATATGGGCAGCGGCGTTCCCCATATCCTACTCCTGCTGATATTCCAGTCTCTGGCATTTTTTACAAATATATCAAATCTATCTCTCAGCTTTTGTGGCACCACGTTTACCTTCTGTAGTTCTGAATACATCTTGTCTCGAATTTTCGAGATGGCGATAAACCACTGGCGGTCCGCCCTTAATATCAGCTTTGTCCCACATCGCCAACAGTGTGGATACTCATGCCTTATTTTGCCCTCATATACTAACAAGCCCTTCTTACGTAAGTCTTCTACCACCTCTCTATCTACCTCATGGACGTATTTCCCGCGGTATTTCCCCCCAAGCTCGTTATAAACGCCGTTTATCTCCACGCTGTTTGTGATCCTCAGCCCATATCTTTTCGCCACCTCGAAGTCCTCAGGGCCGTGCCCGGGGGCAATGTGGACAAGCCCCGTGCCTTGTTCCAACGTGACGAACTCTGCCGTAACTACTTTATGCGGTCTTTCCCCCCTCTCGGGCACCTCTTCCACAAGCGGGTGGAGGTACTCAAGCCCCTCTAGCTCTCTCCCACTTCTAGTCTCTACAGTTTTCCACTCTTTCACGCCGGCGAGTTCCATCACTCTTGCGACAAGCGGCTCGGCGACCCACCAACGTTCTTCTCCTACCTCCACCTTGGCGTAACTGTAGTGGGGATGTACTGCCACAGCCTCATTATCTACAATAGTCCATGGCGTTGTGGTCCAAATTATGAGGTACTCCCCCTCCCCAACTTTAAACTTGACGTATATAGATGGGTCTTCTCTCTCCTCGTACCCCAACGCTACCTCGTGGTCACTCAACGCGGTCTCACATCTGGGGCAAGTCCACAACACCCTGTAGTCCTCTGCCAACAAGCCCTTTTCGTGTGCCCTCTTTACTACACGCCAGGCGTATTCAAGATAGCGGGGCTGTCTGGTCTCATAGGCGTTCTCTAGGTCAAGCCAAAGCCCCAGCCGCCTGGTGCCCCACTCTTGCCATTGTGCCAAGTATTTGTCTACCAACGCGTTGCACTCTAGGGCAAATTTCTCCACGCCGTATTGCTCAATTTCTTTCTTGCTCCTTAGCTTTAGCCTTTTCTCTACTTCCCACTCTACGGGCATTCCCTGCATGTCCCAACCGCCTTGACACCACACGTCATAACCTAAAAGCCTGTAGAGACGAAGCGCCACGTCTTTATACGTCCTACCTCTTATGTGGCCTACATGCGGCATCCCGTTTGTAGTGGGGGGGCCCTCTAGGAAAGAAAACTTGGGGCCCCCCCGCCAAGACTTCCACTTCTCAAATATCTTGTATCTATCCCAAAACTCGGCCACACGTCTCTCTACCGTATGGGGATTATACGTCGCACTTAGCTCAAAAGCCATGGGGGTGACAAATCTCATGTATTTTTGTTTTATAGCTGTCTTTAAATAGAGGTATAGACATGAAGATAGTCGAAGAGTCGCTATATACCTACATAGCCTCTGTAGCCGTCGCGATGTTGTTACTCCTAACCGCCTATTTCTTCCCGATGGAGAAATTTCTACAGGTGGTAGACGGGGTGTTACGCGACTTGGACTACATGGCCTCTTATACCCCATGAGATTTCTCTACCACCTAATAATGGCCGTGATATCTCTAACATTACTTTACCTACTAAACATAATATTTCACTACATAGAACTAGTTTCGCAAGTATTTAGATGAACCTAGAGTTTTTACTTATAATAACTCTCTTCCTAATGGCGACAGTTCTCATGTTCTACCTACAGAGCTACATGGCCTCTTTACTCCAGCTAAAATACATTTTTGAGGCAACCAAGAGGGGAGACTGCGGGCTTAACTACACAGGGGGGGAGCTAGTTGTAGCCATGTGTGTAAAAGTGGCATATAACGGCTCCATATATGTAGAGACTTATAACGTCACCTACCCCACCCACTCGTAGAGAAGCTCGCCGTCCTCGCTGAGCCTTTTCCTTATTCTCTTCTCTCGCACCAATTTGTCTACCGCTCTTATAAAATCTGCGGTAGATATACCCCTCTCTTTTGCCCACCTGGCGGCCTCCCCTTTTGTCACCCTGCCCCCCTCCTTTATATATTCGCCAAGCTCTTCAGAGAAGTCTTTAGGCGTCGGCCTCTCTTTTTTTTCAATAAAGTCAAAAAGTGTGGGGCCTCTTTTCTCCTCTCTTTTCCTCATTGGAACCTGTGGTAAATTTTTGATGTGGTACAAGCCACGTCGATCTTGTAGAGGCCATGGGGCAGCTCCTGTCTTCCACAGTCTAAAACGAGGATTTTGTCAAATGTGGCGTAAAAACTGTCGCCTATTTTAACCCCATGGGCGGCGTAATGTCTCTCCACGGCTCTCTCCACTGGGTCGTTTAAATAGATATATCTCCCATCTCTCTTCCCTACAGCCTCTAGGTCTTCTGCCATCTGTAGGAGGGTCTTAAACGCCACCTTGTTTAGCCATGCGGTGGGGGATAGTTCTGACAACCTGCGGTTTACTGCTTGGTGGAGTTGATCCTGCGTGGCGGCCCCCCTTCTAGCTGCCTCCATCAATAATCTATACTGAGGCACCCTCTGGTAAAACAGGGCGTGGTAGACGGCGTTGCCTATGGCCTCTCTCGTCGAGACTAGCTCCCTGCCTAGTTCTGTAAGAGTTACATAATTTCTCGCCTCCACCACCCCTATCCTCTCTAGAAACCTAGTTATATCCCCCCTCCCCCTTCCTATATCTATCTTTTCTTTTAGCTCCACAACCGTGGCCCTGTTTTTTGCCACGTATGTAATATACTCGTCTATCCTCACGATTTTGATTGGCGGAAACGTGATCGACCTCTGGACCACAGCCACGTATTTCGAAAATCCACAACTTAATAGACCTGTAGATACCACAGTGGTAATACTCATCGAAAAGTTTATATGTATACAATCCAATGGCAATATGGACGTGAGTAGTGCCATATTGAGGCTACTGGAAGAGAGGGGGGAGTTAAGCACCACGGAGATAGCCGACATGCTTAAACTACCCAGACATAAGGTACTTAGAGAGTTAAACAAGCTGTACTTCAAAGGGCATGTAGAGCCCGTGAAGAAAAACAGGAAATATTACTGGCGCCGCGCCTCTGGATATATGGCGGCAGCGCCGCTACATTTCACCACAGAGTCCGTATTATACATAGAGGGCGTAATCGAGCCGATATATAGAAAGGTAGACAATAGGATAGATAGTTTTATCTTTGTCCATGTAAAAAATAGGGAGTACTGGCACTGTCGATGTCACGACGACTACACCATCTTGACAGACCAGCCCATAGATGGATGTGACTGCAAGTTGAGACACGCCTTCGGCGAGAGAAAACTGGCAATGATCTATCTGTCTAGAGAGCTGAGGTTTAGATACTGGAAGTTATACCGCTACGCAGAAGGCAACGTGGAGTTTATAATACTTATGCCAGAAGGGAAAGACTCGCCAGAATTGGCAAGAAAGTACGAAACATATCAAACTAGCTAAACTTCTTACAGACTACCTCCTCTATGACGTCAGAAAAATGCCTAGCCTCAGACAACGCCTCCTCTATAGTCCTCCTGGCTACAATCTCGTAGATTTTTGCCACCCTCTTCCCCGGCGACGCCCTCACCACCCTCCCCACCCTTTGGATCATCTGCCTCTTTGAGCCAGTGCCGCTTACCACAACAGCCACGTCGGCGTCGGGCACATCCACCCCCTCGTCCAGCACCGTGGTGGTTACAACCGCTCTGCTCACGCCGGAGCTGAAGCGTCTAAATGCCGCCTCACGGCCCCCCTCCTCAGAGGTTATCAGCTCTGCCGCAATGCCGGCCTCCTTCAGCCTCTTGTGTATTTCTTCCGCCTGGTCTATAAACTGGGTGAAGATCAGCACCTTGGAGCCCGCCTCCACCTCCCTCGCCACGATGCGGACAGCTGTGGGGATTTTGTTAACCGCCTTAGCTGCGGCGTTTCGCAACAATATGGCGTTATCTTCCGGCAGAGAGCTGTAGGCAGCCGCCTCCACCTCCGTCAAGTCGACGTATATCCTATAGTGCTCTACAGGCACCACGAGCCCCGCGTCCACCATGGCCCTATACGTCACCCTGTAGACAGGGGGCCCCACCGCCTCGTAGATCAGATGCTCGTTTTCATCCTCTCTCTCCGGCGTGGCGGATAGCGCAAGCCTGTAGGGCGAGTCTATCCTGAGGGCCACCTCCTTGAAGGTCTCCGCAGGGACGTGGTGGGCCTCGTCGAAAATGACGAGCCCGAACCTGTTGAGAAGACTGTCTATGTACTTTACGGCGGAGTTGTAAATAGCCACAGTGACATCACGTATATCTTTCTCGCCGCCGCCCAACAGGCCGGGGGAGACGCCCAGATATCTCCTCAGACGGCTCACCCACTGCCCAGCCAGCTCCCTTGTGGTTACTAACACCAAGGCGGAGACGCCGGCTCTGTGCATGGCCTCCATCCCGATGAAGGTCTTCCCACCCCCAGTGGGTATGATCACTGTCCCCCTCATGCCGTGAGAAAGCCAGCCCTCCACAGCCTCCACCTGGAATGGGTATAGGGTGAAGGACTTGTTGTAAGCCACCCGTGGGTACTCCACCTCAGCCAGCTGAGGCACGTAGCCAAATTCTCTCAACACCTTGACGACTTGCGGCTTGAGGAAGGCGGGAAATTTCACCTCTCTATCTACCACCTGTACCAACCTTATGTCTCTAGCCTCTAGCTCCCCCTCCCTATTTACCACGTTGTATCTCATCCTAAATTCGGCGAGTCTTCTCAAAAGCCCAGCGGCTAGGAAGTTCAACTTGGCATAGTTAGGCCCCACCACGGCGGCTCTCCACGCCCTCCTCTTTTCGAAAAGCTCTCTAAGCTCTCTAGATGTGACTACAGCCGCTTTAGCCTCTTGAAGCGCTCTTTCTAGGTCCCCCAACGCCGTGCCGGCTAGTGTCTCTCTAAGCTTTTTTACACCTAGCTCTACAAACTCCTCAAAGCTCTCCACTTGAGACACAGCCTTGTCTCTAGCCACGAACTCTTTTAAGAACTTGACTGGCGACAACAGGTAGACATTGCCTAGAGCCTCCAAGACGCTATTTTTGAGTTCTTCTGGCGGCTCGCTAGATGTGGCAACTATGCCTAACGTAGAGAGGACCTTTATGTATTCCTCCCTACTTAATTCTAACAACTGTCTCGCCTTGTTTACCACGTCGAGACTTTTTGTGACAATTACCCAACTGACGCCATTCCACCTAAATCCAAGTCTTTTTAGCCGTTCTTTTGTCTCTACCACTCTATCCCACTCCCACACACGTGTTACCTCCACGCCGTTGATTACTACAGAAAAACGGGGCACATGTGTCTATAGCTAAAGTTTATATATCGTCACGCCCCTAGGGGAGTGCTAGAAGACTACCTCCAGTGGGACCGCTTTCTCGTACAGAAAGTGGACTTCCAAAAGAGCTACGTGGCGGATGGCGTGAGGGTAGAAATAACGCCAAGCCCTAGGCTATATGTAAGCGGGATGGGGGGCTCCGGCGTGGTGGGCGACTTGTTGAGAGACCTCTCGCTGGTGTGGAATTGGGACATGGAGGTAGTTGTGGTAAAAGACTATTTCCTCAGGGCGAGAGAGGGGCTCCTACTGGCTGTATCCTATTCTGGCAACACTATTGAGACTTTACACACTGTGGAATACGCCAAGAGGAAGAAAATGCCCACCGTGGCCATAACTACGGGGGGCAAGTTGGCACAGATGGGAGTCCCCACCATAGTTGTCCCAAAGTCAAGCGCCCCCCGTGCGGCGTTGCCACAGTTATTCACGGCGGCGTTATGTGTAGTAGGTGAGATATATGGCGTAGAGTTTAGGACGTCTGGCTTAGAGCCTATAGACCACGCGCTGGTGGCCCGCCTGGTAGAAGACTTTCAAAAACGGCCCACGGTGGCGGCTCCCGAAAGCATGAGGGGAGTTGCCTACCGTGTAAAAAACGAGTTTAATGAAAACAGCAAGATCGAGCCCTCTGTGGAGATACTACCCGAGGCGCATCACAACTGGATTGAAGGCTCCGAAAGGCCGATAGTGGCGTTGACAAGCCCCCACATACCGCCAGAACACCAGGAGAGGGTAAAAGCCACCATGGAGATTCTAGGCGGCTCTCAGTACGTGGTGGAGATGACACCTACAGGCATCCTCACGTTTTTAAGAGAGGTGGGGATAGCCTCCATAAGGCTGGCAGAAATTCGGGGGGAAAACCCCCTGGCCACCCCACGTATTGACAGAATTAAGGAGAGGCTACAGAGATGATCCAAGAGGCGGCAGTACTGGCGATTGCCGCCCTTCTCTCAGCCGCGGCGTGGCAAGACGTCAAGACGAGAGAAATAGACGTACGGCTTTTTGTAGCCATGACGCTGCCAGCCGCCGTGCTTCTTTATCTCAACTGGGGGGACCCCCTGTATCTTCTCTCCCTCCTGGCGGGACTGGGGGTAGCTCTCCTTATGCGCATACTTTGTGCAGGCTATGCGGACTCTATAGCCATGGCCGTAATAAGCACGGCGCCGCCCATTTATATATTCCCCACGGCCTTTGTGGCCATTATGGCCGGCTCGGCGCTACTGCCGGCAGTTATGACGTGGCTATATCTAAAAAACAGGGGGAGGCCGTGCGAGATGTCTCTATCGGAGAGATTTACACACCTCTGCGTCTCCAGAGGGGAGTTCTATTCAGACATAAAGTACATACATAAGGCTGCCTCTTTCTGCATACCGTTTCGCAACAATCCAGGCGACCTAGAGAGGTACGACCCGAGGGCTGTAAAGATAGAGGGGGAGTGGATAAAGGCGGCATACGGCGTGCCGTATCTCGCCATATTGGCAACAGGCTTTGCGGCCTACACCGCCATTACGCTCGGATCCTAACGCTCCAGCCGGGCCATACGGTCTAGCAGCTTTCTGTACTCATCCCGTAGCTTCTCCACCTCTTCTCTAAGCTTCTGGTATTCCGTCCCCCGGTCCATAAACCTCCTGGTTTTTTCTAAGACCTCTCTGGCCACTCTCCTAATCCTCCCGTCTAGATCTGCCTCTGCCCGCTCCTGTAGGTCTGGGATAAGCCTGGGCTCAAGCAGCTCCAGCGCCGCCGTCACTGCGGCGTATCTAACCCTAAAGTTGTCGTCACGTAGAGCCCTCCTGACGACTTCCAACACCTCCCTTCTTGGCCCGAATTTTGCTAGAGACTGAACCGCCGTGGCCCTCACCGGCGTGGGGAGTTGGCCCTCCGTGTGGCGTAATACGGTCCTGAGTGCCTCCTCTGTTCCCAACTCGGCGAGACCCTCTATGGCCCCCCTCCTTATTACATCTACGTGGCTTTGATACTCTAAGGCCTTCCTTAGGCTGTGTTCTGCAAACTCCCACCTGACCTTCCCCAACGACCTGGCGGCCTCGGCTCTTACATAATAGCTCTCCCCCCCGTCGTGTAGTATCATGTCTAGAAACTCCGCCGCCTCTTTACGTCTGGCGTTTCCCAACGCCTCCACTATAGCCCTCCTCACTCTGGGATGTGTCGTTTTATAGTAGGCGTCAATTAGCTTGGCCACAGCCCCCTCGGTCCCCACCTCCCCCAAGGCTCTTGCGGCCTCTGCCGCCACGCCCCAGAACCTGTCCTGTATGGCCTTACCTAGAGCCTCCACAGCCTTGGCGCTGCCATTTTTCTTCAACACCTCTACCGCCTGGATTCTACAATACATGTCGTCGTCTTCCAACATGGCAGCAGCGGACTCCAGCGGGTATTGTAGCTCTAAAGCCTTCATGACCTTAAACCGTGGGTCTATACAGACATATCTAGGCCTGCCGCCTGGAATATATAGGGTGACCTCTTTTTCAGCCAGCTGTATTTCTCTTACCTCTTTCCTGCCGTCTTCATATACCACCTTTATCTCTAGGGGGAGTGTGTACTGCGGGTAGCTGTCCTCCCCCTGGCTTTGTCTAACCTGTATCTTCAGCCCACCCTCTGAGTAGCTCCAAGACACCTTTAACGCCGGGTGCCCCGCAGAGTAGAAAAACTGCCGCCAGAACCACTCCAGGTCTTGTCCAGAGGCTTCCTCCAGGGCTTTTCTTAAGTCGTCTATATCTACGGCCCTGTATTTATACCTCTCGAGAAATAACCTCAGCCCTTCTCTAAAAGGCCCTTCTCCCAACAGCTCCCGCAACGTGTGTAACACCACGGAGCCCTTCTCGTAGGCATGTCTGTCAAACACCTCGTCTGGGATCTTGTATAGATTTGTCACTATGGGCCGGGAATACCGCCTGGAGTACTCGCCGAGGTAGGTCTTGAAGTTTGTATAGATCTCGTAGAGATAGGCGTCTCTGCCCTGATGTCTCTCAGTCCAAAGGGCCTCGATAAAGGTGGCGAAAGACTCATTTATGGCGATATGCCCCCAGTCTTTAGCTGTAACCAAGTCGCCAAACCACATGTGGGCCATCTCGTGGGCCACCAGGGGGTCTGAGGAGAAGTCCTCTAGCTCCGGACAGGGGAAGCCCGAGTAGGGGCAGTGGGCGTGTTTGTCGTGAATAGTCCAGTCCGTCAAGATGGTGAAAGTGGTGTTCTCCATGCCGCCATATATGAACTCGGGCACCACCACTTGGGCATACCGCCCGTAGGGGTAGGGGACTAGGTATTCTGAGAAAAACTTCATGATTCTACAGGTGTTGTAGAAAGAATGTCTCCACTCCTCTCCCACATACCTCGGGATGTAGTACTCTAAAACCACGCCGCCACACTCCTCCCTCTCTACCCTATAGTCGCCCACCGCTATGGCCAAAAGGTAGGGCGACATGGGGTGTCTCATTTCCCACACGAAGGTCTGTCTGTCTCCCCCATCCCTCACCTCAACCAACACGCCGTTGCTGCCTGCGACATAAGGCTTGGGCACAGTCACGGCTACAGTCCAGGGGAACTTTATGTTTGGCGAATCTGGAAGCGGCACCCAGTACCTGTTATATTCGCTCTCTCCCTGCGTCCAGACGAAATAACTCCGCCTAGCCGCATTCGGCTTTATGAAATACATCCCGCTGCGGGGGCGGGCTCTATATCTTATCGCCACCTCCCCCTCGCCTTTCCACTGGGGCCTAACTTCTAGCTTCTGTCCGTCGTAGTAATAATCCTGGCTCACCTCTAAGATGTCCATTTCTACCGCGTCTAGCTCCACCTTGGCGCCGTCTTTCTTTAGGCGTATCCTATACCTCACAGTGCCCTCTACCAGCTGCCTCTCTAGATCTATCTCGACATCAAGCCTCATGGACAATACGTCGAATTCAAAAGCTCTGGCATATCTAGGCAGGTAGTCAGGAAAGGTGAAGTCTCTCCCCACTAGATACCTCATGACGCTCAGTGATATTCATTATAAATATCTTGACAAGATGGCTCTGGCGACTTTTATCACATTTACAATCTTAATGCCGGCTGGACATATGAGCTCACACGCCCTACAGTTAAGACAGGTAAAAAAAGAGTCGTAGAGAACCGCCCCCTTGGCGCCGTTGAGGACATATGTAGACAGCTGGAGTCTCCCCCGGGGGCCATATCTCCTATCTCTCTCAGCCAGATATGTGGGGCACACAGATTCACAAAAACCACAAAATACACAACGTCTGGCTTCCGCCAAGGCCTCACCGGCGTATTGTGAAAAACCTAGAGTTGTCACTACTCTTTTATGGCGCCTATAGAGATAAAAGTCTTGGTCTCTCTTACTCCCTCCATGTTGTTTATAGAGTCTAACACCTTGTCTAACACGGTCTCTTGTGTTATTACAGCCAGGTCGTAATCTCCAGCTAGCCGCAAGGCTTTCTCGACAGGCAGCTTTCTGGTGGCTTCATATGCCTTCTCCCGGTATTTTGGCTCCACCTTTACAAGTATAATCACCTCGTTAGACTGCCCCTTTAACAACCTTACCGCCTTTTCAGTTATGTCTACAAACTCGCGGCCAGTTCTCACAAGGCCGAGTTCTTTCAGCCTCTTTAGATGTATTGCCAGAGCCTGCCGCGTCATGCCCAGCTCTCGGGCTATCTCGTCCTGGTCGCCATAGACCGTGTAGACCCTCATAGGCTGCGCCCTCTGTAGCAAGTGGTTAAGTAACTGGTACTGACGGTCTGTTAACTTACTTTCCTCTGTCATAATAATCAAGAGAATTTGAGATATTTAAATATATCGCTAAATTACAAGCATGTAATTATTATACTAAGTTAATTTAAAGAAACCAAGCAAAACTTTTGAAGAGTTAGTGCACTAGCTCGAGCATTGTAAATATATAAATATTTTGTGGAGTTCATATAAACCAGTGGCGACATTTTTGTAGTGAATATAGATTTATAGGGATTTAAGACTCAGCTTGTGAAATGGCTAGCGGCCTTCTTACTATTGGCAACTATAGCCACGGCAGCTGTAGTAGAGGTAAAAGACTGGCTTGGCTTCCCGATCTCTAACGCCACTATCTGTGTAGAGAGAGTCTGTGTGGTTACAAACAAAAGTGGGGTGGCTGAAGTTCCACAAGGCTGGATGGAAGTCTATATAAACGGCGTGTTGGCCTGGCGTACATATGCCGCCGGGCGTGAAGTCGCCTTGATACACCCGCTGGAGGTTAAGATATATCCGCTAGAAGCCGACGGGCGGCTTGTTGTCAAGATGGTAAAATTTCTCAACGGCACATATAGAGACGTAGAGCTGAGATTTAACGACAGCGGCTTCCCCGTCGGCAATGTGAACTACGAGGTGGAGATCAAACTCGAGAGGGTAGATGGGCGTGTGGTTAACGCCACGGTAAAAACCACGTTGTTTAACCTAGAGGTAGACCTAGAAAAGGCGGGGGTAGTGAGGCGTTGTGACGTCAAGATAGCGGAGCCAGTTCGGGCGGTGTTATGGGGGGAGAGGAGGTGGGTAGGTAACGCCACGTTTTATCTAATTGCCGGAGACCCCCCAGCGGTGGCGTATACAGACGTGGTTTTGCCAAACGGCACGTCTTATAGTTTTGTGTTTAACCCGGCTGACTACTGCCAAAAGACGCTACATGTAAACGCCACCCGCCTTACGGTAATACTGTTGGACTCCTTCGGCGTTGTGAGATACGACTGGACAATCTCAGCGGCAGGAAGGAGGTTTAAAGGCGTCGCACAGCTCTGGGTCTTGTCTGGACTGGAATACCTGCTGCTCTATACAAACCATGTGGAGAGACGTCTTGTATACACCCCAGTCCGCCCAGTGGAGACGTTATATATAAACCTGACTAATGCCTACCTAGAGCTAAGCTATAGCCGGCCGCCAAGAAGGGTCTACATATCTGGAAACCACACAGTTGTGGACTATATGCCCAAAAGGGTGGAGCTACCCCCCGGCCTTTACCACGTGGTGGTAGATTTCGGCAGCGGCAACGTGACATATCTAGTAGAGCTCAAACCAGGCGAGGTTGTCCACATCTCCGCAACGCCGCCACACCCCCAGGGACACGGCGTGACTCCTTACATCCCAATTGCAGTTGCTCTGGCGGCCGCGGCTATAGCGACTCTCCTCCGTCGACTACAAGCACGTGGCCTGTCACATAGCTAGAAGCTGGAGATAAAAGCCAGTAGATAGCCTCAGCTGCCTCCCTGGGGGTGGCCAACCTCTTTAACACTGTCCTCTCTCTAAAGGCCTCCAGCTCGCCTTCTGAAATCCACTCTACCCATCTTGTGGCCACGGGGCCGAAAGCCACGGCGTTGACGCGAATGGGGGCGAGAGCCTTCGCCATACTTCTAGCTAGCGCCATGAGGGCGCCTTTCGCCGCGGCGTATGGGATGCCATATGTGTCGCCAATAAGGGCCGGGGTGGAGGCAGTAAGCACAATAGAGGCGCGTGGAGTTAAGTTGTGGAGAAAGGCCTTAACTACGTTAAAACTCCCCACCACGTCTACTCTAAACACCTCTAGAAAATCCCTCTCTTCAAGCTCTTCTATCTTCCGGTTCCACAAGCCTCCGTCACCATGGCCGTGAAGCAAGGCGATGCCGTCAATTCCCCCCACCTCACGGGCGGCGGCCTTTAGGCAAGGGAGATCTAACACGTCGCATTTGTAGTGGAGATGAGTCTTAGAAACAGTCCTAGATATGCCCACTGTGTGGTTTCCCCTGCTCTTTGCGATTTCCACCAAAGCCCCCCCAATGCCGCCACTAGCCCCCGTGACGAGTATTCTCATTTACACATAGGCCGCCTACATCTAAGCCTCACGTTAACTTCGCCGCGTCTGGCCTCTGTCACCATGTTGTGATGTTCGTCTCTAGCCCCCCTGATGTATGAACACATATGCACGCCACATATCTTTACATACACCGCCCTGGCTTTTAACTTCTCTATCAACAGGTCGGCAAGCCACTCGGTGAAACGTTCCTGCATTATGGGCCTCGCCGCGGCCCATTTCACCAATTTGATCACCTTGCTGAGCCCCGGCACCCCCCCGCCTGGGATATACGCCACAGATACCTTCAGGAGTATGGGCAGTAGGTGGTGCTCGCAGATCGACACGGCGCCGATGTTTTCCACCACCACGGGCCCCACCTCCGCCTCGTACTCTAGCGGAAAGAAGATAACCTCTGGCGGCGGCTCTCTCAGCCCCCGCGTGAGTTCTTCCATAGCTCTTACAAAACGGCGGGGGGTATCGGCTAGGCCCGGCCTGGCGGGGTCCTCGCCAAGATGTTTTAACAACAGCTCTACCCCCCTTTCCGGCCTCTCTGCCCTCCTCTCCTGTAACACGAAAGTGGTGTGGAATCTGTTTTAAAATTGTTACACAACAGTCGGCCTCTCCACCAGAAACACCTCCTAAACGCCGAGGCTATAAAGACCAACGCCTGTAGAGGCCGTTCAAGCGGCGAGAGGGCTATCTGCCTCCAGTCCACCCGCCCTAGGGCTCTACGCGAGCGGACTGCAGTCCTCACGGCATGTATCAAGAAGAGAGGTGGAAACAACAGGGCGGCTATAGTCCAGAGGGAGTAATACACCAGCTCCACAGCCCACAGGAGGCGATTCCCAAGCTTTGCAGCCATGGCCTGCCTGAAAAAAAACTCCACGGCGTTCTCCGCCCCCCTCATGGGGACCAGGAGGGGAATTACCTCAATCCTGTCGGCAATGGAGGTTAAGGCCATGTCGTCTATGGGGCAACTCAGCAGGGCCTCCACAGCCTCCCTCCTCTTGCCGGCCGGCACCGCCATGGCGCCTCCATATAGAAAACGGGTGGGCCTCCACGCCATCCAGTCGAGACCCCCCAGCGAGAAGGCGTTCTGTAGGGGGTCTAGAACCCATCTATACGCCGTGGCGAAGCCGGCACATCCAGCTCTCTTCAACGCCTCTATCCAGGGCCCGGGGATCGCATCGTCGTCAATAAACACGTAGGCGTCTGCATCTATAGCCTCGAGGACTGTGGCCAAGGCGCCGGACTTGCCCGAGTACCTATTTAAAACCCACCGAAGCCCCGCGGCCTCTGCCCTCCTGGCGTCATCTCTGTTGTCTACTACCACATAGTCCACATAGCCTCGAAATGCCTCCAGCGTCTTGGCGCCTCTTGTGGGCATGGCCACCACAGGGCGGCACTGCCTCCCTGTCGGCATGCGGGTAAGAACTTCTTTTGCCAGATGTGCCACCTCGTAGGCCAGAACGAAGGCTGTAAACATAGACTGTTAAATACATAAACTATTTACATTATGGCCCGGCAGGAGGATTATGGCATCGTCTTGAAAGAAGAGAGACTTGGCGAAAGCCGCCGCGTGTTAGATATCTTCTGGGGCCCCCAACATCCGTCTTCAGGCCACACCAGGTTTATCGTAGAGCTAGATGGCGACATTGTGGTCAACGTGACGCCAGACCCTGGATATGTCCACCGCACTATGGAGAAACTAGGCGAGACTAGACACTGGATTCAAAACATCCCCCTGTTTGAACGGCTATCTCTACCAGACGCCATAAACGTCACATGGGCCTACGCCATGGCCATAGAGAAGTTGGCCAAGCTTGACGTCTCCCCTCGTGCTCAATATCTGAGAATAATCATGGCGGAACTCAGCCGTATCTCCACACATCTTTACGACTTAGGTCTACATGCCATAATGATAGGTTCCTCCACCGGGTTTATGTGGGGCTACGGCCTGCGGGAGTTGTTAGTCCAGCTGTGGGCTATGGCGTCTGGCTCTAGGACCACGCCCACGTGGGTTCTGCCAGGCGGCGTGAGGACAGCGCCTCCCAACGCCTTTTATGAACAAACTATGGGATTTACGCAATATCTGGAGAAGAAAATAGACGAGTTTGTCCGCCTGGTGATAAAAAACCCCGTGGGGCTCTACCGCCTCAGGGAGGTGGGCGTACTCACCAGGGGGGAAGCCGCCAGGCTGATGGCCACAGGGCCTGGCGCCAGGGGGTCAGGCATAGATTGGGATGCACGAAAGGTGTATAAATATGGGATATACGACGAGTTGGAGTGGGAGATATGTGTAGAAGATGCTGGAGACTCTCTAGCCCGCACCATGGTGAGAATATGTGAGATCTCACAAAGCATAAGGATTATCAGACAGGCGCTAGAGAGGACGCCGAGGGAAGGCCCCCTAGTCGGCGAGGCGGCGCTTCACAGACTGCCGCCCAAACAGAGAGAGAAAGCAGGCGAGTACATCAGACTTGGCGCCTTGTTTACCACCATGCTCCCCCAAGGCGAGGGTGGTGGCGTTACGGAGGGGGGCAGGGGGCGTTATTACTTCCACGTCTTTGGCGACGGCTCAGAAAAGCCATATCGGGTACGGATCTCTACCCCAAGCTGGCAAAACTTAAGGCCAATGTTACATGCCTTCATAGGCTCACGGCTGATGGACCTCCCCGCCATCTACGGCTCTTTTGGATATTTCCCACCAGAGCAAGATAGATAAATATGATTCAATAGACCTATGGACCTCTGGGACCTCTCCTTATCGCCCAGGCTCTGGTTTTTCGTATTGATGTTTATAGGCTCTGGCGCCATCCTGCTTACAGCAGTTTGGTTTGAAAGAAAGGCGGCGGCGAGGGTGCAGATGAGAGTAGGTCCCTACCACGTATCCCCCTGGCTTGGGGGGTTCTTCCAGCTGTTAGCAGACGCCTTTAAGTTTATAATAAGCGAGCCCATTGTCCCAAGGGGTGCCTACAGGCTTTTATTTGTGTGGGGCCCCGCCATATTTACCACTTTGGCATTTGGCGCCTCTCTCCTCTTACCTCTAACGCCAGAGCTTAGGCTAATTAAAGACCCAGCCCTCTTGTCCTACGGCCTTGTCTTCTCGCTGGTCATACTGCTGCTAGTATCTATAGTGATAGTGATAATCGGCTGGTCTGTAAACAACAAGTTTGCCTACATAGGCGCCACACGTGAGGCGTTGCTGGTAGCTGCCTACGAGCTGCCGCTCTTGTTGTCTTTTTTAGCCATAGTGATTACCTACGGCACACTTAACCCCCTGGAGATTGTAGAGAAGCAGTCAACTTTCGTGGGGGCGTTGTTAAACCCGTTGGCATTTTTGGTGTTTATAATAGCCGCCGCAATGGCCACGGCGAGATTTCCCTTTGAGATTGCAGATTATGAGGGAGATGTGGCCACGGGGCCATATAGCGATTACGGCGGGGTGTTCTTAGTTCTGTCTTTTGCAGGTGGCGCCTACTACGCCACTTTTTCCTTCTCGTTTCTCGCCTCTCTCCTATTTCTCGGCGGCTGGAACCTCCCAGGTCTCGCGGTTGGGCCGTGGCCACAAGACATGTTTGGCCACCTGGCTCTAGCCATGTGGCTTTTCTTCAAGACGCTTGTGTTGATGTTTTTCTTCACATTCCTAAGAGCCGTCATGCCTGTATTACGGCTTGACCACACTCTGGCCTTTGGGTGGCGTGGGCTTTTACTCCTGTCTATAGCGGCAGTAAGCTGGGCCGTGGCGTTGAGATGGCTATGGCCTCTGTAGTAAAGGCAACTATAGACGCGTTATATATTGCCGCCAGGAATTTTGTAAAGCCAGAACGTATAACTGTATACTATCCATACGAGAAGCTAGAATACGGCAGGTTGAGGGGGTGGATCGGGCTGTGGACTGAGAAATGTACCTCCTGTATGCTCTGCGCGAGGATTTGTCCCACCAACGCCATAAAGATGTACCTGGCGCCAAACGCAAAACGGTACCCCGGTATCGACTATGGACGTTGTATAATGTGTCACTTCTGTATAGACGTCTGTCCGACAGAGGCGCTATATCCCACAGACATAAAAGAACTGGCGTGGTATGACTACAGGGAGATGATATATACGCCAGATATGGAGAGAGAGCCTCCTAAAGTCCAGGAGCCGTATAGAGCGGTTAGGGTTATGTTAAAATATGAAAACGGCATGCCAAAGAAAATAAAAATATAATTTAAAAAACCTCCCTTATTCCACTCCTATGTTTGACCTCATACTTCTCGCCGTAGTTCTATTTTTCGGCATATCTACCGTCTTTTCTAGAGATAACGTCTTTTCTGCAGCCAGCCTCGCGGCAGCGGCGGGGGCTGTAGGCGCCTATTATGCATATCTCTCACAATTTGCCGCAGCCGTCCTAATCTTCGTCATATATATAGGCGCAGTCATGTTGTTAGTTCTAATCACCGCCGCGATGTATGGCGGCGTGGAGAGATGGAGGGGCAGATATCTATGGCTCGCCTCGGCTCTTCTCGTACTTGCGGCAGCCGTTAGTGCCTACCTATGGAGTTATCCACAGGCCCGCCCCCCCTCTATATATCCCGGAGATCTGACAGTGTTGGTAGTCTTTCTACTTGGCGTGGCGGCAGTATCGTTAGTAGTAAGTATTGAGGTGGCTAGAAGGCCATGATGGCGTACATAGTGGGCTTCATAATAATACTCCTGGGTCTTTACAGCATAGCCACCACTAGAAACCTCGTGCGTCTTCTCATCGCCCTAGAGCTCATCACCGTGGGGGCTTTCGTCATGATTGCTCCCATCTTCTCTATCGACCCCACGTTGGCCTTCTACGGGGTTTTGACATTAGTAATGATCTCAGTCTCAGAGGCGTCGATACTAGCGGCGTTGGTATATAGAAACTATATGTTAACTAGGCAGACAGATATCTCGTCTCTCTCAGAGGGCAGAGAGATATGATTATTCTCGCCTCTCTCCTAATACCAATGGCCTCCTCCCTCTTGGCATACGTCGCCGCGAAGAGGTCGGCGTATCTCGCCGGGTATATATCTGCCGCCGCCTTATTGCCGCTACTGGCCCTCTCGGCATATGTGGTCTTTACCGGAGTCTCTATTGAAGAAGGCGTCTTTAAGGGCTTTGACGTACTAGCCTTTAGGGTAATTCCGTTCAACGGGCTCTTTCTACTTACGGTAGCAATCGTGGGCTTTCTCGTGGCTTTGTACTCCCCGCCATATATGGAACATAGATCACATGAAGTGGGCAGAGACCCCGCCGCCTTTTATCTAACCTACGGCTTCTTTCTCGGCGGGCTCGCCGGCGCTTTTGCCACAGCCAACCTAGTTATTGTGTACGTATTTATAGAGATTGCGCTTATTGCCTCGTTGTTTCAAGTGTTGTATTACGGCTATGGGGACAGGGTGAGAATCACCATAATGTATCTAGTGTGGTCACATGTAGGCGCCCTGCTGGTACTGGCAGGCTTTCTGCTGCTAGCAGTTAGAGGGATTTACTACGTGCCCCTATTGACAGACATGGGGTATCTAGGCCCCAGCGAGCTTGTGTTTTTGTTAATCCTGGTAGGCTCCCTGATAAAAATGGCCACCTTGGGTGTACACATGTGGCTGCCATATGTACACGCCGAGGCCCCCACGCCGCTCTCCGCGTTGTTAAGCCCCGTCTTGGTGGGGGTGGGGGGCTACATCATCGCCGCTGTGGGCATGTATGTAGCGCCTAAAGAGTGGGCGCAGTGGCTTATATATTACTCTATAGCTACTGCCATATACGGCGGCCTCATGGCCTTTCTACAAGAAGACGTGAAGCGACTTTTTGCATACTCCACAGTGTCGCAAATGGGGTACCTGCTGTTAGGAATCTCTCTCTTTAACCCCCTGGGCTACACGGCGGCGGCGTTGTTATACTTAAGCCACGGCCTTGGGAAAGCCGTGTTGTTCATGACCGCGGGGTATTTTATAGTCCACCTCCACACTCGCGACATTAGAAATATGGGCGGCCTATATGGCTGGAGGCCAGAGATAGCTGGCGCAGCTATTGTGGGCTTTCTAAACCTCGTGGGGGTTTTAAGTATCGGCATGGTTTCTGAAATCGTGCTGACTGTGGCATATGTGGAATACTTCAAGACAGGCTTTCCATACTATATACCATATGCCGCCATGTTAATAGTCACCGCGGTCTACGCCTTTAACACAATACGTGTGGTGTTTTTCGGCCCCCACAAGAGGGGGGGACAAGGCGCTGTGGACTTGGCGTTTCTCTCTATAGTGGCCACGGCCTTTATTTCACTACTGTTTTTCATCCCGCCTTTCTCCACCGCCCTTGTGGACAACATATATAGAGTTGTGGAGACTGTAGGGCTATGGAGATAGTTGCCCTCTCTGTCTTTCTGCCTTTTGTCGCCTCCCTGCTCTCGTTATTTAGCAGAGGCGGAAAACTCAAGGCCTGGGCTGTCACCATAGCCACATTTGTCTCTGCATGTCTCTCCACATATCTGCTCTTAGCCACAACGCCGGGCGTCTACGGGGTGGAGTGGATCAAATCTATAGGGGCCAGGGTGGAGTTTAGACTTGACCACTTCAGCCTCCCCATGGGGGCCCTGGTGGCCTGGCTGATTGCAGCCATTTCGCTATATTCGGTGAAATACATGGAGGGTGACTACAGGCCCGGATGGTATTGGTTCTTCTTCGGCTTTTTTGCCACATCTATGCTTATAGTCGTATATGCAGAAAACCTGTGGTTTCTGCTGGTAGGGTGGGAGGGGGTGGGGCTGGCATCTTGGGCCCTCATAGGCCATTGGTATAGAGATGAGTACGACAAGTGGGTTGGCAAAGAGGAGAAGGTACTGGGGGTGCCGTATTGGTGGACACCCAGCAAGGCCGGACTAAGGGCAATCCTCACCGTGAGGCTTGGCGACGCGTTCTTCCTTGTGGCCATCGCGCTTTTCTACGTGACGTTAGGCACCGTGTCGTTAACACAGATGCAATATTCCCAAGCCTTAAAGGCATTGGGGGTGATCCCCCTGCTGTTTTTCGCGCTGGGGCCGTTTACAAAAAGCGCCCAGTTTCCATTTCACGAGTGGCTTCTCACAGCTATGACAGGCCCCACTAGCGTGTCGGCGTTAATACACGCAGCCACGATGGTAAAGGCGGGCGTCTACGTCCTGATTGTAACAGCCCCCATATTTGTGTTAGTCCAAGGGGTGGAGCTCTATTTCCTCATCGTGATGGCTGTAGGCATCGCCACGGCGCTGGCGGCGACAGTTATAGCCCTAACCTCTATGGAGTACAAGCTGGTTCTCGCAGGCTCTACTGCAGCCAACTTGGGCATCATCGCGGCTTCCGCCGGCGCCGCAGGCCTCTTGGGTCTACATGAGCCCAAGCTGCTGCCTTTCCTAAACCTCGCCTTTTTACATATCGTCGGCCACGCCGTGTCTAAAGCCTCGCTCTTTATGGGCTTCGGGGCGGTGATACACGAGGCCGGCGTCCGGTTTATTGGAGAGGTGGGGAGGCTGTGGAGACATATGAAAATCACGGCTGTGGCCATGACGCTCTCTATGTTAAGCCTAGTGGGAATGCCGCCATTTGTTGGCTATATCACAAAGGAGCTGTCGCTAGAAAACGTGTTCGAGGCATCTCACGTCTACCACATAGACCTTTCTCCCCTCCTATATCTCCTCCTCTTTATCACCCCGATATATGGCCTCAGGCTTATAGGCCTCACGTTTATACATGGCGAAGAGAGGGAGGTACATGAGGCCCCGCCATTGATGTGGCTGCCCTACGCCGCTCTTGCGGTGACCACAATAGCTCTAGGCGGCTATCTCGCCATGTATAAATTCCCCATGTCGGAAGCGGTTTTGGCGCTTCTCGCGGGTTTTCTTGTAGGCTTTGTGTTGTATATAGCTAGACCCGGGCTACAATCTACGGCGCTACAGCCGTTGTGGCAAGTGGCATACCGCCGCTTCTACCTCCCCATACTATACGACGGGGCGTTTCCATCGGCATATAGCTGGCTCTCTAGGGCCATATATGTGGTTATAGACAGGGGGCTTTTTGACGGGCTTTACCACACGGCAATGCCGGCAGCTTTCTCCATGTTGTCTAACTGGGCCAGGAGGGTGGTGACAGGCAACATAAGTATGTACATCCTCTACGCCATGGTGGGTATTTTAGTCACATTACTGCTGTTAGCCATATGATAGAGATCCTTATCTACCTAACTATCGCCTTGTCTCTAACGGCGCCGTTTGTGTCAAGAGTTGACGCCAGGTATATAGCCATCGCCGCGGCGGCAATGTTGGCATTTACGTCAGTTTACTCCCAGACGCCTGTAGGCTTGTTAATTGCCGTAGCCGCTCTAGCTATGGCGTTAGATAGGCCCACGGGGGCTTTCGGGCTGCCGCTAGCCTTCGCCGCCCTCTCCACCGTGTTGGCTGTATATGTATACTACACAGCGGCTCCGCCCATATATGGCGTCGCGGCCCTGGCTTTAGTCACCGCGGCGGTGTACGGAATGTTGGCTATGGGCAAAAATAGGGAAAATGTAGAAGGTGCCGTGAAATACGTGGTGTTTTCTGGCGTCGGCAAGGCGCTTATTGTGGTGGGATATGTGTTATCTCAGACTGGCGTCCCCCAGGGCCTCTACGTGGTGGTATTAGGCTTCATGTTTGAGCTGGGGGTCGCCCCGTTTCACGCGTGGGTTGTAGAGGCATATGCCCTAAGCTCCCCCAGGGGGGCCGCGGCGTTGGCCCTATTTAGCAAAACCACGGCGTTATTTGTGTTGTTATCTATCTTCCGGAGCGTGCCTGGCGACAGCCAGGTGGGGCTTGTGGCACTAGCCGTAGCGCTTGCCTCAATGTTTGTAGCTAATATAGCCGGCCTGACGGCAAAGACGTTAGGTAGGATAATGGCCTACTCCTCTATTGCCCACATGTCCTACGCGCTGGCCGCAGTGGCGCTGGTGTGGTGGCTAGGCGAGAGGCCACTCTCGCTGTTAGGCATACAGCTTAACACCCTGCATGCAGCCGCCCTGGTGGTAGTGCTAGAAGCGCTTGCCTCCGGTCTCGCCAAGGCGGGAGTCTTTGGTTACCTCACTACTAGAAACTCGGACGTGAGTCCCCCGCGGCGAAGTCTCCTAAACATGTTAAACATATTTTCCCTCCTGGGGCTCCCCCCGCTGTTGGGCTTCTGGCCTAAGCTCTTCCTTATCCTCCTAATACTGGCGTATCCACCCACGTCGCTAATTACATTCCTGGTGGTTTGGGTTGTGTTAAACAGCGCGTTAGCCACGCCTTATTACCTACGGGCATTTAGATTTATAACAGAGGCGCCGGGACCCGCCGTGGATAACGCCACAGTGTCATACACGGCCTTTATATCTACGGCGCTGGGGTTACTTATTCCAGTAGTCTATCTATACCTCTAAGATGTTGTATAGATAGAGGTTAAAAGCTGTAGGAGGGAGTTTTTTCATAGTTTTCACAACTGGCACTACTGCAAGCACAGCTCCCCTCACCCCGTCGCCAACTCTAATCTTGACCTTTTTGTTACATACGACGCCTTCCAACACGCCCCCTTTTACCTCACCTTCAATCACGTTTTCAAGGTGTGGTAACAAAAAGTCTGCCAGATGTATCTTAGCTATGTTGAGTAGAGCTGTCCCCCACCTAGAGCTTACCAGATAGGCGGTAAATGGGGGGTCTACGTCTGTGGGGAGTTCCATCAACCTGACGGCCAGCTGTCCGCATCTAGGTGGGGAGTGGGCTACGTAATATGTACGGGGGGCGGGCCCCCGGGAAAGCGCAATGATTTCCATGGTCAGTACAACTTGCGGCGGTTTTAAGGGCTGAAAGAAGTTCACCACATATCTCACGTGGTGAACTAAAGTACGTCCCGTGGAGCCATGGAGGCAGTAATCTTTATAAATAGTTCACCTAGCATATATCTGAACTATAATGATATATAAGTAACATTTTTATACACAAAACGATAGAGAGTTGTGGAGTTGACTATAAGAATAGCTGGGGCTCAAGGCGAGGGGATTGAAACCACGGGGAGGATACTTGCCACCACCTTCTCCAAGTTGGGTTACCACGTTTTTGGCTTTAGACAATATGCCTCCATCATAAAGGGAAACCCCACCATGTTTTTCCAGTTACGTATTTCCCACAGAAAGATATATAGCCACGGCCCGTGGAAGAAATACGACCTGTTGGTCGCCCTAAACAAGGAGTCTCTTGCCGCATATGAAGGAGGAGCCCGCCACGTGATTTCCGAACGGGAGATCCCCCTGACGGACATCGCGGCGAGGTACGGCAGTAGGATTATGAAAAACACAGCCGCCCTCGGGGCCCTGTCGGCCCTACTGGGGCTAGACCCCCGCCATATAGAGGCAGAAATTAGGAGAGAATTTAGAGACAGTGTTGCAGAGCTAAACGTAGAGGTGTTACACAAGGCCTTTGAATACAGTGAGAAAAAACTCCCTAAGGCAGGCCAGGTGGCGAAAGTCGGGGAGCCCCGCGTGGTGATGTCTGGAGCTGAGGCTTTGGCGTTAGGAGCTGTGATGGCCGGGATGCAGTTTTACGCAGCCTACCCCATGACGCCCGCCAGCCCCATCCTCCACTGGCTGGCAGAACATGGGCCTAAACACGGCGTGGTGGTAATACAGCCGGAAGATGAGATAGCTGCAATAAACATGGCGATTGGGGCCGCCTACGCCGGCGTCAGGGCAGCAGTAGGGACTTCGGGAGGGGGGTTTGACCTAATGCACGAGGCCTTTGGGCTAGCCGCAATGATAGAAGTGCCGCTAGTGGTCCTTCTGGCCCAGAGGGGGGGCCCCAGCACTGGAGTTCCCACAGAGACGGAGCAATCTGACTTAAAGATGGCGCTAGCTCCGGCACATGGCGAGTTTCCACATGTGGTCATAGCCCCCAGGTGGATCGACGAGGGGCCATACGCCGTGGCTAAAGCCTTTAATATAGCCGAGAGGTACCAACTCCCCGCCATAGTCCTGGTTGATCTATACTACACCGAGTCGCTAGCCACAGTGGAGTTCAACCCCACCCGCTTTAAGATAGAACGTGGGGAACTGCTAAGAGGCCCCGTGGTGTGGGAGGAGTACAAAAGATATAAGATCACAGAAGGCGGGGTCTCCCCCAGGTCGGTCCCGGGCACGCCTGGCGGCATGTATATAGCCACAAGTGACGAACATGACGAGAGGGGCGACGTCATTACCGACAGACATCTGCCAGAAGTCAGAAAGGCCATGCACGCCAAGAGGATGCGGAAACTAGAGAAGGTGGTTGAGGAGATGGACCCCCCATTAGTTAGAGGGGGAGAGGTGGTGGCGGTGGCCTGGGGCTCCACCTCCATGCCCCTACTGGACTACCAAAACGAGGTGGGGGTAGCCCTCTTTAGGGACATATACCCCCTCCCCGACGGCAGTTGGGTCGAGGCGCTCAACAAGGCGAAAGAAGTTGTGGCAGTGGAGATGAACTACTCCGGCCAATTTGCCGAATATCTCACGTCTAGGGGGGTAAAGGTGGGTAGGAAGGTGTTGAAGTGGTGGGGGGAGCCCTTTAGCGTAGATGAGCTAGGCGAGTGGCTATGAAGCTGGCAGTCAAAAAGCCGGTTGACTACACGGTAAATAGGCCGCCCATATGGTGTCCAGGGTGTGGAGACTACGGGATCTTAGAGGCGTTGAGAAGAGCCCTGGCGGAGTTAGGCCTGCCAAATGAGAAGGTGGTAGTGGTGTCTGGCATCGGCTGTAGCTCACAGTTGCCACACTTCATGAAGACCTATGGGATACATGGAATACATGGGAGGGCCATCCCGCTTGCCGCAGGCGTCAAGTTGGCAAACCCCAAGCTTACTGTAATCGTGGTGGGGGGCGACGGGGATGGGTACGGCATTGGGCTAAACCACATGATACACGCAGCGCGGCGCAATATAGACCTTACGTACATAGTGTCTAACAACCAGGTCTATGGCCTTACTACAGGCCAGATGTCGCCAACTACGTTGAGGGGAGAGACGACAAAGACGTCGCCAGAGGGCTCGATAGAAGACCCCGTCAACCCCGTGGCTCTAGCGCTGGCGGCGGGGGCCACCTTTGTGGCTAGAGGGTTTAGCGGAGATGTGCCCCACCTAGCTGCCTTGATTAAAGAGGCTATATCACACAGGGGGTTTGCCCTAATAGACGTGTTAAGCCCCTGCGTGACTTTCAACAAGGTAAATACATACGACTGGTTTAGAGCGCGGGTCTATAAGCTAGAGGGCCACTATGGCTACCTCGAGGCGTACAAAAAGGCGTTGGAGTGGCCCACGTTAGACCCCATCGGCAAGATACCTATCGGCCTGTTCTACAAGGCCGAGAGGCCGACTTACGAGGGGGAGGTGTGGAGCCGCCTTCAGCGTTGGGTGAATACTATGAGTTCTGACAGCGTGTAGTTTGCCACATATCCAGCCGTCACGCCGGCTAGATATGCTAGATATATCCACACCCCCAGGGCGTGTAGGGTGAGGGTGGTGAGGTAGTTGGCAACGTTGCCAACTGCCGTAGATATGTGGTATCTAGCCCACCCCTGGACGAAAGGAGTCTTTCTCTTGGAGAAAGTCCACAGCCGGTTTAACGTGTAGTTTGAAGTAAGGCTGGCCTCTATGGCTAACGCCACTGAAAATACAGGCGGAAGGGGGCTTATGTATAACACCCCCCATGCTACTAGCAGCCCGGTGGCGCCCACTAGGGCGAATTTCAGAGGCCTCCAGCTGGAGAGCGCCATGAGCTGTCTCACGTAGTCCACAACTTGCCTCATGCCTAGTTTTGAGCGGCCTTTAGATCTCTCCACAAACACGTAGGGCGTCTCCACCACGCAGCTGGGCCTACATTGCGTCAAGACGTCAAGCAGTATTTTATACATCCCGGTGGGCCTCACCGCCGCCATGCAGTCTCTCCTA
>JBKBOT010000005.1:12558-38796 GCA_046293555.1 Pyrobaculum sp. | reverse complement strand
TATATGCAAAAAAGCCGGAGACGGGGTCTCTTATTGGCCTAGCCTCTGGCAGTAACAACCTTGCCAACATCACCGCGCCTCTAGATATAACCCGTCTGACAAACGGCCAGCGCCTTATGCCCCCTCCTCTGACATATCTCGAGGCGATGGCTAGACAGCCGTTTTTCGCGTGTCTTATAAGCTCCGGCACGAGCTCTGGGGGGTGTTGTAAATCCGCATCCATCACAACCACCACCTCGCCCCCCGCGGCCCTGGCCCCCTCCACCACCGCCGTGGAGAGGCCAAGCCGCCTCTCTCTTGCCACCACCCTCACGGGATATCTCTCTCCAAGCCGCCTGGCCACCTCCCCCGTGCCGTCAGGGCTGTTGTCATCAACAACCACCACCTCATACCCGCCGCCCAAAGCCCTGTGGAGCCTCTCCACAAGCTCCGGCAAGTTCTCAGCCTCGTTATATGTGGGCACCACCACAGTGGCCACGTGGGTCAATACGTGTGTTTAAATATGCCTTACGCCGTTACCGGCTTGTGGGTAAGTATATATAATCCAAAGTGCCGTTAGTTTGTGAGAATTTTGCTGCTTGGCTGTGGCCACATTGGGAGATATATCTACTTCACGCTATCTCCTAGACATGAGGTGGCCTCTGTAGATAAGTCCACGCCGTGTCCAGGAGGCGTGGTGGGCGACGCGTTGGAGGCCTCTCTCGGCGGTTTTGACCTAGCGATAAACGCCCTGCCGGGCTCCATCGGGTTTAAAGCCAGCGAGAGGGCTCTAAGAGCGGGCTTGGACACTATCGACGTGTCTTTCTATCCAGAAGACCCTCTTGCCCTTCAGGAGGTAGCGGCGTCAAGTGGCGCTCGGTACGTCCCAGACGCCGGGGTGGCGCCAGGTCTTAGTAACATCCTGGCGGGCAGAATTGTGGCCGAGCTGGGGGCTGTGGACACCCTGGCTATTTACGTCGGCGGCATCCCCGAGAGGCCCATAGGGCCTTTGGGGTACTCTGTGACCTGGAGCCCCATGGACCTGATTGAAGAATATACCAGGCCGGCCCGCGTGGTGAAAGACGGCGAGGTGGTTTCAGTAGATGTCCTCGGCGAGGTGGAGTTAGTACAGACGCCTCTAGGCCTTCTGGAGGCTTTCTACACAGACGGCCTTAGGACGTTGTTAAAAACCCTGAGGGTTAGAAACATGTATGAAAAGACGTTGAGGTGGCCTGGACATATAGAGAAGATTCGCCTCCTCCGCGACTTGGGCCTCTTTTCTGAAGAGGGTGACCCCCCGCCGAGGTTAATAACGGCGAGGCTCCTCTCGAGGCTTAAATACGACGTGCCAGATGTGGTATATATGAGGGTGGTGGGGCTGGGAGGGGGGAGGGAGGTGCGGTATGAGGTGTTGACAAGACCTCAAGGCGGCTGGAGCGCCATGCAGATAGCTACAGGCAGCGTGGCTGTAGGTCTGGCCTATATAATAAAAGACCTAGAGCCAGGCATGACGCCGCCAGAACATGTGGGCATGTCAAACAAGCTGTTTCCACGCCTTGTCTCTGTGGTGAGACAACATGGGGTAAAGATACAAGAGGTGGCATACCGTTATGACTAGCCTGCCGGACCACTTGAGGCGACCTGTAAGAGGGATGCGGGACTGGCTGCCGCAGCAGTTCTACGCGTTGAGACATATGGAGGCCGTCTTGTGTAAAGTGGCGGAGTCTTTTGGATACAGGCCCGTGGAGACGCCCGTGGTGGAGCATTTCGACGTCTTGGCGAAAAAAGCCGGGAGAGAGGTGATAAACGAGATATATTTCTTTAGAGACAAGGCGGGCCGGGAGCTCGGGCTGAGGTTTGACATGACCGTGCCTATAGCCAGGGTGCTGTCTTACAGCCTAGATCTCCCCAAGCCCGTGAGGTGGTACTACTTCACAAAGGTCTTCCGCTATGACGAGCCCCAACATGGGCGGTATAGAGAGTTTTATCAATTTGGCGTAGAGCTAATCGGCTCCTCTAGCCCCCGCGCAGATGCAGAGGTGTTATACCTACTGTCTGAAGCCCTCAAGGCGGCGGGGGCTGGGGACTTTGTGATAAGGCTAAACGACAGGCGGGCAGTAGACAGACTCCTCAGAGAGCTGGAGGTGGAGCCTTACAGAGATGTGATATATAGGGCGCTGGACAAAAAGCTAAAACTTGCCAGAGGGGAGGTGGTGAAAATTATGACTGACGGCGGCGTCCCGACGGAGAAGGCAGAGAGGATTTACGACATGGCCACAGAGTCCCCGCTTCAAGACGCTGTAGATCTCATGGCAAAGCTGGACCCAAGCCTAGCCGCCTTCTATAGCCGCCTCGTGAGATACCTAGAGGCAGCTGTCCCGCTAGAAAAGATAACATTTGACCTCTCCGTGGTGAGGGGGCTTGATTACTACACTGGAGTGGTGTTTGAGGCTTTTGCGGGCAGGTATAAACTAGCGGTGGGGGGCGGGGGGCGGTATGACGACTTGTTGCAGATATATAGCGGCGTGAAGACCCCCGCCTTGGGTTTCGCCATTGGGGTGGAGAGGTTGATGGAAGCCGTGGGGCTCCAGGCTTTAGAAAAGCCCCTGGATTATTACATATACATATTTGACGAAAGCGCCTACCAGAAGGCCGTGGCGGTGGCAGAGAGGCTACGGGCCAGGGGACACAGCGTGGCGATTGAAGTAGAGGAGAGAAATCTAAAGGATGTCTTTGAATATGTCCTAAAGCTGGGCACTAGACACCTGGCGCTAATTGGGAGAAAGGAGCTAGAGAGGGGGGTTGTTAAGATCAGAGATCTGGAGAGGCGGGTGGAATACGAGGTGGCTATCGACGAGCTTTAGGGATATACCTGAGTGCCGGCGTTTCCCCTATATACCTGATACCCCTCCCCAATTGAGCCTATGGCGGCGCGGTTTTTAGAGAGCTTGACGAACTGGATCGCCGCCTGTACTTTTGGCCCCATGGAGCCAGGGGGGAAGTGGCCCTCTGCGTGATATCTCTCCAGCTCCCCCACTCTTACCCTACCTAGCCTCATCTGGGTGGGCTTGCCGTAGTTTATATAGACGCCATCTACATCTGTGAGAATTATGAAGAGGCTGGCGCCTATCTCTAGCGCCAGGAGTGCAGACGCCAGGTCTTTATCTACAACGCCCTCTGCCCCCACGCCGTTGCATATAGGCACGCCGCCGCCCCCCACGGCTACTACCACATAGCCGCTATCTACCAACTTTTTTATCACCTCTATCTCCACTATCCTAAGCGGCGTGGGCGAGGGGACCACTCTACGCCAGCCGCCTCTCGGATCTTGTCTAAACTCCCAGCGGTATTTTACAGAGAGGGCCTCTGCCTCCTCCCTGGCGTATAGAGGCCCCACAAACTTCGTGGGGGCTGCCGGATCTCTGCAGTCTACCTCCACTCGGGTCACCACCGCGGCAGATCTGCCGGGCCCCAGCAGGCTATCTATGGCGGAAGCTATGAAATAACCTAAAACCCCCTGCGTGGCGGCAGTCAGCGCGTCTAGCATAAAGACCTGTCTATCTTTCTGAAGTTCTGCAAAAAACCCCACCTGCGGCCCGTTTCCATGTGTCACCACCACGTTGTTTCCCTCCTCCACAATTCTCGCCACCACTTCTGCCGCCCGCCTTATGTTTCTCACATGTGCCTCTTGCGTAAAGGGCTCTCCAGGCCTACTGAAGGCGTTACCCCCTAAAGCCACCACCACCCGCATTTTCTCTACATGTGGTTAACGCAGACGTGAGGACAAGCGTGGAGAGAAACAGCCAGGGGTATGTAGGCGATATTTCCATCAGCCAGGAGAAAAAATAGCTGAGATGCATGCCGAGCGCCATGTTTGTGACGTTAATTACCGCAAGAGCCGAGGCGGGGTTTTCAGCCCGTCTAGAGGCAGTGGTGTAAACCGCGGTGATGTAAATAGAGAAAGAGAGGCCGTATATAAACACGGGCAGCGGTATTAAGTAGGTGGGGACATGTGGTATGGCTAGATACACGGCGGAGGCAGCCAGCGGGGCGAGGAGGACTGTGTATTTAAAGCGATATAGCCTCCCCGCAATGCCGGCAAAAAGACCTGAGAGCATAGCTGTGGAGGAGATGGCGCCAGCAACCTCCTCGCCCACACCTCTGTATAGATGGGCCCAGGTGGCCGTGAGGCTGTTGGCCGCGTAGACAGAGCCCCAGAAGGGGAAAGAGGCTAGCCCCAGCCTAAAGGCCCTCCAGCTAAAGGCCGTGGGGCTTCTTACAGAAGGTCCCTGGGTTAAGGCAAGGCCTAGCGCCACGGCGAATATGCCCGGCAGCGCCGTGGCTGGCCGCCATCCGACTGCGCCAGCTATATATCCCCAGTAGTAGCCAAGAAAGGCGCCTAGGTTAAAAGTGGCGTTATACCACCCCAGCGCCGTGGCTGGGTCTCTAGGCCTTAAAATCACAAGGACGGCGCCGGCGGTAGAGAAGAAGAGGCCAGCCCCAATGCCGCCCAGCGCCCTAAAGATGAGCGTCTTCTCCCAGCTGTCAGCCAAGCCCGTCAATACGGCTGAGCTTCCGAAAACCGCCATGCCCAGACCTGCGGCTTTGTTATGACCAACCCGCGCCCCCATGTACCCCGCCGGTATTTGGGTTAAAGCCGCCCCTGCGATAAACACGGCGGGGAGGAGGCCCGCGTTTCCTGGAGACACCCGGAAGTCTTTTAACATAAGTGGGAGCATTGGCGCGACGTAAAACCACATTAGGGCGTATACCACGCGGGAGGTGAGTACGAGAAAAAACATTACGCGTAGTGAGGCGCCTGTTGCGACTGAGGCTGAACTGGCAGCGGCGGCGGGAAGCCGAGCTCTCTCATTATTAACGCTGCCTCAAAAAACGCGGCCTGCATTATCGGCGTGGCCACTTGCGGCGGGAGGTTTTTCACATCTACATCTCCCTGCACCGCCGCGGCACCCCTGATTGTCACAGTGACTACACTAGGCGTGGAGGATATGCTTACCGTAAAGGGGACCTCGGTAATTCCGCCTCTTTTCACAGAGCGCTCCCCCTCGATAATTATGTGCATATTCATCTGTAGTTGGGCTCCCTGGGGAGGTGGCCCAAGGCGCTCGGCGTGTATATAGTCAAACCTTATGCCGGCGACGCTCATGGCGTAAACAATCCAACTATATAAAACTTATCTACGAAATTCGGGACATTTCTTCACAATTTTCCTGCTCCAGATTAGACCCAACTCGAACAGTATGGCGAAGGGGATAAAGGTGAGGAATGTAGAGACAAGAGTGGTGTCTGGCGTAATTACCGCAATTAGTATCAACGCCGCCGCGTAGACTAGAGGCCTCTGCTCAGCCAGCCTCCAGGGGTTGAGGAGACATATTTCAGACAAGATGGCCACTACTACGGGCGTCTGGAATATAACGCCGGTCCAAAAGGCCATCTGTATCCACGTAGAGACCACAGAGGCTATGCTAAAAATCTGCTCCACATCTATCAGCCTGGAGAGGCCAGCTATGAATTTAAACACGACGGGGTAGATGACGTAAATCCCAAAGAAGTTGCCGAAATAAAACAGGAGGAGGGCAAGCCCCAGGTATTTCCTTACTGCCCTCTCCTCGTGGGGGTATAGGGCTGGCTGTATATATAGCCACAGCTCGTAAATAAAGAGGGGGAAAACCACAAGTGCGGTTAGATAGGCCGCGGCGTACATCACAGCCGCTAGGGGGTTCCACACCTCGCCTGCAATCAGGGCGATTTTTATCCTGGCGGTGCCGTTGAGCTCGTTTACCATCGGCTGGATTGTCTGGTAGAAGGCCCAGTAGGCAAATGGCTTGTACTCACCTGTGACGAAAAAAGACTGAAGCACCGTGAGTACGCCGCCGTCTTTTACCTCTGGCGCCGGCATCCACATTATTATAAACACGACGACGAAGGCGATGACCACTTTTTTCATCCTCTCTCCCAACTCTCTCAAGTGCTCCCAAAGAGGCATCTCTCTGTCGCGCGGCGGCCTATCCTCCACGGACATCACTCGTGAGTTATTAAAATCTTTATGGGGAAAACGTTATATAGCTCCACAAAAGTTGTGTACATGTATTTAGTCATAGGCGGGCAGGAATGGATTGTAATACTGATCGCCATTGTAATAATTCTGATCTGGGGCCCCTCTAAGCTGCCATCTCTCGCCAAGGGGATGGGGGAGGCCCTTAGAGAGTTTAGAAAGGCGGCTGCCGGCGTGGAGGAAGAACGTAGGTCAGAAAAGACGGAGAAGAAGGAAGAGATAGACAAAAAACTGGTAGAGATGGCGAAATCTCTGGGTATCTCCACAGAGGGGAAGACGAGAGAGGAACTGCTAGACGAGATAAACAGAAAGCTGGCTGAGCTCAAGAAATAGATCAGCCCGTCGTCAGCTCTTCAAAAATCTGGCGTTCAGTTACTCATCACCGCCATAACTCCCAAACCTACTAACAACGCCCCAGCCACATGTTTTAAATTTATTGTAGTGCTGTTTAACGCCTTGTCGAAAATCTGTGTGAGTAGGGGAGTAAAGGCTGTGGTGACCACAGTGGCAGAAACGCCAATGTGGGCAATGGCGTAGATAAATGCCAGAGAGCCAAAGGCCATACCCACGAGGCCGGAGGCCGTGGCGTAAAACACGCCCGTTTTTGTCACAGCCTTAAAGCTGGACAAGGCTAAAAACAGGGGCGCAAGAGCCAAAGCCCTTACTGCCGCTATTGTAAACGGCGAGATGTCTTTCGCAACGACGCCTAATATAGCTGACGCAAGTCCCCAGCTAAGTGAGGCCACAGCTCCATACAAGACGCCGGCCCCCCATGGCCTTCCCCCAAGCGCAATGTATATACCCAAAAACGCCAATAGGGCGCCGGCCAGGGCTTGGGCTTTTAGTACCTCCACGCCGAGGGCTAGGGAGAAGAAATATGCGGTAAATATGTAGGTATACCCCACCGTAACTGCTGTAGGCACCCCCCCGTGCGACATGGCCTTAAAGTAGGCGTAATCCCCCAAGCCGGGCCCAAGGAGGGCGGAGGAGACAATTAACGCCAGGAGGCCCGGAGGCATCTTGAAGTCTGCCAGTGGGAGCAAGATGGCCAACGCGGCGATGTTTCTAATAGCCACGAGGGTTGTGGGCGTTACTCCCCTCCTGGAGGCAGCATAGGCGAGGGGGGCATTTATGGAAAAAGCCAACGTGGCCGCCAGCGCGGAGGCTACCCCATCCACGGCCGCCACTCGTGACGCTCCTGGACGCCACAGGGGTTGAAGTCCGTCATGTGGATGTTCTCAATTCTAAAAGCGCCGCCTCTCCCCCTGTCTGTAATTATGTCGGCCAGCCTTCTCGCCAGCGCTGGCCCCACCATGCCGCCATATCCGTTTAGCCCGCCGATGACATATAGGTTTTCCACTTCTGGGTGTCTGCCATATAGGGGGCCCCCATGTGGCCCCACCTCGCAGTACCCCGTTTTTACATATAGCGGGATGACCTTGCCGCCCCTTTGGGAGATAAGGTTGCCTATCTTCTCGCCGTATCGAGGCGGGGGGCCTTGGCCAAATTTGCCACATCCATTTCCGGCTATATAAAGCGGCGGGACTGCAGGCCTTCCGTACCAGCCGAGTATATAATCTCCAATGCTATAACGCCAGAGGTTACGGCTTGCGATACATACGGCGGCATAACACTCATAGGGCATTAACGGCATCGTGACGCCAGCCTTTTCGGCAAGGAGCTTGTTTCTATAGCCCGCAGCTAGCACCACCACGTCGCCTTCTACCCTCTCCCCATCTGCCACCACGTGGGCTCTGCCATCTCTAACCTTCAGGAGGCCGTAGGCGTTCAAAAAGCCAAGCTCTCTCCTCAGCCTCTTGACCACCTTTCTCACGGGGATGAGGTAATCTTTTGTAATCACTGCGATTTCGCCGTCGTTTAGCCGCAGCCCCTCTATCCTTTCTGTAACTTCATGCCTCACGCCGGAGAGAGACGAGAGATCTACCCATCTTGGCAAGATGTCTATAGACGTCACCTCTCTGGGCTCTACAAACCTCCGATATATTGAAAGACTCTCTATAGATAGCTCTACATCTTCTCTATTTGGCATAGAGTGGGTTAACACAAGCGAGGCCAGCGGGTAGGCCACCTCCCCCCCAATTTTAACCACCCTAAATCCTCTCTCCTCTAGAAAGAGGGCTGTGAATACTGCCGCAATGCCGCCGCCGAGAATTACCACCCTCACGACGGCACTATAACGTCTAGTTAATATATCCAGACGGCGGCTGTGTTTATATAGTAAAAACACGTATTCACTATGCGCGTCTTGGCTCTGGCGTTAGTGATGGCGCTAGTTGTCATAGCCGGCGTAATAGAGAAGGGCGACTTGGTTTTTACAGATGTGGCCACAAGAGAGGAGTTCACAAAGGCGTTGAGAGACGGCCCCGTGTTTATCTATTTCCACCAGCCCAACTGCCCCGGGTGTAGGTACCTAGAGGCAAACGTCTATACAGACCCCACAGTGGTGCAACTACTTTCTGGAGTTAACCTCATCTCTATAGACATACAGAAGTATTTATTAACAAGCCTGGATGTATATATAGATGGATCTATATACGTATATTATGATGGATCTCTTAGAGAGGTAAAGACCTCTGGGAGACACACATTACCCATACCAGGCACGCCGGTGGTGGTGGTGGGGCATGTAAAAAACGGCGACATGTACGCCAGGCTTGTGATAGTAGGCCCCGTGGACTCCACACAGTTTGTCAAATTTATAGAACTCGCCTATGGGGAGACCCCCGGGCCAAAAACCGTGGGGACAGACATCTTCCAGCAGCTTCAGATATACCAACTGGCCATCTCCTTCGCCGCAGGTGTCCTCAGCGCCTTTTCGCCTTGCGTAATTCCCGTGTTGACTATCGCCGCCACTACCTACCTGGGTAGGCGTAACATAGCCGCAATACTGGCAGGCATGGTTGCCTCATTTTCGGCTTTAGCTACCATAACCACCTTTGTTGCCGGGTGGGCCGGCGGCGTTACGCGGACTGCGCTATATGGCGTCGGCGGGGTGATGCTAGTGGCCATGGGCCTTCTACTTGTAGTAGAGCGGCTAAACAGGTCTTTCGCCATGTGGGCCTCCCGCCTCCAGTCGACAGCCTTTAAGACCGCAAGAGGCAGGGGGGGCGTTTTTGGCGACGTGGCTCTAGGCCTCTCTCTTGGCGCCGTCTGGATGCCATGTATCGCCCCAATATTAGGCACAGTGGTGGTGGCAAACATAATGCTGTCTGCCTTAAGCGGCAACGCCTTTGCGGTATTTGCCACAACGCTCACATACGCCCTAGGCCTCGCGGCGGTGATATACCTAGTTGTACACCTTATGAGACGTGGAACCCGGAAGGCCACTCAGTCTATCAAGTGGGCGAGGTGGGGGAGGGGGATGGAATACATAGTTGGCATTATTGCCATCTCTATAGGCATATTGCTTCTAGGAGAGGCAGCTGGGTTACGTAGCTTCTCCACGTTTTTCGGCTGACGAGATGGAGTGTCCCTACTTCATAGAGCCCAAGCTCGCCGGCTCCTGTCTCCCCAAGAGAGAACATATAGAGCTGTGGAGCAGGTTGGGGGTTAGGACTGTGGTCACTCTGGCAGAGAGCTGGGAGATGGAACACTACGGTGGGTGGGGCCTACTGCAGTTTCAAGGCGTGTTGTTAGAAAAAGGCATCAAGTGGATACACTGGCCTACCCCAGATGGCTACCCGCCTAGACGCTTACTACAGCTAGTGGAGTTAATCATAGAGGAGGCCGCTAGAGGCGTGGTGGTGGTACACTGCGTGGGGGGTATCGGGAGGACCCCCACGGTGTTGGCTGCCTATCTGATTGCGACACGGTGTCTTGACGTCGAGGAGGCCTTGAGAGAGGTAGAGAGAAGAAATCCACATATGTCAATCTCCCAGGAGCAGTACTACGCCCTCCTGGAGGTTGAGGCTGGTAGGAAGTGCCCCGGCCGGGATTTGAACCCGGGTCACGGGCTCGAGAGGCCCGCATCCTTGACCGGGCTAGACTACCGGCTGGAGTAGCGCAGGCTACGGCTCCCCGCGACGTCCGGGGCGTCTCACTTTTGTGACACGTTTAAAAATTTTATCACGGACCCTCTTCATAAGCCTTGGCGATTGTAAACAGGGCCTCCTCGTCTCTTGCGGCTATCTGTAGCCCCACCGGGAGTCCCCCGGTGGGGGCGGGTACAGTTATGGCCGGGTGGCCCGTCAGGTTGTAAAGCTCTGTATACGCCAGGAGCTTAGGTCTAACTGCCAGATGTGAGGCCTCCTCTATGGGGACAGCCTCCGTGGCTGTAGTTGGCGATACTATCACGTCGTATTTCTTAAACAACGTGTTAAAAAAGTCTGTAACCTCTTCTTTAACTCTCATTGCGGTTATGTAGGCCACAGCCGGCAGGGCGACGCCCGCGCTTAACAACGTGGAGACATCTTTCCCCATGTGGCCCCCGGCCCCCCTCAGCAGGTGGTAGTAACTTGCGGCCGCCTCGGAGAGGAGGATTGCCGCCCTAGCCGCCGAATATCTGTAGGTCTCTAGAAACAACTCGTCTCTAGCTCCCCCGATGGCCTCCAGCCTCTCTACGGCCTTCCAGAAGGCCTTTTCCACATGTCTAGTGTTTTCTGTCACACCCATCAAGATGGCGAATCTAAACCGTTTCGGCCTCTGTAGCTCTGTAGGTGCCAGCCTCACTACAGACAATATGTCCAACATGTCTCCCACAGTCCTCGTGATAAACCCCACGTGGTCTAGAGTGGGCGCCAGGGGGATTACCCCATCTGTGGGCAACCTGCCGTAAGGCGGCTTGTAGCCCACCACGCCGCATAACGCCGCGGGGATTCTCACAGAGCCGCCAGTGTCTGTGCCAATACCTAAATCCGCTACACCTATAGCCACGGCGCCTGCACTCCCGCCGCTAGACCCGCCGGTGATCAACGTGGGGTCATGGGGGTTTTTAGTAGGGCCAAAGTGGGGATTTATGTTTGTCACCCCCAACGCCAGCTCGTGCATATTTGTCTTCCCTAAAACCACGGCGCCTTCGGCTAAAAACATGGACACCGCCGCGGCTGTATTTTCGGCAATTTTCTGCATGTAGGGAGCCCCGTTGGTAATCGGCATGCCTGCCACCTCTATGTTGTCTTTTACGGCCAGCAGGACGCCACATAGCTTTCCACATCTCCCCACTTTTCTCAACGCCTCCACCTCTTCCGCCGCCCTCTTGTTTATGTAGAGGAAATAGTTGTAGGTAGACCTCTTGGCCTCCTCTACTTTCTGTGCTATATTCATACCAGCTGGAGCCCCTCTAGGATCTTTTCTACAAGCTTCTCCACCTCTTCTGTCTCGCTAGAAGAGATCTGTAACGTCTCGAGTAATTTCTTTACATACACAAGTCAAAATAGGTACAGTATTTAATTTTTACATGTAGTTGCGTAAAAGAGCTTTTCTGAAATCCAGTTGGCCTGCGACCCCACGTAATCCACCTTTTTCCTAAGCTCGAAATCTCTTGGCTCTAGTGCCAATAGGTCTAGATAAAGACGTTCTACAGCCTCTTTAAGCCTCCTGGCTGTATCTACATCTCCACGTAATAGCCCCTCTGTAGCCGCCCGCCCCAGCTCGCCCGCCACCTCTGCGACACCCATGAGGTAGATATAGACGTCGACCCCCAGCTCCTCTCTTGGGGGCACTCTCCCCTCCTTTAAGAAATAAAACAACGTGGCTGCCTCTACATACTCCTGTAGGCCAGTGGAGGCGTTGCTATAAAACATGGGCCACTGTTCAAGTACCTTCTTTAACGCCTCTGCCACCTTCTCCAGCTCCCTCAAGGCCTTTTCTGCAGCTTCAAAATCCCGCCTGATGGCGGAGTAGACCACAGCCTTGGAGAGCCTCGCCGCCTTGATGGAAGTCTGTATGGCCTCCTCTCTGGCGTTTTCATACCGCCTAAGCTCCTCGTAGAGCTTTTTTACGTTAAACATATCGCCAACTTCCCGCCAGTATTTATATCAGCCAAGTCGCGACAATTAGGGGAGATAACGCGAGTATTGGGAAGGGCAACGCCGGGCCGTACCCCCAACGTTTGAGAAAAATCTCGACAGTTAGGCGGAGGCCTATATATATACAGGCGATGCCTATAGCTATAGAGGCCAGTGAGATAAATACGCCAAGTTTTGTAAAATTCATAGCTACCAGAGTTAAGGCCATGGAGTATATCACAAAGTCTCCCACACCTAGCGACAGGTTGTTTAGCCTAACTACAAACCCCAGAAGTGGGGTATCCCCCCTGCCCCCCTTCTGGACGGCGGCCTCTTTCGTCTTTTTAACCAACTTGCCTAAAAGGCCGTGGGCAACCATAAGGTAGTCGTATATGGGCAACGCGAATAGAAGCGCCACTATGGTCATACCTGGCAGCAGCCAGACAAACATGCCGCCGGCCAGAGAGCCGAGAAGACCCAGAAGGAGGTCACCCGTCTTTCTATATACCAGATACACCACGAGGCCCCCTAGAGGTAGCGAGGCCCATATGAGCCACACCGCCCTCTCTTCAGACAGGAGGCCACTCCAGTAGTAAATAACTGCGTAGAACTGGAGGACTCCAGTAGATAGTACAAACCACGCGAAGTAGAGAAATAGACGTAGCGCCTTCCCTCTCGAAAAGAGTGCATACACAAAGACTGTGGCAGTAGTAAGAAGTATAAAAAACACCGCAAGGTTATGTAGAGTGGCGCCCACGTCTTCGCCGTAGACATAGGGAGATATAGAGACGGGAGGCGCCCCCACCTGCCTCTTGAAGTATAGTGGCGACACCGCCGCCAAGACCGCCAGAGATACAAGGAGGAGGGCGGTAAAAGTCATGTAAATTAGCTTAGCTAAAAATCTTTAACATGTGATGAAGAACTCGGGTCTCCGGAAAAATGACGTGGACATAGGCCGCTGACTATTTAAGCAATGCTGCGACCAGCCTGGCCCCCTCTACCGGCCTTTTAGCCAGGGCGGCAAGCAACACCCTGGCAGAAAGGTTCTCCTCAATGTATCTCCTCAACACCCCGTCATCTGCCAGCTCCAGGATGGCCATCCTCCTCTTTTCTAGAAGCCTCTTGGCGAGGGAGAGGAGACGTTTTTGAAACTCCACCTGCCTAGCCACAGCCTCTATCTGCCTCCTGTAGGCCTCTAGGGGCTTTTTTGTGGAGAGCGCCCTGGCTAACGCCAGGGCTGAAAGCACTCCGGGCCTGATGCCCTCCCCCGTGAGGGGGTAGACAAGGCCGGCGGCCTCACCTATCCGAAAGCCCTCCCCGTCGTGGAGGATAACTCTCGGCGCTATAGTCAACGGGGCCCCCCTTATCTCCACCACAGTGCCTCCCCCCAGCCACCTCTCCACAAAGGCCCTGACGTAAGGCACCGGGTTTTCTACCCCCAAAAACCCGCCCCCCACGTTGTAGATAGAGCCATGTGGAAACACCCAGTAAAACCCCACCGCATCTTCTGGATAGATAAAATGGGCGGTCTCTTCCTCCATCTTGACGCCGCTCACATACGCCCTAGCCACTGTGATCTTAACGCCGTGGCTCTGGTAGGGGCCCCCCGCTTTGACTAATATCTCGTGGCTCTCCCCTAGAGGCTCCGGGGGGCGGAGCGATTCTACCCACCGCTGCTTGTCTACAATATGCCAACGGGGTTTTGTATACGTCACCTCGCCCACCTCTCTCCTCCAGAGGTAGAACTTGAATTTCCTCACCCTGTCTACCACATATCTTAAATCCACCAGCGGGGTTTCTACCGGCACTGCCTCCCCACATGCTTTAAAATAGCGCCGGGATAAATCTACGCCATATGCCTTACGGTAAGCCGCCAAAAAAGCCGACCCCGCGGGGCCTAGCCCCAAGACCTTGGCCCACATGTCACGCAGACATCCCGGGCTCAAAAGTCCACTCGTAGTAACTAGCCAGCTCGCCCAATATCTTCCCCTCTTTGATAAAATCCCTTATGGACAACACGCCGTATAGCCTCCCCTCTCTCGTCACCACCACATGTCTAATTCCATATCTTCTGAACATCTCCGCAGCTTTCCACACGCCGTCTCTATAGTCTAGAGCTATCACGTTTTTGGTGGCAATCACGTCGCAGGGGGCGTCTAGATCCACGTCGTGGGCCGCCGCCCTTACTACATCCCGCTCGGACACCACCCCCACCACTCTATATAGGTCCTCTGGAGATACCAACACCACAAGCCCCACCCTTTTTTCCCACATGAGTCTCGCCACCTCTCTAATGGGGGTAGTGGGGAGGGCTTTTACCACATCTGTTTTTACAAAATCTCCAATCATAGTCCAGATTGGGGGAAAAGTTATATATCTTCACGTCGGCGTGTATATGGCCGGCGTGTTGGGCGAAGAGCTTCGCCACCTTGTGGAGCTAGCCCAGCTTAAATCTGCCGTCGAGTCTGAATACCTAAAGGAGTTTATAGACGGGATAATTAGGGAGACCTACCTGAGGATAAGGCTACTAGACGTCTTGGCGGTGCCAGACATCTCTCTCGAGGGCGTGGAGAAAAGGCCCTTGGGGGAGGTAATAAAGGCGCTGGAGGACATGTGTGCACATTACCAACGGCACCTGGCCGAGGTGAGAAAACTACGTGAGGGGGCCAAGACCCCCATAGAGCTGGAGATAATTTCTGCGCTGGAGAAGTCGCTAGAGCGTTCACACGTCACAATCAGGATGCTTATAAACGCCCTTACTGAATCACGGCGGTAGACGCATTATAACTTTTCTCACAGTCCTGCCGTCTGGAAGCTGAAACTGCGCCACCACGACGCCCGGCCTTCCGGGGGGCTGGAGGACCCACGCCTTTACGGGCTTGAGGATGTACCTCCTCCCCTCTACCTCCACCTCATATTCCCTATTTAGGATCTCCTCCGCCACGTGGACACCGCGTCACATCTATAAATTTTTTAATAGAGGCCCCGGACAACATATGTCTCACGTCCGCTCGCCATTCGTGGTGGTTATGGGCCACGTAGACGTGGGGAAGACCCTATTGCTAGACAAGATTAGAGGCACGTCTGTGGCATATAGGGAACCCGGCATGATCACACAACATATCGGCATGTCTCTAGTCCCCTGGCATGCCGTGGAGAAATTCGCCGCGCCTCTAGTGGACAGACTTAAGCTCCGGGGGAAGGTGTGGATACCTGGCTTCCTCTTTATAGACACGCCGGGACACGCGGCGTTTGCCAACCTCCGCAAGAGGGGCGGCTCTGTGGCCGACCTCGCGGTGTTGGTAGTAGACATAACCTCCGGGCTTGAGGACCAGGGCGTGGAGTCGCTCAAGTTGATACAAAACAGGGGGGTGCCCTACGTCATTGCCGCAAATAAGCTGGACAGGATATACGGCTGGAAGTCTGTAGAAAACAGGCCGTTCCTAGCGGCTGTAGAGGGGCAGGAGTGGCACGCGGCGGCGACCCTAGAGGAGCTAGTCGGCAGGCTGTCAGACCAGCTGCTCCGCCTAGGCGTGGAGGCAGATAGATACGACAGGGTTAGAGACTTCTCTAGACAGGTGCCCATAGTCCCCACAAGCGCCGTCACCGGCGAGGGCGTTGCAGACCTCCTGCTGGTCTTGGCTGGCGTCAGCCAGAGGTTTCTCTCACGAGAGAGACTTCAGGTGGGGGACGGCCCCGGCAGGGGGGTGGTGATGGAGGTGAAAGAAGAGAGGGGTCTCGGTACGGTGGCAGACGTAATTATCTACGACGGGAGGTTAAGAAAGGGCGACGTGATTGTCACCGCGGGGGTAGACGGGCCTAGAGAGACAAGAGTCAAGATGTTAATAATGCCAAAGCCGCTGGAGGAGATGAGAGACCCAGAAGACCGCTACATGGCTGTGGAGGAAGTCAAGGCGGCGGCGGGCGTGCGCATAGTGGCCGAGGGGCTAGAGGGCGTGGTGGCGGGAGCCCCCCTGTTGGCCATATGGGACCCACAGGAGCTCCCCACGGCGCTTAGAGACGTAAGTGAGGAACTCGCCGAGATAAAAATAGAGTCTGACAGAGAGGGGGTAATAGTCAGGGCGGATACCTTCGGCACGTTGGAAAGCATCGTGCTGTTTTTGAGGCAACAGGGGGTCCCCGTGAGGAAGGCAGATGTGGGGCCCCCAACGCATAAAGACATCGTGGAGGCGACGTTAAGCAGGAGGAAAGACCCCACCTACGGCGTGGTGTTGGCCTTTAATGTGAAGATACCGCCTGAGGTAGAAAAAGAGGCCATGTCTACACAGATCAAGATAGTTAGGGGGGACATACTATACCGCATATTTGATGAATACATGAAGTGGGCCCAGGAGGTGAAGGCCAAGTCTATCGAGCAGGTACTCTCCCAAATGGCCAGGCCCGGTAAGATACAGATACTCCCCGGCTTTGTGTTTAGACGTAGCAACCCGGCCATAGTTGGCGTCAAGGTGCTTGCAGGCACCATCAAGCCCGGCGTGACGTTAGTTAAAGACGGAAGGGAGGTGGGCAGAGTTATGCAGATACAAAAACACGGCAAGCCTGTCAACGAGGCTACCGCCGGCGACGAGGTGGCCATCTCCATACAAGGCGACGTGATGATAGGCCGCCAGATACGGGAGGGAGACACGCTATATGTACAAATCCCAGAGGAACAGACACGGCAGTGGATATTCCGATATAGGCAGTACCTTAGAGAAGACGAGCTAAAAACTCTCGAGGAATATCTCAAACTCCGTAAACGCTAACACGCCAGACATGTGGCGAAAGGCGAGTTCGGCGTAATCAACGCCTTAGCCCCGCGGGGTTCCCTGCCGGCGGCTTGCATCGCCGGGGGGCAACAGCTCAGATCTCACGGCCCATATGGCTGTCCACCTGCCCCCCTCTCGTGCTACCCCCGCGTATTTAAACGATTTTTAACTCCTCGGTTTTTGCCGCCAGGTACCAGCCTGCCTAGATGTGGGAGGTGCCCCACTAGACGTCTGACGTGAGTTTTTCTACCCTCTCGCCCTTGGGGTCTGAGAGGGGGTCGAGGCCATCTTCTATCTCTACGCATTTCTGCAAATATTTCAGCTGTCTGTAGGGCTCTCAGCTTGCCGCTGTGAAATATCTACCCTAACTCCAGCCTCTTTGAGAAGCCACCTTTCTCGCCTCTTTCGCCCCCCTCTGTCAGAGGTCGCCCGGGGTCTTCCACCTCGCTTTTTGCCTCCCCCTGTTGGACTATAACCTCATAAGCAGGCGTGTGTGGTTATAGGTGCGGGGGGTGGGATTTGAACCCACGCAGGCCTACGCCACAGGGTCTTGAGCCCTGCCCCTTTGGCCTGGCTCGGGCACCCCCGCCGGTGTTTTATTACGGCTATGTTTTTAAGTTTTTCCCACTAAGCTTTAAATAGTGTCCTTATAGTTACCCATGGTAGAGGCGTTTGTATTCATAAACACAGAAATCGGCGCCGAAGACGAGGTTTTAGAGTCTCTAGCCAAGCTGCCAGAAGTCAGAGAGGCTATGGTTGTCTACGGCCCCTACGACCTGGTGATAAAAGTCGAGATAGACACTGCAGAAAACTTGAGAAAACTAATTAGCGAAAAAATTCGAAAAATGTCTAAAATAAAGAGCACCACGACGTTAATTGTGGCAAAGTCAGTTGTCAAGTAGCTACTCTTTTTTCACCTCTTTAACTCCCAGCGGTATTACGGGAGGGCCTACGTGGTCTTTTGGATACACAACTACTGCGTTTATCTGTACTATGGAGTCAGACACCGTGTTTCCTCTTACAAGCTTCTTTTTCTTCAGCCCACGTTTTGGAGGCCGGTAGCCCGGGGGCCCCTCGGCTAGTATGTATTTCTTCACGGGGCCCGGCACGCCGGAATGCATGGGAGCTCCCTCTACCCCGCTGCCGCCAGTTATCCTGATCTTAAAGCCTTTGGGAATTTCTATAAAGTCTTTTAACACAATGGCGTCAATCTCGTCGCCAGTTTTTAGTCCAGTAAACCTCTGGGATAGGGGGTCCTTTACCTCAAATTGTCTGGCCTTCCCAGACATGGGGTCTGACAACACTAACTTAAAGGTCGGCATAACGGGCCTTAGGAAGTTGTTTAAAAACATTTCCCATTCCACCCGTGGAGTTTATAGTACCTCTATGTAGCTGGAGAGACTTTGAGGAGGTCACATTTATCGTAAGGGAGGGTTCTGTCATCGCGGTGGGCCGCACAGCCGCCGGTTTCGACGAGAGAGTTATAGACGTGGGAGAAATCGCGACCATTCTCGCGCCCTATATGGAGCTTTACGACACGCTTGCGGCGGGGCTTGCGGAGGTGTTGACTGTGGAGTATAGGCCAGAGAGTAGGGAGGTCTACAGCTGGCTTAAACACCACGTGAGGTTTATAGACTCCGCTAGCGCTAAGTTTGGCAAGTTGATAGACAAGGTGGGGCCTTTTACCGTCAGGAAGTTTCTACAGGCGGTATATATGCCATACAGCGGTCACGCCCTCACGTTGACCTACGTCGCATATCCATACCGAGACGCCGTGGTTGTTGCAGAAAACAGGGGGAGAGTTATGGCGATAGGTAGCGTGTTGGTAGAATGGGGTGGCGTCAAGGTGGCTTCCGCAGGCATTAGGACGTTAGCAGGGGCGTTGTTGCTCGCACAAGCAGCACCAGAGCTTATGCCAGAATTAAGAGAGATCAGGAAAAAACTAGAGGAGTTTGTCAAGTCTGCCCCTATTCCACCGTGTCGGTGACGTCAAACGAGAGCTCTCCCCACTCTCTTGTCTTAGCCTTTATTTCTATCTTGTGCGCCCCCGGCTGTAGCGACACGCCGTGGAGGAGCACCGTGGCCTCATCTCTAACGGCGAATTTCTGGCCGGCTGCAGCCAGCTCGGCGGCCCCCCTCTTCTGGCCCCCCATCACCACATAAATCTTGTCCTCGGGGACCTTGGCCCCATCTACTACCACCTCTAGCCCCACCACCGTGGCTGGAGCTAGAGAGTTTTTCAACTTAAACACGACGCCGTCGGGGGTGTTGGCCAGGCTGCCTTGTACATACAGCTGCCTTAATACAGCTGGTGGAAGCATGAAATATAAAAATGATATATAATTTTTGATGTTACTCCCTATAGAAAAGCTAAAAAAGCTAAGCGCCGGGGGGTACGAGGTGAAGATTTTAGGGAAGGAGGTAGAGGTGGTGTTCCCAACCCCCACTCTTGCAGATGCGGCATCACACCCAGAGCTAAGTGGAGAAAGGAGACAGTTCGTAGTGAGGGGAGTCATTGAGAGAGACGTGGCGAGACTTGTAGAGGCATATATAGAAGAGCCTACTGGAAAGAGACATGTGGACTTAAAAGACCTAGAGCTGTGGGTTGAATATATAAAAAACTTGTAGCAATATATAACGTCCCCCCGGCTCGGGGGCTCGTGGGCGGCAGGCACGTGAGGCGGCCCTGCCGCGACTATTTCAGATATCTGGCTAACTCCAAGATCTTCAGATAGGGGTCTTTTGCCTTAACCACGGCGCTGGCCACCAAGACGCCTCTTGTGCCGAGCTTGACTGCAGCCTCTACATCCTCCCCGCTCTCAATGCCGGCGCCAGTGATCACAGCCACATTGGGGAAGTGGGACGCCACAAGTCTCACTGTCTCCACTATAGCTTCAGGCTTGTATTTCGAAACCGCCCTACCCGTCCCAATGAGCTCCGGAGGCTCTACAGCCACGGCGTCCGGCAGGAGGGCCGCCGCGGCTAGTGAGGTGCGTGGATCTGGAGCGCAAGCCACCACGTCTAGGCCGAGAGATTTGGCTCTCTCCACAAATTTCGCCATGTCGTTTAGCCTGAGCGGCGCCTCGCTGTGGTTTAAAATAAGCCCGCTGGCCCCCACCTCTTTTACCCCCTCTATAGACACATGGGCGGTGAAAGCCCCCGCCCTCTCTACGGCAGTTCCCTGCGCAAATACAGGTATGGAGACAGACTGGGCCACTAAAGCCAAGTCGACGTGGTTAGGAGCCACCACAATTTCTACCCCCAGCTCTCTAGCAGCTCTCTCCGCCGCCTTTGCCAGCTCCACCGCCCGCCTGCCGGAGGCCTCGAGATAAGCCTTAAAGTTTATAATTAAGACAGGCAGCCTCACAGGGAGAAAAAAACCTAGTTATATAAAGAGAGTTACACTGGCGTCTTTAGCCCTTTCTAAAAACGTAGCCGCTCCAGCCACCTCGTCTACAAATTCTGCCAAAGCCGCCTTGTCTTTAATGCCAAACATCTCCATTGTGGTAGAACATGCATATACTCTCACGTTCCCCATAGCCTTTGCCTGTCTTAATAACTCAAACCACGGCGGGAAGTTCATCTGTTGGATAGCTTGAGCCACAGCTGGGGCATATTCGGCAAAGTCCCCGCTTATCTTTGGCGGGGCGTTTAACACATCTTTTCTAATGGCGTTTAGGCCCCAGAAGGTGAAGAACACCTCTACGTCCCAGCCAGCCGCCGCTGCGGCGCTTGACAAGATGGCCACCGGGTATAGTTTATCCACTGTACCAGACCACGCAATTATAGAGAGCTTGTTTTTCTTCTCCGCCATAAAAAAGATATGGCCCATATAAAAATGTTTGACTGTCAATACTCTTCGAGTTCATCTACAATATTTCTCAACTCGTCTATAGCCTCTTCCACGGCCTTACAGTCGCCTTCCTCTACGGCAGACTCTAGTAGATCTATAACATCTCTCAGCCGTCTGACATATTCCTTAACCATAGTTAAATTTTAACATAACTTATTTATCTTTCACACCCTGTCTGGACGTTAATGACCTTCTTTCACGGGGCTTTTTCTGCCTACCTGGCGCCGCCTCGGAAGCGAGGTCATTGGGCTAAACGGCTCAGAGTCTTTGGGGGTTATAAGCCACAGCCCCGCCTCTAGCAAAAGAACATCCCGAAGGCCATTAAATATGCTGTGCGACGTTAGGTCTGGCTTCATATGCTGTGGAGGATCTCTCATGAGAGGCAGAGTATCTAGACGTGAAGAACAAACGTCTAGAGATGTCGAGAGTCAAACGTTTTCTAGATCTGTAACTAATGTTAACGAGATAACAGCCCAGCCGCTATGTGAAGTCTCGGAGTTACCCTAAGTCCCGCCGTCACTGCGACGTCCCAAATCTTTCTTAAAATCTCTGTGTGTTCTTCTATCGTTTGTGACATAGGCATTAATAGAACTCTTTCTTTAGGTATCCCAATTTTTTCCGTATATATAATCACCTCTCTGATATCGTCTGGGTTTTTTACTACAAACTTAAACCAGGCCTTTGGGCTCTTGACGTAATAAGAGGCGCCTTGACCCCGGCGTTAGATAGCTCTGGGGAGACGTCGTAAAGGTCCACACAGGAGTCAAGCCTCTCGCTGGGGCTATAGACGCCGCTTGTCTCTATCTCCACAGCGCCGATAGACTTCAACATACATACAACTTCCTCCAGCCCCCCATATCAGAGGCTCGCAACCTGCGATCACCACGTGGCCCCGAGGGCGGCTGCCCCCTCCCAGATCTCTCTAGGCGACATCTCCACGCCGCCGTGGAAGTCCCAAGAGTGTTTTGTGTCGCAGTAGACACATCTAATGGGGCAGCCGGCCAGCCTGACGAAAACTGCCGGCTTCCCTAAGTTGATTCCCTCTCCCTGTAGTGTGGCGAAGATTTCTAAAACTCTCACTTTCTAAGCCCCATCTCTTTTAATTTTTTCATTATTATATATACCGCTCAGCCTTTTGTCTCTCTATATTCCTCTCGGCGTAGATATACCTAATTACCTCTTCATATTTCTTAAATTGTTGATTTAACTTCCGCCAGGGGACTCCCCTTAGCCTCTCCCCTAGCTCTATATCTACTGGAAGCCTCCCGGTAGCCATGAGACATGCAACTATGGGATAGCCGACGTATCCTCTATACACTGTGCCGTTGTCATCACTATACGCCTCCGCGCCTTGTATAAACACGTGGTATCTCCTATCGCCCTCAGAAGACACTACCTCACAACGCCCGTCGGCTATCACGTGTACTCTGTTGTCGACAATTGCGCTGAGGGCTTCAAGTACCTTAACTCTAGGGGGTAGCTCTAATGTCATATCTTCTGTAAGATCTCGCCTATTTGCCTAATTTTCTCCCTATAGGGGGCCACTCTATCCGGGTCGGAAGACGCCAGGTCCGAGAGGTAGAGGGCCCAGCTCTCTAGCTCGTCTAAAACCTCATCTATAGTTCTAGGCTGCCCCCATCTAAAAGGCCACCGCGGCCATGGGATTTGCTTTAAGGCCCCCCTCCCCTCTTCAGTTAACTCATAGCGCCCGTCTGCCCTCTTTTTAACCATACCCCCTGTCTCCAGCTGGCGTAGTAGTGGGTATACAGAGCCTGGCGACGGCCTCCAGAAGCCCCAGGTGAGGTCTTCCACCGCTCTAATCACCTCAGCCCCGTTAAGCGGCCTTTCTGACAGTAGCCAGAGGACCACCTCTCTTAGCCCCCGCCTCCCGAGGAAAGCCCAGGGTGGTGGACCCATGTGTCTCAAGAATATCGAAACTTAAATATTTTTCGATATCGGAAAGGATTTATATATATGAAATATAGGCCTCTCTATGAGGTTGTTAACATTTAGAAAAGGCGGCGTGACGCGCGTTGGGCTTTATCTCGACGGCCGTATTTTAGACCTCCCGAGGGCCTACATGAAGATATTTAATACAGACACAGCTCCCGACTTTCTATACGACATGAAAAAACTCATATCCCTGGGGCAACCCGCCTTAGAGATTTTAGAAAAGATAAAAAACGCCAAGGGCCCCCTCTATCCCCCCGGCGAGATTGTGTGGGAACCCCCAGTCCCCAACCCAGAGAAGATATTTGCCGTAGCTATAAACTACAGGGCTCATGCACAAGAGACGGGGACCCCCCCGCCGGAGAGGCCTTATTTCTTCCCCAAGTTCCCCAACGCCCTTGTTGGACACGAGTCTAGGGTAATAAAGCCAAAAGTCTCCAAGATGGTGGATTGGGAGGTAGAGCTCGTGGTGGTTATCGGGAAGGCCGGCAAGTATATAGAGCCAGAGGAGGCCTTTAGCCACATATTTGGCTACATGGTGGGAAACGACATATCTACAAGAGACTGGCAGTTCCCCAAAAGCCCCACGCCGCTGGGGCCACAGTGGATATGGGCCAAGTCTATGGACACGGCGGCCCCCACGGGGCCATATGTAGTGACGAAAGACGAGCTGCCGGACCCCCACCAGGTGGCGCTAAGGCTTAGGGTAAACGGCGTTGTGGAACAAGAGGGCAACACTAGAGACCTTATTTTCGACATACCGCAGCTAGTCCACTGGGCGTCACAAGGCATAACTCTAAAGCCCGGCGACCTGATATTTACCGGCACGCCGCCTGGAGTCGGCATGGCGAAAGGGAAGTTTCTAAAAGGAGGAGATGTAGTAGAGGCAGAGGCTGGAGGCATAGGCGTTTTGAGAAACTACGTCGTAGAAGAATAAATATGGAACTCGAATCTAGTTCATGCTTTATGAACTACTGTTGGCACTCCACATAACGTCGCTAGTGGGTTGGGCCGGCTTATCTACCGGAGGCTACCTCGTGGCTAGAAAAAACGGCCAGCCGCTCCCCACAGCCCTAGCAAAAACCCAACTGGCCTCAGCCGTCGCGCTTTTTGCCACGGGGCTGGCGTTAGCCGTGTTGTTTTATAACTTCCCCAAGTCCCCCCTCTGGATTCACTACGCCCTCGGCGTCGCCCTGGTGGCAGGGGTCTTGGAGGTATATCATGTAGTTAACACAGAGAGGGCTAAAGACAACCCACGTAGATATATGGGAGGTAAATTAACGCCCGCGTGGGGGGCCATATATGTGGTCATGTTATATCTCATGGTTTTCAAGCCCCTCTAACCACTTTGCAATCTGCCATGCCTTACCTAATTTCGGCCAGCTTAGAAATAGTCAGGGAGGTTTTGTCCGGAGCGAGGCGACATCTGGTAAGGCCCCTTTTTGACATACGGCCTGGAGAGCTGGCATATCTCGCCGCGGGGCGTAAAGTCTATGGACGTTTTTATGCAGGCATAGTCTTCATAGCCCCTAGGGAAAACTTAGGCGACTTGTTACAAAAGCTGGGGGAACCCCCCACGGCGGCTAGAAGCCGGCATGTAGTAATAATTGAGGTGACAAACCTCACGCCCTGCAGAAAGCAGGTGGAGTTACGGAGATCTGCCGTAATTAAGAGACTTGACGAGAGGGAGGTGGAGGAGCTAGAGTCCTCATGTGGGCTTTCTGGCGTCTAGAGGCCTTGTAACAAATTTCTCAAAACTTTATGTTTGTCGAAATTCCCCGTTTTTACCCACTTGCCGCAGCTGGGCCTAAACCTCGAGAGGACGTATACCTCCTTCTCGCAGATTGCCTCCTCCACGGCGTGGTAGTAACTCCTCGAGGCTGTCAGAAAGATGACCCCCCGTAGATCTCTAAACTTTTCTAAAAGTCTCACCTCTCTAGCCCACCTCTTTATCTCGGGGAGGGGCCTCCCGCCTAGAGTCTCGTCGTAGGGTTCTAAAATTTCATCCTCCCTCACGAGGCCGTACTTGGCAGAAATTATGTATAGGCGTACATCTACGCCCCTTGCCCTCACCTCGTCTACTACCTTCACGACGTTTTTCACAGAGGGGCCTCTATACAGCTCTCTCGCCGGCGCCGGGCGGCTTAGCTTTTCCCTGGTGCAATTTGTCACCACTATGTACACAAGTGGCTAAGTTTAATAGATTATGTAATTTACGCCATGGATCTCGCCCTTGCGTTACTACTCGGCGTAATACAGGGCGTGGCGGAGTGGTTTCCAATAAGCAGTAAGACGCAGATAATGCTTACAGCGGTCTATCTCGCCGACGTAAATCCGGCTTATGCCTACTCCCTCGGGCTGTTTTTAGAAAGCGCCTCCGTGATAGCTGTCCTCCTGTACTACAGGCGGGTGTATCTAAAGGCCTTGATGGGGCTTAGAGGCGACGTGGAGGGGAGGAGGTGGCTACTATATATGGCCATAACTACGGCAGTTACGGGAGCTGTCGGCGTGCCGCTATACCTCCTGGCCAGAGAGGCCCTCTCTATAAACACGGCTAGATTGCTGATGGCAGCCCTCGGCGTTATGGTTATAGCCAACGCGTTGTTACTTCAGAGGGCCGGGACTTACAGGGGGCTTAAGAGGTTTGACGACATGTCTATAAGAGACATGGCGTTAGTAGGCTTGGCGCAAGCCCTGTCGGCGCTGCCGGGAGTCAGCAGGTCTGGCGCCACTACTGCCACACTCCTCCTCCTTGGCTACTCCCCCGCCGAGGCCTTCAAGGCCTCTTTTGTCCTGGCGCCTATAGCAGGGCTGGGAGCCGCCGTATTGGCTTACTCAGCCGAGAGAGGCGCCGTGGCCACAGCAGAGGCCCTCTTGGCGACGGCGGTGGGGGTAGTTGTAAGTCTGGCCACCATAAGGGCGTTGCTCGAATTCGCCAGGAGTAAACACGTCGTGTTGGTAAACCTAGTGGTGGGGATTTTGGCGGCGGCAGGGGCCTTGCTGTGAGTTACCCACATATCTCCTCATGCCGTATATCAACAACGCCTCTAGTGGTATCTGGGCCCATTTTACCAATATCTGGCCTGTTATCACCTCTAGCGTGGGGCCAAAAGCCAGCGAGATGAACAACACGGTGTCTATAGTCATAGCGACGAGTGAGGAGCTGTATACTCTCGCCAATATGTGTAACTTGGGCCATTTAGTCACAATGTAGACATCCACCGTGGAGGACACTATATATGCTATGAGCGACGCGGTTGCAATCCTGGCGGAGGGGGCTATGACGCTGTTGACAACTGCCGCCCTTTCGGCAAACCAGGCCGGCGGCGGGAGGATAGATGCAGACCATGCGGCAAAGGCCACTGCCATCTGGAAGAAAAAGCCCGCCCGCACGACCCTCATGGCGAATTCCCTGCCGTAGAATATTGCCAACGCGTCTAACACGGCAACATTTGTCATAAATATTACTGTGCCTGCAGGCGCCACGCCGATGCCGTAGTCAACAAGCTTGTTGGCAATAAACTGGGCTGCGGTCAACGTGCCGAAAAAGAGGCCGGGCAACACGGCCTCTGGCCTCCCGAGACGTAATATCAAAAGGTATATCACGTACAGCATTGCGGCAAACCCCCAAGCCATAGCCAGTAT
>JBKBOT010000005.1:0-12445 GCA_046293555.1 Pyrobaculum sp. | reverse complement strand
TGCCTCCGGCGAGAACGACGCCAGTTGTAAATTTCGCCAAGTCGTTAGGAGAGTTTGGAATTATTGCGGAATATAAGAGGGCCTCTCCACGTGGCGTAATTAGGCTAGATCTGCCGCCATGGGTTTACTTCTCGGAGCTTTACCCCCACGCCGCCGCCTTCTCTGTGTTGACAGAGCCCATCTGGTTTTTAGGAGACTACCGTTTTATCCCCATGGCTAAAGCCTATAGGCCTGTATTAATGAAAGACTTTATAATTGACAAGAGGCAGATAGATATGGCTTTTGGCTATGGGGCAGACGCCGTGTTGATTATATATAGGCTTGTGGGGAGAGAAAAGGCGATGGAGCTTGCCGAATATGCCTCAAGGCTGGGCATAACGCCAATTGTAGAGGTGGACAACATTCAGGACGCGCGAGAGGCCGCCAGCTGGGGGGATATGTTGGGTATAAACGCCCGGGATTTAAAGACGCTTGAAGTAAGTCTAGCCAGAGCCTTTGAGATCGCCAAGGCGCTACGGGGAGACGTGGATTTCATAATCGAGAGCGGCGTGTCTAGAGTTGAGGAGGTAGAGAAGGCGTGTGAGCTATACGCCAAAGGGGTGTTAATTGGCACCACCCTTATGAAAAACCCGGCGGCCGTTAAGGAGTTCAAACGAGCTGCCGACAGGTGTGTGGAGAGACGTGGATAAGCTGAGAGCCGCCTTTATATCCCTCCTTGCAGGCATCCTAGTGGCCGTCTTAAAAACGTTGGCGTGGACGCAGAGCCTGTCTGTGGCGGTACTGGCCGATGCGTTACACTCTGCGGTAGACCTCCTGGCAGTGGCTATCACCTATATCGCGGTGAGAGTAAGCCTAAAGCCCCCAGATTTAGAACACCCATATGGTCACCACAAGGCAGAGACTCTTGGCGGCGTCGGCGGGTCGCTAGCCGTCATAGCTTCGGTCTTTTTTGTGGCATATGAGGCAGTTAAAAAGGCTATTAGCTGGGAGCCCTATGTCCCCACCCCCCTCTCTATGGCAATACTGGCGTCGGCGATCCTTATAGACTACAACCGCGTGACTGTCTTGAGGCGTTTTAGAGGAGTGTCAAGAGCGCTGGAGGCAGATGCCCTCCACTTCGCCACAGATCTAGCCTCCACGTCGGCTCTACTCACATTTCTTGTGTTTGGCTACGTGGCCATGGAGTATATGCCACAGCTCTTCACACAGTGGGGCCCTCTGGTAGACATAATGCTGGCGGCAGTTATAGCCACATATTTCGTGACGTTAAGCTTAAGGCTGTTGAGAACTACCGTGATGGAGCTAATGGACTACGCCCCCCCTGAGGTGGCCAAAAGGGCGTTATCTAAGGTGTCGCAGATAGGTGGGGTAGATTCTGTAAAATCTATAAAAATACGTAAGGCGGGTAGTATATATCACGCAGAGGTGGTGATAGCCATAGACGAAAACCTTACCGTCAGAGAGGCACACGAGATTGCAGACAGGGTGGAAGACGTGTTAAAAAGAGAACTAGGCGGCGAGGTGACAGTACACGTGGAGCCCTCTACACAAAAAGAGAAATCTTGACGTTACTGCCGGCTTTCCTCTAGGGCCTTTTGTACCTCTCTCTCGATCTCCTCTATGGGTTTTGGAGGCGGAGTGGTGGCTAGGGCGTAGCCCACCCAGGCCAATATGGCTAAAACGCCCCCAACGGCCAGAAAGGCTGTCAACTGTAAAACCAGCTGGCTCCAAGGCGAGAAGAATAACAGCCAGCCGTATAGCAGAATCCCCACAATGCCTACAGCCATAAGCCCAATGCCCACCGACTTGTCTTTATGCATATAGGGATAAAAAGACTGGTTTTAAAACTTAGAGCCCCAAGACGTTATGTAGGTAGTAAAGATAGCCCGCCAGCCCTATGGGCGCCGTGAGGCCAAAGTAGCCAAACCAAACCGCCGTGGCCTCTAGTAGAGATACCACTATGGCTATAGTTAACGCCGTGGCTGCCGCAGGCTCTAGGCTGTATACCCCCAGAGCCATGGCGAGGCCGGGGTAGAAGGTGCTATAAAGAGCCTTCTCCCCCACGATAACGCCTACGCCCTCGTCGTCTTTCCCCCTGGCTATAAAGATAAGGCCCACGATGGATTCAGGCACGACGGTGGCAATAGGCACGAGCACTACCGATAGGGCCAACTTGTCTAGCCCAAAGGCAGCTCCCAGCTCCTTTATCCCATCTACAATCCACTCAGCCCCGAGGTATATAGTGGCCATGGCTGCTACAGTCTGTAGGGCTGGATGTTTAAGCCACAGCCGCGCGGCGGCTTTTTTTACCTCCTCCTCTCTCAACATGAATTTCGCATATAGGAAGTAGACAGCTAGAAGCCCCAGTCCATACAGCTGGCCGTATATGCCATATCTCTCCGGGTGTAGAAAAAGGATGGGAAGAAGGGGGATGGTGAAAACCAGGAGGGGCACAGCTACAATCCTGTGGACGTGGGGCAGTCTATACCGCCTCATTCCTAACGCCCATGCGGCTAACGCCGTTATTACCACCACGGGGTATATCACCGTGGAGGCCATGAAGGGCTGCGCCACGATAGAGCCCCACGCGATTTCCACATGGCCGTAGTACAACGCCAGGATGAATATAGCTAGCTCGGGGCTTGACGTTATTATCGGCGCGAAGATGGCGGCCACCCCCACAGCTGCCCTCTGGTAGCGCCACGAGATGTAATGAACCAGCTGTTCGATCAGAAGTCCAGACAAGATAGTTAAAACAATGCCGGGCACCACGCCGATTGGCCCAAGCGTGGGGAGAGCCACGGGCGGGGAAAAGCCCTACTTTTTAAACCTCCTCCCCCCGTCTACTGGGATCACTGCCCCCGTCACCCAACTCGCCTCCTCAGTTAGGAGCCAGACAACCACCTTGGCCACCTCTTCTGGCGGGGCCTGGGGGTCACCCAAGCTGTATCCACGCCCGGGCTTGAGGTCTCTAGTCATCCCGCCTGGCGCCACGGCGTTTACCCTAATGCCCCTATCTAACAGCTCTGCAGCCAGCGCCTCTACGGCTTTGGCTAGGGCAGCCTTAGAGGCCACATAAGCCACGTGTCTAGGCCAGACTGCATACGTCCCACCTATAGACGAGGTGAGCACTATGGAGGAGCCTTGTCGCATCAACGGGAGGAAGGCCTTCACCGCATAGAGATGGGCCCTGAGGTTACGAGACAACATGTCTTCTAGCTCCCCCTCTCTAAGCTCGTCGATACTGCCGCTGACGTAGCCCCCCGCGGTTACCACCAAGCCGTGTACCACGCCGTCCACCTCCGTGGGGGTCTCCTGTAGCTTGGAGAAGTCCCTAGCCCCCGTCTTGACAAAGCCATATCTTGAATACTCGGCCTCGAGCTGTCTGAGAAACTCCACAGTTCGCGCGAAGGCGTATACAGAGGCCCCCTCTTTAAGCAGGAGGTAAACCACGGCGGAGCCCAAGCCGGGGCCGACGCCTACAACTACGACGTTTTTTCCCACAAGCCGCATAGATGAAAGCCGACATAGAGATATATCTCTTCTCAGAAATCTTTATCTATGGCATAAATAGGGGCCCGTGGATGAGATAATCTACAGGGGGAGGAAGTTTACTCTTGTCAAAAGAGCCCGCCGTGTGGGAGACAGATCGGTCTGGGGGGAATACCTGGTCCACCCCGGCGCCGTGGCGATATTGGCCCTACTGGGCGACAGGGCGATTTTGGTAAAACAGTTTAGGCCAGCTCTAGGCCAGTGGACTTTAGAAATGCCGGCAGGCACGCTGGAGGCTGGGGAAGACCCACAGGAGGCCGCCGTGAGGGAGATGGTAGAGGAGACAGGCTATAAGCCGCTACAGCTCAGCCACATGCTTGACATATACCCCGCGCCCGGGGTTAGCAACGAGCTTGTAAGGATATATTTCACAAACCAGCTAGAACACGTGGGGGTCGGCGAGAGAGATCCCGGAGAGGAAGACATGGAGTTGGCCCTCCTAAGCCCTAGGGAGGTCTTAGAGCTGATAGACAAAGGTGCGATAAAAGACGGCAAGACTATAGCCGCCTTCCTCTTTGCAGATAGAAAAGCTCTTTTCTAGCCGCAATTAGCATCGCCCTTATTGACGTCATGCTTACATCTATTAGGTTTCTATACAGGGCTACGACATACCTCCGTTTATACAAGACGGCGCCTATAGCCATCCAGACGGCGAGGACCCATATGTATCTATACTTTTCTAATAGCGCCAGCGCTATGCCTAGAGGGATTAGGAAGACGGCAACCCATACAAATCCCCCAACGGCGAAGGTGTTGAGACCTCTCCTCGACATTTTGGCCAACGCTAGAGACACCACGAGGTAATTTATTAACGACCCTATGGCATATATGGCCAGGATCACCTCGACTTCCCCTATGTACACTAGCGTCAGCGATATTAGGTAGGCTAGCGCCAGCGGTATATATGGCGTCTTGAACCTGTTATGAAGCCTAGAAAAGGCTTCCGGCAGGAGGCCGGATTCCGCAAATCTATATAGAAGGCGGGAGAAGGCCAGATATCCAGTCAACGCCGCCATTAACATAACGGCGAAGATGTTAAAAGCCATGAGGTAAAACACAGCTGGGTGTATCTTTTCCGCCAGGTACAGAGGGGCTATCGCGGGGTCTTTAAGCTCTGTCGGGGTGAGGGCTGAGGTTATTGCAGCCATAAGTCCGAGGCCCTGGATGGCGCCTATAGCCACAAGTGTCCACATGGCCCTACGTATATAGACGCGGGGCTTTTTTACCTCCCCAGCCAGCTGGCCCACCGCGTCTATGCCGGTAAACCCCCTAGATAGGAGGGAGAAGGCTAGCAGCAAGTTGACCCCCTCTATGCCGCCCCACTTGAAGAACGGCGGGGACGCCGGGTGTAAAGCCAGCGCGGTTGCGATCAATGTCGCCACGAGGGCTAAGTCCATGGCGGCAAAGGTCTTTGCCACGTTTGCAGACTTCTTGACGCCAAGTAGCGTGAGGACGAAAATCGCCGTTGAGAAAACAACGGCGAGCCCCACCTCTGAGAGTCCAGACACCTTGTTGAAGATCTTAGCCGCGTCAATCACGCCGTAGCCAATCATGATGGCTTGGTCAAGCGCTAATAGCCAGGCGGCGAGATATCCAGCCGCCCCGCCGAAGGCATATGTGACGTAAATATAAGAGCCCCCCGCTTTTGGGAATCGTGCGGCCATCTCTCCATAAATCAGCGCTATGGCTGCTAACAACAAGACGCCATATATGGTACTTAGGAACGCAAATCCCCCAGCCGCCAGCGCGATGAAGCCTGCCAAGAAGTAAAACGTGCTCTGTACGTCTGCATGAACTAACGCATATGTGTCAAAAACTCCCAAGACTCTTTTTAGCCGCCTATCTGGCGGCTCCTCAGAGGTGTTTTCCACGACCCCCAAAACCCACAACTATTTAAACTCTATACCGAAAATTTTTTAATACGGCACAAGGGGAGCCGTAATCAACTTTAAAAGATGTTATCTTTTTGCACAACCTATGGATCTCCTACTCCAAGTGGTCTTCTTAGTGTTGCTACTAGTCCCACCGCTGGTGTCGAAAAAGGTAGAACACAACCTGGAGGCCTTCTTTTTCGTGATGTCGCTAATTGCGGCAACTATCGGCGGCCTTTGGAGTATTTCATTACTTAAAGAGGCCCTCCTCCACCCAGTTGCAGTCTACCAGCCGGGGTTGGGCTATATCCCTATTGGAATTACGCAGGTGGTGTTGATAGCTGGGTTGACGTTTTATTACTTTAGAGATAAGCTAGCCGTAAAGGCGGACGTCATAGCGAAACCCGCCGTTTTAGCCATCTTGATATTTCTATTTGGCATGTCAAGTAGCGTGATTTCAGCCATCGTGGCGGCGGCGGTGTTGGCAGAACTTCTGGGTTTTGCAAAAGCCCCGCATGAATACAAGGCGAGAGCTGCGGTATATGGAGCTTTCGCCATAGGCGCCGGCGCCGCGTTGTTACCTATCGGCGAGCCGCTATCTACCATCGCGGTGGCTAAACTCAAACAAGGATTTTTCTACCTGGTGCACGTGCTTCTAGACGCCGTGGCCATAATAGTTCTGTTTTTCGCCATCTATGCCTATATTACACTCAAGAGACTACACAAGCTTGGAGTGGAGATAGAGCCTTACGAGCCCGAGTTACGAGAGGTCTTCATACGGGCGTTTAAGATATTTCTATTTATCTTCGCCCTCACGATTTTGGGAGAGTTCTTCAAACCTCTAGCCTCTGTGGTGGCCGGATTCGGCAAGGAGGTTTTATACATCTTCGGCCTCCTCTCGGCTGTGGCAGACAACGCCACCCTAGTGGCGGCGTTAGTAACTCCAGAAATGGAGGTAGAGGTCTTGAGGAGTTTCTTGATTTCACTAGTGCTATCAGGAGGCCTAACTATTCCCGGCAACGTGCCTAACATCGTTCTCGCAGGCGTGTTGTTAATAGGATTTAGAGAATGGATAAAACTGGCACTACCCATAGGCGCCATGGTGTTTATAGCAGTCGGCATATATGTCCTCCTGTTGGCTCCACACCCACCACTCGCATGACTCAAATAGAGCCGCAAGCCAACACGACATGTCTATCGGGGCGTTTTATATTAACCCTCTATACTTCTTGTGAAAGATGTGAAACAGTCTATTAGGGAGAGAATTTGGAGACTTCTTGAAGAGAGGGGCGTGGCTGACTTCCCCCGTCCCGTCTACGGGCGGATTCCCAATTTTAAGAACTCTGAAGAGGCCTGTAGACAGTTGGCCTCCACTGTGGAGTTTCGGAGGGCTAGAGTTGTGAAGATAAATCCAGACGCGCCGCAGAGATATTGCCGCCACGCCGCCCTGTCTGGAGGCAAGCTGTTAATTGTGCCCACGCCGAGAATTAGAGAGGGGTTCTACCTGTTAGACCCCTCGACCATAGGGGCTTACCGCGAGGCGTCAACTATTTCCGGCATGTTCAAATGGGGGAGGCCGGTCAAGCCTTGGGAGATCCCTCCCGTAGACCTAGTTGTCGTCGGGTCTGTTGCCGTAAATCCCCATACCGGCCGCCGTGTGGGCAAATCGCATGGATATTCAGAAATCGAGTGGGGTATTCTCTACACGTTTGGAAAAGTTAGTGAAAACACGCCGGTGGCTACCACCGTGCACCCCCTCCAGCTGGTAGAAGAGGAGATTCCGCTAGAGCCATTCGACCTAGTTGTAGACATTGTGGCCACGAGCAGGGAGGTTATTTACACACGTCGTGTGGATAGAAAGCCCACTGGGATTTACTGGAGTTACGTCTCTGAGGACATGTTGAGAGAAATTCCGCTTCTCCGCGAGATAAGACGGTAAAGTTTTTATCTAGAAAAGATTAGGTACTTATGTCTTGGCGGGTGGCCATCACAATAGCTGGGCTAGATTCCGGCGGCGGGGCTGGCATACATGCAGACGTGAAGACTTTTGCCGCATTTGGCGTCCATGGAGCCACGGCGCTTACCTGCGTCACCGCGCAGAATACATATGAGGTGAGGGCCGTGGAGTGTTTACCCCCAGCTCTAGTGAGGGAACAGATCGTAGCCGTGTGGGACGACATGGGGATAGACGCGGGGAAAACCGGCATGTTGGGCACTAGAGAGCTCATAGAGGTGGTGGCAGACACAGCCAGGTCTCTGGGCTTCCCCCTTGTGGTGGACCCAGTGATGGTGGCTAAATCTGGCGCCCCGCTGATAGATCAAGACGCAGTGGAGGTGTTAAAAAGGCGGCTGCTCCCCACCGCCAGGGTGGTGACCCCAAATAGACACGAGGCAGAGAGGCTGGCGGGTTTTGAGATAAGGTCTCTCAAAGACGCGGAGAAAGCCGCGGGGTACATCCATAGGGAATACGGCGTAGACACAGTGGTGGTGAAGGGCGGCCATCTCGAGACCGACGAGGCTATAGACGTGGTGTACCGCCAGGGGGCTTTCCACCACCTCAAGACGCCGAGACTTGACTCCAGAGCTACACACGGCACTGGCTGTGCCTACTCTGCAGCCATAGCCGCGGGGCTAGCCAAGGGGCTGGACCCGCTGGAGGCCATAAAGACGGCAAAGGAGTTTATCTACACCGCTATTAAATACGGGGTAGCTAGAGGCAAGGGGCACTGGCCGGTGAACCCCGCGGCGTGGGTTGAGATATCGGCTGAAAGGTGGCGTGTATACCAAGAGATAACCAAAGCGCTAGAGCTTGTGGAAAAACATGGCGATTTGTTAGCAAGCGCCATTCCAGAAGTACAGAGCAATCTCGGCTATGCGATTAACCCCAGATATGCTCAAAACAAAGAAGACGTGGCCGCAGTGCCTGGCAGAATTGTGAACTATATGGGGAAAGCCAAGCCCTCAGGCCCCCCGGCCTTTGGGGCAAGTGACCACGTGGCCAGAAAGATCTTGGCTGTGTTAAAAAGAGATCCCGACATAAGGGCGGCTATGAACATAAGGCTGAGAGAAGAGTATATAGAGAGAGCTAAGGCGGCGGGGTATACAATAGCCTATATAGACAGGAGGCTAGAGCCTGAAGAGGTCAAGAGGAGGGAGGGGGCAACAATGGGGTGGATTGTAGAGGAGGCGTATAGACAAACTGGCGGCAAGACGCCAGACCTTATAGTAGATTGGGGGGACTGGGGGAAAGAGCCCGTGATTACAGTATTGGGGAGAAGCCCGACGGAGGTGATACAGAAGGTGTTACACATTGTGGCATCTCTTAAGTTTTTTTAGGGTAGAGACGGCGTCTTTATACTCCACGCCCTTGCTTAATAACGTCTCTAGGTGCCACTCCGTGGGGATGCCTGCAGCCAGGAGGAGTTCCGCCGCCTTGTCCATCGAGGCGTCTCTCTCATATACAATACGGGCCGCCTTGTTTACTTTAAGCAACGCCTCTGGGTCAAACCTAAACCCCACGGTGGAGAAAAGGTCTATCTTCACACGCCGCGCCCCGCCCCTAATGGGAAACTCCCCCCACTCCCCAAAGGCCGCCCTGGCGGCAGCTGTGGAGGCCTCTGTGACACAACGCCGCGTTAAAGCCGAGAGGAGCTCCAGCTGTCCTTTAGATAGGCCCACAGAGCCCAGGAAGCCCCCCATTCTGGCCACCTCTGCCGCCCTCTGGAGGAAGTACTCCCTATCTAACTCCCCGTCGGCGCCTGGGGACATGACCACAACCTCTGTCTCTACCCCCAGTTTTTTCAACATGGCCAATAGGGCTAGCCCGTAGGCGTCAGACAGGGGGCTTCCCACTTCCTCCTCGCAGCCTACAGCCAAGACGTCTCCACCAACGTCGACACCCACCACCTTCTTAAAGCGGGCTAGAGATCTAGCCAGCCTCGACGGGGGCAGATAGCTATCAACAACGTAGATAGATTTTCCCAAAGTTTCAGCCACACAGATGCCCTGAGTTTTAAACCTCCTCCCGCCTCTTTCCACGTGGGAACCCCCAGTGGCGATAGCCACCCCGTCGTCAAAAACCGCGGCGTTTATAAAACTAGACAGCGGCACCGGCCCGGGCTCTGGGTCTACCGTATATCTCTCCCACGGGATGTGCCCCACCTCGCCGCCTCCAGCCAACACGGCGGCCATGACCACATCCCCACCGCCCCCAATAGCCAGGTGGAGAGCCATAGAGAAGAAATGGCGCTAAAATATGTTACCAACCACCTAGTTAACAACCTTTATTACTACATAACTGGGGCGTCATATGGACGCCCCTCACAGATCTATAAAGATCTCGGGGTCTCACTGCCTAGGGCCTGTGCTTGTAAATAGGGAGCTCTCTGAGGTGCCAGTAGGCGGCATATTGGAGATAATAACTGACGACGTATGCGCTAAAGAAGATCTAAGGGTTTGGGCAAAGTTCACAAAAAACGAAATTATGAAAATAGAGGAGCTAGAGGGCGGGTGGATTAGATTTTGGATCAAGAGAACGAAGTGACGGAGAAGAAATACACCCTCTGCCTATTGGTCCTATCCCCCAATCTCGACGGGAGGCTACTGGAGGTGTTTAGAGATGTGGGAGACATGGCGATAATTCTAGCTGGAGAGGGGAGAAAGGCCGAGGTGCCCCCCGGGTGGGATATCTACGTCTGTACATATCTACCAGGCGACATAAGGCCGGGAGCTAAGCCCATAGGGCCTTTGAAAATGTTATCTATCTGTGAAAAAATTGGCGTCTCGTGATTGTAGTAACTAGCGAGAAAGCCGGCGGGGCGTTTAGACGGGTATTCAGAGAGGTGGTGGTCGCCCCAGTGTTGGAACTACAGCCAGAGCCTATAGACAGACTGGCTGTGGCTAAGGCAGTGGAGGAAAGCGACTTGGCGGTCTTTGGCTCCGGCTGTTCTGCCTATAGGCTGAGGGAGGAGGGGGTGTGGCTAGATTTGAGAAACAAAAGGGTGGCCACGGCGGAGGGAGACAAAGGCGCCGTCATGATACAAAACGTCTTTGGAGTCAAGCCGCAGCTGGTTTACCACAGCGCGGAGGAGCTAGCCGCCGCCGTGAGCAGCTGTGTGGCCGCCACGGTTTTCCACCACGGCGAGAGGGCAGAGGCGCTTGTGGAGAGCTGTAGAGTCTACGAGTTTTTTACATATCGGGCTGTACCCCGCCGCGACGTCTTAACCTCCCTGCCGCCTGGGGGGATTTACGTCTTCTTCAGCGGGCTGGCCGCGGCGGCTGTCGCCGAGGTTAAACTTGACGTTTTGAAAAACGCCGTGGTGGTGGCGGCGGGGCCCGCCGTGGCCTTGGAGAAATACGGCATAAAGGCCCACGTCTCTCCAGGGGGGAGAATTATCGACGTTATTATTCAAAACAACTTCGCAAGTTCTTGAGCTAGATAGGACAGGAAGGGCTTCTCTGGCTTAATTACTTCCGCCACGCCGTATTTTCTAACTTCCCTCTCGGTCACAGGCCCTATAGCCGCAATTTTCGACTTGCCGCTATTGACGGCATCCACCACCGCCTCTAACAGCCCCACCTCTTTTGCTGTCTGGAAAAAGGCCGAGGCCCCTAGGGCGCTTGTGAAGACCAAAATGTGGCCCCCAGCCGCCGCCCTTCTTGCGGCCTCTATGGCGTTTTCCCTAGGGGTCGCCTTAGTGCGGTAGGCTTGTACCACCCTCACCTCAGCCGCCTTCTCTCTAATCTTTTCTACAAGCTCTTGATCTACCACGCCGTAGAAAGAGATTAACACCTTCCTCCCGCTGTAGATATCTGCCCTCAGTAACCCCTCTGTGGTTTCCCCCACGTTGATACAGTTAATGCCGAAATAGGTTTTGACGTTGCCGGCAGCCTTGCTTCCCCTACACAATACCACTTTTTCACGTAGCGCCTCCGCCTTTAACCCCTCTGCAAGGCCCCATACCGACTGGCCTGTGAGAAAGATAACCACCTCGGCCCACCTCATTAATTCGGCCACATCTCCCAACTCGGCGGATTCCACCTCTACCGCCGGCAGATAGACCACGTCGCAACCTGCCTTAAGTACAAGCCTGGCTAACAGCTCGGCCTTGGAGGGCCTCCCGGAGGTTATCACCACAGTCCACCTGCACACAAAAGCCAACACATTTATACTTATTTACCATTATTACCAAAAATGTAGAATAAGTCTTATTTTTTCATAACGTGTTTCAGCCATGGCTTCAAGCCAGAGGCAGGGGGAGCGGGTGGAGGACTACGCCAAGAGGGGGATGGAGCTGCTTGAATATTATGAAGGGGGACCCTGGCCTAGTCACGTCACAGAGCTCAAGAAGACCAAGTACCCCATAGAGGCATACGCCGCGGGGCTGGCGGCTAGAAAGACCATGTGGGCAGCCGGCTCTGCGAAAATACGTTATGTCTACACCGGCTTTATCGCCCGGCGTACCAAAGACGGCACGATTGCGGAGCTACACTTCAGGGTGTGGCAGCCCTCTGGCTATCTATACGCCACAGAGAAGCTAAAGAAGCTGATGGATTTTGCAGACAGGTACGGCCTTGGGCTGATAGAACTGGCAGGCCAGCAGGGGCAGATGATTATCTCCATAAGGCCTGAGGTGGCAGACGAGGCAGTTGACTACTTGAGAGATGTGGTGGGGACAGACGTGGGGGGTACTGGCGACACGATAAGAGAGCTGGCGGCCTGTGTGGGCCCCGCCCTATGCGAGTTCGCGCTATATGACACCCTGGCCGCAAGAGACTACTTCTTAACACATCCGCAAATCCACGAGTGGTTGGGAAACCAGTTGTTCCCATTTAAGTTCAAGGCTAAGTTCTCCGGCTGTCCATTTGACTGCGCCAGAGCGGTCCACCGTGCCGACTTCGGCTTTATTGGGGTGTGGGTGGGCGCGCCGGATGTAGATCAGGAGCTGTTTAGAAAGAAGGTGGAGGCCGGGGAGATCGATCCCGAGAGGCTTGCTGCCAGTTGTCCCAGCGGCGCCATCACT
>JBKBOT010000004.1:0-83371 GCA_046293555.1 Pyrobaculum sp. | reverse complement strand
ATAAAGACAGACAGGGGGGTCGTGGCTCTGCCGGTGAGACCTATCTGTAAGATCTCTCTAGAGGCTGAAAACATGACGTCAAAAATTGTGGTGAGTCTAAACTCCACCTGTCCGGATGTAGCTCTATATTCAAACAGGACGAGGATAGAAAAAACCCACGTCCCCCAACACTCCGGCCTCTACCGCATTGTGGCCACCACCGGCGTTTTTTACAACAGGACCACCATAGTGGTATGGCCCAACGTGTCGATTACTGGAAACGTCTTTGGCCAGGTTATGGCCATCTCGCTCAGCCCCCCTCCCATGAGGGGAATTGTGGCTATTGGCCCCCTGAGATTTGCGGCGGGGGGGAGGCTGGAGGTAGACACGTGGCAGTTGGGGGCGGGGAATTACACCATGGTCTTAACTATATCTGGCATATCTAGACGTTACGACGTGGTGATCCACAAGGCAGCTCCCAGAGTTGAGTTAACGCTAAGAGAGAGATACACCTATGGAGAGCCCGTGGAGGTCAAGGCGAGGGTTTATGTCGGCAATAGGGAATATGGGGTGGAGGTCAGGCTTTGGCTTAACAACACCTTTATCGCCTTTGGGAAAGCCCCCCTGGCGGTAGCCATGCCGCCTCTAGACGTCGGCGTCTATATGCTACAGGCCGCAACGCCGGGAGATAGAAACGTGACTTCTGCCGCCGCCACGGCGCAGTTTCTAATCCAGCCGGCGCCAGTTTGGCTAGACCTCAAGCTAAATAACACCTTTTCAAACCCCTATATTGTCAATTTCGGCAAGGTGGTAATGGTTACAGCCGTCCCCACCTCGTTGGTACAGCCGGTGGGGAGAGTGGAGGTTTTTCTTAACGGCAGGCCTTGGGGGCCTGTTGTAGACACCCTAGACCTACTGCCGGGGGAGTACAACCTCACGGCTGTCTTCACCCCAGCCACAAAGAACTTCCTCTCTACAAAAACCTCGGTGACGTTATACATATTGCCCTCTCCCCCCGAGATATATATAAACAAGACCTTTCACGCAATCTACGGCCAACCTCTAGTCATAAGTTTTAAAGTTACTCTATTCGGCCGGCCTGTCACAGTAGACGCCGTTGTGGAGATCTCTGGAGGCCAGGGCCAGTTTAGCTATAAACTTAAGGTAGAGAGAGGGACGGGGTCGTTAACTCTCACACTGCCGGCGGGGACCTATCTGGGCAACGTCAGGGTGTCGGCGCCGGGGTTGATCCCACAAGGCGAGAGTTTTAACCTTTTTGTCTACAAGGCGCCGTCGTTTATATCTCTAGAGGTCCCACAGAGGGGGGTATACGGCAGCCTGCTGCCTATAGACGTCGCCGTAAAGCCCAGCGGTATTGCCGGCCGGCTTTTTATCTCCATAAACGGCACTGTGTTATATGCCGGAAACGCCACGGCCTACCGGGGCTGGTGGCCGCCGCCGCGAGGCGGCGTGTTTCAAATAACGGCCAGGTTTGAAAGCCTTGACCCCAACTACGCCGGCGCCTACAATACGACATATGTCCATATAGACAGGGCGCGATGTGTCATAACCTTCATGTTGAGAGGGGCTGTTGGCAACACGGTATATGTGTTGAGACAATACGCCATCTGGCTAAACACCACATTGCCCACACATGTGGAGGTAAACGGCAGCCGTGTGGGGAAAGTGTTGACTTTTAACAAGACCGGCGTGTATAACATCACTGTGGCCTTCCCTGGAGACGATAGTTACTACCCCTGCGCCGCCTCGAGGTACTACACCGCGGTTAAAAACCCCACAGTGGTCTCCATAGCCGCGGGACGTAAGGTCACCGTAATAGAGAGATCTCTGCCGCTTTATGTAAACATCACAAGTCCGGTGGGGCGTAAGGAGGGCTTGTTGGAGATATTCAAGAAGAACCTCACTGTGAATTACACCGACGTGGAGATACGACAGGCAGAGCCCTTGTTGTATCTACAGTTCGCCAATCCCGGTGTTTACGAGATTGTGGTAAACTACACCGGAAACCCCTACCAGGCCCCCAACATGTCTAATATCGTCACTGTGACTGTAGAGCCCAGCTTTTTCGGCATCCCCACCTTCCTTGTCGCAATTTATGTGGGGTCTCTGGCGTTAGGCCTTGGGACTGCGTTTGTGATAAAAAAGATTTTTAAGGAGGGTATTTAAGACGTGTTTTTCTTCCCACCCGCAGTATTGGTGGTAACGCTAACCACAAGAGAACAGGTACAACAGACGGTAAACTACATAATCTCGAGGGTAAAACAGATAGGCGTCTCGATTAACTTCCAGCATTCAGACGGCCCCACCTACCTGGAGTGTAAAAACACCAAAGAGGGCGTTTTAGAGAGAGTGGACGTATATCTGGCCGCGGGAGATTACGCCAACGTCTTGCCGACGAGGGAGGAGATTAGGGAGGGGTACATAGAGAGGGTGGGATACGTGCATTTAATACAGGGGGTGGCGGTTTTGTTTAGATACCGCGTAGGGCAGGAGGTCCGCCTAGAGTCCGTGGCGGTATACACAGTGGGGAGCGTCTATAAAGACTTTAAGCTGAACCTTTAAATATATGTCTTACAGCCAACGTCATGGCTATAAGTATTGAGGAGTTTCGCCGCGTTGTCCTAAAGGTGGGGAAGGTGGTAGAGGCGTCTAGAGTGGAGGGATCTAAGAAACTTATAAAACTTCTCGTGGATTTAGGCAGGGAGAAGAGACAAATTGTCGCCGGCCTCGCCGAGTACTACAGGCCAGAAGACTTGGCGGGGAGATACGTGGTGGTGGTGGCCAACCTGGAGCCTAAGAGGATTATGGGGCTTGAAAGCCAGGGCATGATATTAGCCACATGTGAAAAGCCGGTATTATTGACTATAGAGAAGGCAGGAGATGAACATATAGGTGAAAATGTCTGTTAAACTGCCTACACACATTGCGGTTATTCCAGACGGAAATAGGCGCTACGCAAAAAAGGCCGGCTTAGACCTCTACCGCGCATATAAGGTGGGGGTGGAGAAAGTGAGGAGCTTCCTCACGTGGGTTTTAGAGTTTAGAGATATTAAACACGTCACCATTTTCGCCCTCTCTACTGAAAACCTCAGGAGAAGCAGGCTAGAGCTAGAGATATTGTTTAAAATCTTTGAGGAGGAGTTTAGAAAGACGCTGGAGGACCCCCTACTTCATGAAAACAGGGTTAGGATCAGAGTTATAGGCGACAGAGCGTTACTCCCAACAAAAATCGTAAAACTCGTGGAGGAGATAGAGTCGCTGACGAAAAACTACCAAAACTACCACCTCACCTTTGCCCTGGGGTATGGGGGCAGGGCTGAGCTCGTACGATGCATAAAGAGGATCATCTCGGGGGAGGTGAAGATGGGGGAGATAAACGAGGAGACGTTATTTCAGTGTCTAGACACTAGGGATCTCCCACAGCCACAACCCGACGTGGTGCTTAGAACGGGGGGCGAGAAGAGACTTAGCAACTTCCTGTTATACCAAGCGGCCTACTCAGAGCTGATATTTTTAGAAAAGTTGTGGCCAGAAATCGAGAGAGAAGACGTGAGATATGTGGTAGAAGAGTACTCCAACAGGCAGAGGAGATTTGGCAGATAGCCCGCTGCCAGATGTCTAATGAGCTGGTGGGATGGCTAGGCCCACTGGGGGTCTTCCTGGCGGTTTTTATCTCCCACCTCATCCCCTTTGTCCCCCTCCCGGGATATTTAGCCACGGTGGTCTACACTACCGCAAATAGGGGTCTTGTGGAGGCCATACTGGCCATTGTGGCCACGGGGCTTGGCGCCGCCTTGGGTAAAATAGCGGTGTTTCTCTACGGCTACGGCATAGGCAGGGCGGTTATGGGAGAGGAGCTGGCCTACGCCAGGAGGTTTTTCCAGAAGGTGTCAAAATGGGGTGTGGACCTGGCGGTATTTATCTTTGCGGTCTCGCCGCTGGCAGACGACGTGTTGTATATACCCCTGGGGGCCGCCGGTTATGACATAAGGCGGTTTTTTGCGGCGGTGTTGGCGGGCAAGATGGCGTTAGCCTCCCTAATTGTGTTATTCACAGAGTCCCTCGTATACGTCTTCGAGCCTTTTGCCTCTCCCATAATCACCACAGTCCTCACCGCCTTGGCGACAATTGTCCTCACGGCGTTGGCGTTACGGATAAGGTGGTCCATGGTGCTGGCGGCATACGAGAGGGGCGGCCTGGAGGCCGCGGTGAGGGCCATGTTGAGGTCAATAGCTGGCAAGAGCTTATAAAGACAGTACTTTAGACACACGTGGCTAAATACGTGGTGGGATCCGCGTGGCCTTACGTACAGACCGTGCCCCATCTAGGCAACATGGTTGGCTCTGTTCTCTCGGCTGACGTCTACGCCAGATACCTGAGGCTAAGAAGACACGAGGTGGTGTTTATCTCCGGTAGCGACATGCACGGCACCCCCATAGAGGTGGAGGCAGTACAGCTGGGGGTAAGCCCTGAGGAATACGCCACGAGGATGCACGAAATTGTGGCCGAGCTGTTTAGGAGGTGGGATATCTCTTTTGACCTATATACCCACACCCACTCGGAGACACACATAAAGTTTGTCCAAAACTTCTTCCTGAAGGTATATGAAAATGGCTATATTTTCGCCAGGGAGGACGAAATTCCCTACTGCCCTAACGACAAGATCTTTCTCCCAGATAGATTTGTGGTGGGCAGATGTCCCTACTGTGGCTACGAGAGGGCTAGGGGGGACCAGTGTGAAAACTGCGGCAGGCTGCTAGACCCCAGACAGCTGGTGGAGCCCAGGTGTGTCATATGTGGCTCAAAGCCCAGGTGGGAGGCGACCCGCCATTGGTATCTAGACTTGGGGAGACTTGAGGATAGAGTTAGGAAGTACGTAGAGGAGAACAGATACCTCCCACAAAACGCCAAAGAGATGTCGCTAGGCATGTTGAAAGAGGGCCTTAGGCCCAGGGCGATAACTAGAGACAACAGGTGGGGAATCCCCGCCCCCTTCCCAGAGGCGGGGGGGAAGACGATCTACGTGTGGTTTGAGGCCGTGTTGGGATACATCTCGGCGGTGGTGGAGCATTTCGCCAAACGTGGCGAGGCGGGGGGCTGGGAGAGGTTTTGGAAGGAGCTAGACACAAAGATAGTGTTTTTCGTGGGGAAAGACAACGTGCCTTTCCACGTGATCATCCTGCCCGCACTACTCCTCGCCCACGGCGGCTACACGTTGCCCACAACCACAGCCTCCACTGAATACCTCATGTATGAAGGAGATAAGTTTTCTAAAAGCAGGAGGTGGGGGATATGGATAGACGAGGCGCCTCACCTACTTCCAGTAGACTACTGGAGATTTGTCCTAATTTACATCAGGCCCGAAAATAGAGATACAAACTTCACCTGGCCTCTAGCCCTAGAGGTTATAAACAAGGTGATGAACGACGACGTGGGTAACTACATAAACAGGGTCCTGTCTTTTATAAAGAGGCTGGGGGGGAAAGTCCCCCCAGAGGGCTCGCCCAGGGGGGAAGATAGAGAGTTCTGGGGGAGAGTCCACGGGCTGTTTAAAAAGGCGGAGGCCCATTACGACGCCATCGAGCTAAGAGACGGGCTACACACAGTGGTGGAAATAGCCAGGGAGGGCAACAGATATCTCAACGCCAGGGCGCCGTGGGAGCTAATAAAGACAGACGTCGGGGAGACAAACGCCGTTATGTATTACGCCTACTGGTCGTTAAAACTTCTGGCAGTCGGCCTAGCCCCCGTTGTCCCTCAAAGCGTTGAGAGGCTATGGAAGATGATGGGGAGCCCCGGCCCCCTCCTCTGGGAGGAGGCAGAGAGGCCCCCAACGCCAGGTGCCCCCATTGGGGAGGTAGAGCCGTTGTTTAGAAAGATAGGCGAGGGGGAGGTGAGGCAGCTGTTAAGCCGGCTGGAGGAGTTGAGAAGCCAGAAGGCCGGCGGGAGGTACCCCTGGGAGCAGGTTATTCTATAGCGCCGTATAGATATACGGGGGTTGCCCCCACGATTCTCACCTCTATAAACTCCCCCAGAGGCCCCCAGCCCCGCCCCACTACGATCTGCCTGTAGTCAACCCCCCGCCCCACCACAAGGCCGTGGTCCACCTCGGAGACTAACGCCACGTCTCTCGACCCTACCCTCAGGCCGTTTCTTATATGTGCCACCCTCAGCGCGAGTTCCGACAAGATCTTACTCCTCCTCTTCTTCTCCACGTCGGGCACCTGGCCTGGCATAACTGCCGCCTCTGTGAAGGGCCTTGGGCTAAATCTCGCCACATGTATTTTGTCAAATTGAAGCTCCTCTACAAGTTTTACAGTCTCCAGGAAGTCTTCCTCACTTTCTCCAGGGAACCCCACAATTATGTCTGTAGCTATAAAGGCGTGGTGTCCTAACTCCCGCCGGATGCTATATATCAGCTCTCTATATTCGTCAACCGTATATCTCCTCCCCATGGCTCTCAACACCCGGCTGCTTCCCGACTGTACCGGCAGGTGGAAGAAACGGTACACCCTATGGTCTCTCTTAACCACGTCTAGGATCTGGTCTACAAACTTCTTGAAGACCCATGGCTCAGACATGCCGATTCTCACCCTATATTCCCCCTCCACCTCTTTAAGCAACCTCTCCAGCAGGTCTGGCAAACTCCAGCCACGTCTCCACCTCACCTCGTAGCCGTAGGTAATCACGTCCTGGCCTGTAAGGTAGATCTCCTTAGCGCCTTTCCCCACAGCCCTCTTGACATATTTAACGACGTCCTCTGGGTCTGCGCTTTTGACGTAGCCAGCGCCCCCTCTGGTGTATTTCGTGGCGCAGAAGGTACAGCTGCCCAGACAGCCTACCTGTAGCGGCACGGTGTAGATAAGCCCCCTCTCGAATTCCGGCAATTTCCGCATCTCCCTCTCGGCGCCGCCCTCCATCTGGGAGGGGTAGATCAACTGGGCGTGGGGGGCTATGGACTTTATGGTATATGGCCTCAGCCTAGCCAGACACCCCGCCACCACAAGCCTCCTGTCTAGACCCGCCAGCTCTTTTATCCTACCCAGTTGTCTCACCTCGCCGTCTTCCCTAACGGCGCATGTGTATACCAACAGGAGGTCTGCCTCCTCCACCTTGTCTACAGCCTCAAGTCCCAGCCTCTGGCGTAAAATCTCTGCATCCGCCTTGGCGAGCCAACAGCCATAAGTCTCCACATAGGCCCTCACGGGCTGTACGACATATGGAGATTTAAGCTTATTGTTGGTGAGTTTGACAAATTTTCTTTTTTATAACTACATAAGACACGTTGTCACGTTCAAAATCTTTGATTTCGTCTAGTTCTAACACACAGCCGCAGTGTGGATTTATGTAAATTCTCCTCACTACCTGAGACGGGCTTTCGGAGACCTTCTTAGCCCTGATTTCCCCCTGCTCTATTGTGTACACCGTGATGGCATCCCTCCTTATGGCTCTACCCCATTTCTCCAAGATAGCTACCACATCTCCCGGCACCTGCCCCTCGAAGACATAGGTCTTGCTACGGACAACCTTCATAAATGTATCTAGCCAAGAAATATTTATGCCTATAGAAGGCCTGCTGGGGGGAATTAACGTGGGAGATAGCCACCCAGTTAGAATAATGGCTGTGTTAAACCTCTCCCCAGAGTCTTTCTACAAGAGGTCTGTGGCTATAGAAAACGCCGTGGAGAGAGCAAGAGAGCTCGCACAATATGCAGACATCCTGGATGTAGGCGCTATGTCCACAGCGCCGTATTTAGAGACGTGGATTCCGCCAGAGAGAGAGCTGGAGAGACTTGCCGCAGTGCTGCCAGAACTTGTGGGCAGCCTCCAGACGCCCATCTCTGTGGACACCTACCGGCCCAAGGTGGCTGAATACGCCTTGAGGACAGGCGCTGCCGCCATAAATGACGTCACGGGGGGGAGGTTATATCCAGAGATGTGTAAAGTGGTGGCTGACTACGGGGCCTCCGTCGTGCTTGTAGCTAGAGAGAGACAGCCGACAGGGGGGACGCCCATAGAGAGGGTAGCCAACGCGCTTAGGGAATCTACAGAGCGGTTTGAAAGATGTGGAGTAGATCCACGCAAGATAATAGTAGACCCCGGCGTCGGCTTCCCCCTCCTGCCGCCAGGAGACGAGCCGTATGTGGTAAAAGGCGAGTATAGACATGGCGACGTTAGGTGGCCGTGGTGGAGGTGGGACCTCCACCTCATTCTCCACTTGAGGCAGCTGAGGGCTTTAGGCAAGCCCCTACTTGTTGGCATTTCGCGGAAGTCATTCCTCAGGAAGATCACAGCCGTGGAAAACCCCGACGAGGTTATGCCGGCCTCAGTGGCGGCAGAGGCAGTGGCGGTGCTACATGGGGCACATGTGGTGAGGACACATAACCCTAAAGAGAGTAAACAGGCTGTAAGGCTAGCCGAGGCCTTGAGGGCGCAGGAAGTCTAAAACCACGGCCACGAACTCCTCCGGCTTGTCTAAATACGCCGCATGTCCCGCCTCCTTGATGACTACAACCCTCGCCCTGCCTTCAAGAAGCCTGGCGTTAGCAGGCGGCGATATGTGGTCTCTCTCCCCCCATATGGCCAATATGGGGGTTTTGCTTTGAGAAAGCCCCGCTAGAAGCTCTGCGGTGAGGCCCACGGCTCCTATCACGACGGCCGCCCTGGCGGGAAGCCCCAACGCCACGTACCACAACACCACCTCTCCAGAGGCGCTGGGCCCCACAAGCGGCGGGTCTTCTAGCCCCAGGGCGTCTAGTATCTGCCGCAAGAATTTCGCATATTCTCTACGGGGCGCGTTAAAGCGGTCACTTCTAGTCTTAAGGCCGTAAGGCATATCCACAGCGTATATCCTAAAGTGTCTAGCCAGCTTGTGGAAAATGCCGGAACGCACCCAGTCGTCTGAGTTAAAAGACCATCCGTGTAGAAGCACCAACGGCTCCCCGGCGCCTTCTTCTAGGTATAAAACCCTCCTGCCGCCTATAGTGACTTCCCTCATGTGGCAGACCTGGCCCTCATTAGGGAGAAGTTTTCCCCCTCCCTGATGACCGAGATGCCGGTCTTGCTTGGAAACATCTCTATCCAGACTATCTTGTCTGGATGCGTCAAATCTACCCTCCTGTCTACAGCCTTAGCCACGTACTCAATGACGGCAACTCTGTCGTATTTAACTCCACGTTTTTTCAGCTCGATCTTAAAGCTCTCCCCCTCCGAGATGTGGCGGCCCGCCAGCTCGCCCACAGCTTTTTGAATCTCGTCTAGATCTGTCCTCACCACCGCCATTATAGGCGTGGCTCTTAACACATACCGCGGTATGTAGTAACTATTTTGAACCATGTCGGAAAGCAGTTTTACAAACTCCACAGGGTCTCCCCCCACTCTTGCGGTAAGCAGACCGTCAAAGCCGGTAAACCACACCTCCTCTACCCGTCTTGCCAACATGTCTCCAATTCTATACAACTCCTCTATGCATAGCCTCTCCTGCCTCCAGCCGGTAGCCACCACAAGATTCCAGCTCACAGTACTATACAACATTTTTATATTTCTAATCCCCAACCCCCGTGGAGTTGTTGTTGTACATACTTACCGCAGCTGTGGTGGCTCTAGGCCTACTGACCTACCGGCTCATAAAGTCGCTTGAGATATATCTAATCCCCCTCTACGCGGAGTTGATTAGAAAACGGGAGAGAGACCAGTTCCTCTTCGAGTTTCTCACCTCCCTCCTGGTGTCAAAAGGGCTTATCACCACGGCGGAGGCCGCCCTTATAAAAAACATGTCTGCGGCGGGGCCCCTCACCGCGGAGGACCTAGATAAGGTAGACGAGATTCTCGACAAGGAGCCCAGCCAGCTTACAGCAGAGGAGATACTCGACCTGAAAAATGTGGCCTATAAGCTGTTGGGGCGGCTAGACAGGAGGTCAGTACGGCTTGGGATAAAGCTGTTAAAATACGCGGCTAGCGTCGAGGAGTCTCTGGCGGCTAGAAAAATTCCGGGACGCAACACAGACAGGGTGGAGATGTCTTACGACGGCGACACCTGTACCGTATATATCACCATCTATAAGAAAGACGGCACTATAGAAAAGACGCAAGGCCCCGACGTGGATTGCGTCATGGAGACCTTATCCACATTAAAGACGTTGGCAAGAAGAGGCGAGGGCATTGACGAAAAGACTGCAGAAAGGGCGTTAAGACGGTATGAGACATGTAAAAACAGCGACGCCGCGGGATGTGCCGCCCTCCAGAAAACGTTAGGCAGCCTAGAAAAAAAGTCGCTAGACATACTACTGGAAAGACATATTAAAGACAAGTCGAGATGAGATTCACGGCGACATATCGCCAGACATGTCCCTCGACAGACGCAACTATAATGTCCATTTTACTCCGGGCTGTTGTCTGTTTGTATTTACGTACGCCCATGGGAAGTGGCGCCGTGGGTGGTGGATAGCGGCACGGGGCTGCCTAAGCCCTCAGGGCTTGGGCACCCACCAGGGGCGTTTATAAACACACCATAAGCCCCTCCAACAGACAGCCCGGGGGCGGCCATAATTATATCACAACGTTTATATTCAAAGTTTTATGACGTTATGTGAAATTTCCAGACAGGGAGTGGGCTGAGGCGTTTTGTAGTAATTTAAACAACTCTCCAGAATATCGCACATCTGCCTCCAGGTGGGTGTGGGATATAGCCTTCCTCGTGGTGAACATCCCGCAGGAGGTGGGCGTCGGTGAAAAAGCCGCCGTGAAGTTCCGCCTCAGCCATGGCGCCTGTCATGGAGTTGAGTTTTATACAGACGACAGGGTGGAGGCCCCCTACATACTTGAGGCGGATTACAAGACGTGGATAGATGTAATAACTGGAAAATTTCAGCCAATTCCAGCAATTGCGTTGGGTAGAATTAAGTTGAAAAGGGGGAGTTTTGCCACATTGGTCCAATACGCCACAGCCGCCCTCGCCATGATAAAAGAGGCCCAAAAGCTAGGTCTGTGAAAGCCGCCATATTTAAAGCCCCACGTCAGCCGTTAGAACTAGCCGAAGTAGAAAAACCCACCCCCGGGGAGGGGGAGGTCTTAATAAGGGTGGCGGCCACGGGCATATGTCACTCAGATCTCCACATAATAGACGGCGAGCTGATACCACCCCCAGGAGGGTTTATTCTAGGCCACGAGGTTTCGGGCTGGGTTGTAGAATTTGGGCCTCGGTGCGAAAACCCCCATGGCCTCTCTCCAGGCGACCCGGCGGTAGTTTCCTGGATAATCCCATGTGGCAAATGTGTCTACTGCGCCCGGGGGCAGGAAAACTACTGCCCCTACGCCGCCGGCAGGATGCCCGGCTTAGTAGGCCTAGACGGGGGACATGCGGAATATATGGCCGCCCCAGAGGCGGCCATATTCCCCATACCCAGAAATCTCGACATATACGCCGCGGCCACTATAACCTGTGCATACGGCACTGCGTATAGAGCGCTACGGGAGGCAGGCGTGGGGCCTGGCGCCTCGCTAGTGGTAATAGGCGTAGGCGGCGTGGGCCTCGCCGCCGTGGAGCTGGCCTCCGCCCTGGGGGCAAGCCCAATAGCGGCTGTAGACGTGAGGCCCCTAGCGCTGGAGAGGGCTAGAGAACTGGGGGCCCATCCAGTAGATGCCCGAAAAGACCCCATTTCGGAAGCTAGAGAGCTGGCGCCCCAAGGATTCGACGTGGTATATGAGACCAAGCCTAACCCCGACTTAAAAATTGCGCTAGAGGTGGTGAGGAGGGGTGGAACTATCGTGGTGACGGGGCTCGGAACCTCGCAGGTAGAAATGCCGGCAAGCCACCTGGTGATAAATGGCATAAGGATTATAGGCAGCTTGGGGTACAAGCCCAGGGTAGACATCCCCGAGTTACTCACACTGGCGGCAGCAGGCAAGATAGACCCAAGGCGGCTTGTCTCACATAGATACAAGCCAGAGGAGATAAACCAGGCCTACGAAAATCTGCGAGGCGGAAGGCACCACAGGGCGTTAGTGATATGGGGCTCTCTAGCGTAAGGTCCCCGGCGGCGTGGAGGGCTCTAGGTCGCGACGTGGGGGAGGTTGGCACAGCCGTGGCGGCTCCCGTCCGCTCGGGGCGAGGGGCCCCACGAAGGGCCTAGCGTATGCCGGAACGGCTAGGCCGCCTAACGCCAAACCCGGCGGTGAGCCCTTGAGACAAGAACGACAGTTATGCAGCTGTGGGCGTAAAGACGTCTGGAGGGCCTTTAGCCGCAGGGCCAGACGCCACAAGGTTGGTTACGGCTGAGAGTTCTGGTGCGGCGGCCGGGATTCGAACTCCCGGGGTTTGCCCTCCCGGGATCAACGGCTTTCCTCGCAGCGGCGTGGAAGGCCGCCATCCTAAACCAGGCTAGACTACCGCCGCCTGTATTTAAAAATGGCGAGTTTTAAAAATCTTTATGAAGTTAGGAAAGTCGGATATGGAGGTGTCCCGCATTGGGCTGGGGGCTTGGCAGTTTTCAGGAGACGCATGGGGGAATTTCACATATGAACAGACAAAGGCGGTGGTGTCTAAAGCCGTTGAGGTGGGCATAAATTTTTTCGACACGGCGGCTATATACGGCCGGGGGAGGAGCGAGGAGTATCTAGGCCGTGCCGTCAGAGAGCTTGGCGTAAGGGATCAGGTATATATCGCCACTAAGATACATGGGGAGTGGCTAAGGCGGGTGGACATATTGGCGTCTGTAGAGAACCAACGTAGGAGGCTTGGGGTAGACGCCATAGATCTATATCAAATACATTGGCCCGCCTGTTGGCACAACACGCCGATATGCGAGACGATGAAGACACTAGAGGAGCTGGTGGATAGAGGCCTCGTGAGATACGTCGGCGTGAGTAATTTCCCCAAGCCGCTGCTAGAATACGCCCGGACATGTCTCTCGAAGGTAGACATAATATCTTCACAAAATAGGTATAACCTAGTCGAGAGGGAGGCAGATAAAGAACTACTGCCATATTTAAGACGGGAAGGCATTGTTTTAATCGCGTGGAGCCCCTTGGCGAAAGGCCTGCTGACAGGCAAATATAGGGCCGTGACCACATTTGAAGACGTGAGGAGGAACGACCCCCTCTTTACGGGGGAAAATCTAAAAAAAGTTGACCCACTTATAGACGAGCTTATCAAAATTGCCAAACTTTACGGCAAGACTCCGGCACAGGTGGCTCTCAACTGGCTTACTAGAGACCCCACGGTACTTCCCATCCCCGGCGCCAAGACGCCAGAACAGGTTGTAGACAATGTGGGCGCCGTCGGCTGGAGCCTTTCGGAAGAACACTGGAGGCTTTTAGACAGGTTGGGGTGGGAGCTGTCCCAACAGGTTATATACACCACCTGGTGACGTCTAAACATATTTAAAGTAATTTCATCTCTATCGACATGTCTCAAGCGTTGAGGGAATTTTTGTTAAAACGAGCTAAGTTAGAAAAGTTGTTCAAATGGGGGGTAAGGTGGAGCCTCTGGCCTGTCCACCTGGTCACCAGCTGTTGTGGGGTAGAAGTGGCCCACACGTCTGCCCCCGGCTTTGACGCCGAGCGTTGGGGGGTGCTCCCATTTCACACCATGAGGCAGTGCAACGTGTTACTAGTAGAGGGAACAATCACAAGAAAGATGGCAAAAGTCTTGAAACAGGTCTATGAACAGATGCCGGAGCCCAAGTTCGTGATGGCCATGGGGGCTTGCGCCGTGAGGGGCGGCCTCTTCTGGAATTCCTACCACGTGGTACAGGTAGACACCGTGGTCCCCGTAAGCGTATATATAGCCGGCTGTCCCCCCACGCCGGAGGCAGTGATAAGAGCTTTCATCATGGTGCACAATAAGATCAAGGGCGCCCCCGGGCCCCACATAGAGCCCGTCAAGATAGACCTCGCCCCCTATTTGCCGCCGGCAAAGCCCACGCCGCCTCCAACAACTGCGCCTCGCTCTGGGTAACATGTCGGCAAAAATTCCGCCCAAGTGCCCACAGGCGGGAGAACATACATTACTCCAAAAGGTGAGAGAGGCGTTGGGGGAGAGCTTTCTTAACCACGGCGTGACGCCTGAGGGACATCTCTGCGTAATGGTGCCCCCACAGAAGATCAGAGAGGTGGCCGCCGCCGTGAAGAAACTGGGGTTTGACCACGTGTTGTCACTAAGCGCCGTGGACTATCTGGCAGAGAGGAAACTTCTGGTGATATACGTCTTTGCCTCCTATCTAACGCCCGAGTTGAGAAGCCAGCTTTTACACATCCGGGCGGAAATACCTAGAGACAGCCCGAAGATAGACAGCATTGCCGACATATTCCCCTCTGCAGATTACGACGAGAGAGAATGCCACGAGATGTTTGGCATCTGGTTTGAGGGCAACCCCCATATGGGCAAGAGGTTTCTACTAGACCCAGACTGTTGTATAGACGAGAAGACCGGAAAGCCCCTCTACCCCCTACGTAAGGACTTTAAAGTGCCCGACTGGGGGCTAATGGGCTAATGTAGATTGTTTTAATATTGCCGTCAGACAGCTTAAGTCTTGCAGACAGCTGTAAGCCCCCTTCCTGACTTTAGATAGGCGAACTGCCGAGAGGAAGGCTGACATCACTGCAAAGATTACTAGTAAGAACAACAATTTGGCCACTTCTTCAGGCGTGACATCTCTTAACATATATACGGCCAGGGCGTTACTCATAGATTGGCCTAATACTCTAGATGTTGCAACTACGGCCGACCCAAAGCCTCTAGAGGCGGCTGTGGTGAGTATAATTGTGGTGTTAGGAACTATAAAGAGGGCAAAGCCGACGCCGATTATAAACAGGGAGGGGATAGCCCACATTGGGTGGGGCGTGTGGGCACATAACAGGAGGCCTCCGGCCAATACGGCCGAACCTGCCGTGGCCACAGCGGGCGGGGATAGCCTATCGCTAATTCTCCCCGATATGGGGGCTAACACGGCCATGGCTAACGCCTGTAGGGCGAGTATCCAGCCGGTCACTCCGGGGGAGAGGGCGTATGTCTCCTGAAATAATAGACTCAACACGGGGATGAGGGCAGCTGTGGAGAGATAATTTAAAAACGAGGCAGCTACAGAGGCTGAAAAAACCACGTTTTTAAAAGAGGCGGGGTCTATAAGCGGGTTTACAGCCTTGCGTTCTGCCAATAGAGTTAACAACAAGGCCAAAAGCCCAAAGGCCAACAGTTGGTATTTCTGCGTGCCAAGTATCAACAAGACGGCCGTGGCGCCCCACCCCACTGCCCCCAGGAGGTCTAACCTGCCGGCAGCCCCCTTTGACTTTATGCCACAAGAGAGGAGATAAGAGATAACGCCTAACGCAATTGCCGGCAGGAAGACTAGCCTCCAGCTTATTTCAGCCAACATGCCGCCTGTCGGCGGGCCTAAAACCAAGCCTATATATACCGCCATGGAGTTTAGCCCCACTAGAGACGCCCGCCTCCCCGGGGGCGCCAACTGGATCAACAAGGCGTTGTTACTGCCAAACACCATGGCGAGCCCTAAGCCGGCTATAGTCAAGCCGGCGTAAAGCCACGCCGGCGTGAGGGCAGCAGAGGTTACGACAAGTCCCGTTAGGACTATCAAAAGGCCGGCCCTAAATATTCTCGCATAGCCTTTCATGTCGGCAAGTTGGCCAGCCGGGAGGACAAACGCGGCGATTGCCGTAGTTAATGCCACCAGTAGGCCTAAGGTGGAGCTAGAGGGAATTACGAACTCTCTAGCTATGGAGGGGAGAGCGACACTTAGGGCTGTGGCGAAAAACGGCGTGATGAAAGAGGAAAGTAATATCGAGAAGATGGTGCGGCCGCCGGGACTTGAACCCGGGACCGCCCGGTCTTCAGCCGGGCGCTTTCGGGGCATTACTCTCCCGCTGAGCTACGGCCGCTATGTATATATAATTAGCGGCTTTTTAAATTTTCACGTGGTTATCCCGACGTCTTGAATTATCGCATAAGGCGCAGTGGCGGGCACGACCATATCCCACCAATACACTTGTTCTGCCTCTTTCGAGAGAGCCGCTATATTTCTCACTATGTTTTCTAAAGTGTCGGCAATTCTGACAAACTTCACAACGGCGACAGGCCTCCCGTCTATTACCTCTAGCGCTAAATCTCTACCCACGGTGGAGAACTGGCCGGTCTTGACGTTTTGATATCTTGTATACCAGTTGTTATGTATGTAATACCCCCTCCTCAGTTCTGTCATTAATATCTCCACGTCGTGTGGAATATCGCCGGGCGCCACTTCCACATGTCCAGGCGAGGGCCTGACCCAACCCCCTAGGGCGTGTCCAGTAGACTCTACGCCAAGCCTGGCGGCAGTACGTCGGTTATGTATAAACTCTTTCAACACGCCCCTGTCGAATATCCCCACCCTCCTCGGCGGGATTCCCTCAAAGTCGAAAGGAGTAAAGCCGTAGGCATGTTGGTAGTAAGTCGTCTCCACTAGAGTCAAGTTTTCAGAAGCCACCTCCTTGCCCAAATCCTCTTTTGTGTACCGAGAGGTTTGCGCTATGACCTCCCCTCCGTTGACCCAATGCATGGCCACCTCGCCCATGAGGTGGCCAAAGACAATTGGGGAGAGCAACAGCCGTGTTTTCGAGGCCTCAGCTCTCCTTTTCGGCAGCCCCCTGGCTAGACTTAACAGCTGCGAGTTGGCGACAGCTAGCCTCCTGGCGTCTACCTCCTGCCTTCCGGCAGCGGTGTTAGTTACAGAAAGCTCCCCGGCGAAAGACCTCATGGTGAGAAAGATCTTGTTAAGCGCATACCGGCCCGTGCGGCCGGCGGTGTCTTCATACTCCACAGTTGAGTAAATCATACGCGCCGCGCCGGCATTTCTCTCCACCCCCTCCGTGTTATCCACAGCGGTTTTCACCAGATCTACAAGCCTCTCCGGGTCTCCCTCAGGCTCTTGATAGACGCCAGGCGTGGGCCCTCCAAGCGGGACGTAAAGAGGGTCTTCCGGCAGTGTGGAGAGACGTCTCACCTCTCTTTCTAACATCTGTATGTCCAACCCTCCAGACATGTTTACATAGAGGGCCCTCCTCCCCCTCGCTAGGTATAGGTAAAGGCTTTCGGAAGTCCAGTGTTTAAATATAGTCACCTCGTCGTTAGCAAATCTCGCCATGTAGTTCTTCTGTGAGACTTTCACCAAGGCGGCTTCATCCACCCTGTTGGAAAACAAGCGGAGAATCATATCACCCTAAGAGACTTACTCCTAAAGGTGGGGCCGCCCATAGTGACGGGGACGCCTTGTACGGGGTTCCCCTTGCCGCAAGTGCCAACAAAAAGCTTGAAGTCTTTCCCCACCGCGTCTACCCCGCCCCAAAGCTCCGGCGTGTCTACCTCAATAAAGCCCTTCACTGGGTGTTTTAACTCCCCATTCTCGATAAGATACCCCTCAAAAATGCCATATCTGCCGGAATATCTCACGTCATCTATATTCCACTCGGTATATGACACCACGTATATTCCCCTCCTCGTGTCTCTAATAATCTCCTCGGGGCTCCAGCCGCCGGGGAGGAGGTACGTATTTGACATCCTGGGGATAGGCTCTCTGTCGAAAGCAGAAGCCCTAGCGCCGGCGTTGCTACGGCTATTGATCAACGCGGCGTATTGCCTATTGGAGATAAACTCGGAGGCACGTCCCTCTCTGACTAGCCACTTGGGTCTAGCCACAACTCCCTCGTCGTCTACTAGATAAAAGCCGTAAGTCTCCGGAAGCGTCGGGTTGTCTACAATATTTACATGGTCACTGCCGATTTTTACATATAGATCCCCAGGCCTTATGTATGACTCCCCAGCCTCTGCGCCCTCCCGGCCGAAAATCCTATCTAGCTCAAAGGGGTGCCCCACAGACTCGTGTACCAATATGCCCGCCATCTCTGGGCTAAACACCACGTCGTATCTGCCGGGCGTTATGGCTCTCGCCTTTTCCAACAGGAGGGAGACCTTTCTAGACTCCTCCTCCACCACTTTTTCAAACCCCCTTAACGCCTTTAGGGAAACCCCGCCGGCAAATAGATCTCTCTGCAGACTCCCCCCCGCGCCGTGTTTAATAAACATGGCGAAAACATAGACGCGGGGGATTTTGCTATATACATAACCCCCGTCGCTAGTCACAACAAGCTTCTCAGTAAGCCACACGGCGCCGACAAGCCTACGTACAGACAGCCCACGGTCCACATGGCCGTCTAGCTCTTTCAACACCTCTAGAGGGCTTGTGGAGACTTCCGGCAGGAAATACCTCACGTTGGCCAGCCTCTCCTCGCTGAGGGCTACAGGCCGTTTTCTAAAAGAGCCAGCGGCTTTGGCGAGCCTATAGGCTCTCTCCACGGCTCCCAACACGTCCACTACCTCCACCCTAGGCGTGGCGGAGAAGCCAAGCCCCCCGCCGGCTAGCACACGTATGGAGACCCCCCCATGTCTATAGGTGGAGGAGAACTCAAACTCGCCATTTCGCAACCCCGCCGCCTCCCCCACGTCTAGTTGCCACCTGGCCTCTACATACTCTGCCCCGAGCTGAAGCCCATAGTCCACAGCCCTGAGGAGAAGTTCCTCCATGAGATAAAGATGTTTCCACTATTTACGTATATACCCCGCGGCGACAGCGAGCGTGAGATAATGTACAGACAGCTGTGGCTGCGGCCCGGCGAGGAGGGGAAATATGGGGTACCTACTTCTAGAAGACATCGCGAGAAATACGGCGAGGGGCAGTAGGTATATCTGAGTGAGGCCTAGGCTAAAGGCGAAAACCAACCCCATGTAGTGTGGAGAGACTAACACCAACAGGAGTGCCATAGCCGCAGTGGCCGCAGCCTTTTTGTTAAACCTCCAGCCCCCCGCTAGCGGCATTAACGCCCACGCCAGCTCGAAAAAAGGCACTAACCTCCCCACGCCCCCTAGATATATGTCCGCCGCCCCCCTAACGAGGTAATACGTCGAAAACCCCACGGCGGCCCTTTCTCTAAACACAACGCTAAAAGCCAGCGGGAGTAAAAAAAGCAGCCGAAAGCCCCACCCCAGATAATACGCCGCGAGGTCTAACGCCGTGAGTGTCACAGCCGCCGCCCCTAGCGGCAAATACCGACGACCCCAACTGCCCATTATCACAAATGAGGCCACATAGAGGCCATACATAGCCAAGACCCCCACCCACTGGATGGCTACAAACATGACGTAAGTAACCGCGGTGTGGGGGACAAAAACCCAGAGCCGGCTTAACGTACGGTTAAATAAAAACTCGAGAAAAAAAAGTATAGAAAAAAACATCTATTTTTTACGGAGGGTCAGACCGGCCAGTAGCGCTATTAATGCAATAAGCACCCCAATTACCACCCAAGCCCACGTCGGCGTTGTCTCCACAAGCCTAGTGGTGGTGACAGCCTCAGTGGTGGTTACTGTCACCGGCGTTGTTACTGTCGTTGTTACTGTAACAGTTGTCGGCGTTGGGGCTGCTGGCCTCTCTAGCTGGAATTGTACCCACCCGCTGGTGGCCTTCAACCCGCCTCTCTCGCCCTTACTGCCATCCCATACGGCAAAGGCGGCGTTAAAGCCGCCGGCTAGTGACGACATTAGTGGATGTACAGAGCCCAGAGGTCTTACGATCACTACAGCCCACTTCCCTCCCTCGTATTTGCTGTAAGCAGTAACTACCTGCGCCTGTGGTGGTAATAGCTCTAAAGTCGCCGTTGGGGTTGCCTGTAGGCCTAACGCCTCTCTTTGTTGTGGCGATAGCCCATAGCCCGCCCCCGCCACTAAGTTCTCCACGCCGGCGCCAGCCCTCCAGTATATTATATTGACGGGATTGTCCACAGTGCCCATACATATATACGGCAGCTGTGCCCGCGACACTGGGAACTGTACCGCCACGGCGTCTGGAAAGACGTCAAGACCTCCGGCCTTAATTACATCTTGCGTGGCGTCACTCCACGTCAGCCGTATGGCCACATGGGTGCCGTTATGTACCGCAGAGACAGACAACGACCTGGTCTCCACTGTAGGCGACAGCGGGTATACCAACGTCTGGCTTGTCAACGAGACCTCCACTGGGGCGGGCCAGAGGGGCGAGGCCGGGTCTAACGGCAGGGCGCCCTCGACATATTTCACCAACGCCGCCGGGACCTGGGCGGTCACCACCACTAGCCCAAAAGACGCCAGGATTGCTGCAATCAACAACGCGAAACCGGGTATAACTACCCGCCTCATGGGTACCCCGCCACTCCCCTCATTACGTATGGCTGTTTGCGATAACCTTCAGGCGTGGTGGGCACCACAAACCTGTCCTCTAGCCTAGCTATAGCCAACAGTCTATACATCTCTTCAGCCTCCTCCTCGGTGAGGCCCGCCTCAGCTAGAGCCGCCTTGGCGTCTACCCCCACCACGTTTCTAGACCTCTCGTAAATCCTCACGGCGATTAGCCTCTTCAACGCCTGTTCTACAAGCGTTATGTCGCCTGCAGTAAACATATTGGCTAGATACTGCAGCGGTATCCTGAGGTCAGCCACTTTAGGCAACATGTCTGTAATCTTGGCGCCGTAGTATTTCTCAAAGGTGGTAACCACAGGGCTGAGAGGCGGCACGTAAAACACCATCGGCAACGTCCTGTATTCTGGATGTAACGGCAGGGCTATCCGCCACTTTTTCACCATTTTATACACCGGCGACCTCACCGCGGCTGAGATCCAGTCGCTAGGTATACCTGCCTTCTCCGCCTCGGCTCTCACGGCGGGGTCTGTGGGGTCTAAAATAACCTCGTCTATAAGGCGTCGTGCCAACCTCTTGGGGTCTGGCTCAGATGCGACCTCGAGAACTTTGTCCACGTCATATAACAACACGCCGACGTAACGAATCCTCCCAACGCAAGTTAGCGAACAGACAGTAGTCTCCCCCGCCTCAACTCTCGGATAGCAGAAAATACATTTCTCAGACGTGCCTGTCTTCCAGTTGTAATACGCCTTCTTGTAGGGACACGCAGAGACGCAATGGCGGTACCCCCTACAGCGGTTTTGGTCAATTAACACAATCCCGTCCCCCTCCCGCTTGTAGATAGCCTTTCTGGAACACGCGGCAAGACAGGCGGGGTTGAGACAGTGGTTACAAATACGCGGTAGATACATCATGAAGACTTTTTCAAACTGTGTGTAGACCTCCCTCTCTACAAGCGACATGTCCTCCAGGATAAAATCCGTGCCGGCCAAGTCGTCATTCCAGTTGGGGCCGTACTTTACGTCAACCGGCTCGCCGGTAATTAACGAGATAGGCCTAGCTACGGGCTGTTGGTCAAACTGCCGTTCTGAAAATAACGTCTCGTAGTCATATGTCCACGGGTGGTAATAAACATCGAGGCTAGGCGGCCTGTAGGCTTTCTTCACCTCAATTCTTAACTTCAGCTTTCCGCCGTCTAACACCCAGCCGCCGTCGTATCTATCTTGGTTATCCCACTGCCTCGGGTAGCCGGGGCCCGGCCTTGTCTCTACATTATTCCACCACATGTACTCCGCCCCCTCTCTGTTGGTCCACACGTTTTTACACGTGATGGAACATGTGTGGCAGCCAATACACTTATCTAGATTCATCGCCATTGAGATATGTGCCCTGACCCTCATAGCCTCACCTCACGGAGAGGTCTTACTATCACAAGCGTGTCTCTATTTACGCCAGTAGGGCCATAGTAGTTAAAGAACCAGCTCAACTGGGCATACCCCCCAACCATTTCGGTAGGCTTTAAATGAGTGAGAGTAGGGCTGTTGTGCATCCCCGCCCTCCTGCCGGTGGTGGGGGACAGCGGGACGTAAACATGGCGCTCCTGTGCGTGATACATAAATATCGTGCCTCTAGGTATTCTAGGACTTACGGCAGCTCTCGCCACAACCACGCCGTGGGAGTTTATCACCTCAACCCAGTCGTTGTCCTTAACGCCGGCCCATTTGGCGTCCTCGTCGTTAATCCAAACCACTTGCCCCCCGCGGAATAAAGTAAGCATGATGAGGTTATCCCAATAGGTGCTGTGTATAACCCACTTACCATGTGGCGTCAAGAATCTCAACACTAACTGCCGCGTGCCGCCTTTCTCAACTCTATACTTAGCCGGGTCGTACCAGAAGTCCTTAATGCCGACCTCCGCCACCGCTTTGATCTCCTCACGGTCTAGAGGACGTTTGTATAGTGGGAAGGACTCCCCCAGTTCTCTAAACCACTCGTGGTCTATATAGAAATGTTGTCTGCCGGTTAAAGTACGCCAGGGCACAAGCCTCTCGGTATTTACCGTAAACGGCGAGTAGGTCCTACCCGGAGCCTCAACGCCGTTCCACACGGGGGATGTGGTCACCCTACGGGGCTGCGCCACTATGTCGTCAAAAGTCATCTGTAACTCCTTAGACGGCAGGTCGGCTAGAGGCAATCCAACCACCTTCTCTAGGTTTTTCCAAGCCATGTAGCTCACCCCGCCGTTAGACTCTGGGGAGAGGGCTAATATAGTCTCCGCGGCGTATTTATCAAACACAAGGCTTGGACACCCCCCAACTTTCCCACATTCGCCTCTTACGTATTCAGAGGCGGGTTTACACACGCCGTTTCTCTCTCTAAGCCACCTGTATTGCTCCTCAGGCTTGAAAAGCGGTATGCCCTTTGCCGTAAGCCCTGCGGTGACCACTAGAGGCCCAAGAGAGGTGTACATGTCATATACGTCCCAATACCTTCTTTCCACAACTGAGACTGCCGGCATGGTTTTACCCGGTATTGGGTCAACCTCGCCTTTTTTCCAGTCTTTCACCTCGCCGAAGGGTTGGGCAATCTCTCCGGGGCTGTCGTGCATCAACGGCGTCAACACGACGTCGTGTGCCACCTGTGGTAAATACTTGGGCGCCAGCTCTGAGAACTTCTTGGCAATAGCCTTAAAGATCTCCCAATCGCTTTTAGCCTCCCACGGCGGGTCTACAGCTGGAGTGAAGGGATGGATAAAGGTATGTAGGTCAGTCATAGAGATGTCATATTTCTCATACCAGGTGGCTGCTGGCAACACCACGTCGGCATAAACCGCAGAGGTGGCCATACGGAAGTCTAATACAACCAACAGGTCCAGCTTGCCCACAGGCGCGTCTCTTATAGTTACCTCTCTCACAAGCTTTGTCCCCACCTCCTCCGCCCTGGCGTTGCTATCTGTTCCCAGTAAGTGTTTAAGGAAGTACTCATGGCCCTTGGAGGAAGAGCCCAACAGGTTTGCCCTCCACACAAATAACACCCTAGGCCAGTTCTCGGGGGCGTCTGGGTCCTCAATCGCCAGCTTGATCTCACCCCTCTTTAACATCTCCGCCACTCTCTTGGGGACGTCGGACACCGGCACTTTCTCTTCTACAACTAGACGGCGGCCTAGCTCCAGGGGGTTCACATTTAGGCTTGGGTAGAAGGGAAGCCACCCAAGCCTCGCGGCGATTACGTTTGCATCCATTTCATGTAGGTTCTTCCATTTTTTAGCCCATGGCGTGGGGTAGATGCTCTCAGTCGTGATGGAGTCATAACGCCACTGGTCTGTGTGGACATACCAATAGCTAGGCGAGTTCTGTTGCCTAGGCGGCCTCCGCCAGTCTAGAGCGAAGGCTAGGGTGGCCCAGCCTATCAACGTCCTTATCTTCTCCTGCCCCACGTAGTGAGCCCAGCCGCCGCCGTTCTTCCCCTGTGTGCCCCCTAGCAATACTAACAACAATACTGAGCGGTAGATCAAGTCGTTGTGGTACCAGTGGTTTATCCCAGGCCCTACAAATATCATTGCCCTCCCGCCACACGGCGTGTTGTCATCGCCAAAATAAGGCGGGTCGCTGGGCTTTCCGTATACTGGCCTGGAGTAGACTGCGGTATTCATAAAGTCTCTAGCCATCTGCACCGCCAGATCTCTAGAGACGCCAGTTATGGCCTCCTGCCACGCCGGCGTGAAGGGCTTGGGGTCGTCGTAGCCGGCGGGATAGTCTCCGCCCAGATCCCCCCTCTTTACCCCCAGGTGTGCCGCCAGGAGGTCAAACACTGTAGCGACATATTTGTCGCCAATTTTAACTGCCGGCACCTCTCTCACAAACACCTTCTGGTCGAAATCCACCGCGTGGAACTTCACAGGCACTTTTTCATACCTCCCTAACTCCATTACGGAGAGAACTGGGTCTATGTCTCCCTCCCCTTTCGCCGTATAGCCTTTTAGCTGGAGGCTCCACTTGCCGCTGCCGTCCCACCTAAAGCCAATAGAGCCGTAGGGCGCAGCCAGAGTGCCGTCTTTCTGAACCACTACGGTTTTCCACTCTGGGTTTTTCCCAACGGCCTCTTTAAGCTCAGCCACGTCGCTAGCGCGGAGGAACCTGCCGGCGACATACGTGCCGTCTCCCAACGGCTCTAGTATTACTAAAAACGGCAGGTCTGTATACCGCCTGGCGTATTCCCTCAGGCACTTAAACTGCCTCTCTACGTAAAACTCCTTTAGGGCCACGTGCGCCAGCGCGACGCCTAAAGCTGCGTCTGTGCCGGCGGCCGCCGGCACCCAGACGTCGGCAAATTTGACATGTTCGCTATAGTCTGGGCTAACCACCACCACTTTTGCCCCGCGGTACCGCGCCTCGACGTACATATGGGCGTCGGGAGTTCTAGTCATGGGGAGGTTTGTCCCCCACACGATCATATACTGCGCATGGTACCAGTCGGCAGATTCAGGCACGTCAGTCTGCTCCCCCCACATCTGCGGGCTGGCGGGCGGGAGGTCGCAGTACCAGTCATAGAAAGAGCCCATGGCGCCGCCGATTAGTTCGATAAACCTAGCCCCACTGGCGTAACTCACAGGCGACATGGCGGGGATTGGTGTAAATCCGTAAATCCTGTCGGGGCCGTATTTCTTAATAGTATATATTAACGCCGCTGCGATTAACTCTGTGACTTCGTCCCAGCTGACTCTAGCCCACCCCGCCTTGCCCCTGGCCTTTTGATACGCCGAGCGGTTTGCGGGGTTCTCTACAATACGCCGCCAGGCCTCCACCGGGTCTCCGGCCTCGGCCTTATATCGTCTATACATGTCGATAAGCACCTTGCGGACGTAGGGATATTTCACCCTCAGTGGGGAGTATATATACCAGGAGAAGCTAGCCCCCCTGGGGCAGCCCCTGGGCTCGTAATTGGGGATCTCTGGCGAGATGTCGGGATAGTCCGTGGCCTGTAGCTCCCACACCACGAGACCCTCCTTGGTATATACATTCCACGAACAAGAGCCGGTACAGTTCACGCCGTGGGTAGAGCGGACTACCCGGTCAAACTGCCACCTGCCTCTATAAAACGACTCCCAGCTGCGATCTGGATACTGTAGCCTAGTCTCTACAAACTGCGTAAGCGGCTTTAAATACTGGAGGTTTTGCGCCAACGCCAACACGCCGGCAGCTGTGCCCACAGCGGCAGTGGCGGATAGAAGCCGCCTGCGTGTGGTCAACATAGAGAACAATACTAACGGCCATTAAAATTGTCACATCGGGAAAAGAAAGGCGGAAAAAGGGGAAGTTTTCCCGATTTTATGGCCTTAATGCTTTAGGAAGTCCCCTCAACATATATACCAAAAAGACGGCTATACCCGCCGCGGCAATTACGTCGCCTATCATTCTAAGCCAGACAAAAGTCTTTACGTCTGGCCTCTGCCAAAACGCCGGCGTCCCGTCTGGGGCAAACAAGGCCTTAGAAGCCCAGTACCCCTCTGTTGTCGTGACCACAAATTGGGCTGTCATTAAGAGGCCTAGCGAAAGCAGCACTTGTAAGTAGAACCCGACGGCCATTATTACTACAGCTAAGCGAAGACGCCTTAACTGGACATCGCCAAATGCCCCGGCCAGAGTGAAGGCTACTACCCACATCAACATTGTGGGGACGCCGTAGGCAAGCGGCATCGCAAGATGGGCGTGTGTCATAGTTCCCTGCGAGCCGTGTAGATAGTAGTTAACTACAGGCATGTTTATCATACCTGCGCCAAAGGCCACTACGCCGACTGCGCCGCCGAAGGCCGCCACGAGGACGAAGGTCAGCAAAGTCTTCTGGAGCTCTGTCTTATACTCGCCGCGGCGCCATAACACCAGGGCGTAGGCTATGAGGAAACCTATGGGGATTACCTCTAATGTGGACGTCACCGCGCCGACATACATCCAGAGGGTGGGCTGTCCCCCCCAATAGTAGTGGTGGGCCGTGCCAATCATGCCTGTAGCTATTTCCAACGTGGCGTCAATACCTGCAGCAGCTACCGCCATCTTGGGCGGCACCATGCCGGCAATTACCAACAGTATGAGTAATATGGGTATCACGATGGCCGGCCAGAAGCCCTCCACAAAGGCGTGTATTAAAACCCACCGGAAGTACTCATCTATCGTGAAGTGGCCCCACGGCGACACTACAGGCAATGCCCCCATCACAGCCCCGAAGGCAGTGCCGGCGAGAGCTATGGCCAGAATCTTGACTAGCGGCTGTATGGGCTCTGGGGATGTCCTCGACGCCCTCCACACGGCGAGGGAGAGGTAGCCCAAGAGGGCTGCCACCAGCAGAAGCCACAAGGTGCCTTGATTAACCACAGGCCTCCCCTGGGACCCCACTATAAACCACCACGGCTCTGGGATGAGCTGGAGGTATGAAGCCCAGATGCCGAGAAGGATGCCAAAAGCCGTAAAGGCGCCGGCGCCTAATATGGCTAACACCTTCGCCCTGTTTAGCTGGACGCCTAGATATGGCAACACAAAGAGGGCGAAAGAGACCCAAGACACGGCGATCCACAAGATGGCTAGGTTGTAGTGAAGGGCTCTAGCCACGTTGAAGGGCAGTATGGAGTTTACGCCAGACACTCCATAGAGGTCAGAAGGCTCTGTGTATTTATGCATTAGGTAGCCCCCCAGCAGCCCCTGTATTGACAGCCCCAGGACCGCCAGCACGAAGCCCAGTAACGCCAGCCTCTGTGTTGACGTGGGCGGTGGGAGCTGTAGCGAAATCCTCGGCTCCTTCCAGTAGTCAAGAAACTTGATGATTATATAGCCGGCGACGGGCATTATGACGAGTAGAAGTACGAAGAAGGTGACCCAGGTGGAGACCGTGACGTGTACTGTAGGCTCCAGTATCCCCGGCATGTAGGGAAAGCCGTTGGTGTAATTAGCCATGGAGATCAACACCCCCCATGTGAAAAACGCCGCAATTTTTCTGACATGACTCTCGTCGGTAATTAGGTTGGGCTTTAGGCCAACAGACTCGGCCTTGGGCCCAAAGTACTCCTTGTAGAACTTCACCACTTCTTCAAACGCCGTGCCGAACTCTTCGCTTACTACAACCCTCCCGCTCTGAGACCCAAAAAAGGCAGCCTTGACCTCAAACCTCGGCGTAAGCAGCCGCCTGACTTGAGTAGCCGCCTCTGGCGTGAACTCCACTCCCCGCATTTTGGCCACCTTCTCTACGTAGATCTTCATGGTGTATGCAGTGTAGTCAATGCCGAAATAGCCGCCGAAGCCGAGAAAAGAGCCGTAGTCAAGAAGGCCATATTTCTGCGCCAGTATTTTACCCTCTACGACATCCCGCCCGGTGAAAAGCAGCTTGCCGCCGGCGGTCTCCACCCTCTCTGGAATTGGCGGCATGTTGAAAAACGTCCAGACGGCCATGGCGATATATACCACATAGACAAACACCGTGGCTGCCAGCACTAAGTAGGTCCAGCCGTTTTTCATATGTCGAAACTATGTCGATATGGGCGTTAAATCCCTTGGGTTAACCACATTAACTTTATCTATAGCTCTTTTCTACATCTGTGGATTTGGTAGGCGTTTTGTACATAATAGCCGCCAGGGCTGTGGACAGCCCCACGGCATTTCTACAAGCTAGAGAACAGATCTCCACGCTGGCAGAAGAGCTAGGCCTTGAGGAACTTAAGGCCTTCCTCGAGGAGGCAGAGGGTGTAGATCTGGAAAGCCACAGGGTGGAGATGTTTGAACTCACGCCCAGATGTCCCCCATATGCCGGCTACTACGCCCTGGGGGAAGACAGCAGGGAGAGAGGCCTCTATATGTACCAAATATTGACTTACTACAAGGCCCTGGGCTTCACTATGGACATACGGCGGGAGCTACCAGACTACCTCCCAGCCATGTTGGAATTTCTCGGCGCCACCACAGGCGGCAGGGAGGAACTTAGGAGAGAATTCTACCGACGTTTTATTGCGCCGTGGTTTAAGAAATTTGTGGAATGTCTAGAAAAACACAAGAGTCCATATAGACACCTAGCCAGGGCGCTGTGGGCTATATTTAAGGAAGAGTTCGAAACACCGCCAGGGCGATCACAATAGGTGTTGCCAATACGGCTACAGGTAGGTAAAAGAGGAGGCCTTGTAGCGAGAGCGTGAGGTCTATCGCCGTCACTGGGTTTAAAAAAGAGAGAGTGGGGTCTACCACATAGAAGCTGAGAAATCTGGCGGACTCCACGGGGCTGAGGACATATATCACAAAGGCGACATCTGGAGGGGACCCCAGGGCAAAAACCATAGCCACAATGGTGTGGATAATATTGAGGTAAAGCCAGAGGAAAAACCCGGCGCCTAAGGCAGAGGCCTTGTCGGGAAGAGCCATGGAGATGAGATAGCTAACTGCAGACAGCGAGAAGATTAAGGCCATAAAAACCGCGGCGATTATTAACATCTGCGAGACAAAAAGGCGGAACATCAGGTAGTTAAGAGACATGGCGACGAGGAAGGAGGCAATGGTGGCCGCCGAGAGGGAAGCCGCCACGCCCAGCCAGCGGCATAGATGAAATCGCCTCACAGGCCTGGAGATAAACCACTCGTAAAGCCCAGTCTCTCTATCGTCTTGATATACAAACAGCGGAATCAACAGAGCGGAGAGAGAGACTAGAAAAAGAGCGGCGTTGACTACAGCCACGGCCACCCTGCCGTAAAACTCTGGTTGTATCCAGGCGAGGCCAAAATAGGCCGTGTAGAATATGAAAAGCAGTATTAAAACAAGAGAGGCGGCGTAGGAAAAAACCCACCTGTGGAGAAGCCACTGCCTCACCGTGAAGAGACAGACTATCATATCCTCGCCATCCCCCCCTCAAATCTCACCACGGCGTCTGCCAACTTCTCCACCTCATACGCCTCATGTATGGCCATAACTACTGTCACCTTTTCTCTCAACTCTCTTAACTTCTCTAAAGCCAACCTTTTCCCCTCTGCATCTAGGTTGTTAAAAGGCTCGTCGAGAATTAACACCCTCGGCTTGTGAGATAGGGCGAGGGCCCACGCCAGCCTTTGCCTCTCGCCGCCAGAAAGCCTAGCCACCTTTCTGTCGAGCAGAGCCGCCAGCCCCCACTCTTTTAACACCTCGCCGTTTGAAATCCCGTAGATCTTGTAGTGTAGCCACACCACCTCCCTCACGGCGAGTGGGGGGAAGGGGAGCAGTTGTGGAACATACCCCACCCCCCTTCTCACCTCTACATCTCTCCGCGGGTCTCTCCCCATAACCTCCACGATTCCCTCACATTTCAACACGCCTACAACACACCTAAGGAAGGTGGTCTTGCCAGAGCCGTTTGGCCCTGTCACCACCACAAATGCCCCCCTGTCTATCTCCATGTTTACATTCTTCAAGATCTCATGGCCGCCTACGGCATAAGTCAGGTCTGCGACTTTAATCTCTACTCCAGACATATGCCACCACCGCCAGAATGGCGACAACTATATACAACGCCGATATGTCTACTTGACGGGAAATGGGGTATTTATCCACTAGCTCTCCCCCCCGGGGATACGTCACGCCAAATAGTTGTTCCAAAAGTGTAAAAGCTGGCGTTAATACAAAGAGCTCGAGGTGGGGATTGTCGGCCAGTAGTTTGTCAAATACCCTCTGCCGTGCTACATACACGCCGCGTGAAACCCCCCAGAAGTTACCTATTTTTAAACTCTCGTTGTAAAGTAACGCGCCATTGTTAAACAACGGCAACACATCCCGGATGTTTTCTATAAATAAATTTCCATATATGGCTGGGGTAGAGTAGGAGTCTAGCTTTATGGCTATGTTATTATAGAGAAAAGTGTTATTTACAATGACCACCCGACCCCCCGGCCTGAGGGGGGAACGGAAGTGCTCAACGCCTAGGTAATTTCTGGTAATTATATTGTTGCATATATACACGTCGTCGCTTTCAAAAATCACCACAGCCGCGCCGCCGACTCTCCTTATGTCGACTACAACATTTTTGTTAATAACCACAGAGCTGCTATACATGGGGATAAAGCCCACCACATAATCCCGCACAGAGTTGCCAACTATGTTAACCCCCTCGCAATACATCAGGTGGACTGCATATCTACTACCCGACGTGAAGACATTTTGCACTACCTCCAACCCATAGGCGTGGTCGCAGTAGACCCCATCTAACACGTGGGCAAAACGGCTACCCTCCACTACGACGCCACGTGAAAACCAGACATATACCCCATGCCCCCTGAAGTATTGCGTCAGTTCGTGCATAGCCACCGGCCCCCCGCCGTAGGTCACCCTAGGTACTTCCCTAAAGCTTGCTATATTTGAGCCAACGATTTTAACCCCGGTGGAGTTATACACCATAACTGGGTAGAGACACTCCTCTATAGATATTCCGACTATAGTCACATTTCTGGCATTCTCCACCCAAATTCCCGAATCCAGCCCGGTTCTCCCACAGCGGGCGATAGTTAAGTTAGCTACTCTAACGTCACTGGCCACAATTCTCAACACTGTGCCATTTCCGTACAACACGGCGCCACGCCCCACAATCTCCACCGGCCTATCTACAACAAAACTCCCGGCAAAAACGCCGCTGAGATACACCTTAGAGCCGGGGGGGACTTGAGATAAATTAAACGTGGGTAGTTGATAGGCGCCGCCCCCAGGCGGCGACACCATGACGGCAGCTGAGATAAAGACTGTAAAAAGTAAAAAAATAATCACTTTTTACGTCCCAGATATGCAAACACCGGGGCTATGGCCAGAAGCCAGAAGCCCACGTCTAAGAGGTTTAATGCCGTGAAATTGGCGATTTGGTACGCGCCCACAACCATTGGCGTAAACGGCTCGATCTTCACAGGCGCCCCCGGCGTTATGCTGTGGCCGAGGTTATATAGCCACCACTGGAAGTAAGCCACGCCGCCTATCAGCGCCAGGTATGTAACCAAGAGAAGCCACCTGGGCCTTAGTTTGCCAAATAGATACAGAAGGTAGACCACAAAAAGCCCAGCCGGCAGAAGGGGCATGAGCTTCAGCTCAATCATTTTTTCGGGCTCTAGAGGCGGCAAGCCGACGTAGTGATGGGCTATATTTAACTGCAGGAGGGCGTCAGGAGGGGTGTAATCCACATATCCAGCCAACATCACCTTGATATATACCTGCCGGGTGTAGCCAAATATAGGCGAAGACAAGTAAGTAGACCAGAAGGGGAAGGCGTAGCTAATTAAAATCAACACGAGGCCTACAAGGGCTATGGGCCTTACCGCCAGCCTCATGGCAAGACTTTCTCCGCTAGCTCTTCTATAGTGTAGATCTTCCCGTCTTCCGAATATGCCGCGGCTTGTTCTCTATCTATAAACGCCACAATTCCAGAGCCCATGGGGGTAGGTATCTTCTTTGTTATGACAAAATAGGCCTCCGACGCCTTTACCAACCTTCCAGAGAGGTAGTCATATACATAGGCGTTTTTAATATCGTCAAGCCGCCCAATTTCTTTGAGATAACGGAGGAGACATATAACGTCGTCAAATTTCTCCCACCTCCCCTCATGGCGATAGACGGCGGCAAACCTCTTGTCTACAATAACCATTTGACAGACGGCGCATTTATCTACCCCCAGCCTAATTTCGGGGGAATTCTCCCTCCTTGGAGGGAGGAAAAAAACTGCCGCCCCGGAGGCAATGGCGACAAGAGACATGACTACAACCCGCCGACTTATTCCTCCACCACCAGCCATCCGACCATTTCTAGGTGAAGCGGCGAGCAGAACTCGTAGCAGTAAAACGCAAACACGCCAGGTATGTCAGCTACAAACTCTATTAACGCATATTCCCCAGGCTCTAGAGATGCGGCCACATTGTATTCCGCAATGGCGAGGCCATGTGTGGCGTCTATACTCTTCTCCACGTTGGTTAAATGTAGTCTCACCAAGTCTCCCCTCTTTGCCACAATTATGATGGGCCTTATCGTAGATCTGATGACAGTCCCCCACACCTCTGTGACCCAACGCCCGTCTGGCAGCTGGCGGCGCTCAACCCTCTCCTTCCCCACCTCAGTCACGGCGTTGGGGTCTATCTGGAACTCGCCACCTTTCATCACATGCGGATTGGCGCCAACTGGATATACAGCTGGAGGCTTGAGCTTCTCAGACCTAATCGCCTTGGCGTAATGAGGCTCGCCCCAGCCAATGGGGACATCTAGCAACAATTTCATCTTCTCGCCAGATATGTCAATCAGCTGGAAGTTTTGCGGCAGTAACGGGCCTGCGGACATGAAGCGGTCAATTGACCACTTGTTCATAGCCACTAGATACTTGCCGGCGGGATTCGGCGAGTTGGACTCAGGCACACAGATATGGCCAACATTGTAGTGAATAGCCACCTTATCTAATACAGAAAACGGCTTATCGCCTCTATACTCTGGAGGGCCGAGAGAGAATTTAGTAACCACGTTTTCCACAAAACAGCTTATATACGCATTGCCCCTCCCGTCGAACTCCGTGTGGAGAGGCCCTAGACACGCCTCCACCTGCCCGGCCACTATAGAGCCGAAATCTAGTATAGGCACGCCATATCTATCCCTCCCCTCAAACTTCCCATCTGCAATTGCCCTCTTCACTCTCTCAGCGCCGTAGATTGTGGCATAGGGGGCAAGCTTCCCGCCGACCGATATGAAATTACCTCCCGGCGAGGTGTCCACGCCGTGTGGGCTCTTGGGCTCTCTAGCGAAAAACAACACTCCCTCCCTCACCGCGTCTTCTAGAGATAACACCTTAATGCCGTTTATCTCCTTACAACGTCCCTGCTTTAGACAAAGCTCCTCCGCCTTCTTCCACTGCACGATGTGGAGGAGGTCAAAGTCGTTTTTAGACAACTTGGCCTCGTAAGGCACCTCGCCGAACATGCCCTCAGTGCCGAAAGAATTTACAAACGCCAAGCCGTCGCCGGGACCCCAGCTAATTGTCGCCAAGTCCTGGACGTAGGGCGGAACCTCGATCTGGAAGCTCCTCGTGAGGTCAAACCGCCCGGTGCCTCTATCAAAGGCAAGGAAGGTGAGAGCCCCCCTCATATATTCAAAGAAGTATTTCTCCTCTTTTACAACCTGTAACCACGGCACTTTAGTCACGCCGGGCTTATACCCCCTCCCGGGCTCCCATGGCGCTGGGTACTGCGTGGCGTAGAGCACATATTCGGTGTTCGGCGTAGTGAAGGCGCCGCCGTGGATAGTCTGGACGTTTGGTATCTTCACAATGTCTTTAGGCTCAAAGTCCAATAGAGAAATGGCGGCAGCCCTGCCGTGGACTTTGTCGCCTATGAAAAGCCACCTGCCTACATACTCTGCATTTTGTCTATCAAACTCCGGGTGGTGTGTGTCACCCCACGCCAGCGGCCTGCCGGCAGTGGCTCTTTCGCTAAATAAAGTCTCCATAGTCTTCTTGTCGTGATATCCCCACCCCTGCCAAGGCTCTGGAGTAAATACGGCAATAATGCGATATAGCTTCATCGACGGTATCCCCATAACCCCCACCTGGCCGGAGTGGCCGCCGCTCGAGAATAGATAAAACTCGTCATGCATAGTGCCCGGCAGATAGGTCTTGACGGCAGCTGTGACGTCGTCAGGAGAGAGCTTCCGCGCAGTTGCTATCTTCTGTACCTCTTCCCACACGCCAGGCGGCGCCGGCGCCACGGCGCCTTTCTGCAAGAGAGTGCTTAACGCATAGCCACCCACAAGGCCTACCGCCAACCCGCCGACACCTGCAATCACCTCACGCCTCGAGATCTTGACCCTCGTGGGCTTGCCCCCACCCGACGCCGCAGATCCATAAACTCTAACCCGGCTCATGATCCATGCCTACCACTACACATATAAGCCTTTAGGTTAATCACATTAACCTCCCCCTCCACTTGTCACACAAGACTTTATAAAAGTTTTGGAACAACAACCTTCAAAAATCTCCAAAAGCTGTTCTAGTATCGCTGCGGTAAAAACGCGGCTATATCAACATCATGAGGGTTATGTAGTTTTCCACAACGTCTCTCCTTAGACATGGATATTTATCTAACGCAGCAGCCATGAGGTTTCTGACTGTTGGGCATAGAGACTTGCCACATTTAGCCTCTGGAAATTCCGCCAGTGCCCTCGGACCCTCCCGTAGTATATATATCGCCAGGGCCTCCTCGAGGGCTGTCTTGATGTGGTAATACCGGGGCCGAGACCCCAGCCTATATGCCAGCCTTTCTCTAGTCAGCTTTGTGAGGTAGTAGTCAAGAGTGCCCACCGGTATGGACAGCTCTTTTGAAAGCTGGCGGAAGTAGGGGCCTGGACATTGCAACAAGGCCCTAAGTATTAGGTCTAACATCTCCTCTCCACAATTCTCGCCAGATATTGCGAAAGCGTTTCGGGCGACGGGAGCCCCCTCACCATGCCTAACAGCCTGCCGTCTTTTACCACGGCCCAAACCACGTCGTGTACTATATACGGCTGGCCGCCCACATATGTCACAGAGCGGGTCACGCCATATGCCCTCCAGACGGCCTCCAGAGCCCTCAAGTCGCCCGTAAGAAAGGTCCAGTTGTAACGATTGCCCATAGCGTAGTGATATAACCTCTCCACAGTGTCTCTCTCGGGGTCGAGAGAGACGTCTAACACATGGGCTATATACGGCCTTATGTGGGGGAGCGACCTGTTGAGCACTAGGTGCATTAACGGACAGACGTCGGGACAGTAGCTATAGGTAAAAGTAATCAACACCGCCCCACCCCACAGCTGGGAGAGCCTCACCGACCTGCCGAACTGGTCCACCAGCTGGAAGTCATACGCCTCTGGCTCCCGGCCCGGGGGGTAGCAAATGGGGACAACTCTCTCAAAAAGACCTGAGTGCTCCTCGGCGGTGGTGCCCCCAAGCTGCATAACTATAGCCACTATGAAGGGAATTGCTACGGCCAGGATGAGGATGGGGAAAAACCTCACGGGAAAAAAAGGGAGGGGTATTTTAACTTGCCGCCCCCGTGGGCCAATACGGCGGCGCCGGCGAAAAGCCCCTGCTGTATATCTCTACAACAGGCAGCGCGTAGGCAATCACAATTATCACTATGGCGATTAGCACTAACAGCCCCAGCCTGTCTAAAAAGCCAGCTGGCCCTAGCTCCGGCGACGCCTCGCCGCCGCTTAGCTGTACCCTAGGGCCTCTAGCTATAGTGGCGAAAGTTAGCAGTATGAACAAGGCGCCGCCTATGGCGAAAATAACCCCGCCCACAGCCCCAATTTGAAGTAGTGGAACCCACTGAGGGACAAAATGTAACGACTGCAGGAGGTCCGTCTGGTGGAAGTAGCCGGCTTCAGCTAGAAACGTCCTTCTGGGGGCGCCATAAATGCCCGCAAGGTGGTAGGCAAAGCCGAAAATCAGCTGGCCTACAAACCACAGGGCTGGCACCGCGATTAATAACTTCTTGCCGACGTAATCTCTGCCAAACAACAGGGGGACTAGTAGGAACGAGGTGGCTATAAAGGTCAACGTGATTCCTCCACCTACCGTGAGGTGGAAATGTCCCACCACCCACGCGGTGTTGTGCACCATGTAGTTCACATTAAAGGAGGCGTTGACAACGCCCGAAAACCCCGCAATGCCGAAGAGGATGATGGCAAAAGTTATGCCCGTAAAGACCGGGTCTTTCCCCCAAGGCAGTTTGGCAATCCAGCCAAAGAGCCCCTTCCCACCCCTCATGCGGCCTGCCCTCTCTAAAGTAGCCAACACGTTTAGCGCCGTGAGGAAAGACGGCACAGCCACTAGATATGTCAACACGGTGTGTAGATACTTATAGACCGGGTGGACGCCGGGGTCTACAAACTGGTGGTGTAGCCCCACCGGCACCGAGGCGATGATATACAACATAAAGGCGACCTTAGCCATAGTCTTGCTAAACACCTCAGTTCCCAACACTTTAGGCAAAACTACGTACCAGACCGTGATGGCGGGCACAAGCCAGAAGTAAACCAGGGGGTGGCCGAAAAACCAGAACCAGAGGCGCCACCATAGCACATCTACCGGCGCATTCATCAACGACATGGGGATAGAGAAGAAAATTACGGCATAGGCCAAAGGCGGCGTGGCTAAAAGCCAGATCACAATGGTTGTAAGCACCCCGTAGGTACCTAGGGGCACCTCCTTGCCTGGATTCAGCCGCCGCCACCTCAGAAAAACTTCAATCACAGCGGCGCCAATTAGCCACGTGCCGATTAAAACTACCGCAAGGCCTATGAAAAACAGCGGCGTGGCTTGCAGCGGCGGGTAGAAGGTATATAGAACTGAGGCCTGGCCAGAAAGTATAGCCACGGCGCCCATCAAGCTACCTAAGATAGCCAAGACGGCGCCGCCTAGTAGAAGCGGCGCGTTCATGTTTAGCCCCAGTTCTCTCGTCAGTACAAACACGGCAAGCCCCACGATAAAAAAGGCAGTCCATAACACCGCCAGAGCAACTCCGTGAAGAGTCAAGCCCATATAGTAAATATCTGCAGTCTGTAACGCAGGCATGCCGGGAGCTCTAGAAATCACCTGTAGAAAGCCAAAAAGCCCCCCTAACAACAGGAGCACAAAGCTAAACACCAACGCAATCTTGGCCACCTTATCTTCAACCACAAATTTTTGACTTAACATGTAATAAAAAAAGAAGTTCAATTTATAAACTTTTCTATTCTTTACACTTATTTACTACGAACTATATTCACGACGCCGTACATGTTCTGATGGCCGATGCCACAGTACTCGTTACATACCACTAGGTATTTCCCCTCTGCATTTGGCGGCACTCTCCACGTGATTTCTGCCACATAGCCTGGAAACACCATGACGTTTACATTAGTGCCGACAATCTGAAAGCCGTGTATCACGTCGAGAGAGGTAAGCCTGAACTTCACCTCTACGGGGTCCTTTAGCGTGATCTCTGAGGGAAACCACGAAAACATCCGCCCCACTAGAGTCACCTCATATCTCCCCGGCGCCACCTCCCTCACGCCAGGCTTAAACTCCTGTAGGACAGTCTTGGGGTTGACTAACTCTACCTCCCCGCCGGGGACCTGGAGGCCGATTACCCACGCGGCGTAGGCAAGCGCCGCCAGAAATATGGCGACCATCGCCGCTACCACGGCGGCCCAGATCTTCTCTTCTCTGTGTATCGTCATAGCTACCCCACTATGCCTCTACCTAACGTGACTGTATAAACCAAAAACCAAAGTGCGGCAAATATTGCAGCATATATCAACATAGTAGCCAAAGCGCCTTTTGCTTCTTCTCTGCCCTCCATATAGAACAGAATTCAAGTTATTTATAAATTTTTTTCCGAAGGATTTTTTAATAAATATAGAATTTCATCTATAAAGCTATATAATTTTACACAAATTCATAAATATGTACACTATGACATAAATTTATATAAAGTTCAACTTTTTTGTAGAAAATCTGGGTTTTATAGATTTTATTTTTCTTGAGTTAGGTAATATAAATATGCCATTACTGCCACCATCGAGAGGGCAAATACACCGGTCCACACGGCGCTTTGAAGCATCCAGAGGCTTTCCACCTTGTCTGCCCTCAGCTCTGCTAGGTCTCTTGGCGCGTTGGCGAGGGCGTTATACACCTCCTGGACGTAAGTAAGGCCGTAGTTTAGCAACACCATCCCCACCGCGACAATGGCGGCCAGTATTATCAATATGGACTCTCTACTCATGGCCCCTCTTCGAAATCTCCATGTAGTAACCAATTGCGAGAAGGCCTATGACCATAGATGCTGCAGCCAGCTGTCCGGCGGCCACCCTCTGGTAGGCCACGCCCAGCTCTATGGTGTGGACATCTGGCGGAAACTCCACGGCGCTGTAGAAAGACATTATGACGTTTGCCGTATATCCAAATATGGCCATTAGCGCTATCACAGAGATTAGCCCAACTGCGGTAGCCCACCTCCTGTCTACCCCATTTAGCGCATATACCAGCACCACCGCCGGCACGGCTACGCCGGCAGTAATCCACGCGAGCGTGGAAGGAGACAGCGGCTCCATATTAGCCCACAGGCTGCGGCGTTGAGATATAGGGAACTGCGCTCTCTGGAGGTACGGCGATTTGCGTAAATGGCGTAATTTGCCGCGGGATGTCGATTATAAAGCCCAACACCGAGCCGTAGCCAATAATGGCCATGTATATAATTGCGATTACTACCCACACCCACCTCTCTCCCACGGTAATCCCCTTGCTTCTATCTAGCAGGGGCACTACCAGCGCGAAGAGGACCATTATTATCGGCATGCCCACAGAGATAAACGGGTCGATCATCTTCACGTATGTGTAATACCACATGACCGGCCAGGGCGGCCTGACTCCAGCCGGCACAAGCTCGCCAGGGGCCCACGGCTCTAGTAGAGGCTGTGGGAAGAAGGCAACTAGTAGCAACAGGAGGGAAATCTGTAGAAAGACTTGCCCCACCATTAGTGCAAACCTGTGGGGGTAGAAGGGCTCCACGTCTTTAACCAGCCTCTCTCTCACAGCCTCGTCTCTTATGGGCGGGGGGGACACGCCGCCGTAGAGAATCCCCTGTATCTTAAGGGCTAGAAGTATTAAAATTATGGCAGGTACGATCAAGATGTGGGCCACGTAGATTACTTGAATCACGCCGTTGGTGGGGTAGTTAGAGCCCACCAGCGCAATTATGGCGTTGCCCACAGGTATTCCAAGGTAGTCAAAATAGCGGAAGAGATTTAGCCCAATCATGAGGGCCAAGATGCCGTCAAGATGGAGAGGCAGTATGTACCCCAGAACCGCCTGGTTTATAGTGAGGAAGCCCAACAGGACGCCTAACAGCCAGAGGGCGCCGCCGCCCCTCCTCTTGTAGGCACCTAGGACAAATTTGGCAAAAAAGTGCACCAAGACGGCCATAATCATCATATATGCCGCCCATAGGTGGAATTGCCTCAGTATAAAGCCAAATGGGGTCAGATAGGCGGTCTTATAGACGCTGAGGTAACTCCCAGTGGCTTGAACCTCAGCTGAGGCAGGCACGTGGAGGATATCCCAAGGGGCAAGCGCTGTGGTGGGTATAGTCGCCACATTTACGCTGGGGGTGTACATAAGCGCCAGGAAGAAGCCTGTGAGAGCCAACAGAAAGAAGCTGACGGCCGCCACGTCGCCAAACCAGTAGAGGGGGTTTATGTTAGAATAGCGGGGCACCGGGTGTTCTAAAAACTCCTTTAGGTGGAAACGCTCCAGGATGAGTTCCCAAAGCCTGCTGAAGACCCTCATATGTAGGCAACCAGCGGGTACACAACCCCGTCTTTTACCTCCACCTTTATCGCCCTAAGGGACCTTACCGCCGGGCCTCCTTGTACAAACATCTCCAGAAACCTCCCCTTGGGGCAGCCGTTGGGGTTGTTACATACCGCAAAGAAGCTGCCGTGACATGGACAGAAGAAGCCAGTGAGGTACTTGCCGCCAGAGACGTTTAGAGGGCAGCCGAAATGTGTACATATGGCCACATAGGCGGCTGGGTACTCCTTCCCGTCTGTAGCCCTCACGAGGCCGAACACCGCCGGTATGGCCATGGTGTTTACCTTAATAAGCCTAAACACAGGCCCGCCGCGGAGCTCTTCCAGCGGGACGCCGTGGGGACATCCCTCCGGCGACTTACAGATCTCTACAGGTATTGCGCTAACTGTAGAACTTTCTCCCAGCAAGGCGGCGCGGTTGCCCACTAGAGAAGCCACAAGGGGTGTGGCCAACATGCCGACGCCCAACGCGGCAGAGGTGCCGATAAAAAACTTGAGGGTTTCCCTCCTCTTTTCGTCAGTCATCACCTCGACGCCGCCATTTTAAACATTTCTACAAACGCCGGCACATACTGCTTAACCCAGTCGTCGCCATAAAGCGACTTATATGTCTGAACCTGCGCCAACATAGTTACCGAATAAGAAGGTGGCGACTCAAAATACTTGGCAAGTAACTCAGCAGCTTTTTCTGGGTCGGCCGCCGGGTTAGTCAGGCCGTTTTCCTTATAGTACTTACCGAGCCATTGAGTCTCGCTGGATAACGCCTTGCTTAAATCAGGCCCCACGGCGCCGCCAGAAATGCCTAAAGACTTCACGCTGTGACAAGCCGTACATCCAAGTTCACTGAAATACTTTACTCCCTTTTGGGCAAGTTCGGCGTTGTATTTAACGCCGCCTGGAGTGGGGGCCGGCGTGCCGGGCGCTGTCGGCGTGGTGGGAGTCGTAGGGGGGGTAGGTGTCGCCGTTGTGGGAGTAGGTGTTGGTGTGTGTGCAGGCGTTGCGCCAAGTCCTGAGAGGGTTATTGCCGTTACGGCTGCTATCACCACCACCGCTATTATTATTACTACAGTTACCCACTTCATGGAGTTAGAAATCTCACAATATTTAAACTTTGTCTTTGTACTTATATATCGCGACAATTATAAGTATTGCGGAAAATACCCACAGCTCTAAAATTAGGGGTACGGGCTTGAATCCCACCACCCAGATGTCTTGTGTGGCTTCAAGATAGGTCACGGCGGAGGTGAGGTTTTTGACGCCTGTTGTTTTTAACACGGCATATGCCATGGGGGCGTTGCATTGTTGTAACAACAAGGCGGCGTATTGACGTGTGGCGTAATCCCACGCGACGCCCTCTAGGGTAGTTGGGGGTATCGCCACCGCGTGGTAGCCCACCACGGGCTTATAGATGTCCACCACGCCGGCGGTTAAAGCCCCAACGCCCTTAAGCCAGCCGGATATGTCGTACCTCACCACGAAGGGCGCCTCCACGCCGTCTATCGACAGAACCCCCCTGACCTCCACGCCGCCGGGGGCCAGGCGGCTGGAGTTAAAACACTCTAAGAACCTTTTCGCCCACCTGGGGCTTGTCTCCAGCGCCTTTATTAAGTCCAGCGGTGCGGGGAAGACCACCACGGTGCCGTTTCTCTCCACCTCTACTACCGGCACGCCGCCGACCCGGCCCAGCTCCTGCCCGCCTCCCCATACTACCACATATGGGATCCCCCCTAGCTCCACGACGCTGTAGTTCAGCCCGCCTAGGCTAAACTTGCCGTCAACCCTTTTGACAAATGCCGTATAGTTAGGCGGGGGCTCCACCTGCGCCGTTGGGGGAACCTCCACAACTCTCCCATCTTGCGTGACGGCTATGTCGACTAGGGAGACCTGTTGTGGGTAGGGCCAATCCAGTAGGGTGAAGTAAACCGCGCCGACTCTATCTACTGCCAGCAGCTTGTAGTAACTCTGGCTGTATGAAAAAGGCCCGCTGGCGGCCAGTAGGGCCACCAGCAGGAAGGCAACAACGTGAAGAGCCTTATGCCACCTCCCGTAGTTACTTCTAGCCGTCTGGTATGCCGCAGCTAGAGCCGCGGCGGCTATGGCATATACAAAAAAGTTTGTGGCAATGGGGCTCTCGAAGGCCGGCTTAAAAACCCAGGAGAGAACTGCCGAGAGGGCTAATATGGCGGCAAAAATCACAACCCCCCTCTTCACCCCAACGCCGTGATATACAGCCGCCAGGAAGAGCCCCGACAACACAGAGGCCGCCAGGGGGTAGAGAAAGCTTGCCACAAAGACGTCGCCAGCTGGGGGCTGTACAGCCGTAGAGGTGGCTATAGAGTAGAGAGCTGGAACCGCCGCCGTTATGTATATAACCACACCTACTGCCATCATGCCAAACGCCGCCATTGCCAACATGCCATCTTTTACCCCCTCTGTGGACTTATAGATGCCGTATGTCAACAGGGCTAAAGACGCCGCCAGCATTACCTGCGGCGTGGGGGTCCCCCCGACGAAGCTATGGAGGGCGGAAAAACCGCCTTGGTTTAGTCCCACGGCGCCTAGCACGACCCCCACGGCCGCCACCATCCCGCCGCGGTTTTTGAGGTGCAACGCGGCAGTCGTCACAAGCCAGACGGCCAGCAGGGCGTTTTCCACGGGGTCCCACGCCCAGTAGCCAGCCCAGCCGAAAGTCTGGTAGCTCCATATGGCGCCGAGAAGTAAGCCGAGGGAGACAGAGGCCCAGCCCCATTTGAGAAGCCTCTCAGAGCTTGACGCCGCCGCCGCGACGATAAGGCCGTAGCCCACCAACACCGCCACGGGATGTGGCACTGCCCATACGCTTCGGAGGAGGGGGTTTAGCCCCATTCCAGACTGGGGGATATATCCAGGGAGGACGTCGTCTATAGTCAAGAAGGGCCTCTCGAGGGCGGCGTATGTTAACAACAAGGCGGCCGCCAGGTGGCCGCCTCTTTTAAACACGGCGGCTGTGGGCAACGCCATTAGATATACGGCGCCCGGGATGGAGGCTATGGCGGCTGTAGCCCTCTCTAACGCCGTCTGGCCCACAGCCGCGTTTATATACACCAAGACGAGTCTAAAATCTCCGAGAAGAAAAAGGGCGTAGTGATACGCCACTAGGGCTCCAACTGATACAAAAGCCAGAGGGCCCAGCCTTCTGTAAAATGCCGCCGCGGCGTTGAGAGCTATGGCCGCTATGAGGAGGGCTAGGTACGGGATGTCCATTGTCTACCCCTCACATAGATAACAAAGGCGGAGATAACAAACAGGTGGGCAAATGCGGCGTGGAGACCCGCCTGGGGGCCAGGGGCCCACGGGTCTGTGGAAGCCCCTAGATACATCAACAGGCCTGTAGCCGGCTGTGCCAAAAGCGACGCTAGAAGAAGCCAATGCCAAACCCCCCTCTTGTTTATAGCCAGACCTGCCGCAGCTAGAGCTACCGCAACCGTTGCAGAAAGTAGGTGTATTAACCACGGCAGGTCGTCAAAGGTGGGGATTAGGCCGTATTGAAGTGGCGTCCGCGTTATCTTGTGGTAGCCGAGGATATATGCGCCAGAGATAGAAGCCACGGCGCCCCAGAAGGCAGCCCCCCTGAAGAGATAACCCCCCCTTGTGGAAACAGGAGGTGTAAACATAGAGGCCAACAGGGCCATAGACATGGCTGCGGCGAGAGCTAAGGCGTTGTTTAGGGGGTATACGGCGTAAGACCACGGCGCCGGCACCTCGCCGCCGAGAACTAACAACACCACCCTGCCGGTGAGGGCTGTGGCTATTAGAAACGCCAGAGCCGTAGCGGCCAGATAGACGAGAGGCCTAGCCCCAGTCCTCAGGGCGAGCGCAAAGACTACTACATACAAGACGCCGGCAGCTATGGTTAAAAGCCTGTGGACTGGCTCTAGGCTCCCCTGTATAAGCGTAAGCAAAACTACCAGCGGCTCGCCAGGCCACGCGGTGCCTAAGTCAAAACCATGGCCAAGCCCCGCAGTTAAGCCGCCTGTAAAGCTGACCAAGAGCACAGAAATAAAGGCGCTCCTCACCGCGACAGGAAGGCGCATGGCCCTACTTATTTCGTGGTATATAAGCCTTGGTATCTACATAGATACAGAATTTACTCCAATTTTAGATAGAATAAGATTTTTAAATAGAATTCTCTACTTTTTTACATGACTTTGAAAGACCTCGGGGTCTATATGGGGGTGGTTGTCGCCATACTGGCCATGCCATACTGGCCACGTGGCTTTATATAGTAAACTTCGGAAAGCCCCCCTTTGACCCCGCATCTCCAATATCGCAAGTTGAGGCGTATACAATCGTGGCGATATCGGCCGGCGTTGTGGTGGCCTTATTTCTGGGCGCCATAGTTTTCTTCATGTACAGGTTCAGAGAGAGAGGCCATGGAGAGGGGGAAAGCTCTTGAATACGCCACCATATTAGGCGCGGCGGCTATATTGGGGTACCTAGCCTATATAACCGCCGTGGGTCTTTATCAAACTACGGGAGGGCAGCCGCCGGCAGGGCTTTCGGCGCCGGGGAATACGAGGCTATCAAGGTATATGCAGTTAGATATAGTTGGATATTTGAATATCCAAACGGCACAACTACGGTAAATACCCTATACATAAAGGCGGGTAAGTTGTATAGGCTAGAGGCCACGTCTAGAGATGTAGTACACTCCTTCTACATCAGAGAGCTGGGGTATAAATACGACGCAGTGCCCGGCCGGTGGTACACCATGTGGCTACAAGTGGAGAAACCCGGCGTATATCACATATTCTGTGCAGAGTTTTGTGGAGCAAAACACTACCTAATGTTAGGCCAGGTGGTGGCCACATGAAGAGCCAAAAGTTCTACCTACCATACATTTTGGGTAGTTTCGTTAGAAAGGCTTTTGGAAAATCTCGCCCCGCCTCCATGGGACCGGCGCCATCTGAGGCGGGGGTGGAGCCGTATGGCTCTGCTTCCGTGGTGGCCCCTAATGAACCCGCAAATAGTGAACAGAGAAAGGGGGGGAAGCCCGTGTCAGAGATATTGGGCGACTACCTAACCACTACCGATGCCCACAAGATAGGCATAATGTACATACTCTTTTCTATAGTAAACTTCGCCTTGGCGGGCTTTGTCGCTATTTACATGCGGCTTGCTATCGCCAATAGCCCTCCTACCACCGCCGTGGCTACCCCTGGCGTCTCGCCACCCTTCGACGACTTGTTATATACATGGTTTATGTCTCTTCACGGCCTTGGCATGTTATTACTATTTGCCATGCAGGCCGTGACGGGGGTGGCAAACATTCTTGTGCCTAAGCTAATCGGGGCGCCTGACCTCTACTGGCCTCGGGTAAACGCCCTCTCCCTCTGGATGCAGGTCCCCGCAACGGCCTTCATGTGGAGTAGCCTCCTCTTTTGGCAACACGGCGACTCTATAGGCTGGACGTTATACCCCCCGCTTAGCACATTTAGCAGGTCTATCGGCGTAGATCTCATACTGTTGGCGGTAATAATCTCCGGCATGTCCTCTACCTTAACTGGGATAAACTTCCTCCTCACCATAACTAGGCTGAGGAGACCTGACATAAAGATGTTAGATATGTCTCTCTTTGCCTGGTCTATCCTCGCCACGTCTCTTCTCATGGTTGTGGCGCTGCCCCCCCTGGCGGCCGGGGCGATCATGTTGTTAGTAGAGAGACACCTGGGCCTTCACTTCTTCACGGTGGTGCCTAACAACCCGGCGGCGTCGGGAGACCCGCGGCTGTTTCAACACATCTTCTGGTTCTTTGGCCATCCGGAGGTCTACATCCTGGTGTTGCCAGCCATGGGGCTTGTCTCAGAGGTTATACAGAGGATGGCCAGGAGGAGGGCCTATGGCTACACAGCTATTGCCGTGTCGTCTGTGGCTATAGCCTCCATAAGCTTCGCCGTCTGGATGCACCACATGTTTACCGCAGTGCAGGACTACGCCCCTAGGCTAGCCATGGCTATTGCCACCATGGCTGTGGCCATCCCCTCTGGCGTAAAGGTCTTTAACTGGACCGCCACCCTATACGGCGGCAGGATATTGCTAAGAGCCCCCATGTTGTTTATGTTTACCTTTCTCCTCTTTTTTATCGTAGGCGGCGTCACCGGCGTGTTTTTCCCAGTAGTTACGCTTAACCCTACAAGACACCTACTTTGTGATTGGACACTTCCACTACATCGTCAACGCCATCGCCTTCTCTATCTTCGGCGCCTTGCTGTACTACTTCCCTCACTTAACTGGCAGATGGTATAACGAGAGGCTTGCTGTGTTTAGCTGGGGTCTGATAACCATAGGGGGTTTTGTCACATATACGCTAATGTCTGCCGCCGGCGTTTTGGGGTCGCCTAGGAGATACTCGGCAGCCCCCACCCCAGACCTCTATCCATACCACGCCGCCATGTCTATCTTCACAATTATCCTCACCACGGGTGTTGTGTTGTATTTCATAAACCTCCTCTATAGCCTGCTCAACGGGCCTGCGGTTAAAAATAGGGAAGACCCCTGGGGCTCTGCTAGATATGGCCTTCCGGACGTAATACCGCCGTTGGTGAAGCCACACCACTCGCCAAACCCGTGGCCATTTATCTTAGCCACCGGCTTGATCCCGTTGGGGCTCGGCGTCCTCTCGCTGCTCAAAGGCGTCTCCCCCATACTTCAAAACTATCCATTTCTCTCCGCGCCACAATTTGGGCTTGTGGCTATAGCCGTGTTTATGTCACTTGGCGTCGCGTGGTTTCTCGCAGACCAGGTAAAACACGCCAAGGCTCTCCGCATGTTAAATGGGGCACATGTGGAGATGCCAAAGCCGCCCACCCTCTGGGGGGACTTGAGGCTGTCTATGGTGTGGATAATCCTGTCTGAGGTAGCCCTCTTCGGCACGTTGATATCTTCGGCATATTACGCCAGGGTGGTGCTATTTGACAACTGGAACGCCGCCTTGACGCATCTACCCTCTTTAATAGGCCCCCTGTCTCTAGCCATGACTTTTGCCTTGTGGGGAAGTAGCTTCACGGCCATGGCCGCCAGGAGAAGCCTCCAGAGAGGCAACTTGCGTCAGTTCTATCTATGGCTTGCTGTAACCACGGCCCTGGGGGCCTTTTTTGCAGGCAGCCAGTTTTTAGTGGAGTATCCGGCGTTACAAAAAGAAGGCTTTACGCCGGCGTCCTCCATAGTGGCTAACTACTTCTACGCCATAGTCACACTTCACGGCTTTCACGTGATAATTGGTCTAGTCTTCTGGTCTCTAGTGGCGGTGTTGGTGGCGTTGGGCTACTGGAGCCAGAAGAGGCCTCAGGGCGTGGAGGCCGCCGAGTACTACTGGCATTTTGTAGACGGAGTGTGGGTGGTGTTGTTCGTCACCTTTTACCTCGGCGCCATACATGCCATAAGGCCTGTGCCCACGGCGGCATGAGGATTCTCAAGTGGTTTTCTCTAACAGTCGCCGTAGTTCTACTGACCGCCGCCGTAGCTGTGGCGTTTATACACTTCGACCCGCCGCTCTTCTCCTCATTTCTAGTTCTTGGAATGATGGCGCTGGCTTATTATTATTTTGAGCGGTGGTACGAGCGGTGGCTACATGAGTCCAGGTCTTAGCTGTTATGTCTCTAGACCCCGGCCCTATCAAGGTCTTCGGCGTTGTTGGCGCCCTCTCTTTTATAATTGAGGGGATATTACTGCCAGTGGCCGTGGTGGCCCACATCTTTCTACTACTGGCCTCTAGATGGATGGCGTATTACTATAACAACAGGCAGATCTACACCATGGGCTTGTTTTGGTTTGCCACAGCTCTTACAGCCTCTCTGACCACAGCCGCGGCGTTGAGGCTAACTATTATCACCGCCTTTCTCACCAACTCTCCCTACCTAGCCCACGTGGCCGCCGCCTGGATAGTCACAACAGTGCCGTTTTATATATTAATGGAAAGGGCATATAAGGCCACGGGGGTAGGCCTCTTTAAGGCCGCCGGGATGGTCTACGTGGCTGGGGCAGCCTTGTTTTACCTAAAGGCTGGGGTATTCCTACTCGCCTACGCCTTTGTTTTGTTAGGCGTGGCCATGTCTAAAGTTAAGTAGTGTCCGTTAGGCTTTTTAGAATTCTAGGCCTCCCCCAGCGCCTATCTGTTATAAGCTTGTAGGGGGCCTCCTTCTGAAGGAATATCGCAGCGGCGCCGTTTTAATATACAAAGCCTGTGAGACTCCTCAGGGCCGCCGGCGTCGTCCAGCATATTTTACATATTTTTCCCTTGCCTATGTCTTAATGTGGCCATATCTACCTCAACGCCTAACGCTCTAGAACACCCCCGCGGGAGACTCCCCACATGTTGTTCCATAAGGTTTAAACAAAAATATTACATGGGCCTTTATGAAAATAGTAGTTCCACTTCTGGTGGCGATTGTGGTGGGGGTCGCCGCCTATCTGGCTGGCACAGCGACAGCCCCGGCGAAGGTGGTGACTCAAACTGTCGCCACTACGGTGACTCAAACAGTGACAACAACCGAGACCGCTACGGTGACTCAAACTGTCGCCAAGCCTGTTCCACTGTTGGAACAACTTGTCAAAAACGGCACTTTTGAACGCCGTTGTATATTCTGCGGCATGGATGTGGCTGAGGCTGTAAAGATGGGAGTCTCGGCGCGAGTTATATTCGACAAGGGGGTAGCTGCCAGAACTGACGACATCGGCTGTATATTCAGGATGCAGTTAATACCTATAGAGAAATGGCGTTTTCTCGCCAGGCTAAACGCCACTGTGGATGACATAAAGAACGTATTGGGTGGGGTCAAGCAGGTGTTGGTGCCAGATTATGAAGCTCACAGACGTGGCGTCGAGCTATATGTAGACGCCAAGAGGGCGTATTACGTGATCTTACAAGACAGGAAGACCCCCATGGGCGATTGTGTGTTTGCCTTCTCTAACCCCGACGACGCCAAGAAACACAACGCCACTATCTACACTTTTGACCAAATGCTTCAGCTATATAGAGAGGTGATGCAGAAGACCGGGATGCCTAGACCCAACTGGTGTAGAGGCGCGGCGACGCACACCCACTAATGCCAACCCGCCGCACTTTTTTCGCCCTCCTCCTAGGCCTCGTGGGGACGGCGGCGTTATTTGGCGTATTGTCCCGCCTGAGGGGCGGGGAGGGGGGTCTTTACTGTGGGGAGGAGCCGCCGCTTGTCTTCGGCCGGGAGGAGTGTCCAGTCTGCAAGATGGTGGTAGATTACCCCCCCTCAGCCGCGGCGATGAAAGTCAGGTTGAGGGGAGTAGAGCGGTGGTATTTTTTTGACGACGTGGGCTGTCTAGCCACATGGCATAGAGAAGTAGAGAACTCGGGCGGGGAGGTGTTACAAGTCTGTGTGATAGATAGAGTGGAGGGCAGATGGATAGAGGCGCGGGAGGCCAGCCTTTTGGTCACTACGGAGTTCACCGCTATGGGCACCGGGATATTGGCTGTGGCACCCCAAAACCTGGAGAGGTACAAGAGAGGCGAGGCGTCAAGCCCCTGGCGGGTTAAAGCCATTGGTGGCGATGTCTACAGCCCCCCGAAGCCTAGCGGAGAGGTGAGGAAGGTGGTTAGTTATAAATGTGTCTTAAATAACTTCCACTATGGCCCTGCTTGGTCTTCTCCTCCTGGCTGGTATAATAGCTGTTAAGGCGTTAGCGGCTGTAGTTATAATAGACAAGCCAGGCGTTTATGAAAACATCACAGCCTCTAGGCTTGTGATAAACGCCAGCGACGTGGTTTTAAAAAACGCCGTGGTTAAAGGCGGGGAGGTGGCCGTAGAGCTCCCGGCAGTTATGACCGCATATAGGCTAAAGCCCACAGCCGGCTGTATGTTAATTGTGGGCAGGAATATAACCGTCGAGAGGCTAGAGCTCTGGTGTAGCTCGGGGGTGCTGGTCTTTAACTCCACAAATGTCGCCATTAGGGGTATTAACGCCGTCGGGCTTGAGGGACTCCCTATATACAAGAGGGGCGTGGGGCTGTATCTATATAACTCCAGCAACGTGGAGGCGGCGTGGGCCTCTTTTAGACATTTTCACGACTGTATATACGTCGAGTACTCCAGGGGGGTTAAAATCAGCAATGTGGAGACTTGGGACTGTAGATATGGCGTCCACCTGATGTTTAGCCACGGGGCGGCTATAGAGGGTCTCTACGCCCGCCAGAACTACGTGGGAGCCGCCTTGATGTACACCACGGCGGCGACGTTACAAAACGCCACGTTGGTAGACAACAGGAATTGGGCGGAGGGCTACGGGCTACTTCTGGCAGAGGTAGAGGGAGAGGTGGCCGGCTGTACCTCCCGTGGGAATATCCACGGCGTTTTTGTCCTCTACTGGGGCGGCACACGTGTTGTAGTTAAAAATTGCGACATTGTGGAGAACTACTTTGGGGTAACTCTATGGGGGAGAAACGGCACCGGCGTCCTTTTTGCCAACAACACCATTAGAGACAACGTGGTGGCTGTATTACACCGCGGCGTGGGGGAGGCGGCGGCCACTGCGGCGTTTATACACAACCTCTGGGGCGGCCACCCGTCAGACAGGCCCTATGTATACTCCAGCGCCTTTTCAGACCTCATGACAGCCACAGAGGGAGACCTCGCCTTTCTGGCCGCATCTCCAGCCAAAGCCCTAATTGACTCCCTAGCCGGGAGGCCCGTCGTGGCCGACCCAACCCCCCAGCCGGACGTACGTCAACCCAGCTGGCTGGCCGTCTTTGCCTTACTGCCGGCGGCGTTATGGATATTTACGCGGCGGTAGAGAAGAGGTTTAGAGGCTTCTCGCTGAGATTTGACGCCAGGTGGAGCGGCCCCGCCCTGTTGTTAGGGCCAAACGGCAGCGGCAAGTCCACAGTCCTCCGCTGCCTCTCCGGCGTATATAGCTGTAAGAGCCGTGTGGAGATTGACGGCATGCCGGCAGGCCCCGGCCTGTTTTACTACCTGCCGCCTGCCCCCCGCCTGCCGCCTACAGTAACTGTGGGGGAGTATTTACAACACCTCTCTGAGGTCTTCCAGAGGGACATTAGGCCCAGGTTTGGAGTAGAGGACTTTCTCGCCAAGAGGGGGGCGGAGCTTTCTTCCGGCATGGCGGCGCGGGTTTTACTCACGGTGGCGGCCTCTCTAGATAAAATACCTCTTCTGGACGAGCCGCTTTCCTACCTAGAGACTAGGTTTAGGGTAGAGCTAGTTAGGTCTCTAGCCGGGAGGCCCTTCATACTGGCTACACACGACCCGGCGCCATTTCTGGTACTTAAACCCACCTTGATATATATACAGGAGGGGAGAGTCACCTCTGTGGCCAGCTGGGAGAAAGCCAAGGCGGCGTATCTGGAGGCCTGTGGGGACGAGATATGTGTCAAGTGGGGAGAGATGCGATATGTGGTGGGCTATGGCTAAACTGCTTATATTTACACTTAAACGCGACGCCTTAACTCCGCCATATCTCGCCATGTTGGCCTTAGGGTGGGCTGTCTCTGTGGCTTTGGCATCTCTAGGCGGCGGCTTTGCGGCTGTGGTAACCTCTATAAACTTCCTCACGGTGGTGGCCTCCTTTATAGCCATGATGGCCTCCACTGCCTCCACGGTGGGAGATAGAGAGGGCCTTGTGGAGGCCTATCTCTCCAGCTGGGGGAGGGCGGGTTATTTCTGGAGTAGAGCTGTGGCAAACCTGGCGCTGGCGCTGGCGTACACCCTTGTGGCCATAACGCCGTATTTCCTACTGCGGGGGACCCCCGCCGTTTTTTTCACCTTGTCCGTCTCGGCGGTGGCGTCGCTACTTGGCACATATATAGGCCTTATCTCTAAAAGCCGGGAGTCGGCTTTTCTCTACTCGGTGGTGGCGTGGACGGGGCTGGCCATAATATACGACATAGTTGTGGCTTTTATAAACCTCATACTGCCGCTGGGGAGTGAAGCCCTGTTGGCCATACAGCTGGCAAACCCCATAAAGCTGGTGGCGCTTACAGCCACGGCGCTTGTAGACCGCCACCTCTTAACTCTAGGGCCTCTGGGGGAATACGTCATACATATGGGACCAGAGTGGATCTTTGTGGTGTTTTCAGGCATATACGCGGCGTGGCTCGCCGCGTTGGCTTTAGCCATATACGACAACTCTAAAAAAATAGACCTATGAGAAGCCTGTTGTTTTTCCTAATACCCATAGCCGTCCTCCTCCTCTCTTTGGGACATAAACACGAGGGGCTGTCGCCAGGACACGCCATGTTACATACAGCCACAGTGGTGGTGGCGGCAGTTTTGCTCTACGTGGCTATTTCTGGATATGTGAGGGTGAGAACCCCCAGATTTAGGTGGCTCCTCGTGGCGTTTCTCCTACTGCTGGCAAGAGAGCTGGCTCTCTCCATATCTATGTACACGGGCTACGTCTGGCACATCCCCCATACAGACATACCTATAGACCACTTTATTGGCCTCGTGGCGTTGGTGGCTATGGCATATGCAATATTTTTAAGGCCATATTAAGACATGCGGCTTCTCGCCATAGTGCTGACAGTCGCCGTAATTACCCTCGCCTATATAGGCCTAGCCAGGCCCTATGTGAAAGACGCCAGTTACGTCATGACGGCGCCAGACGTGGGGATGGTATACTTCACCTTTGTAAACCCAACGCCTTTCACCAGATGTATCATAGGCGCCGAGCTGGAAAAACCACATACAGCCACGGCGGAGTTACACAAAACTGTAGTTAACGGCACTGTGGTGGCCATGCTGCCTGTAGATAAGGTCTGTGTGGCTCCCTTCAGCACGGCGTCTTTTAGACACCTCACATACCACCTCATGATATATGGCGCCGTAGAGGGAACCATAAGAGTAGCCATACGTCTAGACGACGGCGCCAAGATACAATTCGAGGCGCCGCCCACCACCCTCGAAATCCATATACACTAGTTAAAAAGAGAGAGATTAGTAATATCATGAGATTTTTGAAGCTCACATTAAATCACTGCGACGCCGTTCCGTTTGACATAATTGGCGTCAAGATTAGACATGGCAAGATGTACCACATAGTGCAAACCACGGCTGGAGTTAAGATCGTCGTCGCGAAATGTGAGAATTGTCCCCTCTATAGGTTACTCACCACGGGATATGTGGCAAAAGGCCCCATTTTTGAGGGAAGAAAAGTTGTGATTGTGGTGAGAGACAGTAGGGCAGTTAGACAGGTGGTGGAGACATATAGAGGCCGTATAGTAGAGGCCCTGCGGCTTAGCGACCTCACTCTAACTCCCCGCCAGAGAGAAGTACTTAGACAGGTGGCCGGCGGCTACAGTCTGTCTGACGTTGCAGATAAATACGGCGTCTCCAAATCGGCGGTCTACAAACACTTCAAAAAGGCGTTAAGAAAAGTCGTGACGTTATTGACGTGACTGCAGGTACATGAGACATGTGAGAAGCGGCGTGTGGCTAGAAATCGGGAGGTCTAACCCCCACGCCTTTTTTAAAGCCACTGTGGCTGTAATCAAGTCGGCACAAATCGCGTTATATGTCTCCGCCGCATCTTTCCTCCTGGCCATATATGACGCCGTGGCTGGTCGCCATTTGTTTCACGCCCACCTCATGGCAGTGGGGCTTCTGGCCTTCTATTTCTCCGTCATGTATATACAGCTGCCGGGATTTATAAACGCAGTCCCCAAAAGGCCAGCCACATGGCTGCTAGCCGCCGCGTTTTTCTCCGCCGCCGTGGTCTCCTACTGGGTTGGGTACATAGCCTACCTCCCCTTTTCTCTAACTTACGCCATCTTATATATAAAGGGCCTTGGGGGGAAGCCCACATATGTCCCCAATCTCGTCACAGTGCCGGGGCTATTATTTCTGCCGACGGCCGGAAGCCACCTCGACGCCATAGCCTCCTACCCTCTGGCGTCAGTCTACACGTTGCTATATCGTATCGACAGCTCTAAGGCTAGGCGGAGGTTTTCTCTCGCCAGCTCTCTCGCCCTCGCCTCCACATATGTCGCCGCCTATCTGGCGTTTAGGCTGGGGCACCTCTGGGCCTTCTTACTGCCGTCACTTGTGTTAACCGCCGTGGCTCCGCCCAAGGTGAGAGACCCCTACGGCGTGGGGGCCCTTGCGTTTAGATGGGCCATAGCCCTCGCGGGGGTACACCACCACTTTATGTACATGGCCTTCGCCTTGGTGATGTCCGTGTTGTGCGTGCCCTATTTCCTCCCCTCTGTCTTATATAGGGGGGCCCCCACCTACGGGCTGGAGCTGTTGGCGCTGGCCACTATCGCAACTGCCCTACGGCTATTAGGCCAGATCACAGCAGCCGGCGTTTTGACTATCGCCACGGTGCTATATGTGGCCTGGAGGCTGGCCAGACAGAAGCCTATCCCCCTTCCTTAAAGCTTGGCGAAAATAAGGGCGAGGAGAAACAACATGAGGATGGGGCTAGAGGCTTTATACATCTTCCACATCGCCTCGTCGCTCTTCTCAATGAGGGCTTTTATGCTTGTATATATAGACGCCGCGGCGCCTGCCGCCACTAACAAAAAGAGGTGGTCTGCCCCCGCGAGAGTGAGATATAGCCACAGGATGTAAAAAGCGCTTAAGATATTTAACGTCGAGATTATCTTTATTGCATTGCCTTCACTCACCACTGTGGGCAACATGGGCACCCCGGCGGCTCTGTAGTCATGTCTATATCTATACGCAAGAGCCCATATGTGTGAAGGAATCCAGAGATATATCGCAAAAGAGAGCAACAGGGCTGTAAGGTCTATATACCCCTTACCCAAGGCATAACCACCTAGAAAAGTGGCGTTTCCAGCAAAGCCGCCGCCCAACACATTTAGCCAACTTCTCCTTTTTAGCAATATCGTATATACTACAGAATAAAAGACCCACCCCAATGCCACGAAAAATGTCGGGAGAGGCCCCAATAATAGAAAGCCGCATAACACGCCAACAGCTGAAAGCATTAGGGAGTAGGTCAAGGCGTTTTTCGGCGCCACAAGGCCCATGGGTAGAGGCCTTTTGGCGGTGCGAGTCATGGCGCTGTCAATATCTCTCTCCCAGTAATGATTAAAGGCCGCAGATCCTCCTGTAGAAAGAAAAGCTACAAGTAATAAAGACAACAAGAGTATGGGATCTATTTGTGGAGTTGCATATATATACCCAGCCACTGACGCCAATATTAAAAGCCAAATTACTCTAGGCTTTAGCAATACTAAATAGGGCAACACGTTTTAAAATAAAGAGAGCTATAAAAATTTTTGTGTAAATAATCGTTAAAAACAGGAATTTATAAATATACACAATTTTACATAAAAATCTATTCACATATATAAAGATGTAATAGGTTATAAAAATATATTTAAGATAAAATTTAAATAAAGATAATAACCTATTGCTATGAAATTTTTAAAAGTTATTTTACGTCCTTGTGACAAACTTCCCCCCGACGTGAAGGCCATCGTTGGTTTTAAAATACGTGGCGACAAGATTTTCTACCTCCTACATACACACCGCGGCGTGGAGGTCATGGCGGCGCGATGTGAGGAGTGTGTTTTCTACCGCCTACTTGCCGCCGGCTATGTGTTACGCGGGCCTATACTTGAAAACCAAAGGATTAAAGTCATTGTGAGCGATAATGCAGCTGTGAGAAAGATCTTGAGTAAAGACCAGGTGGTTGAAATAAAGACTTTAGACAGCCGGGAGCTTTTCCTCACGCCTCGACAGAGGGAGGTGTTGCAGTCTATGGCTAATGGAGGCAACTTGGCCACATTGGCGGAGAGATATCAGATATCTAAGACAGCTGTATATAAGACCTTTAAAAATGTGTTGAAAAAAATTACTGCCTTAGTTTAAAGACTAGCGCCGGCGTCTTTTGTGGCACCCCAAAATACGCCCTCTCGCCCTCTCCATATAGGTCCTCCACCACAAGCCCCTCAGCCCTCTGTTCAGGCATAAATACCACCACGTCTGGCTCCCCCCCACTTCTGGCTGTAGTCAGGAGGAGAGGCCTGCCCCCCTCAGTTATGGGTATTTTGTACTTCGCCGCAGCTGCAGAGAAGGAGGAGACTCCGGGCACAATTTCACAAGGCACGCCGGCCTTCTCTATCTCTCTACACATGGCCACCCCCCGGCCGAATATGACTGGATCCCCGTTTTTTAACACCACTACCGTCTTTCCAGACTTGGCCTCCTCTATTACTTTTGCTGTCAGCCCTACATGTCGGCTAGAGGTAAGGCGGCCGCACTTCACCACTTTGCCGTCAGCTAGGCTGAGAATTGAGCTGGGGACGAGGGAGGCGGCGAAGACCACGTCTGCTGTTAGAAGGAGAAAAAGGGCCTTGACCGTTAATAACTCCGGGTCGCCGGGGCCGGCGCCGACGATGTATACCCTGCCTAAAACCACGGCGCCTTTATACGCCACAACGGGAATATCCCGGTGGGGCTCGGCTCTTCCACCAGCTGGACTGGCTCCACCTTCTTTAGCTCGATGGTGGAGACAATCTTGCCGCTTTCGGCATCCACTTTGTACACCATGTCGGTCCTCTCGAGGGCAGACACCACATATCTCCCGTCTGGGGTATGTCCGGGATGCATAGCCCACTTGCCGGGCTTGTTGGGGGCAAAGACGGCGGGCTCCGGGGGCCTAGTGGCCACGTCCATTAACGTAATGTCTACTGCAAATACGCCCTTGTTTATATTGAAGCTGGTGTCAAACCACGCCAAGTTGTGGGGAACTCTGCCGTCAGGCAGGGGCGGGGTGGAGTACAGGCCACCGCCTGTCTCTGGCGGGAACTCTTTTGGATACTTGATGTATTTCTCTACATCCATGGTCTGTAGGTTTATCACTGTGATTAAACCCTCCGCTATGGCGTTTGTAAGGAAGTATTTTCCAGGTACCAGCGTGCCGGGGCCTGGATGCGGCTTTTTGCCACAGTATACTGTATTAACAATTTCGAAAGTCTTCATGTCTACTATAGATATGGTATTGCCCTCCTGTCCTGTAACTGCGACATATCTACCCTCCTTATCTAACTTATTAAGCTCGTGGGGGCTTTTGCCAATACCTGTTGTCTCATACTCCTTGTCGCCAATTCTTACTTTCACCGAGCTGCCCTTCTTGTTTGTATCATAACTAGTAAAGACGTGGACGATGGGGAAGTCAGGCTGCCTGTAGTCAATTACTAACACCATCTCTGCGTCTTTCACGTTGACAAGCCAGTAGCCCAAGTCTGAGGCCAGTATTGCCCCCTGTCTCCCCATCATTGGCGTGGGGAAGTACTTACTGACGCCTAGAAACGGTATTACCTTTAAGACCTTAAAGGTGTCTGCATCTAGTATCACGGCGTGGCCCGGGTCTTTAGAGCCCGCTATTACGTACTTCCCATCTTTGTCAAAGATGGCGCTTCTACAATCTACGCCAATTTTTATCTGTCTCACCACCTGCATTGAGTATAGGTCTATCTTAGAGAGCCAGCAGTCTCTAGACATCCCCACCGCAAACCGCCTCTTGTGTTCAGGCCACTCCTCTCTGCCAAACCGCACCACATGGACGCGATCGCCGGCGTTTTTCACCCGCTTTAAGATCTTAAACTCCTTCATGTCGAGGAAGGTATAGGACCCCACCATCTCGGCCCCCGGCTCGTGGTATCTACTCTCGATGAGGAGAGCTATCCAGTCTATGTCGTTTATGTTATAGCCAACTGGCTTGCCGGGAAGCTGGTCCTCCGGCACGACAACTCTTAACGTCTTTTGTATATTCTCTGGGTTTAGGAACTCCAGCCCCCGTTTTTCAAAAGCCGGATGGGGCGGCGCCGCCGCAGTTGGCGCAGCTTGCTGTATGTGGACCTCTGGCTTTACTCTCACCTCTGGCCTTACTAACGTCTCCTTTTCTGCAGTAGTCTCTACCACCACCTTTTGTCTAGATAACGCCAGCGCCCATGACCCCACTGCGAAGCCTATGCCCGCAGCAGCAGCCGCCTTTAGAAAATCTCTCCTGGTCTCTTTCTCGCCCATGTGGCTCTCTACACACAGTGACTTAATCTTTGTGGTTAACATAGTAAACCAAAACTCCTAAAAACATACACATTCCCCTTACGTATGGGCAAAGCTATATATCTGGCTGTAGCAATTATTGCAGTTATCATTGGCGCCGCGGCGTTTACCTACCAGCCCGCTGTCGAGGTAAAGACGGCGACTAAAGTCACCACAGTTACAGAGCCAGCCGCCACAGTTACAGAGCCGCCGGTGACAATAACCGCGGGGGCTCCCGGGGCTCCCGCCACGCCGGCGTTACAGATTAAATACAACGAGGAGCTGGCCAAAAAGGGCATCCAGCTGTTTAAAGATCTGGCTTGTGTGGCTTGCCACACGGTAAAGGCTGTGGGCATTGAGGTGGGGGGCAACCTCGGCCCCGACTTAAGTAAAGCGCTGTTAGGCAGCGTGGGGGTAGAGAAAGGCACTGCCGGCGGCCCCATGATGATGAAATATTTCGAAAAACACGGCCTTAAAGACCCGGCGGCAGATCCAGAGAGGGCGGCGCAGCTAATTGCCAAGCTCCTAATAGAGGGCGATAAAGAATTAGCGCCAACTATGTTTGCACAAACTGAGGCGTTTAAGAAACGGAGTGGATACGCCACAGAGGAGGTTCCAGCTCTCGTCGAGATGTTCAAAATGGCTGCCACAAAGTCGTGAAGATAAATTTTATTCCCCGCAACTTTTTTCTAGATAGGGGGGATTTTAACCTTTTTTGTATACTTCTAAAAGGGATTAGACAGGCCAGTTTTATCACCGGAATCCCCTTGTCGACTCTATATAGGAAGGCCGCCCTCTTTAGGCGACGTGGTTTTGACAGTCCTGGCATATATCTGGCGATTAGGTCGACAGACGGCGTGTTTCAAGTCTTGAGAAGACCTGTGGCGATTGCGGGGCGCCACTGTGTGTACCTAGAGGAGGACTGTGGGGTGGATTGCCTCCAGTGCCCCATGTATTTCACACATCTAAACGCCCTGACGAGATTACAGCTGGTAGAGGGGCATTACGCAACGCCTAGAGATCTCATAGATGCAATTATTGAAAAAGCCAAGCGGCGGCTCGGCAGGGGGTTTGCAATAGAGGACTTCGGGGAGAAGGTTTATTAAGTAGAGGCCCGTGAGTCCTGTGAGGTCTGTCATAGCCGTCCTGGCGGCTGTAGACGTCATTTCGGCTATCTACCTCGTGAACTGGGGGCCCTTCCCTCTTGTGGTTAAAGAGCTGGGCGCCCCCACGGCCTATCTAAATATTTACGTACATGTGCCTGCAGGTATTGTTATGTACATAATGGCCACAGCGGCGTTAGCCTCCGCCCTCTGGGGCGTCAAGAGGCCGTCGCCTCGGGTAATACAGCTGATGGACGTCTCGGCTTACATCACAGCGGCCTTGGCTTGGTACGCCTTTGTCAGCGGCACCCTTTGGGCTGCCGAAAGCTGGGGCACGCCCCTTGCCCTCGACCCACGGCAGATGTCAATACTGGCTGTAGCTCTGGTGTTTTCCCTCTATCCAGCCATAAGGAGGGGGGTAGAGGACCCAGATAGATCTGTCAAACTGGCGCAGTCTTACCTCATCGCGGGCTACGTGCTGGTAGTTATCTCTCTAGTGGCCCCCGTCGTGGCTAAATCGCTACACCCCCAGCCTGGCGCCACCTTGACGGGGACGCTGCGTCTCTACATGATGGCAAGAACTATATTAGTGGCGGCGTTTTTCTTCACATTGCTTCTCGCCGCCGGGGGGAGGAAAGTCGTGTGGATATACATGACGGGGGCTGTGGTGGCGCTAGCCATGCTCTACCCCTGGCTTCTCGGCCCAGTGCGGGTAGTAGACGTCACCGCCACCTCTATCGTGCTGGAAGACGGTAGAGCTCTCCCAATTTCCCCATCTCAAGTCCTCACGCCAGCTGAGGTAGAGGGCTACCCCACCCTCCCAAAGAACTTCGTGTTAGTAAGAGATGGGGAGGTAGAGCTGGTGCGTCACTATAGCGCATATATAAACGCCGCGTTGTATTTCCTCACGGCGGCGGCAGTCCTCCGGGCTGTGGGGAAGAGATGAGGCGGCTTGTCTTAATTATTGCCCTAGCCGCCGTCTTTCTCGCGGCGGGCATCATGTCGCTTTATGTGGGGAGTCCAAAAGACGTGTCTGACCTTAAGAACTTTCCTGGCGGCAAGGTGAGGGTGTCCGGCGTCCTTGTGGATTACGGCAGGGAGGGGGATTATCTCTACTTAACGCTCAGGGGGAGAGACGGCTTTACCATAAGGGCCGTGGTGCCCTACATGGAGGTGGTCAAAATGGCCGGCCCCCAGTTTCAGTTCGACCGTGAGGTGGTGGTAGAGGGCGTATACAGCCCAGCCACAAGGACGTTAAATATCACCACGATTATCAAAGGCTGTCACTCCGCCTACTACGCCCCAGCGGGGTGATTGAAGTGATAAACCTATGGAAGAGGCTGGGGGAGGGCTGGGTGCTTAGAGGGGTAAGTCTGTCCATAGGTGGGGTCGTCACGCTCGTGGGCCCAAATGGCTCCGGCAAGACCACGTTGGTGCGAATAATTGCCGGCGTGTTGGAACCCACAAGGGGCGAGGTGTATATAGATGGCGCCAGGCCTAAAGTCCCCGCCAGAACTCTCGGCGTGGTTTTCCACAGCCCGACGCTCTACCCAGAGCTCACAGTGAGGGAGAACTTAAGGCTTTTCGCCAAGCTTTCTGGCGGAAAGCTGGAGGGCTGCCCCCTGGGCGTCTGTAAGGTGTTAGACAAGCCCGTCAAGACCCTCAGTTTTGGCTGGAGGCGGCGGGTAGACCTGGCGAGAGCCTTGTTGCCAGACCCCCCGAATCTCGTAATCGACGAGCCCACCACGGGGCTAGACGAGGAGGCCCGGGGGGAACTCATGGATATAGTAAGACAAAGGCCGGCGGCGTTGTTAACCTCGCCGTTTCCTCTGGGGCTGGGGAGAGAGCTCAAGATGGGAGAAATCAATGTGGGAGATCATAAAGGCTGACCTAAAGGCGGCGGCCAGAAGGCCGGAAGAGACGGCTTATATAGCCACAGTGGCGATAGCCGCGGGGGTGTTGGCCTCCGCCGCGGGGTGGCCTGCCGTCTATCTAATAGCCCTGTTGGCCTCCCAGCTATCTGCCTATCTTTACGTCATTAGGGATTGGGACAGAGGCGTGTTGGAAGGGCTGATATATTACACAAGCCACGTGGAGATCTACATCTCTAAACTCGTGGTGACAGGCCTCACGACGGCGTTAGCCACGGCGTTGGCCACTCTTTTCATCCACCCAGCCCACATCCCCACGGCGGTAATTACGGCGTTGTTGTTCTCCACGGTAAGCTCCCTGGCGGCGCTTTTTGCAGTCTACGGCGGGCTGCCGCCCCCAGCCGCCACCGCCATGGCCATAGTTCTGGCCCTACCCCCCGCGGTAGCTGCGGCAGAAGGCCATACAGCCGCCGTAGGGGCGTTGGTCCTCACAGCCGCCGTGGGGACACTCGTGGCGGCGCTTTTAGACTACAGACATTAATTAATATGTACATGACGTCTATGTGTCATGCGTCTACCCAGAGAGTGGACCATCGTGGGGGTGTTAGTTACAAACCTGGCGGCTGTCCTCGCCCTGGGCCTCCCCGCGGAGTGGTGGCGCGTTGCCCTCGTGGCGTTGGCGTTTTTTATCCACCTGACTACCTTCAGCCCTCTTTTTGAGGAGGCCTCTAGACGCCGCCTTTCTCTCCCGCTTGTTGTTTTAAACGTCTTGCCGTATGCCCCGGCGTTGTGGAACATGCCGCCGCCTTGGGTTGTCTACCTCGTGGCGTTGGCCATGGTGGTGTTTCTAACTGCAGCCAGAGGCCGCATAAGGACGCCCACAGGGTATGTGGCCGGCCTTGCGTTATACTCCTCCTTGGCTATCCCCATGCGGTATCTACTTGGCGTCCCCGCCGGCGTCGAGACGTTGTTCTACCCGCTATATGTCATATATTTTGTCACCTTTGCCTTGTATGTAGAGTCAAGACTGGCCTTTAGAAATGTGGACCCCGGCGTGCCTCTACTCCTGTGGGCTCCTGCAGTTGGCTACATTGCGGCGTCTCACCCGCCGTTTCTCGTCGCGGCGGTAGAGCCCACTTACCTCCTTATACAGAACTATCGGCATAATGTAAAACTGTCGGCTGTGGGAGACATCAGGAAGATGGGCCGCAGGGTTTTGGCCAGTAGTTTTCTCTTCACGGCGTTGGCCGTGGCCACGGCGAAAATTCCGCCTGCGGAAAGTCTCTAGAGGCTTTCCGCCTGTGGAATAACCCCATTCCTTAACTCTCAATCCTCTTTTACTTTCAATCCTCTTTTTGAGATCCTGGGGTTTCTAGCGTTTTGTTTTTATGAGTTTTTAAGTTTTCTCTGGCTGTTTTACTGTTTTACACGGTGACTTTTCCTATCTTATTAACGTTTTTCTAAATTCAGACAGCGTGCCGTCTATTTTTTATTTTCTCATGTCGTGACTCTTAGTCTTGACGTCAACATTGTGGTTTAGGTTACACGGCTAGGGGGTATACAAATGTAAAACGGGTGGGGAAAGACGCCAGGAGGTCTTTCAGAAGTAGACATGTTGATTCTCCGTCACGTTAGGGAGAGAGGCGGGGTTTTTTTGAGTCTGATTTAGGGATTCCGCGCACTACGGTATTTAAAGCAGTAAGGCGGCTTGAGGAAGCAGGGCTCGTCAAGGTGGAGAAGAGAGATAGTAAAACTGGGTGAAGCCAAATAAGTAAGTTTTTATATCAAAATTAACTACTTATTGATGGAGAGATGGGGAAAGACGCATTGGGGCCTCTTCGCCGTGGTGTCCGCCAGCTTTTTCCTCGACGGCGTTTTGTTTAGCCTTGTCCCCGTCACTATATATCTCATACAGCCCCACCTAGCCTCCTATGTCTTTGCCGCCAACTCTTTGGCATTTATGGCGGGGGCCTTTGCCTTTGGCAAAGTGACAGATGTAGTGGGGAGGCGGCTTGGGCTGATATTATCTCTTCTCACCTACACCGTGGGGTCTATCCTATTTGTCTCCTTCTACTGGGGCGGCCTACTCACTTTTGGGACATTAGTTTTACTCACCAGCGTGATTAACTTCGGGGTGGGGGGCGAGGTGGGGCCTTCCTATGCCGCCATGGCTGAACTCTCGCCGCCTCGCCTCAGGGGGAGGGCGTTAATGCTTGCCACTAATTTTTGGAATATCGGCGCCGCCATAATTGCCGGCCTCTCGCTTTGGTATAAATCGTTAGCTGAGGAGCCAGACGTGGCGGTGTTTTACACCTTCCTGACGGCAATTGCGTTGGCCACTGTTGTGTTTATGGCTAGGCTACACCTTCCCGAGTCCCCCAGGTGGCTTGTGACAGCGGGCAGGCGGGCTGAGGCAGAGACCTTGTTGAGAAAAATGGGGATGTCTGAGATGCCTATAGAGGGAGCTGTGGGGCTTAAAGAGGCGTTAAGGCGCCATCTATTTAGGCTAGCGGTTTTGCTTATGGTGACCTCTACACAATTAGCCACCTACAACATAGCGGCATACTACTCGCCATATGCAGAGGGCTTCCCGCTAGGCGTTGAGACAGCACCCGTAATTGTGGCGGTGGCTAACCTAGGCGCCTCTATCGGCGCCTTTTTGTTAATCCCGGCAATAGACAAGTCGAGGCGGTTTGCCCTATTGTCGTCTTACGTCGGGGGCCTCGCCACCGCCCTCCTGCTGGCCACCATGCCGGGAGGCCTCTCTCTATATTTGTCTATTCTCTTTTCTAATCTTGTTTTTTCAGAATGGGCGTGGGCCTCGCTTAGCGTATTAGAAAGCGAGTTATTCCCCACAGGCGTCAGGGCCTCTGTAGTGGGGCTAGTCACAGCCACTGCGTGGTTAATAAACACAAGCCTAGTCTTAGCCGAGGCTTTTCTCACCGCCGGCCAGTTTTTAGCTATTAACGCAGTCTTGTGGCTTTTGGGGCTGACGGCCGCCTTGGCGTGGGCCTCCCGCGGCGTGGAGAGCGCCAGGAGGAGGCTAGAGGAGTTGTATTAAAAAACCCCAGTAGTATTTTTCTATGATTGAGGGAGTTATAGTGGCCACTGTAACCCCCTTTACGAAAGAGGGGGTCAACTATGACGGCTTGAGAGAACTCCTCTCCAAAATCGTGGCCGAGGGGTACCACGGCGTCTTCCCCACCTCCTCTACAGGTGAGGTGACCAAGCTGACGCCAGATGAGAGGGTGAAGGCCATGGAGGTGGCAAGGGAGGCTGCCGGCGGCAAGGCGTTGGTGGTTGCAGGCACCGGCACCGGCGACCACCTTTCCACTATAGAAATGGCGAGGAGATATAAAGACGTTGGGGTAGACATGTTGTTAATCACGCCACCTTATTACCTACAGCCCGACTGGGCCGCAGTCTACGCCTTTTATAAAAAGGTGTTAGATAAAGTGGATATGTCTGTAATTCTCTACACCATCCCGCTTGCCACCGGCTATAACATCCCTGTCGAGGTTTTTGAACTCGTGGCGCAGGAGTACAGCCAGGTGGTGGCCGTTAAGGACAGCAGCGGCGACTTTAGATACCACCTAGACCTCATATATTTATTAGGCCGCCGCCTTTCTGTACTACAGGGGTTAGACATGTTGTTTGTCCCCTCGCTGGTTATGGGCGCCCGCGGCGGGGTGTTGGCGGGGCCTAACTTCCTCGGCCGTATTACTCTTGACCAGTACCGCCTCGTGAGGGAGGGCAAGATCTCAGAGGCCTTGGCGTTACACAACAGGCTGATGCCCCTCTGGCGTTTTATGGGGGGCTGTGGGCTGGTGGGCAGGCTAGGGGGCAAGTGGCCCACGCTTTACAAACTGGCGGCGCAGATAGTACACGGCATAGACATGGGCCCGCCCCGTGAGCCCCTGCCGCCTGTAGACGACAAAGATAGGAAGGAGCTAGAGCGGCTTTTAAAAGACCTGTGGTAGATAGACAAGTCTTTCAACTCCGTAAAAAGGTCTTTTTAGAAAGACTTGAGCTGGAGGCGTTGCAAGACAGAGTAGACGGCGACATACTGCCCCTCCTCAGGCTTTTAAACAGCCACCCCAATATATATACCACCTCTAGCTGTAGCGGCAGGATCATGGTGGCAGAGGCAGTCAGGCCTAGTTATAGCAAGGGCAAGGGCTTCCGGCCTGTGGCGAAGTGGCATCATCCAGTGCCTACAGAGTTGATAGAAGAGGCCATTTCTGAGCTAGATCACGCCTGGCTTATGGTAAGGGGGGCAATTATCCACGTGGCCACAGCCGATGTGAGGACTGCATATAAGATTGTAGAAATTGGGAGAGAGACTGGCCACAAACACAGCGGTATTATTACAATAAACAAGGGGGGTATTTTTGTAGAGATATTGGGCGAGGAGAGGCTTGACATCCCACTAAAACACCGCGGCATTGAGACTCCCATACAACCGGCTGTGGAGATGGCCAACAAGACCCTAGTTTTGGCAAAACTGAGGCTCTACTGGCTGGCAGCCAGGCTGGAGGCAGAGCTTTTCGGCATAGAGGCGCCCAGCGGCGAGGAGATCAGAAAAGCCATTAGGGAGGTCGCCCGCTGTCTAGACACAATTAACGCCACTACGGAGAGTTTTTATTTTGGCAAATAGGGCCGCGCATGGCTAGATGGAAACACACAACGGCGTTGGGGCATTCAGACAGAGTGAGACTATTGGAACTTCTCAGCGAGAAAGGGCCTTTCACACAGAGCCAGTTGATGAGACTCACGGGGATGGAGTGGGGGAGGCTTCAGTGGCATCTATATGTCCTAGAGCGCGAGGGGCTTGTGAAAAGAGTTGTGATAAACCACAGGAGCTATTACGTCTTAAGGGGCATGGAGAGATAGGAAGATTATCACCACAATGGCCGCAATTAAAATCGCCGTGGCTAGAAATAACACAAATTTGTAAATTGACATTAAATCAGTTGTAGTTCTATCTTTACTGTGTCTGGCACACGTATGGTCATAAGTCTTCTCAACACTCTCTCTGAGGCCTCTATGTCTATAAGCCTCTTGGAGATTCGCATCTCCCAGTGGTCGTAAGTGTGATACCCCTGTCCCGACGGCGCTCTCCTCACTGTTACCACAAGCCTGCGGGTAGGCAGCGGGATGGGGCCTCTCACCTCTACGCCCATCTTTTTGGCTAGCTCTACGATCTCTCTAGCCACTTGTTCTAAATCTGTCGGGTTGGTGCCATATAGCCTAATCCTCACTTTTCTCCTAGAGGCAAGAGACACGTGGTGTCTAAAACATGTGTTTAAAAACCTTCTCCAAAATATATAAAGTACATCTCCACTGTGTAGACATGAGGCTTCCCAACGGCGTGTATTACCTCAAGACCCCCACGGAGCTTAGGGCATTTATAAACCTGTTGAAAAAATTCAGGGGGTATGCCACAACGCTCATAACGCTATATGTAAACTCGGGGCGGCCTATCCCAGACGTGTTAAACCTCCTGCGTTCCGAGTGGGCCACTGCCGCCAACATAAAGGACAAGACCACGAGGACTCACGTCCAGGACACGTTGGAGCGTATAGTGAACAACCTGAAGGGGGAGGCCAAGGCGCCGGAAAACGGCATGGCGGTCTTCGCCGGCTTCCATATGGTCAACCAGGGTAGCTACGAGTGGGTTTACTACGTGGTGGTGCCGCCACAGCCTGTCCACACCTTTAAGTATATCTGCGACACGGCTTTTCACGTCGAGATGCTGGAGGAACAGCTCCACGGCGGCACTACATACGGCATTGTGGTTGTAGAGAGGGGCGAGGCGGTGATAGCCCTTCTGAAGGGAGGCCAGTGGGAGGTGGTAAAAACTGTGGAGTTCTACGTGCCGGGTAAACACCACGCCGGGGGCCAGTCGGCCAACCGCTTTAAGAGACAGACAGAACACCTAGCCGAGGCTTTCTACAAGGTGCTGGCCGAGGAGGTCAACAGGATATTTCTACAGATACCCACCCTAAAGGGCATAATTGTGGCGGGGCCAGGCCCCACGAAGGAGGAGTTTCTAGAGGTGGGGGGACTTGACTACAGGCTAAAAGACAAGGTGCTGGCGGTAGTGTCGTCATGTTGTGCCAACGAGTACGGCGTGGTGGAGGCCATAAGGAACGCCCAGGAGCAGCTAAAAGAGAGTGAATACGTGAGGGCGAAGGAGGTGATGGAGAGAGTGATGTACTACGCCGTGAGGAAATCTGACTATATTATCTACGGCAGAGACAAGGTGCTGAAGGCGTTGGAACACGGCGCCGTGGACACAGTGGTGGTGGCAGAAGAGCTAGGCGAGGAGGCGGTGTTAGAAGTGGTCACCATGGCCGAGAGGAAAGACGTAAAGATCGAGGTGGTGCCAAGAGGCGTGGAGGAGGGAAAGACCTTGATGCAAGCCTTCGGCGGCTATGTCGCCCTGCTTTCAGCCCCCGTCTGGCTTCTAGAGCGGTAGGCCAGCTCCACGGTGAGGCTTGCGGCTTCTTCAAACTCGCCCAGGTGGGAGGTGACAATAACGAGAGGCACCACGGAGGCCAGCCCCCTCACGAGCTCCACAATTCCCCTCCTGTGGCTTTCGTCCAGATGTTCAGTGGGCTCGTCTAACATCATAAAGGGGGCCCATCCCAATAACGCCCTGGCGACCGCCACCCTAAGCGAGAGGGCCACCAGGTTCTGTTCCCCCAACGAGAGCTGTCTGAAGTCTATAGGCCCCCCCTCCGTGTTTACCCGCACGGAGTACCGCCCGTTGTTTTCCACCAGCTGTATAGACCGGAAGGACTCCTTATGGCGTAACTGTAGAAATATCTTGTTTAACTCTGTGTTCACCCCTTTTATTAAGATCTGGCGTACCGCCGGCTTCACCTCCTTAATTACTTTCTCCATATGTCTTCCTAACTCCACAGCTTTTTCTAGCTTCTGAAGCTCCCTTTTCTCCCTCTCTAACTCCTCCACGGCTTTAGCTAACCTCCCCTCTTTCCCCCCTAGTTCTTTCCTCCACTGAGCCGCCAGAGAGGACTTCTGGAGATATTCTTCATAAAGCGTCTTGGCTTGTCGATAGGTTGACTCCACCTCGGCCAGCTGGGTCTCTACATCTTTAAGCTCAGCTTCAACCTCTCTTATCCGCCGCCCCATCTCCTCCGCCTTTCTCTCCGTCTCGCTCTTCTTCCTCTCCTTCTCCTCAAGCCGCCGGAGCACCTCAGCCTCTCTGGCCAATTGCGCCAAGAGGGCCGCCCTTTTTCTCTCCACCTCTTTTTTCATATTGTAGAGATCCTCTAGCTCTCTAAGCCTCCTTTTGGCTGTCTCGTCTACGTCTAGCTCTTTATACTTCTGGTAAAGTCTCTCTATCTCCTCTAGTTTTTTCACCTCGTCGTGAAGCCTCTGGAGGAGGGCCCCAAGCTCCTCGACCTCCTTCTCGAGCTCCGTCGCCTCCAGCTCGTGGCGCCACACCACATCTCTACCTAGCGGCGAGTTACATATGGGACAACGGCCGCCCTGTGCGGATTTAGCCAGTTTGATCACATCTCTCAAGAGTTTCAGCTTGGAGCTAAGCGCTGCGTGTCTCCTCATTGTCTCATCTCGTTCTCTCCTCTTCTCCTCTAACACCTGTGGGTTGAAACTCCTCACCGCTGGCGGCGTCCTCTCGGCTTTTTCCACCCGCTCCCTTAGGGTGAAGTACTCCCCCTCTATGTCCCCCAGCTGTGGTAACAACTGTAGCTCCTCTCTGGCCTTCCAGATGGCCTCCAGCTCTTTTTTTAACCCCTCTACCTCTCTCTCGAGGTCTACCGCCGTCTGTACGTACTCCCCCCATCGCCTTTCGAGACTTTCCGCCTCTTTGGCCAATGAGGCTTGTCGCTCCCTCAGCTTTAGATATCTCTCCTCCACCTCTCTAAACCCGGCCGCCGTCTTTTCTAGCTCTTTCAGCCTCCCCTCCACCTCCCCCAATCTGGCTTTTAGCTCCTCCACCTCTCTCTTAAGGCTAGCCACCTCTCTCTCTAAAGTCTCGACCCTCCCGGCGGCTCTCTCCCTCTTTTTCTCCAGCTCTAGCCGTATCTCTTTAATTATTTCAGCCACCTTGTCGAACTCGTCTAGCCTAAAGAGGCGGTCTAGATAATCCTCCTCTAGAATCCTCCGCAGCTCGCCCTGTCTGATATAAAGCAGGTGGCGATACTCCTCGACATTTAGCCCAAGCCTGGCCATAAGCTCTGTGGTAACCTCTTTATCCCCCCGCGCCGCCAGGACGTTGTTGACATACAGCCTGGCGTCACCTCCCTCTCTTTCAAAACGTCTAGTCACAACCACCTCATCTCCCCTATGTTCTAACGCCAGCTTCACCTCGCCGTAGGGCGCGCCTAGCCTCAAGAAGTCGGACCACCTCCCGCCGACTCTCCTCACCCACTGTGACCCAAATAACGCCACCGATATGGCTTCCATCAACGAGGTCTTGCCGGCGCCGTTGGGGCCATGGATAAAAACAACCCCCTCTTCAAGCCTGAAGACAGCCCTCTCGTGGGCCTTAAAGTTTGTCAACTCAACCCTCCTTATCATACAGAACCCCCGCGAGAAGCCTCTCTGCGGCCTCCCTATCTCCATCCCTGAGGTACTCCATGGCTTTTAGCACCACCTCCCCGTGTTCGCCCAGCCTCTCCTTTAAAAACCGCATCACCTCCCCCATGGCGGGGCCCCTCAGCTCTACCGCCCGCCGCGGGGCGGAGGTCTTGTCTACAACCTCCACATGTAGGGCCTTGGGGAAATAGGCCGCCAGCTCCCCCAGCCTCACCCCCTCCGCCGAGCCGTATATCTCAAGCCTCACCACGGCCCCACTTCGGTCAAAACGCCTGGCGGCTTCCTCCACGGCGGGGTGTATCTCCCTACCCCCTACATGCAGCCTCACTCTATACATGGGCCGCCGCCGTGAGAGAAGTAACGACTTGTGGACCACCCCCCTCCCGGCGACGTCTATCAACACCACCCCCTTCCCGGCGGCCTCCTGCCCCCTTTCCCACCTCCCGTCGAAATCCCACGTCTCGAACTCCCCGGCGTCCCACAGCTCCAGCGACCCTGCCCACACCGCGCCGACGGGGTGGCTCACGTAGTGGTCATGTACATGGCCGGCGGCGATGTGGACATAGGGGAGGCCCTGAAAGACTTTTTGCGGCATGGTGAAGTCGTCAGACTCCGTGGGGTATCTCGCCCTCACGCCCTCTATGGCCTGGTGTATGGCCAGTATGGAGCCTGGAGGCATCCTCTGGAGGTAAGCCCTGTATTCAGCCACGTGTTCTCTAGGCGTGGCACAGGCGCCGTAGATATATACGCCCCCCACCTCTGCCTCCTTCCAGCATAGCAGCTGGACTAGCCCCAGCCTGTCCAGTAGGCTCAACACCGTGTGGTATCTATCCGACCTGTAGGCAAGATAGCTGAAGTCGTGATTCCCCCCGATGACGTACAGCCTCACCCCAGCCGCCTCCACCACGTCTATAAAACGCATGAGCCTCCGCACGGGTACCTGCCTGGAGTCGAAAAGGTCCCCCGTCGCCAGGACCACGTCGGCGGATTTCCCCAGCCGCAACGCCTCCTCAAAGGCGTTGAAGTAATCCTCAGCCCTCTCGGCGAGGCCGTACTGCGCCCTCCCCAGGTGGGCGTCTGAAAGATGGAGGATCTTCATCTACACCCCGGCTGGGGGCAAATTATGTCTACAGCCGCCTCCATCGCCTTGTAGACATGGGGGCAGCCCCTCCCAACGCCGCAGTGGCTACACGCCACGTGGCCCCCCTCTATTGTCACAACTACTTTCCCCCCGCCGTCTTTTAACACCACTTTTGCCACGGCGCCGTCTTTACTCACAGATACAACCTCCAAGGCCTGCGCCGCCAGCACCACCTGGGGCGACGGCGTGGATTTAAAGACCTCCCTCCAGACTCTATAGAGGGCCATATTGCCCACTTGCCCCCTGGCTTTCTGCCACTCCTGCGCTAGATCTATGTCCTGTCCCCCGTACTCCAGGGCCCTATCTCTCACCTTTACTACCGCCGGCAGTCTCACCACGGGCCCTAGTACCACAGCCTCCCCCACGTCTAGGCCGGGGAGGTTTTCTAAAAACTCCTGCGCCATGAACTCACTGCTGTCTCTAACGGCCTCCTGGTCCTTGGGGTTGATTATACGCATCACCACCTGGCTTTGGCACTGACTTATGACGTCTGGATCCACCCTACTTGGCCTCTGGCTTATCACCACCAGAAAGACGCCAAATTTCCTCCCCTCGGCGGCTACCCGGGAGAGTGCCTCATATGCCCTAGTCCTCTTTAACGTCTTGGGGGGCGCGAACCTATGTGCCTCCTCTACAAACAACACCACCGGCCAGGGGAGGGCCTCGCCTTTTAGAGATCTCACATGCCGTACTCTAGCCTCAAAGATCCTATCGGTTAGATGGGCCACGACGTAGTCCTGTACCTCCTGTCTCACTCCCGCCAGGTTTACTATAGTCACGTCGGCCAGCAGTTTAGACAGTGGGGTGGACCGGGGGGCAAATACCCCCAGCCGCCTCAGCCGCTTGAGGTACATAACGGCGCTGAAGACAGAGTGCCTATCTCTCTGCGCCAAGGCCTCCAGGTCTTCCACTAGTAGGTCCAGCCTCCTGTCGTCCTCCAGCGCGTTTTTTACCTCTCTAGATAGGTATTTCCTCAAACCCCCCCCTAAGGCGGCGCGGAGCGTTTTGTACATAAAGGCCAAGCCTCTAGGCCTTCCGTCAGCCTCCCTCACCCTCTTGGCTAAAGCCTGTGCCAGATATATGGCGTATCTTATCTTTGTGGCTTTCGGCGGGACTCCCGCCGCGTCTCCCAAGGCCTCCGGGTCGCTATGTAGCACCCCGATTTTATACCTCAGATCTCCCGGATACCGTTCAGACACTGTGATCACCCTAGCCTCATATGGCCCCAGCTTGTGGATAGTATCTCTAATGGGGATGTACTCGCCGTGTGGGTCAAACACCACGATCTTGCCGCCTTTTTTCAAAAGCTCTTCAATTAACACCACCGAAAGCCACGTCTTGCCGCTACCAGTGGCGGCCATTATGGCCATATGTCTCCTCACCCCGTTGAGGTCTAGACATATCTCTACCTCCCTCCCGATGGACTTCCCCACACACAGCCCGTTGTCTACTTTATACAACTCGGCCACTTCTTCATCCTCTGCGAGATACACCGCGGCGCCAATTCTCGGGGGCTGTTTGGGAAGTTTTAACTTGCCGCCATCTAGATAGCCCAGAATCTTCACTCTCGCCACCTGCACCTCCAGGAGGTTGTTAGATACCTCCGACATGACGTAATAGAGGGGGAGGTCCTTCTTGAGGGAGTAGGGATCTCTGTAGAGCCTTATGATTTGTCCCAACAGCCGCCCCCCGTCTATATGGTCTACCGCCACGTATTCATAAAGCCCCACCGGGCTCTCGGGGTCTATGGTGGCGAGAAACTCAAAGGGCGTTGCCGCCGCCATCACGTGGCCTACCTTCATAACCCCCAGGCCAGCTTTACCCTCCTGGCGACGCCCAGGTTGGCCCCCCTCTCGGCAATTATCTTCTTTAGATATACCGCATACTCCGCCAGCTGGCTTGATCTAAACGAGGCGTGTGTGTGGGCATACCAAAGCCAGGTGTTGTAATGAATTGGGTCTTTGTAGTGACTTGCCAAAAAGCCCGCCACATCTCCCACGTCGGCGGCGGGGTGGAAGGCCTTGACTGGAGCGCCGTCGAACATCCTGCCTTCTGCAGGCACCTCGGCCAACAGCGGCTTGTCCTCATGTCTGAGCTTAATGTAGAAGAAATATATCTTTGGCAATTTCTCCAACGCGTTTCTCACCAGTCCAGCCACGTCGTAGTTAAAATCTTCTCTAAGCCTAAATATCAGAGAGTCTTCCAGCCTGTCCTCCGCAGCTTTGGCTAGCTTCTCCACTGTGGTGAGGTCCTTGTAGTTAATATAGGCGTCGCAGCTGCCTACCAACATGGGGACTGTATAACGCCCTGGAGGCAACAAGGCGTCAAGCAGCAGGGAGTCAGTTATAGACTGGTTTATGAGGAGAGCCAGCAGTCTGGCCGCCTCGTAGTCATACCTCTGGGCCCTCCTGTAGCTCTCTAGAAGCTCTTTTCTAAACCTCCTGATCCACAACACTGAGTGCCACAAAAGCCCCCTCTGGAATAGGGCGTCGCGGTGTTTTGCATAAAGCCTGTCGAAAATAAGGTGTTCTTTCACAAGCCTAAAGTTATGGTCCTTGGAGACGAAGACCAGCCTCACGCCCCGTGTTGCCGCCTCTTCTATCAGCCTGGAGAGCGTGTGTAACGCCAGGGCGAACTCCGGGATGTAGTAAAGATTTTGGAACTCTCTAGCCAGTATGAGGTTGTGAACAAGCCTCATGATCTTGGCGTAAAGCGACCCGTCCATAAACAAGACGTCAACGCCGTGTCTCCCCACGGCCTTTAGCCCCGCTAGAGACTCCGTAATCACCAGGTAGGCCCAGTGTAGAGAGCCGTCAATAGTGGCCACATCTGCCACAAGGTCTCTCTCCATGAAGTCTGGCCCCACCGCCGCCGCCCTGGCTATTACCACCTGGTGGCCGTTAGACAGCCTCACTACCCCCACGCCGCCGTCCACGCCGGCAGCCTTGAGGCTAGAGTTACGGCTTTCTACCTCCCGCTGGGGTACATAAAGCGGTGGGGTCTCTCTTTCTCTCTCGACGCGGAGATATTCTCCAAGCCGCCTCTCCGCCTGGGGGACAAACAAGTCGAAAAACAGGTCCACAGCAATTTTATCTACAGTATTTATATAGTCAAGGCATAACTACCTACAGGAGAGTAGGCCGTAAGTTTTGGCCTAGCAAATATTAATGGAGAAACGAATGTAAAAGCAAAAAATATTAATGGAGAAACGAATGTGAACTGTGGAAGATCTGCTGTCTGACATCACACATATAAGGAAAGTACTGGACTCGCACTTCTTCAAGTTTTCAGACGAGATAAACGCCAGCCTCACGGCGGTGTTGACAAGAGAAAACATCATCCTGATTGGCCCCCCCGGCACCGCCAAGACCATGTTGGTGGCGTCAATATCGAGGCTACTTAAGGCCAGGTGGTTTTACAGACTGTTGACAAAATTTACAGAAATTGAGGAGGTGATAGGCCCCATAGACGTGGTGGAGCTCCTAAAGGGTAACGTAAAGAGGATTTATACAAACTCCATCGTGGAGGCAGACCTCGCCCTATTGGACGAGATTTTTAACGTCTCTAGCGCCATTCTTAACGCCATGTTGACTATTCTCAACGAGAGGGTGATTTACGACGGGGGGAACATAATCCCCGTGAAGACCTGGACTGTCTTTGGCGCCAGCAACCGCGTGCCAGACGAGGAGGAGCTACAAGCCCTATACGACAGATTTCCGTTAAGAGTCTTCACGAAATACGCCCAGCCCGACGAGACGGAGGAGTTAATCAAGACGGGCCTCAAGTTAAGGCGGGAGTTCGAAAGGCTGAGCCCAGTGATGACGATGGAAGGCATCAAGAAGGTAAATGACTACATCCAGAACTACGTCTATGAGAACATGGGGGCCTTGGTCAAACAGATATCCCCCGTGGTGGCCGCCTATCTAGACCACGTGGTGATCTCAAACCGCACTAGGGTAAAGGTGCCGTTCTACGTGGTGGCCTACCTCACAGTCCTTGGGGTAAGGCCCTCAGATCTCGACGCAGCCACGTTGAGGGCGGGGACCATCAAGGTGTTGAAATACCTGGTGAAAGACAGAGACGACTTCGCGGAATATGAGTCCTTCCTCTCTACACACATGCCGGGCAACCTGTCTATACTATACGACATGGCGAACGAAATAAAGGCGTTGGTGACAAACAACGCGGTTAATATAGCCAGAGAGAGGCTTAGGGAGGCGTACAGCCTGTTGGAAAAAGCTGTGGCAGACCCCCTGATGTACCGCTTCTTCTATATAGAGCTTGAGGAGATCAGATCTACGTTAGACATGTTGAAAAGCCAGCTGTAAATGGGCGCCCTGCTAAACGTCGACTATGAGGACGAGCTTACAAGACTTAGAACGCACGAGGTAGTAAGATACTTCCAAAGGCTCGGCATCCCCCTCAAGCTGGCTAAAATTTCTAACCACATAATTGCAGACTCCTTCTACGTACACTACAGGACGCCTATCCTCAAGGACTCTAAAGAAGAGGCTCTGTGGAATCTCTTCCTGCGGACATATATAAATAGTGATATCTACCAGGAGATCTCTAAGATAAGTAGGTATAACTACCAGGTCTCCAGATCTGCCTCCATAAAGCTGCTACGTGCATACAACAGCCTCCTGTCTAGAATAGAGAGGGGGGCCGTGGAGGGGGTAAAGGAGAGGGGGGATTACGAGGAGCTTAGCCAAAACCAGCTGTTACGCCACGAGATAAGTAGCCTCCTCCGCTTCTATATGGGCAACATAAAGAACATAGAGAAGATAAGGAGGTCTGTAGCCAAGGCTCTCGGCGATGACGTGGGGAAAGAGGCGGCAGAGCTTCTGTTCGACATAGATATTGACCCCTATAGGGCCAGGCTGGCCAAAATACTGGAGTCTCTGGTGACCCTAATCTCCGGCATAGCCCCGGAGCTAGAAGAAAGCCAGCTGGCAGAACGCCGTGGCGTCATCTCTGGGGTCACTAGGATAAGGACATTTTCCGACTTACAGAAGGCCACAAATCTCAGCAAGGCTATATACCTCCAGTCTAGAGAGCTTTTTGGCTACAAGCTGGCCACAAAATCTCTCTCTATATACGACACGTCGATTGAGATACGGGAAAAGGTGTACCTCCTCGTGGATAAATCCGGCTCTATGTTCTACGCCGTATACGACGGCGTAGCTATGGACATGACGCAAAAAATCACTTGGGCCACGGCGCTGGCGGTGGCGTTGATGAGAAAATGTAGGAGGGTCGTGATGCGGTTTTTCGACCAGATGGTCTACCCCCCCATCACCAGCACGAAAGACATCATAAAATCTCTACTTAAGGTACTGCCGCTGGGGGGGACAGACATAACTGCCGCAGTCCACACGGCAATTCGCGACTCTAGACAACAGGGCCTACAGGGGTATAAACTAGTCTTGATTACAGATGGCGAGGACGACATGGTAAACCCAGAGGTCCTAAAGGCGGCGAAAAGCGCCTTCAGAGAGGTAAAGGCCATCCTAATTGGAGGCACAAACGAGGTAATTAAAGCCCACGTGCCCACAGTCAAGGTAAATACAGCCAACCCAGAGTCGCTAAGAAAAGTGTTGAAAGACATATAGGGAGGGGCTGCCTCAAGGCTGGCCACAACGCCGGGAGACATTGGCGGCGGGAAGCCCCGCGGGCAGTTTGACGCCGGCGTGGGAGACGGCTGGCGGGTACGGAAGGTCTTAAACGCCCAAAATTTTTTATATCTATCTGAAGGTTTGCCAATGAACAGATATGTCCTCATCGGGGCCCTTCTAGTCGTGGTGGCAGTAGCCGTCGTGGTCCTACTGGCTTTCCAAAACCAGCCTGCCCCTCTAGCCGCCCAGCCGTCTGTCGGCAAGATGTATGTCTACACGGTGAGGATAGGAGACCAACAGGTGGGCACGGCGTATTTCATCGCGTTGAAAGAAGGCGTGGTGTATGGCGACGTGAGAAACGAGTCGTTAACCTACATCCTATTTAGAGAGAGCCACATAAACGTCTTGGCGAGAGGGCCGCGGGGCGAGATACAGAAATCTACATATTACAGCAAGCCGCTTGGCCTATGTATAAACTCCACCACCTCTCTAACTATAGCTGGGGAACAGGTCACGCTTTCAAATAGCCAGTGCCGCACTTCCTACACGCCACTTCCCACAGCCAGAAGTTTTGAAGACGCCGTCTTCCTGGTGGTGGGGCTACCCCCTCCCGCCAGCTGGACTAGGGCCGGGGTCGCCCAGACGCCGTTCGGCCAGGCGGTGGTTTATGTAAACACCACCACTGTGCCCATCTTCCCCGGCCTTAACGCCGTCTTGAATTATGAAAAACAACAGCTTCCAGACGGCGCTGTCTACATGCTTAAAGTCCAGCTGACTTATGGCACACAGCCGGCAGCCACCTTGACGTATGTCCTCCAGAAGGCAGCAGAGATGGCCCCAGAGGTGAGACAAGCCGTGGCCGAGCTTATGCAAAACGTGACGGCGGCGGTTGGAGGCGGGCTGGACGTACTACGCGTGGCTGAGAAAATCGGCATGAGTTACGACGGCGGCTGGCCGGCGGCGGTGATCTTTTTCGACCTGGACTGTCCCTACTGCGCCCAGCTCTTTAGGTATAACTACACGTTGTTTCAAGGCCACAAGGTGGTGTTAATAGACCTCGTGGTACATGAGGCAGCTCTGCCAGACCACCAGAGGTTAAGATGTCTCTACCAGAAGTCGCCACAGTCCGTAGTCCCCACCCTCCTGGAGATCTACGCGCGGTTTCTAGCTGGCGACAGGAACTATACCGACATACTGCCCACAGAGAGCTGTACGGTAGACGTCCAGTCGTCACGCCGGTTGGCTGAAATCCTCGCCGGACAGGCCGGCGAGTCTGTGGGAACCCCCATGGTGGCGGTGATATACCCCAACGGCACATATACGGTAATAGTGGGCTACAACCCCGCCGCTATCTCCAAGGCGCTCAGGGGGTGAGGGAATTCCTCTTCCCAAACTCCATAGCGGTGGTGGGGGCCTCCCCCAACCCCCACACCGTGGGGGGCCAGATATTGAGACAACTCTCCCGATTCAGGGGGAGGGTCTACCCCGTGAACCCCAAATATTACTACAGATCTATCTCCGAGCTCCCAGAGCCGCCAGACCTCCTGGTGGTGGCCACCCCAGCCCCCACCGTGCCGGCAATTATAGAGGAGGCAGGCAAGACCGGCGTAAAAGCCGCCATTGTGGTGTCTGGAGGATTTGCAGAAGTGGGGAGGCGGGACCTAGAGGAGGAGCTGCTAGAGGCGGCGAGGAGACACGGCGTGAGGGTACTGGGGCCAAACTGCCTCGGCGTCTACAACGCCCACATCGGCCTAGACACCATGTTTATACCCCTAGAGAGGGCGGCGCGCCCTCCCCCCGGCCCCATAGCCTTTCTTAGCCAGAGCGGCGCCGTGATGACCGCCGCGCTTGACTGGGCGGCTGGCGCCAACATCGGCGTGGGGATTGCGGCAAGTTTTGGCAACCGGATAGACGTCACCGAGATTGAACTCATGGAGTTTCTAGCCGGGTTGGATGAGGTGAAGTCGCTGGCTCTCTACCTAGAGGGCTTTAGGCGCAGGGGGGAGGCCGCCCGGTTTCTAAAAGCGGCCAAGGCCTTCCCCAAGCCCATTGTGGTGTATAAAGCCGGCAGGGGTGTAGACTCCCAGCGGGCTGTCTACTCCCACACCGCCGCCATGGCGGGGAGCTACCAGATGTATCAAGGCCTGTTTAGACAGGCGGGGGTGGCGGAGGCGGGGGAGCTAAAAGAGCTTTTCCACATGGCTAAAGCCCTGGCGGTATACAGCCCCAGGGAGGTGAGGAGAGTCCTGGTGGTCTCCACTTCAGGCGGCGTGGCGGTACAGATTGTAGACTTCCTAAACGAGGTGGGGCTCGAGGTGCCCGAGCTGCCTAGAGAGGGGCAGGAGGAACTCCGCCGGGTTTTACACCCAGCCGCGGCGGTTTCCAACCCAATAGACCTGACGGGAGGGGGGACTGACGAACATCTAGCGGCGGCTCTAGAGGTGGGGCTTAGGTATACAGACGCCGCGGTGGTGGCGCCGCTTATACACCCCCCTAGCTACAGCGAGCGGGCTGGAGACTATATACTCTCCGCCTTTGACAGGTGGGGAAAGGCCATCGTGGTGCTGACGTGGGGCCCTCTCTCCAGGAGGCTAGGGGAGAGGCTTGTGGTGGTGGAGACGCCTAGGGAGGCCGCCAGAGCTCTGTCAGCTGTAGCGTCTTATGGCTCTAAAATATATCACGGCGGCGGCTATAGAGGGGATCAACATGAAGGTGGCTAGGGCATATATGGTGGGGTCCCCCCGCCCCCTGGCCGCGTAGGCCCACAGCAAGATCGGCGCGGTGACGAAATCGGGGCTTGTGGTAAAGGCGGTCTTGATGTAGGTGTCGAAAGAGTTGGCGAAAACTATTAGAAAAACCGCCACGAGAGCTGGGAGCAATATGGGCATAACCACAGAGGCCACCGTCCTGGCTTCTGACGCCCCTAATATCCTGGCTGCCTCTACCACATTTCTCCCCACGTAGGCCACATAGGGGGTGAGCAACACGTGGGCCATGGGCAGGGTGTAGGCCAGGTGGGCCAACAGGACTCCCGTAGGGCCGAAGAGGTCAACGCCGGCGTATATCTTTACTAGCCAGAGGGCCGCGGCGAGGGCAAGTGCTTCAGATACCTCCGGCATCACTATGGCCACATGTGAGATAAACAGATAGCCGCCTCCCCTCAGGACGTAGGCCATAAATAGCCCCAAGGCTGTGGCCAGTGTGGCTACCGCGAGGGCGATGGCGAGGCTGTTAAATATGGCCTGCCACGCTGCGTCCCACTGAAGTAAGGCTTGGTACCACCTGGCGGTAAAGCCGCCCCAGACGTAGGGCAGCCTGCTGTCATTAAAGGAGAGGGCCACCATGGCGCCGATGGGCATGTAGAAGAGAAGTATTAAAGCCCAGGTGTAGCCACGGAGTATCATAGAGACAGCCTCACGGTCCTCACTACTAGCAGTGTGGCCAGTAGGGACAGCCCCGCCAGGGCCATGGAGAGCACCCCGCCGCTAAGCACGTCGCGGCTCTTGAAATAAAGGTCCCACACATAGTTGCCAAAAGTGTAGACCTTTCCCGCCCCCAGCACTACCGGCATTATGACTTCCCCCACGGCGAAGAGGAAAACTAGCACAAAGGCGGCCACAATGCCGGGTGCGGTGAGGGGTAGCTCCACTCGTAAGAAGGTCTGTAGCCTGGAGGCGCCTAACACCCTGGCGGCGTTTATGGGGGCCTCTGTGACTTTCTCCACGGCGGCGTATAGAGTCAAGAGGGCGTAGGGGAAGTATTCATACACCATCCCAATCAAGACGCCGAGGGGGGTCCCCCACAGCGCCAAGCCGGCGTGTCTCTCCACGATGACAAATATGGCCAACAGCGAGTACGCTTTTAGCAGCGTGCCAACCCAAAGGGGTGCCACCAGTAGGGCGAACTCCAGCTCGGACCCCCTACGCGCTAGGTAATACGCCGCGGGGTACGCCAGGGCTATAGAGATCACAGCCGTGCCTGCTGCCAGCAGCAGGGTGGATGCCACCGTCTGGAGGCCCGGCAGCCTGAGGGGCCCCCCCTCGGAGATGTAGTACAGAAAGGCGGCGAAGGGTAGGTAGAACAGGAGGATTACCGCCGCCAGGGCGGTGAAGGCAACCCTCCTAATCATTTTCTATGAGGTACATATCTCTGGCGTCCCACCCGAACTCCACCACGTCCCCCACGGAGATGGGGGTGTCTAGATCTACATACGTCTTAAATATGCCGCCCTCCGTCTGTATCTCCACCTTTAGGTAGTGCCACAAGAAGGTGATATCTACCACCACACCCTTCAGCCTATAGGAGCCGCCTCCCAGCACCACATCTTCTGGCCTCACCACCGCGTAGCCCCCCTGGCCTAGCCCCAGAGATTCTGTAGATATGACGTTAGCCTCGCCGAAGAACTCAGCTACAAACTTGTTTCTAGGCCTTCTATATATCTCCACGGGCTTTCCCACCTGTACGACCTCCCCCTCTCTCATCACGGCCACGCGGTCACCCACCTCCACAGCTTCAAACCTGTCGTGAGTGACGTAGATAAGAGTAAAGCCGAGCTTGTTGTGTAAAGCCTTAAGCTCTTCTAACAGCTGGCTCTTTATGTCGAGATCCACATGGCTAAACGGCTCGTCGAGAAGCAACACCTCTGGCTCCACCACAAGCGCCCTCGCCAGCGCCACCCTCTGCTGCTGGCCGCCGGAGAGCTGGTGTATCCTTCTGTACATAAACACAGCGGGGTCTAGCCTCACCAGCTCGAGCGCCCACCTCACCCTTCTCCTCACCTCGCCGCCCTCCACCCCCCTCACCCTAAGGCCAAAGGCCACGTTTTCAAAAACGTCGAGATGGGGAAATAGGGCCAAGTCCTGAAAGACCATAGAGACCCCCCTCCTGTCTGGAGGGGCCTTGGTGACATCGACGCCGCCGATATACACGCCCCCCCGGGTGGGGGACACAAGCCCCGCCACCACTCTCAACAGGGTGGATTTGCCGGAGCCAGAGGGCCCCAACACCACCAGCCCCTCCCCCGCCTCTACCGCCAGCGAGACCCCCCTGAGGGCTAAAAAACTGCCATATTGCACCACCACGTCTCGCAGCTCTACGGAAAGCCCCACGGCACGTTGTAAAACACTGTTTATAAACCTGACCCACAAAACGCCGCGGCGACTCTAGACGCGGCTTTTTTCACCTCCTCCGGGTTTGCGGAACCCGCCGCCGGCCTCCTCAAGGCCTCCTCTACGGAGAGGAGGTGGGCCTGCCCCTCCCCGATCTCTCTAGCCAGCTGGAAGTAAGCCCTCCTAAAGGAGGTCCCCCCCAGCGCCATGGCCTCCACAGTGTCTGAAGAGGTGGAGTAATACCTCTCGGCGTCTTGGCGGGCCTTCTGGCAGTCAAACTCCATCTTCTCCACAAAGTCTCTAAACACCTCCACCCCCCCTATGGCTATATCCAGTATAGACCAGAGGTGGCGTGTGGCCTCCTGTAGGTCCAGGCTGTAGCCCACCCCCACCTTAGATATGACGGATAGAAGCGCCGTGAGGTGACCCACGGCCTCCATGGCCCTCCCCCTGAAGACCTCTAGGGTGACTAAATTCCTCTTATGCGGCATGATGCTACTAGTGGAGAGATGGCCCGGCGGCGCCTTTATGTAGCCCACCACCGGGCTGTTCCACCTGATGAAATCGTCCACAGCTCTAGAGAGCTCTACGAGAAAGGAGGCTACCGCAGCCGCCAGGTTGGCCATAAAGAAGCGGCCCCCTGAGGCATATAGCGAGTTTTCCACCACGTCGCTAAATCCCGCCAGTTCTGCCAGACGGCGTCTATCTACAGGCGGCCTCACCCCCCCAGCCGGCCCGGCGCCTAGCGGCGACTTTCTCAAAAGACCCTCTGCGGAGGCCAGGACCTGTAGGAACTCCCCCGCGAGCCCGTCTACCGCCATTAGGTAGTGGCCAAAGGTGATCACCTGTGCCGGCTGGAAGTGAGTAAAGCTGGGCATGGCGCATTGCGAGTACTCCAGCGCCCTTCTGGCCAACACGCAGCGTAGCCTCTCTACACCACGCCGCAGCTCCCCCGCCTTTCTCAACGCCGCAAGCCTTATGGCCGCAGCCACGTGGTCGTTACGAGACCGGCCGAGCCCCAGCCACCCCCCAACCTCCTCCCCCAGCCTATCTACAAGCCACTTCTCTAACGCCTCGTGGACGTCTTCAAAACCTTCCGCCAGCACCTGCCTGTAGTCCAGCTGGCTTAAGGCGTCCAATATGGCCTCAGCGGCCTCCCTCGGCGCTGCCCCCACCTCGGCGAGGTGTTGTACATGTGCCTTAGCCACTTTCACAACCTCTTCTACAATCTCCACGTCGTCCCTCACGCTGGATATATATCTGACGGGGGGCTCTCCCCCAATCCAAGACCGGTAATAACTCATGCCTCAATACGTTCAGTCAGAAGCTCTGTCTTGCACCTAGGGCAGCAGTAGGTAACGAGTAGGTACCTCCTAGACTGGCTCCTCCTACTACACTCCACGGGCTTTACCGGCCGTCTGCAGTTGGGACAGACTATGGAACGTTGCCCCATCAAACCCCTAGAAAAAGATATAATATAAAACTTTTTCAAAATATATAGACTATTTATGTTCTACGCCGCCTGGCTGTAAGAGAGTGGAGACTCCACATCTCGATAAAGCCTCTAGCCTCTGCGTCGCTGGGGTACCACCCCCAGTCGTAACTAGCCACCTCCACGCTATAGCCGCCATAGGGAGAAGACCTCCCCACCACCCACAGCCCCCCCTTGTAGAGCTTTACCCTAACCACGCCGGTGACCCACCTCTCCACCTCCTCCGCCGCCTTTTCCAAGGCAATTCTTAACGGCTCTACATACAGCCCTTGGTAGATCAGGTCGGCCCACTGGGGGTCGAGGACGTGGTGTTTAAACCTAAGCTCCCTCGGCGTAAGCACAAGTTTCTCCAAGTCTACATGTGCCTGGTGTAGCACCACGGCGGCCGGCGCCTCGTAGACCTCCCTGCTCTTAAGCCCCACCACCCTGTTTTCTATATGGTCAATACGGCCAACCCCATTGAGGCCACCCACCTTGTTTAGAAGCTGCACTAATTTCTCTAGGTCCATCTTCTCCCCGTCTACGGCCTTGGGGAGCCCTCTTTCAAATTCAATTTCTAGATATGTGGCCTCCCCGGGGGCCTTCTCTGGCGCAACAGTCCACTTAAAGGCCTCTTCTAGAGGCTCCGTCTTGGGGTCGTCTAGAGGCCCCCCCTCGATAGAGCGAGACCAGAGGTTGTCATCTATGCTATATTTCTTATGTACCTCCCCTATAGGCAACCCGTGGCGTCTGGCGTACTCCACCTCCTCAGCCCTCCCCATCCCCCCCACCCGCGCCGGGGTTATGATCTTTAAATCTGGCGCCAGAGCCTTTATGGTGACGTCAAAACGCACCTGGTCATTCCCCTTGCTGGTAGAGC
>JBKBOT010000003.1:0-87430 GCA_046293555.1 Pyrobaculum sp. | reverse complement strand
TTTCACTTCTTGCACTCTTTCTCTTTGGGCTTATCTTCGGATCTGCTTATCTATTGCTTAAAGCTGTGGGTAACATGGGGTTTGTCTACAATGGCACGCATCTGTCTATGTGGACTGGGCTTCATGTTGTCGAGAATTACGACGTGTCTAACTGCGAAAAGAATTGGTTCAAGTGGGAGGGTAAGACGGCGTTTAGAGTTGGGATTGGGATGCCTGGTCTTGCTAGCGGGTGGTTAAGGGTGAGTGATGTTGGTGAGGGTATTGGCGTGGTTATTGGGCGTAGCGAGTGGGGGCTGTTCATAAGGTGTAAAGAAGTAAGTTTTATCATTAGCGCGCCTGGGCTTAGGCCGTAGTAGCCCGGCCGGGATTCGAACCCGGGCCACGGGGTCCAGAGCCCCGCATCCCAAGCCGGGTTTCCTTTGGCCGCTAGACGACCGGGCTCGACATTTCCAACAGGTGGCTTTATATCCTTTTCGCGCGTAGACTGCCGTCTCTCGACGGGGGGTTATGTTAGACGTATTGTGGCTACCTCTTTTAGCGTGCTGTCGTATATCTTTATGGAGTCTCTAGAGATTGCGTATATTGTGTCTTCTATACACACAGCCCTGTTGGCTCTCTTTAGCACTGTCTTAACTCTCATGTGTCTTATCTCTATTGCCGCCACGCCGTCAACAGTGGTGACGGGTATTAGTAGCGTGTTGTTTTGACATAAGGCCATGCCGCCGGTGGTGCCGCCACGTACAAACGTCACGTGGGCTCTTTCAGATATTTTCTCTGGGTTTCTCACGTCGAGAAGTGTGATCTTTAGGCTCCACTCCGCCACCCACCGCCCCTCCCCTTCTTCTAGCTTCCTCACCTCATCCCCCACGGCGAGTAAGAAGTCTTTTGAGAGTGGATAAAGATGGCGGTAGCTATGTGTCTTCAAGCTGCCTAACACCTTTAGGTTTGTTAGATTTATCGCATAGAGCGTGTTTTCTGTAGATAGGTAAATCACGCCGGCTGTAGTTCTGGCGGCACGGGCTACCTCCCCCTTGGCCAGACCTGTGAGAGATCTAACTTCTAGACTTGGGATAGAGATGAGATATATGTTGACATGTCTGCCGGCTGGCGACGGCCGGACGTATATCTCTGTCTCGCCGCGGTGGATTTGGGCGGTGTAGTTAGTCTCTGTGGCTACAACCACGAGGAGGTCCCCCACCTCTTCTATAGACGCCACAAGGCCTGGCACCTCCACGTGGCCCCTATATCTCAGGCTCTTGTCCACCACGTGGATTACTGTGAAGTCTCTAAAGGCCCTGTCTCTTAGCTCTCCCCGCGCGGCCTCTGCCGCCGCACGTGCCCCCTCTGGCTCTAGGCCAGCTATGGGCCGTAGGAGGTCTTTTCTTCTTATCGCCGTGTAGATCGCCTCGGCTATATCTCCAGAGACGTGTCTGGCGACGGCCTCAAGCCCCTTGGCCCAAGCCTCCTCATAGCCCGACCTCATGGAGGCCACATATAGCCCCTGGCGCCCCATATGGGTCTGGGGGTTGTACACAACGAGGGGACTTAGGGCTGTGGGGATAGATACCTCCCTGTCTCTACCCGCCGCGAGGTCTACTGCGGCTACATGCACAACCTCACCGGCGGCTGTGACGAGATAGACCACGCCGTCTGACAGCCACGCCCCAGAGAGTCTGCCGGGGTAAGACCTTGCGCCTATTAACGCCGGCGCCGTGAGGTTGTTGTAGATATATACAGCGGTGCCGTCTGGCGTGAGTGAAATGGCGGCGAGTCTGCCTCCCCACAGGAAGACCCCAACGGCGTCGGTGGGTATTGTGGACAGGAGAGAACGCCTCCCCACATCTATCACGTATGTCCTGCCGTCGAGAACAAAGGCGAGAAGTCTGCCGTCTGTCGCCACTCTGTCTAACCCAACCGTTTGAGGTTCTGCCGTCTTGTGGCCCGCTAGGTAAAAAAGGAGGATGAGGGCGGCGGCCGCGGCGATTGCTATATATCGCGTCTTGGACGCCATGGCCCAAGCCATGTGGGTAGGGCGGATTTCTTTTCTTTAAGAAACTCCTCGAACCAGTCTGGCACCTTGAACTGATTTACCACGTCTAGGTGGTCGTATGGCTTTATGTCTAACACGGGGCTTCCGCTCCAGGCGTCTAGCCCCATTACCCTGAGACGTGGCGGCTCTATTTCTACAATTTTTACAATTGTCAAGGCGAGGGGGTTAGGCCTATGGGGAAATCTGGTGGCGAAAATCCCCACTTCCGGCATGTCTTCTCTCTTCCACGGCCTTAACTTGAGCCTAGGCTGTGGCGCCTCGTGGAAGTACCAAAGGATGTGGGCGTGGCTATATTCCTCAAGGCCCGTAAGTCCTTCTACATATTCGTCAAAGATACGTATTGTGGAGACGTAGCTATATTTATCCACCTCGCCGCTGCGGGGGAGGCCCACCTCCACTACGCCGACGGGCTTTAGACAGACCGTGTTATATCTTGACATGTCCCAATCGGCTTAGGTCTTCTAAATATCTTCTCCTAGCCCTGGCGTACTCCACCTCCTCCCGTCTAAGCGTGGCGTAAAATATGCCGGGGGCAGAGCCGAAGTTTTGCACCTCGCCGTTGGGGGAGGCCACGTAGGAGCCCCCCTCTACAGGCCGTCCGTCCGGATAGCTGTAGCCAGTACCCACCGCGGAGATCACATATATGGAGTTCTCAAAAGCTCTCACAAGCCCCACGGACTCCCAGAGGTTCTTCCTGTCGGCAGTAATGCTGGCGGGGTTTACCACCACCTCGGCCCCCGCGGTGGCTATTTTCCTCACGAGCTCTGGGTAGAGCAGGTCTATACATACAATACAGCCCACCTTCCAGCTGTCTACCCTAAATAACGCCAGTTTTTCCCCGCCGGCTACCCGCCCCCTCTCCCCCGTGGCGGCAGAGGGGAAGATCTTCTCGCCGTAAGTCAAAACGCCGGCGTTTCCCACCACTGGGCACATGTTTTTCACCACGCCGCCGGTTTCTACAACCACGGCGCCGCCTACCACCACGCCGCCTGTCCTCTCGGCGACTTTAGAGAGGAGGGATATATATTGCCTGAACTCCCCCCCGCTTAGGGGAGTTGTGCCGATCCAATACTCCGGGAGGACCAACAGATCTGCCGGAGAGACCCTCTCGAGGAGCCACCCTACCGCGGAGTGAAGGTCTCCAAACCTGGGGGTCTGGCCTATAGCTACCCTCACGATGGTGGTAAAAGATTTAAATAAAAAACTGTGGAGAGCCAAGGGGCCGTAGTCTAGCCTGGCTAGGATGCCGGCCTGGGGCTGAGCCCCGCACCAGATCGCCGGTGATCCCGGGTTCAAATCCCGGCGGCCCCAACTTCTCGTTGTGTGATGACCTAACGCCGCCGCTCTGATAGGTGAAGAAGGAGACTTGCTGACTTGGCAAATAGCTTATCTTAAACCTTGGCTTTTTTAGTTATGTCCACAAGGTGGACGTGGTGTGGCGGTTTTTCTCGGCTAGAGCTGAGAAGAGGGAGTTAAAACTACCTACGGTGAGGGGGAAGCCTGTATATGTCGGCGGCGTGTTGTTATTAGGGGTTGCGGAGAGGGGGGAATTTGACGTAAAGAAGAAGAAGCTCGTCTCTATTGAGATAAAGGACTCCAACGGCCAATCCTACCATCTAGACACCTCAGACGTGAGGGTAAAGATAACCAAGGAGTATGTGGATCTAGACGTCTCTGCCCTGCCCAAGTTTTTTGAGGTTAAGGTCAGAGAGGTGAATAGGCTTGTGGAGGAGCTGAGGAAGTCTAGAGGTGAGCTAGATAAGTCATACCAGAGGCTAGAGGAGGCCTTATTAAGGGGCGTAATAGGTATGGATGTCTACAACGAGCAGGTGAGGAGACTTCAGGAGAAGGAGAAGAGGCTGAGGGCCGTCTGTATGGACATGGAGAAAGGCATGGCGTCGGTAAGCCAGTCTCTCCTTCAGCTAAAAACAGAGCTGGAGAAAAAGAGGGAGAGGCTGGAGGCAAAGAGGCTGTTAGACAAGCTGGACGAGTCGGAGCTGGAGGAGTTGGGGAAGGTGTTAAACACTCTGGGTAGCGTCAACGCGTTGGCCCATCTGATCACAAGTAGCGTCATACAGCTCAGGCTGGTCTGTTAGTCAATCACGTCTACACCGGCGGCGGGACACTCGCCGTCGAGACAGCCCAGGATTATATGTTCTCTATTGGCCCTACACTTCCTGCAGTACAGATATATCTTGCCTCCAAACACGGCCAGGTTGAACCCTGCCTCAAAGACTCTCTCCTCGCCGCAGGCCACACATTTTAGCTCCCATCGGGTCATCACCGCCTCGCAAGCTGTTGGATATAGTCTGTAAGATATACGGCTGGGTTTACCCCCGTGGCTTGCTTAAAGCCGCGCCAGTCGGGACTCGCGTTTACTTCAAACACCACATAGCCCTCTGCCCCCTCCCCGATATCCACGCCGGAGTATATTAGGCCTAAAGTCCTCGTGGCCTTTACCGCAAGTTCCTCCAGCTCTGGGGTTAGCCTACAGGCCACCCCCACGGCGCCCTGGGCGATATTTGTCTTCCAGCTGGTAGAAATTCTGTACATACAGCCTATGGGCCTCCCGTTGACTACAATAATCCTGATGTCTCTATTTGGCTTTTCTACATACTTCTGTATGTATAGGGGGTTTTTAGCTATGAGTAATGTCCGCATTACCTGAAAGGCCTGTTCCGGGTCTTCAAAAAGCATGGAGCCAAAACCACGGCTGCCCTGTAGAGGCTTTAACACCACCTTCCCCATCTCCCTAGCTGCCACATATCCGTAGTATAGATCTTCTGTAGCTATAGTGGGGGGCACCGGGACGCCTGCCCTATTTAGGAGATATATACTCTCCAGCTTGTTTCTACACGTCATAAAGGAGTCTACCGGATTTATTGTCGCCACGCCGCTTTCCTCAAGAATTTTCAGTACTGAAACCCGCCGCATTAATGTGCTTGAATCTACCACATATCCAAGCCCCCTCACCACTACCGCCGAGGCGTCTAGAGGCCCCCTCCTCGTGGTCACTGTGACCCCCTCTCTAGATATCTTTACGGAAAGCCTCTGGATGGGGACATATCTCACGGGGAGTCCCCTCCTCTTGGCCTCAAAGTAGATGTCTCGTGTGGGCTCGTCCGGAGTTTGAGACTCGGCCACTATGACGACGCTCATGCGTTTAGTTAATATAGAGGTATTTATATAACGTGGGCAATCTATATGCCGCAGGGGGGGTGGGCATGTGCAAGTCGTGTGGCTTCGCCATGCCTGCCCTAGATATGTGCCGGCTTGTAGACAGCTGTGTGGTATGCGCCAGGGAGAAACTCGGCGATATTTGTAGCCACTGTCTAGACAAGATGAGGTGCGACATGGCGGTAGAGGGCGTTAAGTTTGTAAAAAGTCTTGAGCCCAAGCTAGACGTATATGTGGATTTAGGCAAACGTGTTGCCACACAGCTGGAGAAATACCAGAGGGTGGAGCTGGGGGTGGCGTTTTTAAAAAGCCTCATGGGCCTCGTGAAGCTGTTAAAAAGGGAGAAAAAAGAGGGGGCCTTCCCCCTCTGGGTGGCGTCTGTCTTTAGAGAGGACGTCATATCGAAGCTACTCAAGACTCCATACGTTGTGAGACTCGACCTGTACCACCCGCTGAAGGTATTCTGCGCCGAGTTTAACTGCGTGGGGCTAGAGGCGCCTATAAACAACCTGCTAAACGCCCTGGTGAGCCTATCGCTGATAGAGAAGAGCCAAGACCCCAGCCGTTATTTCCGCCTCGGCGTGTAGAACTTCGTGACGCCTTTTAGTAACGTCAGGGCGTAAGACGAGAGGGCCAGGGAGGCGGCCAACATGCCCAGATATATGTAATAAAACTCGTTTATATAGCCGGCAGCCGGCGGCGCCAATGCGGCTGCGGCAAAGGCCGTGGCGACAGCTGTGGTGGCAGCTGCGGCGTAGATAAGCTTCTTGCTAGAAGAGAACTCCCCCATCGACGTGCTGGATTTAGCCAGAAATATCAACGCCATAGATACAACCAGGGCGATAAACGACAGGAGCGCCAAAAGGCTTTGGAAAAAGAGGGGGAGGCCTCCCTTCCGTGTGGCGGCCTCTAGGCTTAGGTAGATGGAGAGAGACTCGCCGCCCCAGGTGTAGGCAATGGTGCCCACAAGTAGCGTCGCCATGTAGAAAACCACAGTGGCGATGGCGTATAGAGCGAACCGCCGTTTTTGCTCTTCTATCCTCCGGTAGTGTAAAGCTCTGCTCATGTCAGCTGTAGGTACTGCCTTATTTTTATGTTACATGGCCTACAGAAAAGAGTCTTCTCAAGTATCTTCCTTCCAGAGTGTTCAACCCGTAGAAACTGGCTTGTGACCTCCATCTCCCTACTGCAGGAGGGGCATCTTGACAACTGGGCGAGATATTCGCTATCCACGTCACAGCCAATATATTTATTTAAGAATATTTATCTCGCTGTGGAAAGGCTGACGCTTGGAGAGGTTGTGGCTAGGGTGAAAAATGGCGAAAATATCGAGGTTGTGGGCTACGAGGGCGACTTGGCGTTAGTAGATAGGGTGAGGGGCCTCGTAAAGGGTGACTTCAGCCAGGAGGATCTCGGCGAGTTGAAGAAAAGAAAGCCCAGGGGGAAGCCCACAAGGGAGCAACTTGACCTTGCGGCAGAGATTGCGGCGAGGTTGGGACAGGCGAGAAAGCTGTTTAAGATAATTTTTGGCCCTAGGGAGGTGACTGTGAGAGCTGGCGGCGGGTTTATACGTGTGGCTGAAGATAGCGTAAAGGTGGCTGGATATAAGAGTCTTGACGACGACCCGCTCCCGCTTATAATTGACGTCTTGAGGAACTACGGGGAGGTTAAGCTACTGAGGCCTTTAAGGTAGTCTTTAAGATCACCACGTTAAATTTCCCCCTCTTCTCTATCTCCACGTACCCCCCCTCCGCCAGTCTCCTCAACGCCTTATGTACTGTGCTCTTGGGGAGGCCCAGCTCTTTAATTATCTCGCTCTGGTAGACCACGCCCTGGCGTGCCTCTAGAAACCTCAAGATGGCGCGGTCCACTTCCGACATGTCGCCTGTCTCTACGGCTGCCTCCTCTCTCGCGTTATCCATAAGTCTTTTTATCTTCTCACGGCCGGTGTATGCAGCCAGGGTGATTACCAACAGCTGAACCACAAGTATCGCCACGGCTAACATGTCTGGAGTACCCTCTCGCCTAGCTCTATGGCCTCCACTAGGGAGGAGGCCTTTTTCCAAGCCTCCAACATGTGTCTAAATTCAGACACCTCAAAGGCCTCTTGTTTTAAAAACTGGGCGAGGCAACGCCGGGTGGTAAAGACGGAGAGTTTTCTCTCCAGCTTGTCGTATTCAACCACCACGAGGTCTGACACGCCTACACGCCGGCTCTTTCTAATCTTCTTGACGTCTTTCACGCCGTCGACAAGCCACCCTAGGTGTAGGAGGGCCTCTTTTACGTCTAGGAGGAGTGTAGAGACGTCGGAGACGCAAAGCACCTTTAACGACTCCGCCAGTTCGGGCAACGCTGGGGAGATATATAGAGCTCCTTCTCGAAGCTCGATTTTCTCCGCCATGTTTCTCGCCGTGAGGTAAGCCAGGGCCAGCTCGAGCTCGGGGCTGGAGAAGACGAGAGTGTCGCCAGCTGAAGTCACTTCACACACATGCCGTTAGTTAGGTAAAAATTTAAAGGTTTGTACCTCTGTAAAGACTATAAACAACTCCACAAGTCCACATGGTGGGGGGCTTTCGCGTGAGGCGGGAGGCAGAGCTGGGGCCCTACCTGAAGTTTAGAGAGAGGTACCTAGAGAAGGTGCTAACTGGCGTCAAGAGGGTGACTATAAGACATGGGGTCGTAAGGCCTAGGTTCAGCTTTATGTATATAGTCTGTTGTGAACACATCTATGCGGAGGCTGTAATCACCAAGGTGTATTACACCAAGTTAGGTAGGGTGGGTGAAGAGGTAATTAAGGCCGAGGGGCTTGAGTCTAGAGAGGTGTTGTTACAAGAGCTGAGAGAGATATATGGCGACGTGGATGAAGAAGACCCTGTCACCGTAATTTATTTCACCGTGGTGAGGAGGTATGAAAGGCCTGTGCCGGTAAAGAAAATAAATTAGTGCCAAAAGGCCCCCATGATAAAAAAGCTGGTACAAACTTTTTCAGAGAGGTTTGACGCCCTGGTGTTAACAGGTAGGGCAAATCTGGCGTATGCTGTAGGTATGCCAGACGCCGTGGGGCTTGTAGTCGAGCTGGCCACCGGATATTCCACACTCTACGTCTCCAGGCTGGACTACACGAGGGCGAGGGCTGTCGCCAATGTGGACAAGGTGGTGGCTATCGCCTCTGCGGAAATCCCACCAAGGAGGCCTGGAGAGGAGATCGTGGCCAGCCTCGCCGAGGTGGTGAGGAAGGTGGGAGAGAGGAAGATAGCTTCAGACAACAGGGAGCTTGGGGTAGACGTAAGCGCGGAGATCTTAGAGCTGAGGGCTGTGAAGGAGGGGTGGGAGGTGGAGAAGATCAGAAGGGCGCTTGAGATCACCGAGGGGGTCTTCCAGAACTTGGCCAGACTTAACCTAGTTGGCATGAGGGAACGCGACGTTGCGGCGTTGGTGTATAGATGGCTTATAGAAGATGGCGCAGACGGCGTGGCTTTTGACCCCATAGTGGCCTCGGGGCCCAACGGGGCCTACCCACACTACAGGTTTGGAGATAGGAAGATCTCCCATGGGGACTACGTGGTGGTGGACATTGGGGCTAAGGCCGGCGTGTATTGTTCCGACATGACGAGAACCTTTACGGTGGGACGCCACCCGGCGCTTAGAGACGCCATGTATGCAGTATATGAGGCCATTAAGGCGGCTGAGAGAAAAGCCGGCGAGGGCGTCCCGGCGGCTGAGGTAGATAAGGCGGCGCGAGAGGTGCTGTCTGAATACGGCTTTGGCGGATATTATATACACTCTACAGGCCACGGCGTCGGGGTGGAGGTACACGAGCCGCCCCGCCTATTTGTCACGTCGAGGGAGATCTTGAGGCGGGGCCATGTGGTGACTATAGAGCCTGGGGTATACATAGAGGGGCTGGGCGGCGTGCGTATAGAAGACATGGTGTATATAAACGGCGGCGCCGTGGTTTTAAACAAGGTTTCTAAAATCATCTAGGCTTGACGGCATATACCCCCACCCCCCTCCTGGCCTCCACCACAAACCCCACACGCCTTAGTCTCTCCGCCACGCCCCTAATGGGGTCTAGCCCTCTATATTTCATGCCTGTAAGGCTGACGTAATGAAAGAGGCCTCCCCCCCGTCTTAACACCCTGTGGAACTCCCCATATAGGGCCTCGGAGTAAAGCCCCTGGGTGGCGTGACTCAACCTGGGGGGGTCGTGAATTATGTAGTCAAAACTCTGGCCTTTAAGAGTCTGCACATATGTGAGGCAGTCTCCTAACGCCACGTCTATGTGGGGAGACCACAGCTCTCTGCTATATGGGTTGTATCTAGCCAGAGTGATCACATTTGGGTCTATCTCCACCGTGACGACATGCCGCGCGCCGCGTCTAACAGCCTCCACGGCCGTGTAGCCAAGGCCGGTACAACACTCCAACACCTTGCCCCACGCCCTTCTGATCTTTCGCCGGGTTACATCAAGAGGGTTTTCCAACACGCTGTGCATAGTGACGCCGTCTATCATCAACGTGGGGGCCCACCCACGTCTGAAGACACACAGCTTGTAGAACCGCCTGCCGGCAATAGACAGCTCTAGCCACCGTCCCCCCACCAGCGCGTAGACCTCACAGCTCTCCTCGTCTACCTCCGGGAGGCTGTCCAGCTCGACTTCGTAGTTGACGCCTCTATATGTAAAATAGGCGGTATTCCCCCTGTAATACACCTTTGACCTAGTTAGCTCCAGGTCTAGCGATGTCTCCTCTACCCTCTGGCGTAGTTCCTCTATCTGCCATCTCGACACCACGGGCACCATTGTAAGCCCGGGGGTAGAGTATTTTCAATTTACCCCCACGTGGCGTCTTTCTAACTTTTGGAGATAAATACCGTGGAGAAAAATTCTACCATGTATGCTCAATACGTCCGTTTTAGCCCAGTGGGGGAGTACATAAGGCTTGTAGTCATGAGGCGTCTAGCCCAAGGCCCCGCAACAGTGGAGGAGCTAAACGAGGTCGTAAAGAGGGCCGTGGAGAGGGCAGGCGTGAGATACAACTGGCAGACGTGGCCTGAACTCCTCAGACAGGAGGTGGTCATTAGAGACGGGGTGGCGGAGCTGTCTGAAAGAGGCCACTGGGTCTACCAACAGACTAGAGAAATAGTCGAGGAGTACGTGAAGAGGACCTTAGGCCTATAGAGAGATCTTCCTCACCGCTAGCTCCATAAGCGGCTCGAGTACCGACTTTAGGCCGGCCGCCGCGCCCTCGCCACATCTATCCAACACGCTTTTCCTTATGTATAGAAATACGTGCGGCGCCCTCCTCCACGCGTCGTTAAGCGCCTCTGCCAGCGGCGAGATGGCAGAAATAGAGACGGGGCCCATAGATGTGGAGATGTGGAGATCCTCCACGCGGGGGTCAAAACTGGCGTAAGAAATAATCAAGTCGTCTGGCGAGAGCTGACATCCGTCACCTAGCTCCACGTTGAGTCTCTCCGCCAGCTTCTTCTTTAGCTTGTCTATTAACGCCCAGTGGAGGGGCCCCAGTCTGTCTATAGACTCGTTGAGGCGGGCTGGGTCTTTAAACACCTCTATGAAGTCCTTTTCTCTTTTCCACAAAGTTATGTAATCAGGCGGCTTTCTAGACAACAGATCTCTAAATCTTGCGTCTCTGATAAATATGGAGTTAAAATAATCGTCTGTAGCCTTCCAGGCCTCCTCTCTTTCCATCCTTCCGGCGATAAAACGGGCGAGGTCGCAGAGATATTGACATATCTCCACATCTCCAGAGCCTTGGCCACACTTGGCGATATTGTGGGCAATAATCTGCCGGGCCACCTCGGTGAATAACACCGTCTTGTGGTGTAAATATACATGCCTGTAGAGATTATACCGCGTTATTAGGTACCCCTCTAGGTTTACCCGCGCCTTCTCGTTAAACTGAAACCTCCCCCCCACCACCTCCAGGTTCTCTACTATCCTCTCCAGGTCTATATGGGTAAAGCTGGTCCCCACGGCGGCCCCCGTGAAGTACATATCCCGCATTATGTAGTCTAGCCTATCTGCGTCAAAAACGCCGGAAAGTATGTTGCCCAACAGCTCCCTGCCGTCAAACAACAGGCTTTCCACAAAGTCTGGGCTGTAGCCCAGTTCCGACAGCCTTGGGGCGATCCGCCTTATTAACAGCCTTGTGGTGACCTCATGTGGCTTCCCCGTATCAAACAGGGCTAGATCCACGTCCACACAGCCCCCCCTGGCGGCCATGTGTAGAAGCTCTCTAGACAACGCCTCAAAGGAGTGGGAGTAGGGGAGATGCCCCACGTCGTGTAACAACGCTGCCACGCGTAGGTGTTTAAGCGTCTTCTCATCGACGCCGCCTGTCTGTTGCATTATCTTCTCTCCTATCAACGTGGCTATGTGCATAACCCCCAGGCTGTGGTCAAAACGGGTGTGGGTGGCGGTGGGGTACACCAGATAGACAAAACCCAACTGTTTCACATGTCTTAACCGCTGGATGAAGGGCTCTCCGTCAATCAGCTCCACCTCCCCGCCCGTGAGTTTTATAAAGCCGTGGACGGGGTCCCGTATAGTTTTTTTAAACTGCACATGTGGAGGGGGGCAGATATTTATATAGACAGCCCCCGCCATATGTGCATATAGCCGTAGTGGGCGCAGGGCCTGCAGGACTTGCCTTCGCCACAAGGATTAAAGATGTGGACATATTCGAGGAGCACCCACAGGTGGGTCTGCCTAGACATTGCACAAGTTTGGTCAGCGGCAGAGCTGCGGAGGGGGTAGTGCCAAACGGCATCGTGTTGAATAAATACCGCGAGCTGGTGGTGACAGACCTGGAGAGGCGGGAGATACGCTTTCGGGTGAGGGGGGGTATATACCTGCTAGATAGACCCGGCTTGGAGCTGTGGCTAGCCAGCCAGCTGCCGTCAATAGGGCTAAACAGGAGGGTAGACCGCGTCGAGGGTAGGTATCTATACACCACAGAGGGGGAACGGCTTGGGCCCTATGACTACATTGTAGTGGCCGAGGGGGCGGCGAGAAGGCTTTCAAAGGCTTTCGGCCACGTAGTGCGGCTCCCGGGGCTACAGGTGGATATAAAAAGCGATGTGGATATAGAGGGCATTACGGTGGTTTACAACCAGAAGCTGTCTAAAGCCTACTTCTCGTGGATTGTGGAGATAGACAGGGGGGTATATAGGGTGGGGCTAGCCGATTTGGGCAACGTGGTGGAGAAACTAGGCAAGTTGGTAAAGATAATGAAGGGCAAGCCTTTGGGCAAGCCCTTCGGCGGGGGGGTGCTGGCGGGGCCCCCCCTGAGGGGGTTAGTTCACGGCAGGGTGGTGCTGGTGGGAGACGCGGCGGGGTTCGTGAAGCCTCTAAGCGGCGGGGGGATAGTGCTGGCTTTACGTAGCGGCTGGGCCGCCGCCGAGGCTTTAGAGAGGGGGGAACCACGGCGGTACGAGTGGGGGACATTACCCACGAGGGCGAGGTTGAGGCTTTCCTTCGCCGCGTTTAGAGTTCTATACGGCCAGAGGCTGGTAGACAGGCTGCTCCAAGTGCTAGACGGGGGGGAGTACGTGGCTGTGGATTACGACGACCATCTAAAGTCTCTAGCAATAGCGGCGTTGACAGACCTAAGGAGCCTGGTGGCTGTTAGAGACTTTTTGAGATATCTAGCGGGTAATAGCGATGTTTTTCATCTCTTCTAACAACCTGCCGCCAGCCCCCTGGAAGTACTGATAGATAGGCCTAATTAATGCTATAAGCGACTCCGCGGCGGCGGTCTTTAAGTCCGCCGGGTGGATCCTCCCCTCCCTATATAACGCCTCTAGCTCCTCATATCTCCATATCTCCAGGTCCCCGCCGTATTTCTCCGGACGTTTGATAACAAGCGGCGTCTTTCTCCCCTCTCTAAAGGCCGAGATGTGTAACAACTCCAACACCGGGTTGTACTCCACCTCTCTCGGCGGGCAGTACGCCCGCTGGATTTTTTGTGTTATCTCCTCTGGGGAGTCGTGTACAAAGATGGCGCTCTGTGGGATGCTTTTAGACATCTTCAACTCGCTAAGCTCCTCCCTACTGTTGGGCTTGGCGGCTATGTTTAAAGCCGGCAGGAGCCTGTGGTGAAGAGCCACGGGCTTTATCCTCCTGCCGTTAACTACCAACGGGTAGAATCTTATCCTGTCTGCCACCTGTCTCGCCAAGATGTGCGCCCTCCTTTGATCCACGCCGCCGTGAGGTATGTGGGCCTCCAGCGCGAAGACGTCTGCCACCTGGAGCGGGGGGTAGACCAAATACGCCAGGGGGATAGAGTCGCCCATCTTTCTCCCCAAGATGGTCAAGCTGTGTCTCACCTGTGAGAGAGTCACATGTCTCGTGACGTCCATGAGGAGAAGCCAATACTCGTCGTTGTGGTGATACAGCTCGGACCCCAACACAAACCTGGCGGCATCTGGATCTCCGCCTAGAGTCTCGACGATCTTTCTAAAGGTCTCCCTGTAGTAGGTCACCGCCACCCTCCTGATGGTGTCTAGATCCCCCCCAAGCTTGTAGTTAAGCCAGGAGTGTATATCGGCTAGAAACACGGTAGTCCTAACGCCAGCTTTCTGCAGGTCCACCACTTTGGACATACTCACAACCCCCGTCCCTATGTGGATAAAGCCGCTTATCTCAAACCCGATGTAGTGATTCAACTTGTAGCCAGCTTGAAAAAGCTCCCTCAGCTCCTCCACGGTTATCACCTCCTCTGTGGGGTACCGCAAGACCAAAGATAGGCGAGTCTCAACGTCCATGTATTAAAAATGTGGCTACTATAAATAACATGTCGTGTATAGACGCCGTCTTTAGACAGGAGGCACTCCACACGGTATTTACCGCAAGAGGCCACCCAAACGTCACCGCGAAAAATAGGCAGACGCTAGAGATAACTAAAGACCCCTATGTGACAAAGAGAGGCGACTGTATTGTGGCGTGTTGTGCAGAAAAGGCGGCTGGAGAGCTAGGAGAAGAGCTTCTCCACGCCCTGGCTAGACCCGGAAGAGTGGCGTTGATAATAGACACAGGCTCCGTGTGGGATTACGTAGAGGGGTTAACCCCCCTCACGGCGCCTACCTCCACCTGGCGTATTGTGGCCAGGCGGAGCGCATACGTGGATAGCTCCACGGTGGCTATAGCTATAAACAAGGCGGCGGCGGGGCTCAGGAGAGAGCTCGTAAAGATACTAAAAGAGGGGGCCCCAGTGAGGATAACTATTGGGATATGTCCACCACGGTAACACGGTGGGAGGAACTATACAGACTTCTAGCCAGAAAGTCGTTCCACGTACTCTTCGTGGCTTTAGTGGCTGTACCACTCCTTACAGAAATACCACTGGAGGTATACCTCTCGTTGCTGGCTTTCATAAGCGGCGTTTTGTACTCCATACAGGTGAGACAGCCGGCGTTATGGGAAGAATTTAGACAAAACTTCTTTAAGTCTCTTGAGGACGTCTTTAACAGACTTGAACACCTCCTCCCACTAGACAAGCCTGAGTTAAAGAGTCAGTACCAGAGGGCCTTGAGGCAAATAGAGGAGCTTATCACAGCCGCCGAGAGGGATTACGAGAAGCGACATGGATATCTCGGCATTATAATGGGCGCCCTCGGGTTTTTATCCGCGTTAGTCCTATTCGGGAGGGAGCACTTCCCGGCGTCGGTTATCAGTCTCGCCGTATATGACTCAGTAAGCGCCGTGGTGGGCACGGCGCTACGCGGCAGGCCAGTTGCCGGCAAGGCCACGCTACCCGGCACCTTGGCAGGTGCGGCGGCTAACACCCTTGTCCTCACTGCGGCGGGGTACCCCCTAGAGGCCTCCCTATTGATAACAACGTTGGTTATAATCGCAGATCTGGTGAGCCCGGAGGACAACCTCACCATCCCACTGGCGGCGGCTGGGGGGTCCTACCTCTATAAGTTCCTCTACCTCTATTTCCTGTAGAAAATCCTCTCCACCCCTACCCCCAGCCTCTTGGCCACAGAGGCTAGCCTCCCGTCGTCTGTCACCAGCGTACATCCCCTCTCGAGAGCTACAGCCAACACGGCGGCGTCTGCCCTAGTTAGCCCAAACCGCCTTATTAGCTCCCTCACCTTCTCACCACTTGCCTCCACCACCTCCACCTTTAATATATCTAAAACGGCCTGCGCCCTGGGGTCTCTTAGCTCTTCTACAACCTCCCCAGCGGTATACAAGATGGCGTCGGCAAAGATCCTGAGGTCTCTCCCGTGGATAAACGCGGAGGCGTCTAGAGCTAGGCACCTCATAGGCTTCGGAACCTCTCTGCCACCCTCTCTAGGAAGTTAAAGTTGTCGAAAATGGCTAGTCTTAACTTCTTCCCGCCGGGCCTCACGACGAAGTTTCTCCCCACAGCCCTGCCCCTACCGTCACACACCAGGACGGCCTCCTCTCTTGTCTCCACCTTCACGCTATCTGCCGTGGTTACCAACGGGCGGAGAAATAACGTATAGGGAGCCACAAAGGAGATAACCAAGACGGGCGCCCTGTAGTCCACAATGGGGCCAAAGGTGGAGGCGACATATCCAGAGGTGCCATGTGGCGTAGATATGATAATCCCGTCTGCACGTCCCTCTAGCCCGCCCTCATCTATGGCCACTCTAAACTTCAGGAGCCTCCCCGGCTCCCTTCTATATACAGCCACCTCGTTTAGGGCGACGCAATTTATGGACTCCAATGTGGACAGCTCAACCACCCTATATCTACCCCCCTCTATATGGGTCACGGCGTCTTCAATAGTTACAAACTTGGCACTTCTGTAGAAATTAACCTCGCCCATGCCTAGATGTACCACTGTGGAGTCTAGAATACATGGAAGTTGGTGAAGTGCTTCAAGTAACGTGCCGTCGCCGCCCAGTATGAACACATGTGTGAAGTCCCCACCACAGCGGAAGTCAGCCATGCCGTATTTCGCCTTGACCTCCTCGGCGACTTTTTCTAGATCTGGCCGGTAGTAGACAGCATACACAAATCTAAATAAATTAATATTATTTATGCAAAGAATCTTGGTGAAAGACGCCAGGCGGTTTATGGAAGAGGTGGTGTTAGAACTAGTCTGTACATGCAACATAGATACCCTCATTATTGCTAAAAGCGGCGTGGTGGAACTGCCGGAGAGATATGCCAGCCAGAAGCTCGACGAGTTGGCCCACAGGCTGTGTGGAACCTGTCTAGAGGTACAAGACGGGGAGGTCCAATACCTCATAAAGTTCTACACCCTAAAGACGCCGTTGGAAAAAATGGTGGAATTTTTACAGCTGGCAAAGAGGGAAAAAGGCCTATAGTAGGTACTGGAACTCCTCCAGCCCGAGTCTCTTCAACGTCTCGTATGTCGGCTTTCCGTCAACCCAGCCTCTCAGCTGGTAGAACTCCTTAATCCCCTCGTCAAACATCCTCGACGCCGTGTGGCCTTGGGCGGGGCCCGTCTTTATGGGCTCTCTCATCTTTGGCGGAAGCTCGTCTTTAACCCACTTCCCCTCCTTCACGTGGAACAACCTCTCTACGTTAAAGATACGCTCGCCTATAGTCAACAGATCTTGGCCAGTTACATCCCAGCCATAGGCGGCGTTAAACAGGTCTGCAATATGGTTTTCAAATATGCCGTCTTTATCCAGGGTGTCAAACTTGCAGAATGTTACAGAGTCTGCCAACGCCATGAGGTGTTGGGCGTATACCACAAGTCTCACCTGTTTGGATATACATTCTGGGGTTTCACACAACGGGTCCACCTTCTCGGGCACTCCCAACACCTCCCAAGTTGGCGAGTAGGCCTCCAGGTGGTCGCCACCGCGGTTGGCAGTTACGTAGGAGATGGCAAAGCCCTTTAACGCCCTGGGGTCGTAGGCAGGATAGCCCTGTCCCCTAGAGCCCACAAAGGCGTCTGGCGCCCCGTATTTATTAGCCAGCCTCCAGTCGCCCTCAGCCAAGTCGTCTCCTATGCCGTCTCTATATGCGGTTTTGTACGCCAAGTCGATCAACACGGCGGCGTCGCCCCAATCTACGTCATATTTGACCTTGCCTCTCTTAACTAGCTCGAGAAAAGTCCCCAGCGTATTTCCTAGAGATATTGTGTCTATCCCAAGCTCGTTAGCCAGTTTTTCCAATTTAAGCACGGCATCTGTCTGGGAAAGTCCTAGGTTTGCTCCAAGCGACCAGGTGGACTCGTATTCATATTTGATCTTCTCCCCAGCCACCTTGAAGGGCCCCGTGTCGACTGCAGTCATCTGTGTACACTGTATCGGACAGAGCGTACATCCGTGGATCTCCTTTACATAGTTCTGTTTTACATATTCCCCACTTATCTTCTCGGTTTCTTCAAAATAGCCAGTTTCGAAATTTCTAGTGGGGTACCCGCCGATGGAGTTTATGATGTTTGCCAACAGGTTGGTGCCATATTGATGTAACGCCTTTGAGGTAGCTGTATTCATGAGCTTTGTGGAGTACTCAGTAGCCACCTTTAGGAACTTCTGCCTATCTACAAACTCCCTCATGGGGTCGTGTGTGCCCCACGCCACAATTCCCTTTAGCCTCTTAGATCCAGCCACGGCGCCAAGCCCCCCGCGGCCGGCAAAACGCTCGTAGTCACTAAAACGCAGCCCGGCGATTTTCACCAAGTTCTCTCCCGCAGGGCCTATGGCCATAACCCCCGCTTTTTTCTCGTCTGGCTCAAGCCCGGCGTCTTGCAACATGGCCCTTGTGGCCGCGCCAGTCCACTTGCCCCATATATGTTTGGCAGGCCTTATGGAAACCTCTCCGTCTTTAATGAGGATGTAGACTGGGTCTTCTGCCCTCCCTTCAACTATCACGCCGTCGTATCCAGTTCTTCTAAGCCAGTAGGCAAAGTTGCCCCCCGCGTTGGAGTGTGTATACGACCCAGTCAGGGGGCTTTTCCCCACGACGTTTATCCTACTTGTGGCCAAGTTCGCCGTGCCGGACAGCGGCCCGGCGAAGACATATAGCTTGTTGGAAGGAGACAGCGGGTCGATCCCCCTGGGGAGCTCTCTTAAGGCTAGATATGCCCCAAGGCCCCTCCCCCCAACGAACTTTTTTACCTCTTCTTTATACACATCCTCAGAGATCTTCTCAGTGCTCAGATCTACCCTCAATACTTTAAATACCGCCATATATCTAAAATTTTGAAGTATTTTTAAATATTGATGATATGTAGGAATCGTTGTGAGAAATATTATTTATGTTTCTAATTGCGTCTTTGTTGTTAATTATAGTTAATTCGAGATTTCTCAATAGGATTATAGTCTTTTTTAAAGAGGTAATTATCTAGGTTTAAATAATGTCCTCAACATATGACCATGGTTGTAGAGATTTTCATAGCCTCTCTGGGAGTTATTGGGCTGATCCTATCTACTAGAGATAACATCTTTGCCTCACTCCTCCTGACAGGACTGGGCGTGGTGGTGGCAATAGGCACAGCCATATATCTAGGAGCCGTGGCGTTTATACTAGTCGCCCTGGTGTATATAGTTGCGGCGTTGACTCTTGTGATAATAGCCGCAGCCACGTTAGGCGACGTCCAAAAGACTGTAAAACTCCGCGCCTCCGCCTTGATAGGCCTGGCCGTTGTCTTCACGCCGCTACTCGCCACGCGGGCTGTCTCTCCACCAATTGTCTCCGCAGAGCTAGATCTCTCTCTACTTCTAGTACTTGCCGTGTTTATTATCTACATGTTGAAAATGGCGGTAGAGATATCCATATGATAGAACTGGCGCTAATTGTGGCACTAGCTGGAGGCGGACTGGCCGTGGTGGCTACCGCCAACTCGCTGGTGAGGGTGGTAATTGGGTCGGAGCTTTTAGTACTAGCCGCAATATTTGCCGCGGCGTCTATCCGCGATATAAACATGCTGGCTGTCGCCACCGGCGTGGGGGTGGCAGAGACCCTGTTGTTAGTAGCGGCTTTGTTCAAAATGGCGAGGGGGGGTTATGTATAGCGAGGTCTTTCTACTAGCCACGGCGGTGGTCACCGCCCTCTCTGTGTTGGCTATGAGATATGGAGTTGTGCCCGCCGCTGCGGCCATAGCCGCCATGGCTCTATATCTCGCCGTAGGCCAGAGGGCTGTGTTAGCCACCATGCCCTATATAGGCCAGGTGGCCGTGGCGCTAGATGTCTACAAACTGCCTTTTGTGGCCGTCTCTATAGCCCTCGGGCTTTTAGTCACCTTCTACGCCCCTAGATATCTGGAACACATGGGGGCCCACAGGTGGTATTACCTCTCACATGCCCTATATGTCCTCTCCTTTGTGTTTATCATAATTTTTGAAAACCTTATCTTCGTATTTCTAGCTCTCGAGTTGAGCATAATTACCAGCTTTCTACTTATCTGGTATTTCGGCTATGGGAACAGACGGGCTGTAGGCCTCCTGTACTTCATATGGGCGCAGGTGGGCTCTATCCTTTTCCTCATTGGTGTCGCCATGTCTGGACGTTTTGACGCCGCGGCCTTTCAGACAGGCGGCCTGGCCTCATTACTTGTCTTACTGGGGCTATTGATAAAAATGGGGACTCTCGGCGTCCACTTCTGGCTTCCTTACGCACATGCAGAAGCCCCGACGCCACTCTCGGCGCTGTTAAGCCCAGTCCACGTGGGGCTTATGGCCTACTGGTTGTGGCGTCTAAAAGAGGGCGCCGGCTGGCCGCCTGAAGCCTTGTACATATATGGCTTACTCACGGCGATTTACGGCTCCATATTGGTCTTTAGAGAGGTAGACATAAAAAGGGCGCTGGCAGACTCCACAATAGCAAACATGGGCCTTTTGGTCTCCGCGGCCTCTCTACATGGGGAGCTAGGCTACTGGACCACAGCCATCTTGTTCACCGGCCACGCCTTTGCAAAAGCGGCGGGGTTTATGCTATCTGGCATCTATATCGTACATCTCCACACGCGGCATTTAGACCAGCTGAGGTGGAACACACAGCTCCTCACCTCCGGCATATTGACATTTGTGGCGTTATCTGGAGTCTTTGGGCTAAGTCTAGTAGGCAAGGCGTTGTTAGCCATAGGGGCGCCTCATGGCGTCACAGCGGCGTTAGTCCTAATAGCGGCGTTGTTCAGCACCGCGCTGTATAACTTCTATTTGGTAAACCGCATATATAAGACCGGGCCGGCTGTGGTACAGCTCGCATCAGATATGTACATCCCCACGTTGCTCACAGCAGCCCTACCTTACGTCCTACTGGCAGCCCTGCCGCTCTTATGGCACTAGAGCTATTAATCCTGGCGGCCTATCTGGCTGCGTTAGTAGATCTGTTTACCAAAAGGGGCATAGCCGCGGTGGCTGTCTCCACCGCAGTGGCGCTATCTCACAGCCAGCCGGCCACCACCCTGTTTAGACTGGGGGAGGTCGAGAGGGGGCTGACTCTGTTTATCTCCTTGATATATCTCGCCATTTCTCTCTACTCCATTTTTTACGTCAAGTCTCTAGAGAGGAGGGGGTGGTTCTGGGGCTGGATGGACGTATTTTACGCATCGATGTTAACTTTCGTCACGGCGGACCACTGGGCGCTCCTGTTGGTGGGGTGGGGGGGTCTCGACCTGGCCAGCTGGGGTCTTATCTTGACGTATAGAGAGGAGGAAGATGCCGGCAGGGTGGGGCTAGGCGATGGGAGGTGGGGCATAAGCTGGATGTGGACACCCAGCGCCTCCGCCCTTAGGGCTATCCTAACCGTGGAGGTGGGGACGGCGGCGTTGATGGTTGGGTTGGGACAGGCGGCGGCCAATTCGCCGTATATAAGCCAGTGGGGCGGTCTGTCAGATCTGGCGGCAGCTTTAATACTAACCGCGGCTTTCGCCAAGGCGGCGCAGCTGCCTTTTACAGACTGGCTTATGACAGCCATGTCTGCACCCACGCCGGTGAGCGCCTTGTTGCACTCCTCCACAATGGTGAAGGCGGGGCCAATACTTCTCCTCAAGCTGGGACCCTTGATGCCTGGATGGGCGGCGCAAGTGGCCTTCACAGTTGGCCTAGCCACCGCGGCATATGGCGGACTGGTGGCTTTAGGGCAGAGAGAGCCAAAAGTCCTCCTGGCCGCCTCAACGGCGTCTTACCTCGGCCTCACCACCGCCTTTGCCTTGAAGAACCCCGTGGAGGCCTTGTGGCTAATTTACGCACATGGGGTGGCTAAAGCCACTTTATTCATGGCGGTGGGCCACGCCATACATATAAACCACAGCAGAGTGCCAGAGGGGTACCCCCTGGTGTCTAAAATAGCCATGGGGGTGGCCTTGTTGACATTAGTGGGCATAACGCCGCTGGGGGCTATGGCCAAGGCGGAGGCCGAGTGGTGGCTTTTATTTTTCTCTCTCCTCACGTCGGGTTACGTCGGGCGGCTTATATTAAAGACTAGAACTGTCTACGACTGGAGCCCCATGGCGTGGCCCTACGCGGCGTTGGTTTTTACGGGTAGTTTCTCCACGTTGACGTTAATCAACCCGTTTTGGGCCTTTTCTCTTGGGGGCTTGGCTCTGGCCTATCTGCCCCACGTGGAGGTACTCTACAGGAGGGGGGGCCTGCCGGTGTTATATGACCTAGTTATGCCAAAACTCTTTAACGCTGTAGGGAGGCTTGTGGTAAAGATAGACACCTTTGTGGATCGCCAATTGTTACGAGCTCCCTCGTTCTGGAGTGGGATCTACAGCACAGTGATGATATTTGAAAAAGCAGCCGACTTATGGCTTCACGACAGGGTGCCCGAGCTTTTTAGAAGAACTTCCGGCCTGCTGTCGGGAAGGTCTTTTGAGTACTATCTATATATAGCTGGCGTGGGTCTAGGCGTCGCCGCCTTCATGTTGTTGTGGATATGGACAAGCTAGTCTTTTTCCTCGCGGGGTATCTAGCAATAAAGCTGGCAGCCCCCCGCCTCTTTGTGTTAGACGTGGTCTACATAGCCCTAGTTGCCTATATTCTCCACGGCCAGAGCCCCATCTCTGTAATACTGTCGCTACCCTTCCTCCTGGGGGTGGCCATGGTGGGTAGGGGCAGATTTGTCCCGGAGGCCGGGACGGCGTCTGTCTTAGCCATAACTGGCGTATATCTAATGGCCCAGGACGCCGCATACCTAAAGGCGCTAGGGTTTGCAGTAGCCACAATCTCGCCGGCAGTGTTGCTACCCACCCTTGGCGACAGGGGCTCTCTCGAGGGGCTGTTTAGATATCTGATAATGTCCACTGTGGCTAACGCCCTTATGGTGATTGGGCTTGCCACACGGCCCGTATATATAGACTTCGGCAATTTCTTCATAACGCTCGCCCTGGCAGTAGAGCTGGGGGCAGCGCCTGTGTTCATGTGGCTTGTGGATGTATACACCAGGTCCTCTCCGGCGGGCCTCGTGGCTTTAGCCAGCCTGCCCAAACTGGCGGCGGGTTTCGCCCTGTTGTATATAGCCCCCCAGCCCCCCGCCGCCGTCTTGTATGTAGTAGGTGCCTTGTCTATGCTTGTCGGCAATTTGGGGGCGTTGACCAGTAGAGATCTCAGAAAGGTTTTGGCCTACTCCACCGTGGCACATGCAGGATTTGCCCTCTTCGCCTACCCTCTAGACCCCAGGGTGGCGTTTTGGCTGATATATGCAGACGCGATGGGCAAAATGGCCCTTTTTTACAACCTAGATAGGGGCTCGTCTCGCTGGACTGCAGTATTGCTGGCATTAAACCAGGTGGGGATACCTCCCATATTGGGGTTTTGGCCTAAGCTATACCTACTGGCCTACACGGCGGCGTCGCTTGGACCCCTCCCCGCGGTTTACGTCTTGGCTAACATAGTGCTCACTGCGCCGTATTACTTCAGGGTCATGATGTCCCTGCCGGATGGCACCGCCCTCTTCCCCAAAGTTACGGCAACCACGTTAGCCGCCGTGGGCGTGTTGGCCCCACTATGGTTTCTCTATTTATCATGATTATTAATTTGAAATTTATAGAAGTTGCAATATCTGTAGCATAAATCAGCCATATGAAAATATTTATGTAGAGATCCAAAAAGTAATAATGGGCCGTATAGAAACTGTCTGGGTGGGCAGGGGGGGACAGGGCATTGTCACCGCTACCTACATTATAGCCAATGCGGCCATCATAGATGGCTATTACGCCGTCGCAAACCCCGAGTTTGGGGCTGAGCGCAGGGGCGCGCCGGTAAAGGCCTTTCTGACTATTAGCAGCGACCCAATTGAGGACCTAGAGCCCATCAAGATGCCCGACGTGGCTATAGTTTTTGACGACAAGCTTGTAGACTCCATGAGGTTTGTGATAGACGCCGTGAAGCCCGGCGGCTATATAATTTTCAACACGGCGAAGCCCCCGGAGGAGGTGAAAAAAATAGCTGGCAGAGACGACGTCTATCTGGTGGTGCTAGACGCCATAGATATCGCCAGGAGGCACGTGAAGTTAGATGTCCCCAACGGCCCCCTGGCGGGGGCCTTCTCAAAGGTGATGGGGTTCCCCAAGCTGGAGTCCATCAGGCAGGCTTTTGAAAACCAGCTGGGCAAGGCGGTGGAGGAGAACTTCGCCGCCACAAAGGAGGCGTACGAGACGGCGGCGGTGATCCCGCCCGCCAGGGTTGACCCCACGGCCAGACCCAAGGGCGTTATCTCCACAACCTCCGCCTTTCTGACGGGGCCCTATGAGGTCGTGGGGTGGGCTGAGGTAAACAAGGCGGGGGCTGTATTTCCCGGAAGTAGTCTATACTACCATACAGGCGGCTGGCGTATAGAGAAGCCCGTCATTGATCACGCCAAGTGTATCATGTGTAGAAAGTGTTGGCTATATTGCCCAGACGACGCGGTGATAGAGGCTTGGAGAGAGGTGGAGGGGCCCCGCGGCAGGAAGTTCCGTATGAAGGCCATAGATTTTGACTACGCCTTTTGTAAAGGCTGTGGCATCTGTGCGGAGGTCTGCCCCACGGGGGCAATACAGATGGTGAGAGAGATATGACGCAGATATTGGCAACCAGAGAGAAGGCTGTTGAACAAAGGCGGATCGCCCTAACTGGAAATCACGCAGTGGCTCTGGCGGTAAAGATGGCGCGGCCGGAGGTCATAGCGGCATATCCCATCACGCCGCAGACGCCAGTAGTGGAGAGACTTGCGGAATATGTAAACAACGGCGAGCTAGACGCCGAGTTTATACCGGTGGAGAGCGAACATTCGGCAATGTCTGCAGTTATAGGCGCCTCCGCCATGGGGGCTAGGACTTTTACAGAGACGTCGTCACAAGGGCTGGGCCATATGTACGAAAACTTGCCCATAGCCGTGGGGTTAAGGCTCCCCATCGTCATGGGGATGGCTGTCCGCACATACTCCGCGCCTATAAACGTGTGGGGGGACTACAGCGACGTGATGTCTATGAGGGAGCTGGGGTGGATTATCTACATTACACAAAACGCCCAGGAGGCTTTCGACACCGTGATACAAGCGTATAGAGTGGCTGAAGACGCCAGAGTCCACCTCCCCGTCGTCGTGGCTTACGACGGCTTTTGGACTAGCCACGTCCTCCAGCCGTTAGACGTCCCGGTAGACGAGGAGGAGGCGTTGAGGTTTGCCCCAATAACTAGAAGCTGGGTTAAACTAGATGTGGACAACCCCGCCCAACTGGGCGCAGTGGGCACGCCGGAGTGGTATTGGGAAATCCGCTGGCCGGCAGTAGAGGCCTTGAGAGGCTCGATAAAAGTCGTCGAGGAGGTAGATGTTGAATACAGCAAGTGGTTTGGGAGAGCCTACGGCCTGGCTACGCCATATATGCTGGAAGACGCCGAGTTGGCTATAGTCACATATGGCTCGATCCACGGGCTGGCGAAAAAGGTGGTAGATAGACTGAGGAAAGAGGGGATAAAGGCGGGGGCGTTACGGCTGAGAGTAATTAGGCCATGGCCCAGAGAGCTCTTGAGGAAGCTGCTGGCCAATGTGGACAAGGTGGTGGTGATAGATAGGGCGATAAACCACGGCGGGCCCCTACAAGGCCCCATGGCCGTGGAGCTAGGCGCCACTTTACACAAGCCGATCTACAGCGTGTTGGCCACTATCGGCATGAGGGCAATAGATAGCGACATGATGTACGAAATGGCCCTAAAGATACATAAAGGCCTGTGGGCACCCGACGTGACGTACACAGTGGGCCTGAGGGGGGGATATGACTGAGGTTAAGGGCAGGTTTAAGGAGGTCAAGGAGAGGATTTACATCAGGCGCCACCAGGTCCAGCTGCCAGGCTTAAAGATAGCCGAGGAGTACCCAGGGCTGTATGAATACGCCAACTTCGAGCTGCCGCAGGAGGAGCTCTTCCTCCCCGGCCACGGCCTTTGTGCCGGCTGTACCATCGGCGTAATTACTAGACACATGTTAAAAATATTTGGGCCAGACACCGTGGTGGTTAACGCCACGGGCTGTGCGGAGGTCTCCACGGTAGTATATCCCCGTACCAACTGGGCCGTGCCTTGGATACATGTGGCTTTTGGCAACGGCGGCTCTGTGGCCTCCGGCATTGAGGCCGCCATAAAGGCGTTAAAGAGAAGAGGCGTGATAGATCCAAGCCGGAAGATCAACGTGGTGGTTTTTGCTGGCGACGGCGGCACTGCGGACATCGGCTTCCAGGCTCTAAGCGGGATGTTGGAGAGGGGGCATAGGGTGATCTACATAATGTATGACAACGAGGGCTATATGAATACCGGCATACAGCGTAGCGGCACCACGCCGTTTGGCGCCTCTACAACTACAGCTCCCGCTGGCCGAAAGGTGCCTGGCAACATAACTCACAAAAAGCCTATGGCGGCCATAGCGGCTGCCCACGGCATTCCGTACGTCGCCACTGCAAACCCGGCGTATGTACACGACATGGTCTATAAGTTCAAGAGGGCGATGGACGCCGAGGGGCCGGCGTTTCTACACATACTACAGTCCTGTACCCCAGGCTGGAGGTTTGAGCCAAAATACGCCGTAAGACTGTTGGAGCTAGCAACTGAGACGGGGCATTGGGTTAACTACGAGATAGATCACGGCGAGTTTAGAGTAACCATGCCTATCCCCAAGCGGAAGCCGGTAAGGTGTTTCCTACAGCTTCAAGGCAGGTTTAGACACTTGAAGCCAGAGGAGGTGGAGACCATACAGGCCGTCATCGACAGAGATGTGGAGGAGATAAACAGGATTATGGGCAGGGAGGTGATCGGGCCGGTAGACCCCACGCTCCCCTGTCTCACCCCCAGAGGCGCCCAATGATCATACACCTCAAGCTGTTTGTAGTCGCCCTAAAGAACTTGACAGAGAGGCCGTGGACCATACGGTGGCCTGAAGAAAGACGTGACTACGGGCCTTCAGTCAGAGGGTTTATTGTAAACGACAGGGCCAAATGTGTCTCCTGCCAGCTCTGTGAGGCCGTATGCCCCTCTAAGGCCATCAGGTTCCACCTTGAGCAAGACGGAAAGCGTTACCCCGGCATAGACTGGGGCCGTTGTATACTCTGCGGCTATTGTGTAGACGCCTGCCCCACAGGCTCGTTGAGACATACGCCACATGTGGAGATCACGTGGGGCGATCTGTCTACATACAAGACGCCGAGGGAGATGGAGCCACATGTGGTCAAGATGGAGGCCGGCGGGAGGGCGTTGGTATGATCGACCTGCTGCCTAGCGATATCATCGCGGCGTTGATATTTCCGGGGATTGGCGGTATCTTTATATTTCTCGTGGTGGCTATTTGGGCTGAGAGAAAGCTTGTGGCTAGAGTACAGTGGAGATATGGCCCACTCTACGTCTCTAAACAAATCGGCGGCTTTTTACAGCCCATTGCAGACTTGATAAAACTTCTCTTCTCACAGCTGGTGTTACCTAGACATACAAACCGGCTGCTTTTTGCCGCCACCCCCGTGGCTCTCTTCGTGGCGGAAGCCCTCCCCGTTGCCTTCATCGCGGCGGCGCCGGGGCTTGTGGTGTTTCACAACCCCTACGGCCTGGCTATCGCCGTGGTTTTATGGCTCCTGGTGGCGGTCTTTCTAGTCGGCATGGCGTGGGCTGAGGCAGACAAGTTCACCTATATCGGCGCGGTGAGGGAGATCTTGCTCTCAGCCGCCTACGAGATCCCGCTGTTGTTATCGCTACTAGCCATGTTGGTACTATACGGCACTGCGGACCCCATAAAGGCTGTGGAGGCCCAGTCTGTCTGGGGCCTTTTGTTAAACCCACTAGCCTTCTTCGCTTTTTACATCTCGCTAATTATGTCCACCACGAGATTTCCATATGAGATACCTGAGGCAGAGCCGGAGGTGGTGTTGGGGCCATATACGGAATATGGCTCCACTCTGTTCATCCTGTCTTTTGGCGGCACTTATGTAAAGCTCTATGCAGGCGTCTTATTGGGATCAGTGCTGTTTCTAGGCGGCTGGCAGCCCTTCTCAGACGTGTTTCCCGGCGCCGTGGCTACAGCCGTCAAGATGGCCGCGCTAGCCTTCCCCCTGTTGCTCCTCAGAGCTATATACCCCCGGTACAGGATAGACCAGGCTTTGAAAATAGGCTGGTCGAAACTACTGGCGTTAGCCATAGCTTCAGTCTTCCTCTCAATAGCCTTAAGGCTTTTGGCATGACTGCCTTCGTCCTTTATGTAGCCTTGCTAACCTTGGCGCTGGTCTTGTTAGTTGTTGTGGGCTATATGTTGGCCCCCAGGAGGCCTGGCAAAGTAAAGGAGAGGAGGTTTGAAGCCGGCAACCCCCCATATGGCGAGGTAAAGCGAAGGCTGGTAGTCCAGTACGTGGGCTATATCTACATGGCCACCGCCTTTGAGGCAGTGGCGGGGCTTTTGATTGTGGCGGCGTTGATATATCAGTGGGTTACGCCTGAGCTGGCGCTAACTCTCGCCGTCGTGTTGGCGCTGTCTGCAATATATGTGGCTAGATATCTGGCAGTAATTTCTGACGTCAAGAGGTGGAGTTAGACAAATGGCGAAAGTAAAAACAATTAGAGAGAAAAATCTAATTATATAAAATATGGAAAAGACTTTTATAAAGGAGATGACAAGGAGGCAATGAAGGTGTTTATCAAAAAGACGTTAGACAAGGTGGGGAAGTGGGGTATAAAGTGGTCTCTCTGGCCTCCACATCTAGTTACGGCATGTTGCGGCGTGGAGTTCGGCCACGCCTTCGGCTCGGCTTACGACGCCGAGAGATTTGGCATGTTGCCTATGGGCAGCTTGAGGCAAAGCAACATAATTGTCATCGAGGGGACTATAACCCTCAAGATGGCAAAATTTGTAAAGTATGTATACGAGCAGATGCCTCACCCCAAGTATGTCATAGCCATGGGCGCATGTGCCATCAAGGGCGGGGTGTTTTACGGTAGTTACCACATGGTTCCCGCCGCCAACGTCGTGCCGGTAGACGGCTATGTCTCCGGCTGTCCCCCCACCCCAGAGGCCTTGTTAAAAGCTGTAAGAGACCTACAGGAGAAGGTTTATGTTAGCTGAGTGGCCTTTTGCCCAAAAATTTGGCGACACTTTTTTCATAGAGAGAGAGGAGGAGCTGTTAGGCGGGAGGCGGGGGATGGTCCTCGTTGTGGGGCCACAACATCCAGGCTCTGGACACATGAGGCTGTTTTTAGTGCTAGACGGCGATCTGATCGCCGACGTGGTGCCCGACCCTGGGTTTGTACATAGGGGCGTAGAGAAGCTGGCTGAAAATAGGCCCTACTGGGCTCTCATACCTCTTGTGGAGAAAGCCTCCATTATGGACAGTATGAACATCACATATCCGGCCGTGTTGGCTCTAGAAAGGGCACTGGCGTTAGAGCCGCCGCCGCGGGCGAAATACCTCAGGGTGTTGATAGCTGAGCTTTCTCGCATCAGGACGCATCTATACGACATAGCCCTACTGGGGATATTTCTAGGCCACTCCACGGCCTTCATGTGGGGATTCGCCATACAAGACCTCTTCGCCGAGGTTTTCGCCAAAATTACGGGCGCCCGCACCACCATTTCCTACCCCGTGCCGGGAGGCGTGAGGAGAGATATCAAACGAGAGCACGTGGCCCTTATAGAGAGACTTCTGTCAAAAACAGAGGACAAGCTGAGAGACTTTAAGACCTTGTTTCTAGACAACCCGGTGACGAGAGCTAGGCTAGAGGGCGTGGGGGCATTAGACGCAAAGAGGGCGGCTGAGCTGGGGGTGGTCGGCCCCTTCGCCAGAGCCTCCGGCGTGGGGTACGACGTGAGGAAAATACATCCATATGACGCATATGGCGAGCTGGACTTCAGCCCCGTGGTGGAGAAAGCAGGCGACGCGTTAGCCAGGGCGTTGGTGAGGTGGCGGGAGATCTACCTATCTATCGACATCGTGCGGCAAGTCCTCAAGTCTCTGCCCGAGGGAGACGTCATAGATCAGGCGCTCTTGTTTAAAAACCCCGAATACCGAAGGGAGGGGATCTCGGGGGTGTTGGGAGTATATACCTACATATATCCAGAGCCTGGAGAGCACTCAGCCGTGGTGGAGGCCTCACGCGGCCTTACCTACGTCCACCTCTTCACCACGGGGGCACAGCGGCTATATCGAATGAGGTATGTTACCCCCAGCTGGCGTAACCTAAAGGCGATGGTAGAAGCCATGAGGGGATACAGGCTTGCCGACATGCCGGCGGTATACATGTCCTTTGGATACTTCCCCCCCGAGGCGGACAGATGATGCGGCTAAAGCTTGTCGACCTGGACCGCGGCGCCGAGGTGGAGGTGGAGATAGAGAGAGAGGCCCACCCCACCGGGATTGTAGACAGGCTCAGAGAGTTGGGGCTGTTAAATCAACACGAGACAGCCATATTTGGCGTGAGTCTAGACGGGAGGCGGGTTCACTACGTCCCCGCCGCCACGGTGGAGCAGCTGGCGGCATATTCCAGCCAGACTAAACAGCCCATATGCTTCAAGCGGTTTGCAATCCACCGGCACCAGCCGTGATAAACAACACCGCCAAGATGGGCAACGTGGCGCCATACATCACCAAGGCCGTGTATAAAACCAGCCGGCTGGCCACAGAGGGCGGATATATGGAGCCGTAGAACTGCACGGCGCTTCTGGGGAACTCAAATACCGACATGTAGACAAGTCTGCCAAGCAGAAGCGACAGGAGGACCTCGCCGGCAGAAATCCTCCCGCCAAAGTAGGCAGGCGCCGCGGCCATGATGCCAAGGCTGGGCCTCACCGAGGCCACAGAGGCCACCGCCAAGGCCTCGGGGCGGAGGGGCAGAAAGCTGAAATCTATGCGTATACCCAGGAGGTCCATCGCCGCAAATATTGCCTCAAATGCCGCATATCTGGCCGTGAGGCCGCCGGCAGTTTTTAGTATGTTTATAGAGGCAAACTGCCTCCCGGCGTCTATGCCTACAGGCCAGACAAGCCCCCTCCCGAGGTGTAAGGCCAGCAGTAGCCCTACCACAGAGGGTAGATACACCACAGAGAGGTAGATGGCGCCCAGCAGCCCCAACGCCCCCAACGCCAGGGGGATAATCCCCAGCCTGAGGTGGAGGAGAACCACCCTTATGGGCCAGGTGAGAAATGAGAAGACTAACACATGTCTGAAAGCCACGGCCCCCCCGCGTAGCCACTGGGCCATGACCACATGTGGGGCTCTGGCCTCGCCTATTGAGAGCGCCAGGAGGGGGGCCGGGACCCCCAGACGTCTCGAGAGAGGCCTAGTCAACGCCTCCAACCTGTCGTAAAGATATCTGGCAAGGAGGAGGCCTAAGGCCGTGGAGAGAAAGACGGAGAACACCCGCGTGATATGCTCCAGAAGTTCCATACAAGAAAGACTTAGTATAAAAATTGGCGTAAGCCTACCTGCTATCGGCATCTTGTAGCCAGCCGCTAGCCCAACGGTTGTCAACAATGCCGGGAGTCGTGAATCCATCCTTAATCGACGTGTTTTATGAGATGCGCCAAAACGTCGCCGTTGGCTTCAGGTCGGGGGTGCCGCCAGGTGCGGCGGCCGGGACGTCTTGTTTCCAGGATGGTGGGCTTATATATATTAAGCAGTTTCCTCCTTATGTCAAGGTTTCTTGTTGCTGCCTCTACAGTGGGGACGTTAATTGAGTGGTATGACTTTTTTATTTACGCGTCTGTATCTCCCTATATAGCCGCTAAGTTTTTCCCTCAACACGACCCGGCTGCCGGCATGTTGTACACATGGCTTGTATTTGCCACAGGTTTTGTGGTTAGGCCTTTGGGAGCTGCGTTGTTTGGACATCTGGGAGACAGGGTGGGACGTAAGGCCACTTTCCTAGCCACATTAGTGTTAATGGGTCTTTCCACTTTTGCCATAGGGCTTATCCCTACGTACAGCGAGATAGGAGTGACGGCGCCGTTGTTATTAACTATTTTCAGAATGCTACAAGGGGTTTCCCTCGGGGGGGAGTTCGGAGGGGCTGTGACATATGTGTTAGAACACGCCCCCCCGGGGCGCCGGGCCTTTTATGTAGGCTTTATAGCGGCCACGCCGCCTCTGGGGCTTGCCTTATCTTCGCTCACAATAGTTTTCACGTCGTATTTCATGCCAAGAGCCGTTTTTGGGGACTGGGGGTGGAGGACGCCCTTCTTGATATCTATAGTGCTTACAGTCCTAGGGCTTTACCTACGTCTTAAATTGGCGGAGACGCCCATGTTTGAAAGCTTGCGAGATAGCGGCAAGATCTCCAGGCTGCCCCTTCTGGAGGCCTTTACGAAATACCCTAGATATATCCTACTGGGGGTGGCAATTACCGCAGGCCACTCGGTACTAGCCTATACCTCTACTGGCTACATATTTCCATTTTTAACACAAGTGGTTAAGTTAGACGCAGTGGCCACAAACGCGGCGGTGGGAATAGCTGCGATGTTACAATTCCCATTCTATGTCTTAAACGCATATCTGGCTGACAGAATTGGGAGGAGGCCTGTCTATCTAGCCGGTCTGGTCATGGGGCTGTTGACTTACTACCCCATATACTCCTGGCTTACTGTGACTAAAGATCTGTCATTAATTACCGCTGCGGTGTTCCTCTTGATTCTAGCCACGGCCTTTACCTTTAGTGTGTTGAGCACAACCATGGCAGAGCTATTTCCCACACCTGTGAGATATACCGGGATGGCGGTGTCGTTTAATATAGGTATAGGCCTCTTCGGGGGCTTTACTACCTCTATAGTCCAGTATATAGGGATGGCGTTAGGCAACCCGCTGGCCGGCGTGGTGTTTTATACCTACGCCGTGGCGTTCTTCGCCTTAGCCACCGCATATTTTCTCCTCCCGGAGACGGCTGGAAGAGAGCTACAGTAAGCCAATGTCTCAAGGGCTTGAGAGACTGGAGGCCGAGGTTAAAAACTGTAAGAAATGTGACTTATATAAGGCCAGGAAAAACGCCGTCCCGGGCGAGGGCAGCGGCGTCTTGGGCGTGATGATTGTCGGCGAGGCCCCCGGCGCTAAAGAGGACGAGGAGGGGAGGCCTTTTGTCGGCGCTGCGGGCCAGATATTGGACACAGTTTTGGCCAACCTCGGGGTTGCCCGCCGGGATGTTTATATAACTAACGTGGTTAAGTGCAGGCCTCCAGACAACCGAGCTCCTACCAGCAGGGAGGTTACGACGTGTATGCCATATCTACTTAGACAGATATCTATACTGAAGCCCCACAGGATAATTGCGCTGGGGCTTACTAGCAGTAGAGCTCTACTGGGGCTCTTGGGGAGACAGGTGGAAAAAATTGGCGACGTTAGAGGGAGATGTTTCAGAGGACAGTTGGCTGGAGTTAATGTGGAGATCTGTGTCACCTATCACCCAGCCGCATTACTTAGAAATCCTACATTACGCCGTCAGTTTGAGGAAGATCTAGCCGCGTTTTTTGGGCGGCAGTAAATTTTTTATATCGTTATAGGACATGTGGCTTTTCGCTGCTATAGGCATGGCTGCACTGCTGTAGACCACCAGAGGGAGTACGAATACGGCCTAGACAACTACGGTATAGACAAGATAAAAAAGGCGTTAATAAGCCTAACTGCGGAACAGATGTTGTTGTTACAGAAGATACGGCTTAACTGGCTTAACACAAAAAACCCGGTCTACATGTTCCTATCTGGCAGCGTCGTGGTGGACTGCATTTGGGAGGAGTCTATATGCAGACAGCTTGAAGTCATGAGGGAAAACAAGGTGGTGGAAAAGATAGATGTGGCCTATTATCTGCCCCACACCTTGCTTTCAGAAGAGATACTGGAGAACTTGCCCCTCCCCGAGCTGGCTGAGGAGGACTACGAGATAAAGAAGTTCTATATCCTCAGCGTGAGGGGGATTGCGGGCGAGGGGGAGGTGGTGGACACCTTGTCGCAATTTATGGAGAAGGCGCCGGTGTTTCTAGGGAGGAGGGTTACAAAGGTGATACGCGGCGTGCCCTATGTGCCACAACTTGCAAACAGATATGTGGACAAGATAGACATATTGCTTAAGTCTACAGATGGCAGACTTACCGGCTTTGGCTATGTAGATATAAGCAGGACGTACCACCTTGGCTTCTCCAAGGCGAAAAACCTCCTGCTATATGGCCTAGACTACGTACTTCTGCTCCACCCCTACTTGGGCCAAGACTTTCACTACGGCGTGTCTAACAGGATAAAAAACAGGTGGGATATTTCTGAGGTTGGATACGCCGTGGTGAACACCATGGAGGAAGAGGTGTATCTCTACAAGATGCCTAAAGTCAATAGGTACCTACAGATGAGTATAACCACGCAGAGGTACTCAAGCCTCATTAGGAATTACATCGAGTCTCTATGAGGAATTTCGAAAGGGGCTACTCCCTCATTTTTGGCAAGTCCCCAAAAAAGGTCGCGGGGTTGGCGACATTCCTGTTGGGAGTGGCGGCAGTCCTGACGGGCGCGCCTTTGTGCTATATCGCCTTCGGCGCCGCGCTCTTTGTGGCGTTGTATGTAGTAGATAGGTCGGTAGTGAACCCACGTAGGTCTTACTACGTGGCGGCTATCTCCACGTTGTTAGTAGCTTTTTTCGACCTGGTTTTTAGAAAACCTCCTCTCACCTTCGCCCTAATAGGCGCCGTTGTTACCGCAATAGTGGTACAGACCCTGAAGTGTAGATCTCCAGCGTTTTTACTCCCCCTGGCGGCCGCGGCCCTGTTTTATCACCTAATGGGGCATCTATATCTTGCAGCCGCGTCGTTTTTTTACGCCGTGGTGATCTACGGGCTTAGGCCTGTGGTGAACAAAATGGCGGGGGGTCTCGACGCCATGTGTATATTCTCTAGTTTTCTCTACGCAGTCTTTGCAGAAAACGACCTCATGGAAGACGCCTTCAGACAGCTGGGTGGGGTAGAGAGAGTGCCACTCCACATATATCTCCTCGGCGGGCGGCACGTGGTGTTGGTATCAGACTTCCACCCGGGCCCCTTTAGGCATATTGGGGGAGGCATGTTGGTAGACCGGCTCAACAAGGAGGTGGAGGGTATGGGGTACCGCTTTACTTTTATACACGGCGTTGGCAGCCACGAGAGAGACCCCATATCTAAGAGATCTGTCTCTGAGATAATAAGGGCGGTGAGATCTGCCCTCAGCTCCATGCCCCCGGGGGCGCCTCCAAGAGGCGTCATGCCGACAGAAGTTGTGGCCGGCGATGTGAAGGCCGTTGGGATGAGTCTAGGCGTAGAGCCCCACCTCGCCGTGGTGGGGAGGGTGAAGTCAGCCTCTGACGACATCCCGCTTTGGGTTGCCCAAAGGGTTGACCCCGGCGTATACATAATGGCAGACGCTCAAAACAAGTTCGACGGCGTTGTGAAGTGGGACGAGAGAGATGTGGCCAGTTTGGCAGAGGTGTTGAAAAGACTACACGAGGCGCCTCTCTGTGGCAAGTATCTCGTCGGGGTGGGCAAGAGCGATGCCGCAAGCCTGGACCCACTGGGACACGAGATCGGGCCGGCTGGAATTTCGGCAATTGTGGTACAATGTGACGACAGGAGGGGCCTCCTTGTGGTGCTTGACGGCAATAACCTACACTCGGGGCTTTACGACAAGATTGTGGCTACATACAGACGGCGTGGATACGATGTTGTGGAGATAGTCACTACAGACACCCACAGGGCCACTGGGGTGGGATTTGGGCGGGGGTATAGGATAGTGGGGGAGAGGATAGAACACAGCCGTATACTAGAAGTAGTGGAGAAAGCTGTGGGGAGTGCAGAGAGAGAGTTAGGTCAACTGCTGGTGGCATACCGACGTGTGGAAATAGAGGCGGAGGTATTGGGTGAAGAGGGGTTTAGGAAGCTTCAATACGCTGCAGAGATGTACAGAAGGATAGGACTCGTGGTGATCTCTGCCATCTTCGTGATGCCTATCGCCATAATTGCGCTATTGGCATAAGGTTTATATACAGATGTGGAGATTAGATAGCATGACTCATGAAACCCCTACGACGGAGATGGTGTTGGAATACATAGAGTCGATGATGGAACGTCTTTCTCAGTGGGTGAAAGAACAGGAGAAACAAGTAAGAGAGCTGGAGGCTCACAGCGAGGCGATAAAAACCGCCGATAGGCTCATGTTGCTATACTCAGCCCAAGCCATGTTGAGCTACATCGCGAGGGTGTTAAAAGATTTCGAGTCTTGGCTAAACAACCCGGTGATAACCTCTGTGATGCCTGAAGATATGTTGAGAAGACTTGAAGGCATGTTGAGAGAAATCGCCATAAAGTTCATCCAGGTTGATATCACACATACATCAGAATATAGAGACTTGTTGACAAAATTTGCCAGAGAGGGAAAGGTGCCGTCGGTACTAATGCTCTATATCCAACAGAGGCCACCCACCCCTGGACGTAGGAGGGGCGAAGAGGGCGGCACGCCGAGGTTTTTCTAAGGCGGCTTGTAGATATCCACCCTTATTTTGTAAACCCCGGGGGCGTAATCTCTCACAACCTTCCTGTCGACTGCCTTACAGTCTGGACAGAGGCTTCTCGCCAACCCCTCGGCCTCTCTAAAGGGGTCCTCCTCTCTGCCCAGGTGGTAGAAGTGGATAACCCCGCCTCTTTCTAGACACTCCAGTGCCGTGGGTAGAAACCTGTGTGCGCCTAGCGGCAGGGTTAGAAGTACTCTATCGAACCTCTTTTTTAGCAGCGGCGCGACGTATGCCACATCGCCGTGAACCACCGCGACGTTTTTTATCCTGTTTATCTTCATGTTCTCCACGGCGTATTTAAACCCCCATGGGTTTAGCTCTACTGCCACAATTACCTGCGGCTTTGCGAACTTGGCGATAGCCACGGCGTATGGCGCAACGCCGGCGAATAGATACAACACCCGCTCCCCCTCGGCCACCCTCCGGGCTATGTCTAGCCTATCTGTCAGATCTCTTGAAGAGAAGTATACCTTTGTGGGGTCTACCTTTATGTAGTAACCATGTTCTTTATGTAACACCTCCGTGGGGCCTTCTACCAACATCTCGAATTTATATAGCCTATATTCCCCCACACGGCTCCCCAACTTTCTCAAGACGGCCTTAACGTGTTTGTTTGCCTCTATGACGGCCTTGGCGACCAGCTGTTTGTAGTCCTCCAGCTCTGGCGGTATCTCCACAATTGCCACTGCGCCGTCTCTAGAGCCCACCACCTCAAAGGAGGTGGGCACCTTTTCGAGTAGCTCACGTGGCACCAAGCCCCGGAGTCTGTCTTTTAGCGTCACTAGACGTAAGTCTGTCTAAAAATTTCAATCTGTCCCTGACCCTTTCTTCACGGCTCTGAAGGGTAAATTTTCGTCATTAAGAATATAAACCCACAGCGATTTAAAAATTGTGTCTAGTAAGAAGAAGAAGACAGAGGCGGAGGCTGTCCAGGTGCAAGCCACGGTAGAGGTAAACCCAGAGCTCGACGTGGAGGAGCTTGAAGGCGTTGGGAGAGTTACTGGCGCAAAACTAAAGGAGAGGGGGTATTACACCATTAGAGACGTGGCGTTTGCCTCTGTAAAAGAGCTGGCAGAAGTTATAGGCAACGAGGAGAGGGCGCAACAGATAATAGACATGGCGAGAAAAATGCTTGGCTTACATTCGTTCATCTCGGCGCTTGAGGTATATGAGAAGCGGAAAAAAATTAGACGTATCTCCACAGGTGTTAGAACTCTAGACGAGCTTCTAGGCGGCGGCATGGAGACTAGAGCTGTTACAGAAATAGTGGGCGAGTTTGGCTCCGGCAAGACGCAGTTATGCCACCAGCTGGCGGTCATGGTGCAGCTCTCCGAAGAGCGGGGTGGGCTAGGCGCCAAGGCCATATATATAGATACGGAAAACACCTTCCGCCCAGAGCGTATTATGCAGATAGCTAGAGCCAGAGGCCTAGATCCAGACCAGGCGTTAAACAACATATTTTACGCACGGGCCTACAGCTCAGACCACCAGATGATATTAGTGGAACAGGCAAAGTCAATCATCAAACAGCACAACGTGGCGTTGATGGTAGTAGATTCAGTCATAGCACACTTCAGGTCGGAATTTCCCGGCCGCGAGAATCTTGCAGAAAGACAACAGAAGCTTAACAAACATGTGGCAGATCTCTTACGTCTAGCCGACGCCTACGACGTGGCTGTAGTGATCACAAACCAGGTGATGGCGCAGCCAGACGTCTTTTTTGGCAACCCCCTGAGACCTGCCGGCGGCAATATCTTAGCCCACGGCGCCACATATAGGCTGTGGCTTAGAAAATCTAAAGAAAACATCAGGATAGCCAAGATTTTCGACAGCCCGTACCACCCCGAGGGCGAGGTGTCCTTTAGAATCACCGAGGAGGGGCTAGTAGATTAAGCCAGTTGTAAATAGGCAGAAACTTAAAGTTCGCCATGGCGAAATCCCAGAGGCGCCTGTAGGTCTCATAGATGGGGTGGCCCGCCAGCCTGTTTAACAGCCTGACTGCGTCGCCAATGCGGCCAGCCGTCGCGAGGCTTATTGAGACATCTACGGCTAAAGTCTTGACTAGCGTCTGCGCCACAGTCTCGCCTTCTACCACCTCCACACGTGCTCTCTCCACTACGAGCTCTGGGCTGGTCTTGGCAACCAACATGTCAACAACTCGCGCCAAGAGGGCTTGCGAGAGCTCATACGCCAGGGGGTCTGACCACACGTCGTGAGGAGCTGCCCAGACCTCCAGGAGGTCTGGGTCTGTCAAAGCGTGGGCTACTGCCGCCTCCCTCATGACTTTATATATGTCTACGGGGAGGGAGACCTTCAACATGAAGACATCTTCTGTCTCCAGTCTTGTCACGTCGGCGCCAAGTATGACTATATCTATGGGAGGGGGCCCTAGCGCATAAATGGCGTTTTTTACCACCTCCACCGTTTTACTGTCCACCTCGCTTAGGAAGATAAACTCCACGGGGGAAATGCCGTCAATGTATTAATACTTGAGACGGGGAGACGTCATGCCTCATTTCGACGTTATTTTAACTACAGACAGGTCGATGATGTCTAACTACCATAGGAGAGAGTTTCTGGGTTTTGGCACCACGGGGCCTATCTTCGTGGAGCTGCCTTTTGGCCTCTCTGAGCGGTTCCACTCCTTCCTCTTTGCGCCCAAAATAGAGGTTGACAAATGGGGGAGGCCTAAAGAGGCGCCCTATGGTATGCGCAAGATAGAGGCCAAGCTGTTAGATGCCGGCATAAATGCGGCCGTGATAGATCCAGACCACGTGAGGAGGTTTCTCCCACGCGCAAAGGTGTTGATGTTAAGCCACCACGATTATTTCGGCCTCAACCCGCCTAGCAGCACGTGGGGCGTTATTGTGGGCAGAGAGCCCATGAACGCCATGTTTTTCAGGAGGTTTATGGAGAGAATCGCGCCAGAGATAGCTAGGGCTAAGTCTACAAACGGCTTGAGGGTAATCGTGGGGGGACCTGCGGCGTGGCAGTGGCTTTACTTCCCGGAGCTGGTGGAGAGGTGGGGCGTGGACACCATTTTTGACGGCGAGGGGGAAAAAATTGTTGTAGACTTGGTGAAAAACGCCCTGGGGGGAAAGCCGCTGCCGAGATATATTTACGTTGGCGTCCACGAGGCTCCAGACGTGTCGGAAATTTCAGCCATAAGGTACCCAAGCGTAAACGGCCTGGTGGAAATCGGCAGGGGTTGCCCCAGGGGCTGTTCGTTCTGTTCTGTCACCCTTAGAGCCATGAGGTGGTACCCGCTAGAGAAGGTAGAGCTGGAGCTTAAGGTAAACGCCGAGGCCGGCGTGAGAGATGGCCTCCTACATGCAGACGAGGTGCCGCTCTACGGCTCCAATACCGTAGAGCCAAACCCAGAGAAGTTAATAGCGTTACATAGACTAGCCAAGAGGTATTATAGAAAGGTGGCGTGGAGTCACGCCACCCTGGTCGGTATTTACCACGGCGAGAAGAAAATGGGCCGCCTATTTACAAAACTGTCTGAAATAATTCTAGACGAACATCAAGACTGGTGGGGGGCCCAAATAGGGCTGGAGACCGGGTCTATACGCTTGGCGAAAAACATCATGCCAGGCAAGGCAGCCCCCTACGGGATGGAGCAGTGGCACGAGGTTGTGATAGAGGCTGCGGCCATAATGCACGAAGTCAGGCTAATACCGGCCATCACAATTATCGTGGGGCTCCCCAACGAGACTCCTGAAGACGTCGTAGAGACCGTGGAGCTGATAGAAAGACTGAGGCCCTACAGAAGCCTCATAGTGCCCCTGTTTTATGTGCCCATGAGCCACATAAGAGGCGAGAAGGCCGGGTGGCTAGACAAGATAAACCTATATCCAGAACATATAGACCTGCTGAAAGTAGTGGCTAGACATTCCATCTATTGGGCTAGAGACATTTTGAACAAATTCTACTTCAGGGGGCCACAATATCTCCCACTTAGGTTGCTCATAAGCTACTTTATAACATATGTCGAAAAGAGGCTAGACAAGATTGAGGGAGAGGTAGAGCAATACAAAGAGCTTCTAAGACAAGCCAGAAGTGCCGCCAGGAGGGAAGTGTTAACCTTCGCGTCGCGCTAGCCGCCGCCTGTTAGCCTCCTGTATATCGCCTCCCTCAGATCTACCGTAATGTCGCTGCTGGCCACCTTAGCCAGGAGGCAAGCCCACCCACATTTCTCACAACAGCTAAGTGATACCCCCTCGTCGCATTCTATAGGCATTTTGCAAAACAGCTCCTCTAGAAAAGCCCACGCCTTTTCGAGAATCGCGGCGCGGGAGATGCCTCTAGAGAAGGCTATTGAGTTAGAGATGCCGTAAATGTCGGTAAGGTAAGACGCCGATTTTACCTCCAGCCGTGAGGCGAGAGAGGTGAGACATGGCATGTTTTTTGGCTTGAACTCGCCTCCACATATCTCTACGACTTTTTTAAACTCCTCTATGGTGGCGTCGTCGGCTTCTATGTATGCCAACAAGCCGCGGCGCCAGTCTCTCATCGCCATGCCTCTATGCATATACAAGGTTGAGATTTAAATAAAAAAATATGGGCCGCATATGGCCTGCGGTCTACTGCCGGCTAGAAGAGAGCCAGACGGCGGGTAGGTATGGTGGACCTCTTGTTGCTCTTCGTATATATATGGCCCCCCTATGTGGCTAACGGCTCTGCGGTGTTTGCGGCGAGGCTTAGGTGGAGACATTATCTAGATCTTGGCAAAAACTTTAAAGACGGCAGGCGGATATTTGGAGAGGGAAAGACATTCGAGGGGCTTCTCATAGGCGTCATGGCTGGCTCCACCATTGGATATGTGCCCAACCTGTTTTATCCCCTCTTCACAGTTTTTGACGCCATCGTGTTATCTGCCGCCGCCATGGCGGGAGACCTCCTGGGGGCCTTTATAAAACGTCGGCTTTGTATGCCCAGAGGACATCCCGCATTTCCTTTAGACCAGCTAGATTTCCTACTTATGGCATTTCTCGTGGCTAGTCTATACAGGGAGATACCTATAGAGGTAATACTCACAGCTGTGATAATTACCCCGTTGGTACATAAAGCCACAAACTATGTGGCGTATCTACTCCGGCTGAAAAAAGAGCCGTGGTAGATTTAAATTACTGTTTCTACCCCCTCGTGTATCTGGTGGTTGGAGATAGATACACGGTGGCGCTCTTTAAGCTAATGGGCTTCGAGGGAAGGACCATAGAGGACCCTGTAGAGGCCTTGCGTTTTATAGATAAAAACCTGGAAATATATAGTGTGATTTTCATATCTTCAAAAGTTGCAAAAAATATACGTAAAGAACTAGATGAGATACGTATAAAGACTCCTAGAAAGCTAATTGTAGAAGTGCCCAGCGTGGAGGAGGGAATGGAAAAAGAGGTGAATTACCTCCAAATCGTGCGACAAGTCCTCGGAGGGTAATGGCGACTATGTTTATAAATAACCACTGACGTCCCCCTATGTCTCTTTTCAAAGAGATAATTAACTCGAAGATTAGAGAGCTAGAGGAGTTTAAACAGAGTCTTTTAATCGATGTGGAGACCAGGCTGAGGAGAGAGGCAGATACCGTGTTGAACAAGTTCTCTAGCCACATAACTGAGGTCGAGAGCGAGGTCATGCTAGAAAAAGAGCGCCTACTTTTCAACGCGGTAATTGAATCTAGAAAAAAAGTTGCTGAAACTTACGAAAATATCTTAAAAGACTTCCAACAATCTATATATGACACAATAGAAAAAATTAGGGGTGGCGAGAGATACATAAAATTCCTATCTTCCCTCCTACAGAGTTCGGTAGAGTACATACAGTCTAGAGACGTGGTGATCTATGTATCGCCTAAAGATAGAGGCGTCGTGGAGACTTTGGCAAAAAGCCTCGGGCTGAGTGCCCTAGTGAAAGAGACAGATATCAGAGGTGGTGTAGTAATGGCGTCGAGAGATGGCGCCGTTGTGGTAGATTACTCGCTTGAAACGTTGTTAAACAACAAGATAGATGAGTTAAAACACCTGCTCTATCTGGCCACATATGAGCGGTAGGATTGAATATATCTCGGGCCCTGTAGTAAAGGCGGAGCTCCCCGGCGCCAGGCTTTACGAGCTCGTCTTTGTAGGCGAGATAAGGCTTTTCGGCGAGGTGGTGAGGATACAGGGGGAGAAGGCCTTTATCCAGGTCTATGAGGACACCACGGGCCTTAAGCCCGGCGAGCCCGTGGTAAGAAGCGGCGAGCCTCTAAGCGCCTGGCTGGGGCCAACCATAATGGGAAAGATTTACGACGGGGTTCAGAGGCCTTTAAGACATATCGAGGAGATCTCTAAGACCCCCTTTGTGGCCCGCGGTATAGGTTACGACAAGGCGCCGCCGTTGGACTTAGAGGCGGAATTTGACTTCATGCCTGCAGTAAGGCCTGGAGAAGAGGTGTATCCAGGCGACGTGTTGGGATCTGTCAAAGAGACCGAGCTTTTGACTCACTACATCCTCTACCCCCCACTGCCCGAGCACACTCCCGGCGTTGTGGAGTGGGTAGCAGACGGCAGATATAAGGTAGACGACGTTATTGCCAGGATAAAGACCAGGCGGGGGGTAGTGGAGGTGAAGATGTGGCACAAGTGGCCTGTGAGGAGGCCTAGGCCCTTTAGAGAAAAGTTACCTCCAGTGGAGCCCCTAATTACGGGCGTCCGTGCTACCGACACGATATTTCCAATCGCCAGGGGCGGTACCGCCGCCGTGCCTGGACCCTTTGGTACAGGCAAGACCGTTTTAATCAGAACCTTGTTTCTCTACGCACAGAGTAGGGTTATCATACCGGTGCTTTGCGGAGAGCGGGGCAACGAGGCGGCGGATGCCCTACACGGCTTGTTAAAACTTAGAGACCCGGCTACAGGCAGGTCTTTGCTTGAACGTACCACGATTATTGTAAATACTTCCAACATGCCGGTTGCCGCCAGGGAGGCGTCTATATATATGGGCACCACCCTGGGGGAGTACTTTAGAGATCAGGGATATGACGTGTTGGTATCTGCGGATTCTACCTCACGTTGGGCAGAGGCAATGCGTGAGGTGGCGCTCCGCATTGGGGAGATGCCCTCAGAAGAGGGGTTCCCGGCGTATCTCCCCACAAGGTTGGCAGAATTCTACGAGCGGGCTGGACGTGTGACGTTATTAGGCAGCAGGGAGCGGGTGGGGTCACTCACCATCGCTGCGTCTGTCAGCCCGCCTGGCGGCGACTTCACAGAGCCCGTGACTTCTAATACCCTCCGCTTTATTGGCGCCTTTTGGCCACTCTCGGCAAGACTGGCCTACTCCCGCCACTACCCCGCCATAGACTGGCTGCTCGGCTTCTCTCGTTATGTAGACACCGTGGAGGTGTGGTGGTCTAAAAACGTCGGCCCCGAGTGGAAACGCATTAGAGAGGTGTTTATGTCTGTATTAGTAAAAGAGGCGGAGCTACAGGAGATTGTGAGAATACTTGGCACCGAGGCGTTGAGCGAAAGTGAGAAACATCTGCTTAACGTAGCCTTTATGATTAGAGAGGGGTTCCTCAAACAGGATTCCTACAACCCAATCGACACGCCGTCGCAGCCAGCAAAACAGTTCTTGTTGATGAAGGCAATATATACATACTACGAGGAGGGCCTCAAGGCGATAGAGGCCGGAGTCTCCGCATCTATATTAAGAGAACTAGAGACGGTAAAACGGCTCGCAAGACTAAGGATGGAAGTACCTAACGACGTGGCGAAAGAAGAGATTACAAAATTTATAGAAGACCTTAAAAACGAGATCAGGTCGACAATAAGAGCGCCAAGGTGACTACAGATGGCATCAACTTTTTAAAGTTTGGCAAATTTCTGTCTGTGTCTAGAGCCCTGTTGGGAGTTAAAGAAGTTGTGGTAATTCCAAAAGAGGAGGCAAAAATCTTGTTAAGACAGCTACGGCTTAAGCCCTGGCAGTTGCCTTGGATTAGGTCGCGAGACCCCCTTGTGCAGTCTGTAGGCGCCAAGCCGGGCGACGTGGTGAAAATCGTGAGGGAGTCGCCAACTGCTGGGGAATCTGTAATCTACCGGCTTGTAATACCTGGATAACTTTTTATATCTGTCACTCCGCTGGGCTAATGGTCGACTTGCTCCCACTCCCTGTAGTCAAGAGCGCAGATGGTGGGTTCCCCAGTAGGGACGACAGGTGGGCACTGGTGGAGAGATTTGTTAAAGACATGGGGCTCGTCAGCCACCAGATAAAGTCTTTTAACGACTTTGTGGAGAAGAGGCTGCCGCGTATTATGGAGGATTTTAAAGTTGTGGAGACAGAAATCAAGGGGCTGAAGATTGTGTTAGAAAAGATAGAGGTGGGCCTGCCGAGAATTAAAGAAAGCGATGGGTCCGAGTCGGCAATTTACCCAATGGAGGCCCGCCTGCGGAACGCCACCTATGCCGCCCCGCTTTATCTCACCGCCACTCTTTATGTAGACGACGAGCCTTATATGACCGAGACTTTTTACATAGGCGAGTTGCCAATAATGGTTAAATCTAGGCGGTGTAACTTAGCTAAGTTAAGACCTGGGGAATACGCCAAGAAGTTTGAAGATATCCAAGACCTGGGGGGCTACTTCATTATTAACGGGAGCGAGCGGGTGATAATTTCTCAAGAAGATCTAGTTACCGACAGGCCTATATATGACAAAGGCGACAAGCCTTCTGTAAGATTTCTGGCCAAGGTGATCTCCACCGGGATTGGGTATAGAAGTACGTTGATTGTAGAGTTCCACAGAGATGGGGTTATATATGCACAGCTTTCTGCCATGCCGGTCAAGATCCCCTTCCCTATATACATGAAGGCGCTGGGTCTTGAGTCAGATGAGGAGGTGGTTAGGGCTGTTTCTAACGACGTCGAGATACAGAAAGAGCTTCTCCCCTCCATAATTGCCGCAAACCAAATTGCCATCTCGAGAGAAGACGCCCTAGATTTTATTGGCGGCAAGGTGGCTGCAGGTCAGCCCAGACCTATTAGAGTCGAGAGGGCCCTCCAGCTGTTAGATAGGTACTTCTTGCCGCATCTAGGCACTACGGCGCCTGACGAGAGGAGACAACAGGAGGTTAGGCTAAAGAAAGCGCTAATGTTGGGACAAGTGGTCAAGGGGCTTGTGGAGATGCAGCTAGGCCGGAGGCAGCCAGACGACAAAGACCATGTGGCAAACAAGCGGGTTAGGCTGGTAGGCGACTTGATGACACAGCTGTTTCGTACAGTCTTTAAACAGTTCTTACAGGAGCTTAAAGGCCAGCTGGAGAAATATTACGCAAGGGGGAGGATACCCCACCTCCAGACTATCGTAAGGCCTGACATAATAACTGAAAGGGTTAGACAGGCGTTAGCTACAGGCAATTGGGTGGGTGGAAAGACCGGCGTCTCGCAGATCTTAGATAGGACAAACTACCTCTCTACTCTAAGCTACCTACGTAGAGTTGTGTCCTCACTGTCGAGAACTCAGCCACATTTCGAGGCTCGTGACTTACACGCCACGCAGTGGGGGAGGCTATGTGCCGTAGAGACTCCAGAAGGCCAGAATGTGGGCCTTGTTAAAAACTTGGCGCTTTTAGCCGAGCTAACCACAGGGGTTGATGAGAGAGAGGTAGAACAATTACTTCTTGACATGGGGGTGGTGCCGATCCACAAGGCGCGGGAAGAGGGGGAGGAGGGCGCTGAGGTTTATCTAAACGGCAGGCTTATTGGCGTACATCCACAGCCCGAGGAGCTTGTGAGAAATGTGAGGAGTCTTAGAAGACAGGGGAGGATAGACGACGAGATAAACATAGCGCATCTGGACAACGCCGTCTATGTTAACTGCGATGGGGGGAGAATCCGCAGGCCTTTACTTGTAGTATATGACGGCAAGCTGAAGCTCACTAAAGAAATTATAGAGAAAGTAAAACGGGGAGAACTGACGTGGGACGACTTGGTAAAGATGGGCGTGGTGGAATACCTAGATGCAGACGAGGAGGAAAATGCCCACATTGCGGTAAACCCCGAGGAGGACTTAAGCATGTACACACATGTTGAGATTGTGCCTTCTTCAATACTAGGCGCCGTGGCTTCAGTTATCCCCTATCTTGAACATAACCAGTCTCCCCGTAATCAATACGAGGCGGCTATGGCGAAACAGTCGCTGGGCTTGCCTCAATCTAACTTCCTCTATAAGCTGGACTCTAGGGGGCACATGTTGTATTACCCCGAACGCCCGATAGTTGCCACCAGGGGGCTTGAGCTTGTGGGCTATTCGAAAAAGCCGGCTGGTCAAAACGCCGTAGTGGCCTTGCTTACATATACTGGATACAATATAGAGGACTCAGTTATTTTAAACAAGGCCGCAGTGGAGAGAGGCATGTTCCGTTCTGTCTTCTACCGTACCTATGAGGCCGAGGAGCAGAAATATCCAGGGGGGGAGGAGGACAAGATCGAAATTCCAGACCAGTCTGTAAAGGGCTATAGGGGGCCCGAGGCCTATAGCCACCTTGATGAAGATGGCATCGCGCCTCCAGAGGTTTATGTGAGTAGTAACGAGGTGATTATTGGCAAGACCGCGCCGCCGAGGTTTTACACCACCCTAGAGGCTGAACGTATATTGAAGGAGAGGAGAGACAGCTCGGTGGCGGTACGCCGTGGGGAGAGGGGCATAGTGGATCGTGTTGTCATCACAGAGTCGCCAGAGGGGAACAGGCTTGTAAAAGTAAGGCTGAGAGAGTTGCGAATACCAGAGCTTGGGGATAAGTTCGCCTCCAGACATGGGCAGAAGGGGGTTGTGGGCATGTTGATAAGACATGAGGATATGCCCTTTACAGAAGACGGGGTGGTGCCAGATATTATTGTAAATCCCCACGCCCTCCCGTCCCGCATGACTGTGGCGCAATTGTTAGAAAGCATGGCGGGTAAAATCGGGGCGTTGACCGGACAGCTGATAGACGCAACCCCCTTTGAGGGGGTGAGGGAGGAAGACTTGAAGAAATTGTTGTTAAAACTTGGCTTTAAGTGGGATGGGAGAGAGGTTATGTATAGCGGAATTACCGGGGAGAGACTTGTTGCAGATATCTTTGTCGGCATTGTTTACTACCAGAAGTTACACCACATGGTGGCAGATAAGATACATGCCAGAGCTAGAGGGCCTGTACAGATATTGACGAGACAGCCCACCGAGGGCCGTTCTAGGGAGGGGGGGCTGAGGCTTGGCGAGATGGAGAGAGATGTGCTTATCGCCCACGGCGCCTCGGCGTTGCTTTACGAGAGGCTTGTGGAGTCTAGTGACAAATATGTCATGTATGTATGTGAACACTGTGGCCTCCCCGCATATCTAGACGCCAAGTCGAACAAGCCCAAGTGTCCCATCCATGGAGATGCTGCGCCATTTAGCAAGGTGGTGATACCATACGCCTTTAAGCTAATGCTACAGGAATTAATAGCATTGGGGATATATCCAAAGTTAGAACTTACAGAGATTTTAGAGTAGCTTAAAAACTTTAAATATATATCTGTATCCACCGCCGTGTCATTAAAGGAGGAGCTAGATACTATCCCACGTAAGGTTATCAAGTCTATAAAGTTTGGCGTCTTGAGCCCAGAGATGGTACGTAAATATTCCGTAATGGAGATCACCACTTCTGAAGTCTACGACGAGGGTGGACTCCCGGTGAGGGGGGGTATTGCCGACAGGCGGCTGGGCGTCTCTGAGCCCGGAGCTCGATGTGAGACTTGTGGACAGACACATGACGTATGTCCAGGCCATTTTGGACACGTGGAGTTGGTAAAGCCTGTGATACATGTGAGTTATGCCAGGATTATTTACGACATCCTTAGGGCCACGTGTCCAAATTGCGGCAGGATTATGCTTAGAGAAGAAGAAATACAGCGATATAGAGAGCGGCTTGCCAGACTTAAGAAAAAGTGGCGGCTCTTGGCTCAAAACCTCCAGGAGAAGATCCGCAAGAAGGCCTCCGAAAGGACTACGTGTCCCCACTGTGGCTATAAGAAAGCCAAGGTTAGGTTTGAGCGGCCGTATTATTTCTACAAGGAGACGGAAAACGGCGCGTTGGTTAAACTAGATCCAGAAACCTTACGAGATAAGCTCGCCAAGATTCCCAATGAGGACTTAGAGCTACTTGGCATAAACCCCGTGGTGGCGAGGCCAGAGTGGCTGGTCTTAAAGGTGCTGCCAGTGCCGCCGCCCCACGTGAGGCCTTCAATACAGCTAGAGACGGGGATTCGTAGCGAGGACGACCTTACCCACAAGCTTGTAGATATCATCCGTATGAACGAAAAGTTGAAAATCGCCATAGAGACGGGTGCCCCCACAAATGTGGTGGATAACCTGTGGGATTTGTTGCAATACCACGTCGCCACTCTTTTTGACAACGAGCTGCCGGGAATACCTGTGGCTAAACACCGCGGCGGGAGGCCTCTTAAGGGTATCGCCCAGAGGCTTAAGGGGAAGGAGGGCCGTTTTAGAGGCTCGCTTTCTGGCAAACGTGTGAATTTCTCCGCACGTACGGTCATAAGCCCCGACCCACATATAAGTATTAACGAGGTGGGCGTCCCTGCCGACATAGCCAAGGTCTTGACGGTGCCAGAACGGGTCACCATATGGAATGTAGATATGTTACGTCAATATGTGGTGAGAGGCCCCGAGGTGTGGCCTGGCGCCAATTATGTCATTACGCCAGAGGGGAGGAGGATTGACCTCAGGTATGTAAAAGACAGAAAGGCCCTCGCCGAGAGGCTTGCGCCAGGTTGGATTGTAGAAAGACATCTTGCCGATGGCGACATTGTGCTCTTTAACCGACAGCCGTCGTTACACAGGGTGTCCATAATGGGCCATTTGGTTAAAGTACTGCCTGGACGTACATTCCGCCTACATCTGGCGGTATGTCCACCCTACAATGCGGATTTTGACGGAGATGAGATGAACCTACATGTATTACAGACAGAAGAGGCTAGAGCTGAGGCGCGAGTCCTTATGTTAGTAGAGAGGCATATCATCACCCCGCGTTATGGCGGCGCCATAATTGGCGCACGTCAAGATTACATCATAGGGGCGTACCTCCTGTCGCACAAGTCCACATTTCTCACAAAGAAGGAGGTGGCCTACCTACTGGGGGCTGGGAAGTCTACAGAAGACCCGCCGGAGCCCGCCATATTACATCCAGTAGAGCTGTGGACCGGCAAGCAGATAATTTCACACTTTCTACCCAAAGACTTAAACTGGGTACAGCCCACAGCCTTTAAGTCTAAGTGCGACAATGCGTATAGGTGTTGGGGCGACGAGTGGATTATCATAACCAACGGCGTTTTTGCAAAAGGCGTTTTAGACAAGAAGTCTATTGGCGCGGAACAGGTGGATTCGCTATGGCACCGCATAGCTCGCGACTATCCGCCAGAAGTGGCCAGAAGGTGGCTAGATTCGTCGCTAAGGCTATTTCTCAGGTACCTCGACCTTAGGGGCTTCACGTTTGGCTTCGACTCTGTCTACATCCCGCCAGAGGCGTATAAAGACCTAGACGCCCTTATAGACGAGAGCCTTAGGAAGGCAGATGGCCTTATCGACGAATATAAGGCGGGGCGGCTTGAGGCCATGCCTGGATTTACCGTCGAGGAGACTTTTGAAAATAGGTTAACTGAGATATTATCTAAGGTCCGTGAAGATGCAGCCGCCGTGGTGGAGAAATATGTAAGAAAAGACGTGGAGGGCTACCTAATGGCGAAAACGGGGGCCCGGGGGAGCGTTATAAACATCGTACAGATGGTAGCCGCGTTGGGGCAACAGACTATAAGAGGTGAACGTATTAGACGTGGGTTTAGGACGAGAACTACGGCACACTTCCCGCCGGGAGACATCGGGCCACATGCAGGCGGCTTTGTCCGAAGCAGTTTTAGACATGGCCTAACGCCTGTGGAGTATTTCTTCCACGCCGCCGCGGGCCGCGACGGCCTTATAGACACTGCGGTGCGTACCGCCCAGTCTGGATACATGCAGAGAAGGCTTATAAACGCGCTGCAGGATATCTACATCGGCTACGACGGCACTGTGAGATTTGGCGAGGGGTCTTTACTACAGCTACTTTATGGAGAAGATGGCGTAGATGTCAGTCGTTCAGATCACGGCAAGGTTGCCGACATAAAGTCGCTTAAGTTATGGATATGAGCGAGCTTTTGGCAAAAGTGGCGAACGTGTTGCCGCAGCCGCTATATAGAGAGCTGGAGAAGGCGGTAAAGGAGCTCGACGAGGAGAGGGCCATCCGCCTTATTTACAGGGTGTTGAAGCTATACGCCACGTCGTTAATAGACCCCGGGGAGGCTGTAGGCATCGTGACGGCTCAGTCTATCGGAGAGCCGGGCACACAGATGATCTTACGTTCTTTCCACTATGCAGGCCTGAGGGAGTTCTCTATGGCTAGAGGTCTGCCGAGACTTATAGAGATAGTAGACGCCAGGAGAAATCCCTCCACGCCGTTGATGTTTATCTATTTAAAGTCTCCCCATAATAAAAGTAAAGATGCGGCCGAGGCTGTAGCCAAGAGGATACAGCAGGTAACTCTCGAGATGTTAACAAAAGAGGTTGACATAGACTACATATCTGGCGTAATTACCATAACTCTCGACCAGGAGCAGCTCAGGTATAGAGGGCTTAGTCTTAAAGATGTTGAGAAAATCCTCTCTAGAGCCAAGGGGAGGGACATGGCTATTTCTGTAAAGGGGCGTGCTGTAGTCATCACGTTGGCCACGCCTGACGTCTTGAAGATAAAAAAGGCGAGAGATAAGATACTCCAGATGAAGATTTCTGGCATTAAGGGAATTAGAAAGGTGATTCTACAGTACGACTCTAAAAACGACGAGTGGTATATAGTTACAGAGGGGACCAACCTGGAGTCTGTATTACAGCTGGAAGAGGTGGACCCCGCGCGGACCTATAGTAACGACCTCCACGAGGTTGAAGAGGTGTTAGGCATAGAGGCCGCCAGGGCGTTAGTGGCGCGGGAGATAAGACGTGTGCTTGAAGAACAGGGCCTTGATGCAGACATTAGACATATGTATCTAGTGGCAGACGCCATGACGTGGTCGGGGAGGCTTAAGCCCATTGGTCGCCACGGCATTGTTGGCGCTAAAGAGTCGCCGTTGGCAAGAGCGGCGTTTGAGGTAACTGTAAAGACGTTGGTAGAATCCGCGGTGAGGGGGGAGGAGGAGAGGTTTAGAGGCGTTGTGGAAAGCATAATTGCCGGCAAGTATGTGCCTATAGGTACCGGCATAGTTAAGCTATTAATGAAGTTCTAGAAAAATCTTTTTAAGGAATCTATTTACCACAACAACGTGGTGGATATAGGGAAGGAGCTTCAGGTGGCGATAAATACAGGTAAGGTGGTGATGGGATTTAAGGAGGCTAAAAAATCCATCTTGACAGGCGCCCCAAGGTTGGTAATAATGGCGGCTAACGCCCCCAGGTGGGCTAGAGACGATATTGAATATTACGCAAAACTCGCCGGTATCCCCATATTTGTCTTCCCTGGGTCAAGCATAGAGCTGGGGGCTGCCGCAAAGAGGCCGCATAAGATTGTAGTTCTTGCAGTTATAGACCCAGGCCAGAGCGAGATCTTAAAGATAATAGAACATGCCTAATATACGGCTTACAGAAGAGGAGATTAGATACGCCACGCTTTTTGAGAGCATTACGGGCGTAACGCCTCTCGACGTGGTTATAGATGACGAATATTCTCGAATTATTTTTCTAGTACAGAAAAACCAGGCGGCACAGGCTGTGGGGAGAAACGGCGCTAATGTCAAAATGCTTAGACAGATTATTGGAAAAGATGTAGAGATAGTAGAGATAGGAGACAGCCCAGAGGAGATTATTAAAAACAGCTTGTATCCAGCCAGGGTGTTAATAGTAAAAATCACAAAGGCCCCCTCAGGCGCGAAAGTTGCCATCACCACAGTCTCTCCAGAAGATAGGGGGGTGGCTATTGGCAAAAATGGCCGTAATATCGCCAGAGCTAGGCTGCTGGCTAGACGTTATTACGACATAGAGAAGATCATATTGGCATAAGTTTAAAAACAGTAAGTTGAAAAAGCCATGCCTGGCAAAAAGTCGCCATATGGGCTATTTGCCGGCGGGAAGCTGAGGCGAAAAAGACAGAAATTTAGATGGAATGACGTCAACTATAAACGCAAGTTGTTGGGACTAGTTGAGAAGTATGACCCCCTAGAGGGGGCGCCGATGGCTCGCGGCATTGTGCTCGAAAAAGTCGGCGTGGAGGCCAGAAAGCCCAACGCGGCTGTCCGTAAATGTGTAAGAGTACAACTGGTGAAAAACGGCAAGGTGGTAACAGCCTTTGTGCCTTACGACGGCAGTCTAAATTACATAAATGAACACGACGAGGTTATAATAGAACGTATCGGCGGGCCTGAAGGCAAATCTCTAGGCGACATCCCGGGGGTGAGGTTTAAGGTCGTGAAGGTCAACGGCGTCTCTCTATGGGCAATTTGGCGCGGCAAGAAACAGAAGCCAGCTAGATAATGCCAAAAGCGACGGTAGTTGAGAAATCCGAGAGGTTTCTAAAGGCGGTAATAGAGGGAGCCTGCCCCTCGCTGGTTAACTCCCTTAGGAGGGTTATTATTGCCGATCTTCCCGCCATGGCGGTAGACTCAGTGATCATTATTAATAACACCTCTGTGATGTACGACGAGATGCTTGCCCACAGGGTCGGCCTAATCCCACTTACCACGCCGCTTCGCTCGCTCCCACCTATAGAGGACTGCGAGTCAGGTCTGGCAGATCCCTCAGAATGTAGCACTAGACTTGTCCTCCAGGTGTCTGCAGATGGAGAGATGGTCGTGTATTCCGGCGACCTGGTTTCAGATAGGGCCGACGTGGTGCCTGTCTATAAAGACATCCCTCTCGTAAAGTTGGCAAAAGGCCAGTCTATCGTGTTGGAGGCATATGCCAAGTTGGGACGGGCGAGAGATCACGCCAAGTGGCAGGCGGCGGTGGCTAGCTATTATTACTACCCCAGAGTTGTGATAAAAGACGAGACGTGTAGAGAGAGATGTAGAGAAGTATGTAAAAATCTAGAAGATCCTCTAGACTGCACGTTTAACAGGGCGTGGACATGTAAGGACTTGTGTAAAGAGGGGCTTGAGGTAGAGTGGGAGAAAGACAAATACGTCTTCTGGGTGGAGTCTTTTGGGAATTATGACGTAGACGCCGCGTTGAGAGAGGCCTTTAGGATTTTGAAAAATAAGTTTACAACCTTCCTGGAGGCTTTAGAACAGAAGACTAGACAAAAATTTTAAATAAGTCTGTAGGATTGCCCACATGCCTCCTAACCCCACGGGGCCTACTAACAGACAGGCGAGGATGTTAATAAGATTTCTCAGAAAGGCCTCTAGAGCCAATTCTGCCAACATATGGAAAGTAGCTGCAGAGCTTATAGAAAAGCCGCGGAGACAGAGAGTGGTGGTAAATGTGGGTAAGGTAGACAGAGTGGCAGACGAGGGAGATGTTGTGTTAATTCCCGGGAAGTTGTTAGGAAGTGGAGTTATCAGAAAGAAAGTGGTGGTGGCGGCGTTTAAGATCTCGCCAAAAGCCGCTCGGAAGATTTTAGATGCAGGCGGCGAGGTTTTGACAGTCCCCGAACTTGTCAGGAGAGTTCCAAAAGGGTCTGGCGTCAAGATAGTAACATGAGTCTCCCAGAGAGGGGCGAGGTTATCATAGACGCGAGAGGCCACATAATGGGCCGTCTAGCGTCCTACCTAGCTAAAGCCTTGTTGACAAAGCCAGAGTTGAGAATTGTAGTTATCAATATAGAAAAGGCGGTGGTGGTAGGCGAGAGGAAGGTGGTAGTGGGGTGGTTCATGAGGAAGGCCAGCGAGTGGCGTACTCACTACAACCCGGAGAAGGTGGGGCCGAAGGTCCCCAGGAGGCCAGATAGGATATTTAAGAGAGTAGTGAGGGGAATGTTGCCAAAAAACGAGTCTGGACGTAGGGCGTTAAAAAGGCTTAGAGTCTATATGTCTACTCCGCTAGAGTTACTCCAACGGAGAAAATTAGTGACTTACACAATGCCAGAGGCCATGTTTACCCCCAGGCCTTTGCTACGATATGTAACGCTAGAGGAGATATGGCGTAGTGTTGACTACGCCGCGTGGGAACAGTGGGCGAGGGCGCAGGAGGTGTGGGAGAAAAAGATAAAACAGGCCACTAGCTCGTAGACATGGACGTGGGGACGTTAGGTGTCACTGTCATACAGGAGGCGCCGAGGGTGGTTATCTCTATAGGTAGGAAGAAGGCTGCCATAGCTAGGGCTATCGTCAAGCCCGGAGTTGGGAGAGCTAGAGTTAACGGCTACCCGCTGGAGTTATGGCCAATAGAGATGGCGCGTCTCAAGATGGCGGAGCCTTTAGTTCTGGCGGGAGATCTTGCCAAGAAGGTAGATATAGAGGTTAATATGTCTGGAGGCGGCTATATGGGTCAAGCCACAGCGGTGAGAATAGCTATCGCCCGGGGCCTAGTGGCTTACTTCCAGAGTCAGGAGTTAAAAGAGCTTTACGAGAGGTACGACCCATATATGTTGAAGGGAGATCCAAGAAGGACGGAGCCCAAGAAGCCTGGCATTAAACACGCCAGAAGTAAGAGACAGAAGGCATATAGATGATCATACCTGTCCGGTGCTTTACTTGTGGAAAGCCGTTAGGCCACCTCTATGCGGCTTTTAGACGTAGGGTACTCGCGGGGGAGCACCCCGAGCAGGTGTTAGATAGCTTAGGTATCTCTAGGTATTGTTGTAGGAGGGTGCTTATGGCCCACGTGGAGTGGATAGACGACGTGTTAGTTTACGAGAGACGGGGTTAATTTTATATATTTACATATGTGAGGCTTTCTATGTCGAAAACACAACAACAGACGAAACTGCCGGCACCCATCAGGGTTATGACAAAGATGTTAAATAGAGAGATTGTGGCTAGACTTAAGGGCGGCGTGGCGGTAAAAGGCATCTTGACGGCATATGACGGCTGTATGAACCTGGTGTTAGACAACGCGGCTGAGTTAGACAACTCCGGGGAGCCGTTGGCGCGATATGGCAGGATAGTAGTCCGCGGGTCCCAAGTTATTTACGTGTCTGCCACCGAGGTGACTACATGATCGTAGTGGAGAAGGTAGACAAGACGCCGGTGTCGCAACGTCTTGTCGAAATTGTAGAGAGGAAGGGCCAAGGGCATCCAGACTATATGGCAGACGGGATTTCTGAATGGGCTAGTAGATACCTCTCTCGATACTATCTAGAAACATTTGGGACAATACTTCACCACAATATAGACAAGACGCTGGTAGTAGGTGGACAGGCCGCGCCGAGGTTTGGAGGTGGGGAGGTCCTACAGCCTATATACGTCCTCATCTCCGGGAGGGCCACATATGAGGTTAGGACGAGAGATGGGGTTGTCAAAATACCTCTCGGCCCCTTGGTTATACAGGCTGCAAAAGACTGGCTGAGACAACACTTCCGCCACCTAGATCCAGATGTCCACACCGTAATTGACTACAAGATTGGACAGGGGTCGGCAGATTTGGTGGGCATATATGACATGGGGGTTAAAAACATCCCTCTGGCAAACGACACCTCTGTAGGCGTCGGCTATGCCCCCTTCACTCCGTTAGAAGAGCTGGTATATAAGGCCGAACGTCTGTTAAACTCGAGAGATTTCAAAGCCAGGTACCCGGAGGTGGGTGAGGACGTAAAGGTGATGGGAGTTAGAGTGGGGAAAGAGGTGAAACTCACGGTGGCTTCTGCATTTATTAGTAAGCTTGTAAAAGATAGGAGCCACTACCTTTCTGTAAAAGAAGAGGTGAGGGAGGCCGTAGAGAACTTAGCCGCCAGGATTGCCCCAGGCTATGGGGTAGAGGTTGTGGTAAATGCTGCAGATAAGCCAGAACACAACATATATTACCTCACGGTTACAGGCACTTCTGCAGAACATGGAGATGACGGCATGACTGGAAGGGGCAATAGGGCCAACGGCTTGATTACACCCATGCGCTCTATGTCTCTTGAGGCTGCTGCCGGCAAAAATCCGGTGAGCCACGTGGGTAAGATCTACAACGTGGTGGCTCAGAGAATTGCCGACAAGATATATAGAGAGGTAAAAGACATCATAGAGGTATATGTGGAAGTAGTTTCGCAAATCGGGAGGCCGATAAACGAGCCCAAGATCTTAAACATAGAGATAATCAAAGAGGGTGAACTCGCTGGCGATACAAAGAGAGAAGCTGAAGTCATCGCAAGGGAGGAATTAGACAAAATCACGCAGTTAACTGAATACATCCTGAAGGGTGAGGCGAGCCTATATTGACCCGCGGTATTCCCTAATAATCTTCTTGAGGTCTACCTCTCTATCTAGCCGCTCTCTTATCTGCCTAACTAGCTCTCTCACCTTATCCATATCTACTACATAAAACTCTCCTAGCTCTAGCTTGGCCACCAGCCGTAGGGGCACACCTAAAGTCTTCCTGGCGTCTGCATCCTCGATGGAGGCAAGATTTCCACATATGGTCCCCGCGGCCTCGCCTCCCTTACACTGCTTTACTTCAGACATATGTACAAGCTTGTATCTTGCCCCGTATTCTGCCAGAATTTCTATAAACGTCTTCTTGAGGTTTCTAATTTCTTCCTCTTTTTGAGACAAGGCCTTGGCTAACGTTTCTATCCTGTTTTGTAGCTCTCTATATTTCATATCTTTCCATTTTTCGTTCTCTACGAACTTACGTAACTCTACGTACTCCCTTCTGAGTGTCTCTAGCTCTTTTTGGAGTTGTTGATTTTCATACTCTAGAGCTTTTATCCTCGTGTGGTCTGCCTCCCTAGGGGCACAGGGCTTTTCTACCGTTATGTAGACCACCTTGGTCTCCCTCCCCTCCTGTTGTCGCAATGCCTCAGATACCGCATGGGCTATGGAGTAACCCCGTATTACCAACGCCTTGATGTATTCCAGCTGGCCGAAGTCCAGAACGCCGAGCTCTTTTGAGATTTTTTCAAATTTCGGCCTGTATTCCAGATATGCGCGATATGCTGCAGCTAACGCATCTCTCTCATGGCTTGTCTTAACTCTCCAGCCGGCCTTCTCTACAAGCTCCATTTTTTCTCCAGAAGTTAGGTCACGGCCTGGCGTGTATAAAACCGCACCACACATGGCGGCTAGACGTCTTACATATTCTGGCGGCTCGCCCACATCTGTGGCTACTAACACCGGGATGCCCCACTGGCCGACGTATCTCAAGATATCTCCACGAGAGAAGCCTCTCCTAGCTACCGTGTCTAGAACCTCCCCGTCGAGAGTAAGGATGGCAAGACCTGTGACCGTCCCTGGGTCTATCCCCACGACTAGAAAACGCTTGTGTGCCGGAGCCTCCTTCACTCTGGCTGGGACCGAGTACACAGAGACGGCGACGTCTAGACTTCTTTTCGGCTTTATCAAACGTCTCACTGTTTCCCTATTTGTATAAACCACAAATTTTGCAGAACTCACCTCTCCCGACTCCTCTCTTAGAAACAAGTCGTAGTCAAGCCCCCTCTCTCTGAGCTTAGTCTCAATTTCTGAGGCAAGCGCCTTGATTCTCTGGGCGACGTTTCTCATAAACCTGTTTCTACTCATGCCGCCGGGAGTTGTGGAGATCCTCCTATGTACTAGAACTATGGTCTCTTCCTCAAAGAGCTTCACGGCTGTGCCTACCCCCCTGGCGGCCAGCATGGCTAGATATATGGCAGTATCTAGCGGATCGAGACGCCCCCTGTTGACACCTAGGTATTCTTTCACAAGTTGTTCCACATTTCTATACCCCCCAGCCCCCCTCGTCACTTCTACTAACTGGGCCATATAGGGGAGGCGGCCCAACGCCTTGATTACCGCCCTGCCGTATTGCGCCAACTCTCCCACGTTGTCTACCGCGACGGTGCGAATTCTGAATTTTTTAAACAGTGGGAGGAGCTCTCTGGCTTCTGCCACGCCGCTTTCAATCACCCTGTCGTTTTCAAATACCGCATAGGCGAAAGCCCCCTTTGGGGCTATGTCCAGACCCAATATGGCCACGTGTTATTGAAATACGGCATTTATTTTCTTTTTGAACTCCTCCCCCACGTCTATTTCTGTAACTAGTTCTCTAGTCAAAATCTCTGGACTTATTTTAAAAAACTTGGCGATGTTTTTAACATCTTGTCTCAAGTAGTCTACGGCCTTGGGGTGTGTGGCCGGCATCCACTGGGGCCAGTCGATTATATAGCCTCTATGGCCGGCCAAGATGTTGTAGGGAGACAAATCGCCGTGTATTATCCCCAGCCTGACGGCTGTCCTTAATGTATAAAATACGTCGTCAAGTATCTTTCCAATCTCTCCACTATATCTATACAGCTCGACCCCCTCTATATATCCCATTACTACCACATGTCTACTTACCGAAATGGGCTCGGGGACAAGCCCGCCGGCCTCAAAAATTTTCTCTAGGGCAAAAAACTCCGCCAAGGCGGAAAGCCTAGTCTCATATATTTGCGTCAAGTGTCTATATTTCTCTAACTTACGTCTGAAAAAAGCCTCAGACCGGAAGGTAGAGACCCCACCCCTATGGAATTTAACCGCCACTTTAAAACCTGAGGGAGTCTCTCCGGCATATACCACAGCCTCTTTTCCCGTCCCAATGGGCGTTGGGGACAGTTTTACAACTTTCTTTTTGACGCTTAATGTGTGTAAAGCCAGTACGTCAAGCCCCGCCGCAGTAATTTTCCACCCTAGGCGGGGGACTGCGTTACGTCGGAGTAAGCCAAGGCGATGTAGGTACTTAACCCGTTCTCTTACCTCTTCTCTCCTATACCGCGCCCATTTCTCGACAAGCTCGTGGGGGATAAACTCAAATCTCCTGTGCGCCGCCTCTATAGTCCGTAGTATCCTTAAGTCTCTCTTGTCTAGCTTGTCATACGCCTCTACGACGTCTCTTATCACAATTAAATACGGTAGCTATTTTATAAACATGAGGCGGACTGTCACCCTCCTCTCTAGAGAACAGGCGGAGGTAGGCCACAAATTCCGTCTGGTAGACATCCCAGAGGAGTGTAGAGGCTGTAAGCTCTACCCCGTGTGTATAGGCCGGTTGACACAAGGCAGGAGTTACAAAGTGGTGGAAATAAGGCCCTTTGTGGGCCAGAGATGTAAGATCACCAACGGGGAGATGGTGCCAGTAGTGGTGGAAGAGGCCCCCATAGTAGGCCTACTGCCGTTTAACAAGGCGCTAGAAGGCGCCATAGTTACCTTTGAGGGGGAGTGCGCGGGGTGTGAAAACTGCCCCATAGACGTTGTGAAGCTTGGAGAAAAGGTAAAGGTGCTAAAAGTGTTGGGAAGAGCTAAATGTAGGGGGAGGGAGTTCGCTATCGCCGAGTTTTATGTCTTATAACAGCCCTCACCCTTGAGATAAGGTTATGTAGAGATTTCTCAAGGCCTTTCTCACGGGCCTCCCTGACAACCTCTTTTAAGATTGTCTTAGCTTCTCCCACCTTCCCTCCTGCTGCCAGCCTCTCGGCCTCTCTAAGCCTTGTTACCAACCTAGATGCAACTACCTCATCAGCCATGGCGACATGAGACAAGACTTTTATAAAGTTTGATACCTACCCCCCGTGGATAGAGTCGCCATCTATATAAGAAACCTAGAAGAGGCCCTCACCACCCTCGTGCTGAAAGACGGCGCGTATAAACAAGTGGTGGACTTGGCACATGCATATCTAAAAGACGCCAAGTATTACTACTCCACTGGAGATAGGGAGACAGCTCTAGCCACAGTGTCTTACGCCGAAGGTCTACTAGACGCGTTAAAGATGGTAGGCGTCGTAGATTTCGTGTGGAGAAAACCAAGCGAGATTAAAAACGCCAGAGTTGTGATGGCTGCAGGCACTTTTGAGATCCTCCATCCGGGCCATTTGGCATATCTACAAGAGGCCTGGAGGTTAGGCTATGTCACCGCAGTGGTTTCTTCAGACGAAAACGCCGAGAGAGTCAAGGGGAGGAGGATAGTAATCCCCCAGAGCCAGAGGGCCGAGGTGTTGTCAGGTATATATTATGTACACAAGGTGGTGCCTGGAAGGCCTGGAGACATTTTTGACATACTAGAAGTGGTGAAACCTGACGTGATCCTCCTGGGCCCAAGCCAACAGGTGGCTGAAGATAGAGTCAGGTGGGAGGCAAAAAGGCGGGGACTAGACGTAGAGGTGATACGCCTCTCTGAGTTGAAACAATGTGAGTTATGTAACACGACGAAGATAGTGAGGCGTATAGTAGAGACTTTCGATGCCGTTTTCTCTTGAAGCCGCGAGAGAAATACAGAGACGGCTAGCAGAGAGAGTGGAGTTTACGCCATTACGCCATGTGGAGACTGTGGCAGGTCTAGACGTGGCCTACGCCGGGGGTCTTGCCTACGGCGTGGCAGTTATCGTGGGGGTAGAGGACCTAAGAGTCATAGAGACTGCGACATCTATAAACAAGTCCGTGATTCCCTATGTCCCCACATATCTAGCCTTTCGGGAGTTAACCCCCATGTTGCGGGCATATTTCAAGCTGGCGAACAGGCCAGACGTAATTCTAGTCGATGGACACGGCGTGGCGCACCCCAGGAGGTTTGGCATTGCGTCACATATAGGAGTGGTCTTAAAGAGGCCAACTGTGGGGGTAGCCAAGTCGCGTCTATACGGGGTAGAGAGGGAGACATCTCTAATAGACGAGAAGGGAGAGGAGATAGGCCATGTCATCTACTGTGGAGGCAAGAGATATGTCTCCGTGGGTTCACACATAACGCTCAAAGACGCCGTGGAGCTTGTAAAAAGCCTTTGCGTAAAGGGGGACGTGCTTCCCTTGAGGTTAGCACATGAGCTCACTCAAGAAGCCAAGAGGCGTGCCCCCACCCGCTTTGACCAATGGGGAGAGGCTATTTGACTATAAGCACGGGGACTCTGGCTCTAGACGCCACCGCCTGTGAGACAGATCCCAACACAATTCTCTGTAAGGTAGAGAGGCCACGAGACCCCATGACGATTAAGTCAACCTCTTTCTCTTCTGCATAGTTTAATATCTCCGTGGCAGGCACCCCACTTCTGATAGCAACCTCCGCCACGGAAAGGCCTTGAGAAGCTATGTCATCTACAGCCTCTTTGGCGATTTTTTTTGCAGTATCTACGGCCACTTGGGAGGGGTCTATAGCCACTGTGATCACATATAGCGACGCGCCGAAACTCTTCGCGATAACTACCGCGTGTTTTACCGCATTTTTTGCATATACTGACCCGTCATATGCCACTAGGACCCGTCTATACATATGACACAAAAGTTGTATCTTTAAAAAATATTCCCCCAATATTTCGAGTTAGCGGCCCACACGTCTAGTATCGACGCGAGGTCTCGATAAGCCAGACTGTCGTCAATACATGTAGGTGTATTTAGCTTATAAATGGAAATTGATATAGTTATGTGCGTTATAGGAAGTTTGGCAAACTTAACTTGTCTGAACTGGGGGTAGGCGGTTGGACGATAGGTAGCGACATGTATGGCGTTGTCGACCTAGATACTGCCTACAAGATCGTAAAGACGGCAGTTGACAGAGGTATTAACTATTTCGACACAGCGGATATATATGGCAGAGGTAGGAGCGAGGAGCTGTTGGGGACGTGGCTGAAGGGTTACGATGTCTACATATCTACAAAGGTTGGATATGACTTCTATAGCCAGAAGCCCCTTAGGAGATATGACTTGGGGTATTTACAATTCGCGATAGGTCAGTCCAAACGTAGGCTTGGGAGGACTCCTGACATACTGTATATCCACAACGCTCCTGCAGAAGAGATAGAGAAAGCCTCTGCCTATATTGGTCAGCTGAAAGAAGATAACTATGTTGGTGTGGCTCTCGGGCCTGAGGTAGAGGTGTTACGAGAGGGGTTGACAGCTATAGCCGCTGGATATGATGCGCTTATGTTTGTCTTTAACCTGTTGGAACAAGAGCCGGGGCTTGAGATTATAGGAAGAGGTGCAGATAGGCTGTTGGCCGTACGGGTGCCGCACGCAAGCGAGGTGCTTACAGATAGATTTAGGGCAGAGTTCCCCGCCACGGACCACAGATCTTTGAGGAAAAGAGAGTGGCTTATCTCGGCGCGGAGGCTTGTGGAGAAAGAAATAGTGCCGCTTGCCAGAGAGCTGGGGCTTACGCTTGGGCAATACGCCTTAAAGTACGTACTGTCCTTCCCGGTGACCACGGTACTCCTTACCGTAACTTCTGTAGAGGAGCTAGAGGAATACATAGAGGCTAGTGACGGCAGGATGTTGCCACGTCACCACTTGGAGCACATTAGGGAGTTTTGGGTCAGAGAGAACGCCGGGGGTGGGATTTGAACCCACGCCCCCGTGTGGGGACGGGATCTCGAGTCCCGCGCCTTGGGCCGCTCGGCCACCCCGGCTCGTGTCTTAGTTCACACATGCTAAAAAATTTTTATAGTGCCGCTCCTCTCGCCATTTATGTCCATCAGGGGTGCAAAACTACATGGGCCAACTCCGCCGTCTGATTCTACCACAAACTGGAGTCTCGCCCCGTTGGAGAGAGGCGTTGTTTTCGCCTGCCCTAATTGCGGCAAAACCACGATAGTGAGAAACGCCAAGTCGCGAAAACTGGGGGTGCCATATAGGTGTCCAGAGTGCGGCTTTGTGGGGCCGTAAATTTTATTAACAGACATAACTAGCGGCTTATGTCGGCAGAAGTTGCACTTGTGTATAGAGTCCTCCCAGACAGCATAGAGGTTGATATAGAGAAACTAAGAGAGGAAATCACCAATAAGCTAAGTCCTAAATATAAGATAGACAAGGTAGAAACAGAGGAAATTGGATTTGGGATAAAGGCGTTGAGGTTTTTTATAAGAATGCCGGAGTCTGACGAATATAGCTCCGACGAGGTAGAAGAGGTCTTGCGGTCTGTAGAGGGGGTGGGCAACTTCGAGCTTGAGTACTTTAGTAGAATTGGTTTTTAATCTTTTTAAACCAGTTCGGAAACTTTGGGCGTGAGCGAGTGGATTGAGCTAAAAGTCCTTGAGAGTAAAGCTCGTGACGCTAACCGTCCTATAGTTAGGATAGACCCAGAGGTCATGGAGGGAGCGGGTATTGTGGTGGGAGATGTGGTTGAAATTGCCGGCAGGAGACGTACGGCGGCAAAAGTCTGGAGCGGCTTGCCGGAAGACCGCGGAAAGGGCGTGGTGAGGATGAACAGCATTTTGAGAAAAAACGCAGATGTGTCGCTAAACGAGGTCGTGAAGATCAGAAAGGTGGAGCCAAAACACGCCGCGTTTGTAAAACTGGCGCCGGTGTCTATGACTATAGCTGTAGATCCCAACTTCCTTCAGTACATAAAACAGAGGCTGAGAGAATATGTAATAGTAGAGGGAGATATGTTACAAATCTTCGTATTGAGCCAGCCCCTTACTTTTCAGGTAGTACAGACAAAGCCCTCTGGTGCGGTGTTGATAATTGCAGAGGATACACAGATCCAGATCTTTGAGAAGCCGGTCTCAGGCGTGAGGATACCTCACATCACGTGGGAGGATATTGGCGATTTGGAGGAGGCTAAGCACAAGATTAGGGAGCTTGTGGAGCTTCCTCTTAGGCATCCAGAGCTTTTTAAGCATCTTGGCATCGAGCCCCCTAAGGGTATTCTTCTCATTGGCCCTCCTGGCACCGGGAAGACCCTTTTGGCTAAAGCTGTGGCTAATGAGGCTAATGCCTACTTTGTGGCCATAAACGGCCCGGAGATAATGTCTAAATACTACGGCGAGTCTGAAGCCAGGCTGAGGGAGATATTTGAGGAGGCTAAGAAAAACGCCCCGGCGATAATATTTATAGACGAGATAGACGCCATAGCCCCAAAAAGAGAGGAGGTAACGGGAGAGGTGGAAAAGAGGGTGGTGGCGCAGCTGTTAACACTAATGGACGGACTACAGGAGAGAGGACAGGTGGTAGTAATAGGAGCCACCAACAGGCCAGACGCAGTAGACCCAGCACTAAGAAGGCCGGGGAGATTCGACAGAGAGATCTGGATTAACCCCCCGGACGTTAAAGGCAGGCTTGAGATCTTACAAATCCACACTAGAAACATGCCGCTGGCTCCCGACGTAGATCTTAAAAAACTTGCCGAGACCACACATGGCTTCTCTGGCGCAGATCTAGCCGCCTTGGCGAGAGAGGCGGCCATGGGCGCTCTACGTAGGGCTATACAGAGTGGGCTTATTGACTTAAACCAACAGCCCATCCCTACAGAGGTGTTAGAAAAGATAAAGGCCACCATGGCGGATTTCATAAGCGCCATGAGGGAAATAGTACCCTCAGCCTTAAGAGAGATACATATCGAGGTGCCGAGCGTGCGTTGGGAAGACGTGGGGGGTCTTGAAAATGTAAAACAGGAGTTGAGAGAGGCAGTGGAGTGGCCTCTAAAGTATCCAGAGGTATTTAAGAAATTTGGGCTGAGGCCGCCTAAGGGCATTCTGCTCTTCGGCCCTCCTGGCACTGGGAAGACTCTTTTGGCTAAAGCTGTGGCCACAGAGTCTGGCGCCAACTTTATCGCAGTGAGGGGGCCTGAGATATTCTCCAAGTGGGTTGGCGAGTCTGAAAAAATGGTGAGGGAGATCTTCAGAAAGGCGAGGATGGCGGCGCCCGCGGTGATATTTATAGACGAGATAGATGCACTAGCCACCGCGAGGGGGCTTGGAGGAGATTCGCTCGTAGGGGAGCGTGTGGTGGCACAACTACTGGCAGAAATGGACGGCATCAAGGCTTTAGGCAATGTTGTGGTTATCGCCGCCACCAACAGGCCGGATCTGGTGGACCCCGCCCTCTTGAGGCCTGGGAGGTTTGACAGGATGATCTACGTGATGCCGCCGGACTTCAAGGCGCGTCTAGAGATACTGTTGATACACACCAAGTCGACGCCGCTTGCTAAAGATGTGGATCTAGAGGAAATTGCCAGAAGGACAGAGGGCTACTCCGGCGCAGATATAGAGCTCTTGGTGAGAGAGGCCACCTTCCTGGCGCTACGTGAGGATATACGTAGTAAGGAGGTGGCCATGAGGCATTTTGAAGAAGCGTTGAGAAAAGTGAGGCCTTCCATTACGTCAGACATGTTGAAGTTCTACGAGGCGTGGCTTGAAAAGGCGAGGCAGCTAACCGCAGTAACTAAGGCCAAGGCGACGCCGCCGTTATATCTATGATCTTAACTACTGTAGGAAACATCATAGAGATGTTACTTAAGAAACAAGAAGTTATCACCAGTGAAGATGTTAAAACTATATTAAAAAGGGCAAATATACAGATTTCGGATGTCGAATTGGCAAAAATATTGATGACACTAGAGATATATAAAAAGATATATGTACGAAGAGTTAAGAGGGAGGGAAAAGATGTTTTTCAAATCACAAAACGTAAATAAATAAGACCACTGGCATCTGTGGGGGTTGTAGAACTGGGGAAACTTATCGGCAGGGACGTTAGGCGGGAGTTAAAACTTGAAAATCTGGCTGGGCGCTGCGTCGTTTTGGATATATATAACGCCCTATATCAGTTTCTAGCCTCTATTAGACAGCCAGACGGGACCCCGTTGATGGACCGCGCCGGGCGTGTCACAAGCCACCTATCTGGGCTTTTCTACCGCACTATAAACCTGCTCGAAGCCGGGATAAGGCCGGTGTACGTATTTGACGGAAGGCCTCCCGAATTTAAACTCCTGGAGGTCGAAAGGCGGAAGAAAGCAAAAGAGAAGGCAGTTGAGGATGCCATTGCGGCGTTGAGAGAAGGCAAGAGGGAGGAGGCTGTGAAATACATGAAGAGAGCCATCTTTCTTACGAGCGAGATGGTGGAAGAGGCTAAACGTCTCTTGACATATATGGGGGTGCCGTGGGTGCAAGCACCTAGCGAGGGCGAGGCTCAAGCCGCATATATGGCCCGCAGGGGCCAGTGCTGGGCTGTGGGGAGTCAGGACTACGACTCATTACTATTCGGCGCCCCCAGGCTTGTGAGAAACTTGGCTGCAGTCCCCAAGAGAAAAGTGGGGGAGGAGGTAATAGAGCTCTCGCCAGAGCTGATCGAGTTAGACGCCGTGCTTAAATCTCTCCGGCTGAAAAACAGAGAACAGCTCATAGACTTAGCCATCCTCCTGGGGACAGACTACAACCCAGACGGCGTGGCGGGAGTTGGGCCACAGAAGGCGTTGAGGCTCGTCTGGGAGTTTGGAAGCATAGAGAAGATACTTGCCACAGTTTTAAGAGATGCCTACTTCCCGACAGACCCACGAGAGATAAAAAACTTTTTCCTCAACCCGCCGGTAGCCGATAGTTACAACGTAGAGATGGGTAAGCCAGATGAGAAGAGCCTACGTGACTTTTTAGTAGAGGAGCACGACTTTGGAGAGGAGAGAGTGAAAAAAGCGCTGGAGAGGCTAAGACGGGCCTTGGGGAAGGTCAAGACCTCCTCGCTAGACCAGTTTTTCTAATGCGGCAGCTTGTGGAAGAGCTAGAGAGAGGGGGGGTAATAAAGTCGGAACAGGTGAGAAGGGCTATGCTTACAGTACCCCGCGAGGAGTTTGTAATGCCGGAATACAGAACGGCGGCCTATGAGGACAGGCCCCTACCCCTATTTGCCGGCGCCACGATCTCTGCGCCGCATATGGTGGCGTTGATGTGTGAGTTAATAACGCCGCGGCCCGGCATGAAGATCTTAGAGATAGGCACCGGCTCTGGATACCACGCCGCGGTGTGTGCAGAAGCTTTAGGACGGCGGGGGAAAGTATACAGTATAGAGATCGTGAGAGAGCTGGCTGTCTTTGCGGCTCAGAATTTAGAGCGGCTTGGCTACTGGGGGGTGGTGGAGGTATATCATGGTGACGGTAGATTTGGGCTTAAAAAACACGCGCCGTATGACGCCATAATTGTCACCGCAGCTGCTCCAGAGGTGCCACAGCCGCTAGTAGAACAACTTAAGGAAGGCGGAACTATGGTCATACCTATTGAAGAGGGGTTTACCCAAGCTCTATACAGAGTGGTTAAACGGGGTGGGGAAGTGGAGAGGAGGTTTGTGACCTATGTGCTCTTTGTGCCGCTGCGTTAAGGCTCTAGCCTATATCTATCTCTTGGATATAAGGTGGCGTGTCTCACGTTGCCTAGGTTAAACAACGCCGTTATTAGTCTATTAAAGCCAAGTCCAAACCCCGCGTGTGGCGGCATGCCGTAATCAAATATGGAGAGGTGGCCCTCAAACAGGCGGGGGTCCAGCCCCCTTTTCTGCATCTCTTCTTCAAGCTCCTCTCTCCTGTGTATCCTCGTGGCGCCCGACGCGATCTCGACGCCGTTTATAATTAGGTCAAATGACTCGCTCCTATCCCGCTCCTTACGTTTAGTGTAGAAAGGCCTTAAAGATGCTGGAAAGTCTATAATGAAGTACACCGGGCCGTAATATTCCGACAGCTTTTTCTGCATCTCTACAGTGAGGTCTTCTCCCCACCTTATGGAATAACCCAGCCGGCTTAGTCTGTCTACAGCCTCGTCGTATTCTACCCGCGGGATTTTGTTAATGTTGGCTACAGGCTCTATGCCCACCTCTCTTAACCTAGCGGCGTCTTCTGACGTGGCCGAGGTCACATGCGCCACGATCTTCTCCAAGAGGTTTATAACGTCGAAATAGTCGAAAAACGCCGCCTCTGCGTCTACAGAGATGAACTCGTTTAGGTGGAAATCTGTGTTATGTCTCTCAGCCCTGTAGGCGGGGCCTATCTCAAATACCCTCTCTAGAGAGGCAGTCAGCTGTTCTTTGTAGAGCTGCGGGCTTTGTGAGAGATATGCCACACGTTCAAAATAAAAAACTGGGAAAAGCTCCGCGCCGCCTTCTGTACTTGTAGCAATTACCTTCGGCGTAAATACCTCCACAAAGCCCTCCTCGTAGAAGACCTCCCTGACTTTTCTCAAGATCTTAGAGGCTGTGGAAAAGATGGCCAAGTTACGCGGCCTTTTTAAGTCGACAGAACGCCACCGCAGCCTGGTGGCTAGATCTGAGGTCTCGCCCCAGATGTCTACAGGCGGTGGTTTTGCCTTGTTTAAAACCCACATCTCTATGGGAAATATCTCCACGCCCCTTCTGGCGACTTTGCTTGCCTCCACCACGCCTCTAATCACCACTACGTCCTCTTTATTAAGATCCCCAAAGATCTCAAATAGGAAGTCTGGAGTCTTCCCCCTTTTCAGCGTCACTTGTACAAAACCCTCCCTGTCTTTAATAACTAGAAACTTTATCTTACCCAAATCTCTGATTTCCCACACCCACCCCCCTAACACCACCTCTGAGCCGTGTCTATCTGGGGTGACTTCAGAAGTCCAGCAGGTCTTCTTGGGGTAAGACACGTCTATAGAAAGACAATTGGTAAAAAAGCTATGCCCTTACCTCTCTTACAATCTCTATTTTTACATTGGCGCCAGAGATCTGGCCTATCACGGCTTGTAGTCGCTCGGGCCTTATGGGCAGTCTTCTCAACTCTCTGGCGGGGATCTTTACCACAGTCTCCGTCGTGCCGTCGGGGAGCCACGACGTGGAGATTGTAAGCAGCCTGGCTGGAGAGACCAGCTGCGCGATTATCTCATTTACGCTGCCCTGTTCTACCACCCTGACGTTTTTCCCAAGTACTGACGTCAGCTCTTTTTCTAGCTGCATGAAGGCACCACGTGGGACACGTCTCGTGTTTTTCATAAGTATAACAATAAAGTCGTCAGTCTCGTAAGACTTTATATACTCCACCTCCGATAGATTTATCTTACGCTCCACCTTAAGGATGGCGTCGGAGACCTCTACGTCAAGCCACTGAAACCTGCCGCTGTCTAATAACGACTGACATTTCTGACACAACACGCGCGTCTTAACGCAGAACTCACAAAACGGGATTTTAGCCATTGTGGCATTATAAAGTTGATATTTAAAACTCTTTTTAAACACGTGCATCTAGCCATTGTAGATGGCTATACAGACGAGCCCGCCGGCTTTGGAGTCCCCCCCTATCTGGACGTATATGCAAGATATGTGGCAGGCGCCGTCGATTATGCCGGAAGGGGGCCGGTCAGTTATTTCTCCATAGATCAGCTTAGAACAGACTGGCGCCGCTCTCTAGACAGACTCTCTAAGTTCAAGATGGTGGTAGTGGTGGCTGGAGTGACCACACCGGGTAAATACCTAGGCGGGACCCCAATAACACTCGACGAGATTTTAGATATCGGGAGGCTGGAGGGACCTGTAAAAATTCTGGGGGGCCCCGTGGCGAGATTTGGATATGGCGTAGCTGGAGGCACTGTGGCCACGCCTCCCTGGAAGTTCCGCAGATATTACGACCTGGTGGTTACAGGCGATGTAGATCTTGTGGTATACAGAGTGCTTACAGACGGAGTGGAGAGAGCAACCCCCTCGGAGACACATAGGGACTTTAAGCTAGTTGACGAGTTCGCATGGCGTGGAGCCAAGGTGGTCACCCAACACCCTAATTACGGCAAAAACTTGATAATCGAGCTGGAGACCTATAGGTCGTGCCCCAGGTATGTGTCGGGCGGCTGTTCCTTTTGTACCACAGTTGCCTACGGCCCAGTGGTCATGCGGCCTGTCGAGGGGGTTGTGAGAGAGGTAGAGGCTCTCCACAAGGCGGGAGTCCTGCATTTTAGACTTGGGAGACAAGCGGATTTCTATGCCTACATGTCACATGACGTGGGTAAAGAGGACTTCCCGAGGCCCAACCCCCCCGCCATAGGGCGGCTTCTGGCTGGCATTAGAAACAACGCGCCGGGCTTAAAGACCCTACATATAGACAACGTAAATCCGGGCACAGTTGCCACATGGAGAGAGGAGTCGCTAGAGGTCACAAAACTTCTCGCCAAATACGGCACACCCGGCAACGTGGCGGCGTTGGGAGTCGAGACGGCAGACCCCAGGGTGATAAAAATAAACAACCTAAAGACAGACCCGGAACAGTCGCTAGAGGCCATAAAGCTGTTTGCCGAGGTGGGGTCGACGCGTGGACAAAACGGAATGCCGCATATCTTGGCCGGGGTGAACTTCGTGATAGGCCTCCCCGGCGAAACCGCCGAGACCTTTAGGCTAAACATGGAGTTTCTACAGGAGGCCTTAAGGCGGGGGCTCTTAGTAAGGAGAGTAAATATCAGACAGGTGTTGATCTTTCCAACGTCGCGGCTTTGGCCACAAGCCAGGAGGGTTATAAAGACGTTAAGAGAACACAAGAGGAGGTTCTACCAATTCAAGAGGTGGACTAGAGAGGTTTTTGACAGGGAGATGTTAAGACGTATAGCCCCCCGGGGCACGGTGTTAAGAGAGGTATATACAGAAGCTCATTACCACTCGGGGACTTACGCCAGGCAGGTGGGGTCTTACCCCCTGCTGGTCTACATACCGGCGAGAGTTGAGCTAGGCAAATTTATCGACGTTGTGGTTTTAGATCACGGCTCGAGGAGCGTCTTGGCTCTGCCACATCCTGTGGACATAAATACGGCAAGTAGGAGGGTTTTAAGAAGGGTGCCGGGGCTTGAGAACAAGATAGAGGCCGTGTTGAGAGAAAGGCCTTTTAAAAGCCTGGAGGAGTTGCGACGAAAAATAGGCGACGGGGAGTATCTCAACTACGTCTCTCTGTAAGCCTATATATGACGTAAAGCGTAAGTAATGTAAATACAGCCACGGCGACAAGAAATATGTCTACCTTATGTGCCCCAATTGGCAACTCCACCCTCACCCCCGTCACCACTAGGTAGAGGAAATATATGGCGACCCCAAGCGAGACCCCGCCGTATATATATGCCAGCCTCATGGGGAGGAGTTTCACCCTATTTATACAGTTTTAGGTGTCCAGTAATCACGTCTATTAGCTCGTCTGGCGCCGGGCCTACACACGCCACGGTGGACGTCCCCGGCGGCAGTTCTGTAAGGCCGGCATCTACCACAACGGCTGTGGGTAGCCCTAGCGACTTCGCCTTTTGGTGAACTTCCTGAAGGCGGCTTAGATCCTCCACAGCTAACACCACCTTCTTCTGGCCTTCCTCCAGCCATTGGTCTAGCCACCTTTTCCACTTGCCGTCTCTAAACGCCATTAAGACGCATTCCACCACGGCGTGTCCCACCTGCGCGGCTGTCTTCCCACAGGACATCTTTAAGTCGGTTCTAACCACAATAGACATCTTCATCAAGAGGAGATATACAAAAAGTTTATATATACTGTAAACCGCCTAATGTATGAGGTATGTAATAATGGCACTCATACTGGCGTTGTTCCTATATGCACAAACAGAGGTGGCGGGGGTAAACCCCTCCCTCTTAGATACCAACACCCCAGTTGTGGCTAAGATAACAGTCACAGATTTAGACGCCTTTGCCTCCCAGTGGAAGACCACGCCTAAGGTGGACAAAGTGAAGATAGACGATAAAGAGGTGTCGGTGATCTCTCTCACAGTCGACAAGATAAAGCTACAGGGCAGAAAGGTGGGGGAGTTGGCTGAGCTATATTACAAAGGCCCCGCCAGCTTTGTAAAGACTTTGATAGGCTCGCCCTACGTCAGGAACGTATATGTCAAGACCCTGCCAGAGGTGCCGCCAAGAGATTTCTTCGCCGAGATACGCGCCTTGGCGGAAGGGGGCAAGTCGCCACAGCCCACACTGCCGGTAATGAGGGAGATCATTGGCGCCACAAAGGTGGAACAGCTCTTTAACGTAAACGGCACCGGAGTTGTAATTGCCGTGGTAGATACGGGCGTGGATTACGGACATCCAGACCTACAGGACGCACTCGCATGGCTTATAAAAACCACAGACGGGAGAGAGATCGTCGCGGCCTCAATCTCGACATCTGGCTCCACGCTCCAATATAGGACCCTAAGGGGAGAGACTGCCTCCATACCCCTCAACCAGGTGGCTTCTGTAGAGCCGCTGGTGTTAGATGCAGACGAATCCCACGTGTCGTTACTAAAGCCGTTTACAGCCTCTGGAGGATTTCTGCCAACTGCCAACAAGCAGTTTGATGTAATAGACGGCGTCTTCATATATTCTGTAACAGCCGGCTGTAACTACAACGTGGCGGGCTTGGTCAGCAAAAGCGGCGTGTATAAATTCGGCATGACCGCCCTATATATCCCCTGGTATGGCGGATATGTGACAGTAGGCGTCGTGATGTATGACCCAGACCAGGCTGAGGTCTACACCGCGGCTCGCGTCGATGTGAACGACAACTGTAACTTTGGCGACGATTTGGAGCTCAGATATTTTGGCAACAGGCTTGTAGTAAATAACCTCAACACGCCCACAAGAAGTCTGGGCGTGGCCGGGGGGTATTTCTACGACTGGGGGCTCTGGCTTGATGGCCACGCCAGGTTCTACCCGGGTTGGGACCTAGATGGCCGATATCTAAGCATCTTCTACGACTTCCATAGCCATGGCACGGCGTGTAGCTCTGTCGCCGCTGGGAGAGGCAAGGCGGTCTACTCAGTTGGGACGTTAAGAGGCATTGCGCCAGGCGCCAAGGTGCTTGGCGTCAAGGGGCTTTGGTGGGGCATGGTGGAGCCAGGCATGATGTGGGCCGCCGGGTTTGACGTAAAAGATGGGCAGTGGTACTGGACCAGGCAAAAACGGGCACATGTTATAAGCAACAGCTGGGGCATATCGACTTTTATATATGACTACGCGGTGTTTGGATATGACTTCGAGTCGGCGTTTATAAACGGACTGGCGGCACCCGGCTACCTAGATAGGGGGTATCCAGGTATTGTCATCATCCACGCTGGCGGCAACGGCGGCTATGGTTTTGGCACCATTACGAGCCCCGGCGCGGCTCTCGGCGCTATTACCGTCGGCGCTGCCACAAGCGGACACTTCTGGCTGGCGTTAGGAATCCCATTCCGCGGCTTTAGCTGGGGCGATATCATCAGCTGGTCTCTTAGAGGCCCCACACCCGCGGGCTACGTGAAGCCCGACGTGGTGAACATAGGCGCATTCGGTATCGCCGCATATCCAGTGGGCTGGGGTGCCTACTGGTACGGCAGTGCGGAGGATTGGGATATCTTTGGCGGCACCTCTCAGGCAACTCCCCTAACTGCGGGCGTGGCGGCTCTAGTCTTGAGCTCTATCGCCACGGCTAGAGACCCCGCCACGGTGGATCCCTTCCTCGTGAGGCAGATACTAGCCAGCACGGCGGCCGACATTGGCTACACCCCGTTTACTGCGGGCCACGGCTTTGTGAACGCCACTGCGGCGGTTATCGCCGCCAGGTCTTACTTCGGCCTACCTGCCCCCAAGGCGCCTGTCGCCTTGTTTAGAACAAACTCTGTGGTGGATCTAGGCTCCTCTTGGGACTTCCAGTGGCGTGTAAATATCCCCTACTACTTTGGATATCTGCTAAACAACAGGCTGACAAGCCAGTGGTCATTAAACCTATTGGCTGGGTTTAGACAGCCGACTTTCGGCATGACGAGTTTATACATGACGTTAACACCTGGCGGCCAGGCTACAGGCGTCTTGACGGTCACCTCTACAGACCGGCGGCTACGTATAGAGGCCTCCGCCGTGAGGCTAGAGCCAATATATAGGAAAAGCGCCGTGGTGAACATACCGGTGGGGACGTTTGGCGGCTATTTCACAATGGGGGCGCTGGGTTTCGACGAGGGCGCGTTAAGACAGGCAGAGTTGGTTGTGTTTAGGGTTTCCTATAGATTCTCCTATTTCGACCCCGAGTTTGACTACCTCGAAAACACAAGGCCTGTCTTGTGGGTATTCAGCTGGAAGGATGTCAACAACGACGGCGCTATACAGACCCCAGAGTTGATATGGCTTAACTACGGCTACCAGAGGGGCACCGCCGTCGAGGTGCCTGTGGCTAGACCTGGGGCGAGGCTGGGCGGCGATAGGCTGGTGTTAAGAATTGACGTAAGGCGGGTGCAGAGCCCATATCCCGCCACGGTGCCGGTTGTGGTAGAGGTGGTTGCCTACAGGAGGGCGCCGGCTGACGACGTGAGTGTTATCCCCTCCGCCGTGACTCTTCCGCCGCGTCAGAGCTACTCCTTTGTGGTGACTGTACGTGCCCCGGCAAATATGGCCCCCACGGCCTTCGAGCGGATGGTTTTGCTTAACATAAACGGCACTGTCTACGTGGTGCCGCTTAGCTACACCGTGAGGGCTTCTGTGCCTGTAAACACTGTCTATGTATTAACGGCGGGTAGGTCGGACAGCTGGTATAACGCCAGCGAGGTCCGCGGCGCTAACGACTGGCGGTGGAGATATGAGTCTGGCGACTGGCGTGTATACTACATATCAACGCCGACTTTGCCCAGAGGCCTGTATGTAGACTTCAGGTGGAGTTGTGTAAACACGTCTCTCATCTCGTATACAGTTACACGCGACGGGTTCTTTGCCGGAAGATTTCCAAACCAGGGCTTCTCATATCATCACTATTTAGGCGGCGGGATATTTAGATGGGCTGGCACGGGCGGGGCGGCCAGAATCGTGACGATGCCAGCCTCCTCTTTTGCCATTCCGGTTACCACAACTGCCTCGTATTACACCAGGAGTAACGGCTTTACGGTAATTACAAGAACGGCGCTTTACGGCGGCTGTAGCACATCTGAGGCTATTTCTGGGTCTGTACGGCCGTTTATTACTAGCGGCGACATGCCGGTTATGGTCACGCCCACGCCATTTGTCAAGTTTGCTTTCAGCACGCCGCCAGTTAGCTACCTCTACGCGATTAAGTTCGCCGAGGTTATGGGCGGCGGGTTTGTAGTACCTCAGTACACATATGGCACAGACCTACAGTTCGACATGATATATGTCAAGCTGCCTGTATTTATAGACTATGTTGCGGCGTTATACTCGCCACAATATGCAACCGTTGTGTGGGATGGCGCGAACTACTACCACTTCCCCTTCTACTTCCTAGAGGGCGTCTCTATAACTTAGCCTCCCCTCAACTTCAATAATTTTTTTCCACGCCTTTAACAACACGGCCCTAGTCTCGTCTCTGACCAGCTCTAACGCCTTGTCCCGCCCAGCCCATAGGTAGGCGTTGTGTTCTCCCGACAGAGCCACTTTTACTTCTCTACTTCTCGCAAGGAAGTATACAATCTCCCTGTAGTAGGTCTTGCCCCTTTTTGAGTATTTATATCTAATCTCCTCTCTGAAGTTTGGTATTAGTTCCACCTTTAGTCCAGTCTCTTCATATACCTCTCTCAGTGCTGCTGTCTCTTCTGACTCACGTGGCCTTATGAGGCCGTGTGGGAAATCCCACCCGAATTTGCCGTGGAGGAGGAGGTAAAGTATGTCTCCACCTGCCGCCGTGTATATCACCGCTCCGGCTGAACGTTGATATTTCACAAGAAATTTTTAGTTGTTTTTTATTTTTATTCCATATGGACAGAAGTGCTCAATCCCTAGGTCTTTGTAAAGAGGAGACAAGACGCCAAACATGACTACAGGCTTCCCCAGTCCCTTCGCCTTTTTTATTAGCTCAATTACCTCCTCGTGGTGTATAACGCCTGGAGATACCACAATTGACCTTACTTTATCAATCCAGCTGTAGGGATTTGACATGTCTATAAAGTTGAAGGGGTAGAGGCGGCCCTCTACGTCAGCCACAAAGCCGTCTGTAAGGGTGAAAATAGCCTCGGCTACCTCTCGGTTAAATCCTACGAGTAACACGGGGCCTCCGTATTTAGACAAGATATATTCGGCGAGTTTACGTGGACATTTTTGAGACTTCTTGTCTCCACAGACCTCAAGCCTTGCGATTCCCATTTCTCGTTGGCGTGACAACACTTCAAGACAGTTCTTGAGATTTGGGTTTTGTGTATTTTCGTCGTATACCCCGGGCTCAAACCCGTCGCTTATTGGAACGTCTGCACACATGCCGTCTATACAACATCTGACAAGTATCTGTCCCTCGCATATATCAACTCCAGACCGTTTAACCGCTACTATGTGAAGTGGCACAGACCTCTCTGGAAATGTAATTAAAAATCTGTCTCTTCTACTTCGGCGGCGTTAAATGTAAATATAGATTTTAGACAATAGCCGAAATATAATGTAAATATAGCTATCTACTATCTAACATGGAAATTTTAAGATACGACCTGGTTATTGTCGGCTCTGGGATCGCAGGACTTAGAGCCGCCGCCTCCGCGGCGTGGGCCACCGGGGGGAAGATCTCTATTGCAATTTTGTCGAAAATTCAGGCAATGCGTAGCCACAGCCTCTCAGCCGAGGGCGGCATGTCGGCTGTGTTGTACCCAGAGAAGACAGGCGACTCCCTAGAGCTACACGCCTACGATACCGTAAAGGGTAGCGACTTTCTCGCAGATCAAGACGCAGTACAGATACTTGTGGAATACGCCCCGAGAGAGGTACGTTACCTAGAGAGGATCGGCGTGCCTTGGACAAGAGAGCCAGATGGAAAAATTGCCCAAAGGCCCTTCGGCGGGATGTCAATCCCACGGACCACCTTTGCTGCAGACAAGACAGGCTTTTTCATCATGTCTACACTATATTCAGAAGCCAGGAGGTTTGAAAACATCCATGTATATCATGAACACTTTGTGACAAAAATCATAATAAAGAATAGAGAGTTTAAAGGCGTTGCGGCTTACGACCTAAAAAGCGGCGAGTTTAAGCTGTTTTACGCCAAGGCGGGCATCATAGCCACAGGCGGCGCCGGGAGGCTATATCGCTTCACCACCACCGCCCACTCCACCACTGGAGAGACGCTTGGCTTTGTCCTTAGGGAGGGCGTGGCGTTAAAAGATGTGGAGTTTGTACAGTGGCACCCCACGGCTCTTGTGCCTAGCGGAATTTTGATAAGCGAGGCCGCTAGAGGCGAGGGGGGCTATCTGGTGAACAGGCTGGGAGAACGCTTCATGAAGAAATACGCCCCACAAAAGATGGAGCTAGCCCCAAGAGACATTGTGTCTAGGGCAATTCTCATAGAGTGTCAAGAGGGGAGGGGGTTTAAACACGAGGGCGGCATGTGTTACGTGGGGCTAGACCTAAGGCACTTGGGGGAGGAGAGGATAAACAAGAGGATTCCCTTTATACGCGAGTTGGCACATAAATACGCCGGTATAGACGTGTTTTCTGAGCTCATCCCCGTGGCTCCCGCGGTGCATTACTTTATGGGCGGCGTTCATACTGACGTGTGGGGGCGCGTGTTGACTGCAGATGGGGTGTGGGTTAGGGGGCTGTGGGCAGCCGGCGAGGCGGCTGCGGTGAGCGTACATGGGGCAAACCGCCTGGGCTCAAACTCGCTAAGCGAGTGCGCAGTCTGGGGGAGAATAACGGGAGAACAGGCGGCAAAATACGTGCTTGATATGCCGCCTCTCTCCCAGCCCGGGGGGGATATAGTTGAGGTAGCAAAAGAGGAAGAGAGAAGAATTTTCGACAGGTTGCTAAAAGAGGTAAATGCCCCGACCCCCTATGAGGTCAGGCGGGAGCTAAACGAGATTATGGAGGAACACTTCGGCCCGTTTAGACACGGCTCCTCTATGGCTACTGGCTTGGCGAAGTTAAAAAAGCTGAGAGACATCACCTCCTTTAGGGTGGTAGATAGCAGCAGGGTGTATAACCAAAGTCTTAAAGACGCGCTTGAGGTAGACGGCATGTTAGACCTGGCGCTTGTAGTAGGCGTCGGGGCGTATGCAAGGGCTGAGTCCCGGGGGGCACACTACAGGCTTGAGTTCCCCAAGCGGGATGACGTAAGTTGGTTAAAACACACCGTGGCGTATCTCCACGGTGGGGAGGTGAGGATATCCTACACTCCAGTTGCTATTACCAAATGGAGGCCAGAAGAGCGTAGGTATTGACATGGTGGTAGTTAAGATAAAGAGATATGATGGACAGAAGGCCTGGTGGCAGGAATACAAGGTGGATGTGCCTTCAGAAAAGACCTCAGTACTAGACCTGTTGGTAAAAATAAGGGAGGAACAAGACCCAACGCTCGCCGTTAGGTATAGCTGCCGTATGGCAATATGTGGCTCCTGTGGGATGGTTATCAACGGCATACCTAGGCTAGCTTGTCAGACCCTCCTGTCGGAGTTAGGGGGGGCGAGGGTGGAGGTTGAGCCCATGTGGAACCACAGGGTAATAAAGGACCTCGTGGTAGACCTAGAGCCTGATTTTAAAAAGGTTGAGGCGGTGAGGCCGTATATTATACGCGACGTGAAAGAGATCTATGAGGGCGATGGGGAGTTTGGACAGAAGCCAGAAGAGCTAGAGAAATACTACAACTTTGCCTACTGTATACAATGTGGGCTATGTATGTCGGCCTGCCCCATATTGGGTTCCAACGAGAGGTTTCTAGGGCCCATGGCGTTAAACGCGGCGTATCGATGGAGTGCAGACGGCAGAGACAGGGGGTGGGACGTGAGAAAGGCCGTTATAGACACTGAGGACGGCCTCTGGCCCTGCCACCTGGCTTATACATGTAGCGCCGTCTGTCCCCGTGGGGTTGATCCAGGCTATTCAATACAGTTACTCAAAAGCGCGATATTGAGGAGGAAGAGGAGGCCATGAGGGCTGGGAGAGGCGTGGGGGAGTGGTTCAGGGCGGTGAACATAGAGCGGCTTTACTTCATTATACACAGAATTACGGCAATCTACCTGGTGTTATACATATTCCCACGGCCATATCTGGTGCTCTTACACGGCTCTTGGGAAGAGGCGTTAAAGCTAGACATGACCCCAATTGGCAAGATCCTCGCAGCTTTGTTTATCTTCTCCATATTGTTCCATGGCGTCAACGGGCTGCGGATTGTGCTTATAGAGCTCGGGCTAATTAGGGGATGGCCGCTCCGCGACCCCATAAAGCCAAAGCCGGCGCTAAGAGCCTCCAGGTTAAACATATTGCTTATTGTACTCACCGCGTTAGGCACAGCGTTGGGCACGGCGCTGGGGACATACCTAGTTCTATACGGCTCTGAGGTGTGGCCATGAGGGGCAGTGTGGAACGCCTGGTTTTAATAATAGGGGCCTTCATCATGGTTGTCGGCATGCCTGCCGTCATCTTTGCCGCTGTGGCCTTAGGTAAGATCCCACTGGAGGACATGTTGAATACGCACCCCCTTGTGATCATACCATACGCCTTTGTGAAAATTGGGTGGGGGCTCCTGTGGGCTATAGTGGCTGTAGATTGGGTAGTCCACGGCTCGCATGGCATGAGGCGCGTGCTTGGGGAGTTGATAAAATCCGAAAGGGGGAGGAAGGTGTTAGACCTGTTGATAAACGTCGTGATGGCAATAACCTCAGTCGTTATGTTCTATGTATTAATATTTATACCTAACTAATTGTAGTGATGTCGGCTGGTATTACAGAGGTGTGACGAGTGATACCTGAGCTGACCCTCTAGTCCACCCTTGGGGCTATGACTACAGCAAACATGCCTGTAGAGAATTCATACGTCAGCTTAATTGGCTTCTGTGAAGATAGCTCAACCCTCACTCTTTTCGAAATGCTTTTTAACTTGTCGTTAACGTCTTTTAGTATTTCCACACTATATTTGGCTGTAGCCATCTTTTCTGTAGAAATGTTAAAAACAGCCTCGCTGTCAAGACCGAACTCGGCCTCGGCGACTTTACCCCCCTCGCCGGCGCCTTTAAACATCACGACGTCTGGCGACACTGAGATCTGAACCCAGTCAGACACCTCTTTAACTGCGGCAAGTACGTCTGCCAGAGCCGCTGTATCTATCTCAAAAGAGGCCTCGAAAGATATTGATAGTTCCGGTATCTCCTCTTCTACTACAGACACCACCGGGAAGGAGAACCGTCTTACAAACCCCGCAGCCTTCCCCCCCTTTGGGTATATATATAATGAAAACCTGTTTCTCTCCTTGTCTACCTCCAGCTCTAGCTTCTCTGTAGTGCCAACCCGTTTGACAACCTCTTTGATTGTAGTAAAGATAAGGCCTATTTTTGCCTCTTCTTCCACCATATAGTCCTCTAGGCCAGTTGAGTGAAAAGTCAGCTCAAACATGGCCGTCTTCGTGGGGTCGAGGGCCTTTAGGGAGATGCCGTCTTGCGTAAAATGTAGAGAGGCCTCTGGCAGAGTTCTTATCAACACCTCGAGGACATATCTAGGCTCCTTCCCTTTGGGAAATAAAGCCCGGACACTCATAGCCAGTCTTGGAGTACAGATATATATAAGTGGTAGTATATTACCCAAGGTGAGGAAAACCCCGATCGCAGAGGTATGAAGACAGGTATTACAGCTGACCTTTCACCTTCTTTAGTTCTTCAATTAACAACGGGAGTACCTCCCTATAGTCGCCCACTACGGCATAATCCGCATTTTCCATTATTGGCGCATGTGGGTCAGAGTTTATAGCTATTACCGTCTTGGCCTCCGTGATGCCCATCATGTGTTGTATCGCGCCGCTGATGCCCACAGCGATATAAAGCCTCGGCCTTATGGTCTTTCCGGTCTGGCCTACCTGCCTGCTATGTGGAGCCCAACCGGCACGTACAGCCATTAGAGATGCGCCCACGGTGCCCCCCAGCAGTTTGGCCAGCTCTACCAACAGCTTAAACCCCTCGGCGGAGCCAATCCCCCTCCCCCCAGCTACCACCACCTCTGAAGACTCCACTGGGGGTAAATCCGCAATATCTCTTTCTATCCTCTTCTCCATAGAGATCAGCCTAGTTCTCCTCTTGACTTCTACCCTCTCTATAATAACCTCGCCCCTTCTGTTGGTATCTCTTGGCGGCTTTGGGAAGACCCCAGGCCTTACGCTAGCCATCTGGGGGCGCCTCTGTGGAGTCCTGATTGTAGCCAGCTGTGTGCCCCCAAAGGTGGGCCTTATTTGAAGCAAGTCACGCGTCTTTGGGTCTATCTCTAAGGCGGTACAATCGGCCGTTATCCCGGCGGTTAGGCTGTTGGCAATATATGCCGCCAGCTCTCTCCCCCTCTTGGTGGCGCCAATTAGAAAGACCTCAGGCTTATACTTCCTTACAACCTGGGCGATAGCTTCTCCATACTCCAGGGGGGTGTAGACCTTGAGCTCCGGGTTTTCTATCACCACCACCCTGTCGGCTCCGTGGTAAATAGCCTCGCGGGCTAGCTTCTCGCCCCCGGCGACAATTAGGCCGGCGACCTCTACGCCCCCCAGTTTTTCAGCCAGCTCTCTTGCCTTTCCCAATAGTTCTAGCCCCACGTCTTTTAGCTTGTCGCCACTTCTCTCTAAGTACACCCAGACGCCCCGGTACTCCTCCTTGTTTATACTAGGCCACAGGCCACACGGCATATTACACAACTCCCTTCTGTCTCAACACCTCTACGACTTTTTTAACCACCTCTTCAGGCCTCCCCCTTATCACTACTCTCTCTCTTGGCGGATACACGGCTGGCGACATGCTTGCAACTACTGTAGGGCTCCCCCTAAGTCCCACACACTCTGGATCCAGCCCCAGGTCGTTGTTATTAACTAGATAGATGTGATCTCCTGCATTTAACTTACGGCTTAGCCTAACCTCTCTAGGCACCTGAGACCCCTTTAAGACGGAAATCACTGCGGGTATCTCCAGCTCATAAACCTCGTCTACCCCCTCGTCTTCGAGAAAACGCCGCGCCACAAGCGTCCTGCCCCTTATCTCGGCGTCATATACGTAATATAGGTAGGGTACCCCAAGCCAGCTGGCTGTCTGAGCCGCGATATGGGCGGTGGTGCTATCTATAGTCTCCTCTCCGGTCACCACGAGGTCGTAATCTGGCATATATTTCTCTATGGTCTTGGCCAAGACGTGTGCGGTGGCCCACGTGTCCGCCCCCGCAAAGGCCCTGTCGGTGGCCAAAATCGCCTTGTCTACACCCATGCCGATAAAGCTCTCTAAGGCAGACATACCGCTGGGGGGCGCCATGGAGAGAGCTATGACCTCCCCGCCGTATTTATCCCTAAGCCTTAGGGCGAACTCCACCGCGTCTCTATCCCACACGTTGGCTGTAAGTGGCACCCCCTCTCTTACCAACGTCCCAGTCTTGGGGTCTATCCTGATGGCAGAAGACAGCGGCACCGCCGCCTTTGTTAACACTACGGTCTTCATGTGAATCTATACCAAATCCCCATGCCGGACTTGGGGTAGTTCCACTCTATTGCGTCGTGTGGACACACCACTCTACATGTGCCACATTCCACACACGCCTCTGTGCTCAGAACTATGTAGTCGCCTTGTTGTACATAACACTTGGCGGGACACATATAGGTACATGGCTTTTTTTCGCATCTTCTACATCTCTCCGGATCCCTGATCTTTATATGTGGCCTATGTACATCTATATCCCACGCGTTGGCGTTAAGCCTCTCCTCTATGGTGAAGAACTTCATCATAGGGTACGCAACGCTTTTATCATATTTAACATTAACTTATATAGCCCTATATTGGTCTTCTTCGACGTCTCGCGGAAAGCCTCAAAAAGAGTTCTATGGCTATCGTCAATTGTGAAATATCTATATGCAGCCTCTGTGACAAAAATCGGCAGATCTCTAAAAAACGCCTCGCTACCTAACAGCTTGTCCACATTTCTGAACTTCTCTAGTTGAGGTAAAATAAAGCTAGATCTAAGCTTTTTTTCATAGACGGCGAGGTCCTCCGCCCTGGGGCTTCCAGCCTCTTTAATTGCCTCTGCGGCCAACACCCCGGAGGCAACTGCAAAATCTACCCCTCTGATTAATAGCCCGGTGTGTAGCAAGAAGCCAGCTGCGTCGCCCACGACTAACAGCCCGTCGTAATAAAACCTGGGCGGGGCCATATTTATGCCGGCTACTGGAGTCATGTGCCCCCCATATTCCTGTAAGACGGCGCCTTTTACATATGGCGCAATGTGTGGATGAAGCCGGAGTTTTTCAACTAGGTCGTATACCGGAGTTCTCAATTTTTCCCAGTTTTTGAGATACACCACCACCCCCAACGATATGGAGTCCTTGTAGGTATACATAAAGCCGCCTCCCGGCAGATACTCTGTGGGATAGCCAGCTATTGCCCACGCCACCCCCTCGTCTTCCCCCAGCCCAAATCTCTCCTCTAGAGTCCTCTTGTTTTCAAATTTTAACACCTCTTTTACGCCCACTGCGACAACTTCAGGTTTTAACCTCTCCACGATTCCAGCTCTCTCGAGAAGCAGGCGGTTGACGCCCTCTGCGTCTATCACGTATTCTACATGCAGGACGTCTGAGCCGGACTTGACGCCTACAAACCTCCCACTCTCGTCTCTAGCCAACTGGTCTATGGTTATCTCTGTGACAATCTTGGCGCCTGCATTACGCGCAAGTTTAGCCAGCCAAGACGTGAATGCCACTAGCGGCGTCACAAAGCTCGCCCCCCTTTCTGTAGAGGCCTCCAGAGTCGCCGCCTTGTCTTCTGTAAGAAAAGTAACAAGCTCTTTCTTGATCCATCTATCTACCGGCGCGTCTTTACGAAATTCTGGGAGGTACCTATCTAGCCAATATGTGTAAATACGGCCCCCATAGAGCTCCTTAGCTCCAGGCTCCCTCCCTCTTTCTAATACCACAACTTTAAAACCGGCAGAGGCCAGCTTGTAGGCAGCGGCGAGGCCGGCGGGGCCCGCGCCCACCACTGCGACGTCGAATTTCATATAGACGCCAGCCAGCTGGATAAATATATATAGATTTCGACAAGTCAAGAACAGTTATTTATTAAAAGAGGCGGGGGGTGTGGCATGTATGTCGTGGTTAAATATTTCTCGGCGTTAAGAGATGTTACCGGTAAGATACGTGAGGAGCTGGAGATACAAGAGGGCACCACGCTACATGACTTACTCAACTGGTTTTTTAAAACTTACCCAAGGGCAGAGGCCTTTAGAGAAGAGATGTTGGTATTAGTAAATGGGAGGACTGTAGACAGCACATATGTCTTAAAAGAAGGCGACGAGGTGGCCATAATGCCTCCAGTAAGCGGCGGCGTTGTGCAAAACCCCATAGATCTTAACAGAGAGGTGAGGGAGATTATCGAAAAGACTGCCCCACTTGGCGGCGGCGGGTTGGTGATCTTTGTTGGATACGTCAAGGGGGTTGTGGGGAGCGCTGCAGTCAACTCGCTGGATTATGAGGCGTATGAGCCCTATGCCTCCATGAAGATTAGAGAAATTGAGGAGTGGGCAAAGTCGCAGGAGGGCGTGTTGGAGGCCCGAATATACCACGCCGTCGGCTCTCTAAAGCCTGGAGACACGACGCTGTATGTCCTCGTGTCTGCCGCCAGCCGCGAAATTGCCTTTAGGATCGCGCGGGAGGCCTTAGAGAGGGTAAAACACGAGGTGCCCATCTTTAAGTTAGAACGACGTAGCGACGGGGATTACTGGGTGGTGGGCGACGGGCGGCGTGTGGCTAAAAGTCCTCAACTCTAAATGGGGACTCCTCCACCTCCACGACGCCTTCTACTTCAGACACATATTGGTTATGTCTCATCTTTATGACGATATTTACCACATATCCCCCCTTTGTGACTATGCTGGTCCTCCCCTGGCCGAATTCTATATCTAACACCTCCTCGCCCAAGGCCTCCAGCTGTTTGGTCACCCGGTTGACTAGACTCCATAGAAACATTATAGCTATATTCATACCCCCTGTCCTCACCTCTATGGGCCGCGTTAACGCCTCTGTGAAGAAATTTCCTATCTCTTTGCTAACCTCCGGGCTTGTGGACTCTACCAACATATAGATGCGTAACTTGTTTAAAGACCTCACTTCCTCAAGCCTCTGCACTTAGATAGCTGGAGGCTGTGTTAAATAAGTATTTATAGAGGGCCAATATTACTGTGGGTTACCACTTGTACTACGAAACCGCCCCGACGGGGATTGAGGGTCTTGACCCAATTCTGGGTGGAGGTTTTATCCGGGGGAGGACATATCTCATATCTGGCGAGACTGGCACCGCCAAGACCTTAACCGCCTTGACCTTCTTAATTCAGGGCGCCCTGAAATACGGCGAGCCGGGCATATATGTCTCTGTAGATGAGACATATGAACAGTTTGTAGAAGGCGCGCGGAGATTTGGGTGGGATATAGAGGGGTTTAGAGAAAAGGGGCTGATCGAGGTGTTGATACCCGAGATGGACATAGTAGAGCGTATAAGGACTAAAGACCCAACTGCCATAGCTAAATCCCTTGTGGCGTCAATACGAGACTACGTGGCGGCGTTTAATGCGCAAAGGCTTGTGATTGACCCAATAGCGCCGTTAGTCTCTCTCGACAAAGACGTCCAGGTCCTTAGGGAATACATCAGGGTTCTAGTTATGACCATAGAGCGTGAGATCGGCACAACTAACATGATCACTACCGAAATACCTTCTGGCTCTGGCGCCATAAGTAGATATGGCGTCGAGGAGTTTCTAGCCACCGGGGTCTTTGTGATGGGGATCGCCAAGGCCCGCGACGGGACTTTTAGACGGGTGTTATTTATACGTAAGATGCGCTGGAGTCCAGTACAGCCAGGCGTGTATGAACTAGAAATTATGCCTAAAACCGGCGTGGTGATAAAAGGTCAGATAAAAGAGCCTCTAGTCCCAGTGACATATCTGCCCACATTTTAGTCAGCCCCCTCTTTTCCTCATCTTTCAGCATATCCCGTCTTCTCCATATTACACAAATCCTCCCATATTTTGTACGTTACCAAAATTAATAAAGGTAGACATGTAGACGTGTACGAAGAGGCCCTCGCTGTCTACATACGCCGCGGGGGGTTCTCCATAAAGAAGACTGTGATCAGGCGTGGCGGCAGAGAGGTGGGGGAGTATATCTACGTGAAACACGGCCTTTTTGAACTTGAGGCCGAGTATGACCTAGAGGAGGGAAATCTCTATTTTCTAGAGCTATGTTGGGCAGATCGATGTTCGTTATGGCACGAGGGGGAGCCCGACAGAGAGCCCACGCCGCTAGTTGTAAAAAAGTCCTTTCAGATTCTCAGAGAGGTGGCGCAGTTCTCATATGCGGCAAGTGCGGCCTATAGGTTAATTGCCTCATATCTTAGCCGCTCTTCAGCAGTCAGCACCTCTGACCTAACTCATCGGCAGTACCACTAAAGGGGTGGGTATAAAAGTTTTGGCGAGCTCTCCCATGTATTATCTATATGTAGATAAGATATAACCTACAGAGGGGTGGGGCTTGTGGGCTGTACAGTCTCTTGGCGTGGTTTAAAATACCACGTGGAGTGTAACCCCTCCTCTCTCTTAAGTCTAGCTGTAAAAATTGCAGAGACAGAGTATTTACAATACCACGAAGTTTATAAAGAGCTTGTGAAAAGCCTCGAGGGGAGCTACAGAGAGGTTAGGCAAATTGTGGACCTACTTCTCGCAGGCAAGTTTTAAAGTTTTTAAAAACGTTCTTTATATGGCCCATGGCTACTATCTTTGGCGAGCAGATTCCGAAGACAAGCCGTGTGGAGTATGTAGGAGACGTCCCAATAGTTGAGGAATGTCCAAGAGACATAAGGACTATCGACGGAGAGCCGGTGTTGTTATTCGGCAGGTGGAGTTTTGACGAGGTAGTAGTAAGAGACCCCGGCTTGAGGAGATATATATGTCTGAAAGCTGTGATTCTTCCCCACAGCGGGGGGCGTCTGCAGAAATACAAATTTGGAAAGACGCGAATACCTGTAATAGAGCGTTTGATAAACTTAATGATGCGACCTGGTAGAAATGCGGGAAAGAAACACAAAGCCTATAATATTGTAAAAAGGTCTTTCGAGATAGTTCATTACAAGATAGGAAAAAATCCCATACAGGTGTTTATAGACGCATTGATAAACACGGCGCCGCGTGAAGAGGTCACCAGAATTATAATGGGCGGCATCGCCTATACAGTCTCTGTAGACGTGTCTCCACAAAGACGTCTAGATCTGGCACTCCGTTGGATCACAGAGGGGGCCAGATCCTGTTCTTTTAACAACCCTAAGCCCATTGAGGAGTGTCTTGCAGACGAGATCATAGCCGCCGCAGCTAACGACCCCAAGAGCTACGCCGTGAGGAGACGTGAAGAGCTAGAGCGCATTGCCGCAGCCTCACGTTAAAGTCTGGCGAAAACTTCTATGGCAGAGCTATTCTGGTTCGAGAAGTATAGGCCTTCTACTTTTGATGAGGTGGTGGATCTTGAGGAGGTTAAGTTTAGGCTTAGGGAGTTTGTGA
>JBKBOT010000002.1:15764-103607 GCA_046293555.1 Pyrobaculum sp. | reverse complement strand
CATTAGGTCCCCCCTGTGGCGTTTCTTAAAGCCGGCATCTACATTCTGTAGCTCCGTTAGGGAGCATATTTGCACACCGCCGCCGTGAAAACACCTCTCGTCCTTAAATGCCAGTCTCTCCGCCGCCTCTCTGCCCCACGCCGTCTGTATAGCCATAGCCAGCGAGTGGATCGCGTACATGTAGACATCATGCGCCTTGTGGGCAGTGAAATAGGGGCTGAAGTAGGAATGTACCTCTCCCGCCGGGCCTATCTTCATGGCTTGGTAGTAAAAATGGTCGCTTGTGGAGAGTAAACGCCATAGCCTCAAGATCTCTCCCCCAAGCGCCTTGGCGTAAGGATAGAGCCAGGTCAGTAGGGCGAAGGCATTTCGCTGAAGCTCGTTTCCAAGCCACGCGGAGAGATCGCGTTCATCTGCCCAACTTATAGAGGCCCAGGGGGGCACGTCGTAGACGTCACGTGGCGGATGTCTGCCAGCTGCCTCGGAGACTGTGGCCAGATGGAGCCTAGGCCTTCTGGCTATTTCCCTAAAGAGCCACCTCAAGAAGTGATGTATCCCAGATTCTGGCCAGTGGTGTTCGCCAAAAGTCTCGTAGTCTACCGCAATTAAAACCACGTCGCCTGGCGTGACCTCTAGCCACGCCGCGTATTTATCTGCAGTAAGTGGCCACTGGTCCCACCTCCTGTCTCCAAAACGAAAGCCCACGTCGTCACTCAGCCTGTAGTTACGCACCAACACCCTGGCGTCGCAGCCATAGGCCTTATAGACGTAGTTAGGCGACCTCCACCCCAAAACCCGCTCCACCCCCTCTGTCACCACAGTGTTGAAACCCATGGAGTGGAGAAAACAAGCTATGTCGTTATTGTAGATAAACTCCGTGTTTTCAGCGACTTGTGGGTTATGGCCAATGTGTTCCCCCACCGCCTCGACTTGTTGTCTCACCTGCTCTCTAAACTCCTCCCTGTCTACAAACCACGCCAAGCTGTGATAATAAGTCTGGGCGGCGAACTCCGCAACCTCCCTTGAGGCAAGAGTGCGAAAGAGTTCTAACACCTCCGGGGCGTGTTTTCTAAATTGCTCCAAGGCGAGGCCGCTTATGCTAAAAGTGGCCTTAACGGGAACCTCCCTAGAGGCCTCCAGGATGATCTCGGTGGCCTTTTTATAACATTTCTCTGTCACTCTCTTAAAAATGGCGTCATCTAGCTCGTGGTAGAATATTTCAGTCTCGTTGGGGACTCTTGGGTAGACTCTGTGGAGATCTGGGCGGATCCTCCGGGGCTGGTGTATCTCAAAGAATAATACTATGTCCACAACGTGGTTATGATTTATATATAAACTCTTTCCAGATTATGGCTGGCTGGCAGGGGAGAATCCTCAGAATAAATCTCACTCGCCGTAAACATGTGGCCCAAGGGCTAGACGCCGGGGTGGCAAAAGACTTCATTGGGGGCAGGGGCCTTGCGGCCAAGATCCTCTGGGATGAGTTGCCTCCAGGCGTGGACCCCCTCTCTCCACACAACAGGCTCATTTTTGCCGCAGGTCCCCTCACGGGGCTCCCCGGCCCCAATTTCGGCAAGTTGGTAGTAGCGGCTAAAAGCCCGCTTACTGGCGGCTATGGCGACGGCAATATAGGCAGCTGGACGGCGGTGAATTTAAGAAAGGCGGGTTACGACGCCCTCGTGGTTGAAGGCGCGGCGGACAGGCCGGTTTATGTACACATAGAGGGGGAGAAAGTGGAGATTCTAGATGCGAGAGACCTATGGGGTCTCAACACGTGGGCTGTGGAGGAGAGGCTGCAGAAAATCCATGGGAGAGACGCCGGGATTGTGGCCATAGGCCCCGCGGGGGAGAGCCTAGTGCGTTTTGCCACAGTGGTGTCACAAAAGGGCCGTTCCGGCGGGAGGCCCGGCATGGGGGCGGTGATGGGGTCTAAAAAACTCAAGGCTGTAGTCATAAAGGGCAGGGGGGAGGTCCCCATGGCCGATAGGTCTACATACCAGAGGCTGGCGGTGGAGGCGGTTAAGGAGGGGTCTTCTAGCCAGAGCTACGGCTTTTGGATGCGCCAGGGCACAAACGCCACTGTGGAGTGGGCGCAAGAGGCCGGCGTGTTGCCTGCCTACAACTTCTCCGAGGGGCAATTTGAGGAGTTTCATAAAATTGGCGGAAATATGGTGGAGAGATTTGAGACAGACCTCAAGAGCTGTCCCCTCTGTTTTATGGCTTGTGGCCACTGGGTGCCGGCCGAGGGGGGGCTTGTGGAGGTGGACTACGAGAACTTAGCCATGTTGGGCTCCAACCTGGGTATAGGCGATTTGTCTAAAGTGGGGGAGTTAAACCGCATAGCCGACCTAATGGGTATGGACACCATCTCTCTGGGCAACGTCTTGGGGTACGTCATGGAGGCCTCTGAGAGGGGGCTTGGCCACAAGCTGGGGTTTGAGGTGGAGTGGGGTGACTACGAGACAGCCAGACTGTTGGCTTACGACATTGCCTACAGAAGGGGGGCCGGCGGACTTTTGGCAGATGGCGTCAAGAGGCTTGCGGAGAGAATAAATGGGGAGGAATTCGCAGTACACGTCAAGGGGCTTGAGGTTAGCGCGTATGACTGCCACGCGGCGCCAGCTATGGCCCTGGCCTACGCCACCTCGCCTATTGGGGCTCATCACAAAGACGCGTGGGTTATCGCGTGGGAGGTGAAGACAGATCGTTTTGGCTACACTAGAGAAAAGGCGGCTAAGGTGGTGGAGCTACAACGTATTAGAGGCGGCTGGTTTGAAACTTTTGTGGGATGTCGCTTCCCGTGGGTAGAGGTAGGCATGTCGCTAGACTGGTACTCCAGGCTGTTCAAGGCTGCAACTGGCATAGACGCCACGCCTGAGTATTTCAACGAGGTGGGTGACCGCATCTACGCGTTAATTAGGGCCTTCTGGGTTAGAGAATACGGCGGGTGGAGCCGTAGTTTAGACATGCCGCCTGTCAAGTGGTTTAAACAGCCTCTAACCAAGGGGCCCCTAAGGGGGGCCCGGCTGGATTACGACAGTTATAACAAGCTGTTAGATTATTACTACGAGATCAGGGGGTGGGATAGAGAGGGGGTGCCCACAAGGGAGACGTTGAGAGGGCTGGGGCTAGATTACGTCATTCCGGTAGTAGAGGGGGCGTGATAATCTCAATTACCCCAGAGCTGGGGCTTGAAATAGTCAAGAACTTCGCCGGAGGTCTCGGGGTGTTAGAAGGAGATAAGTTCTACGCCGCGGCTAGACTGGGGGTGCCCTATGTGGCCATAACGCTATACTACCCAGAGGGCTATGTGGCCTATAGGGAGGAAAACGGCAAGTTGGTGCCAATAGTTGAGGGGAACTCGCTAGAGGGGCTCAGACATGTGGGGTCCGCCGAGATATCTGTAAGAGGCGAGAGGGTAGAGGTTTCTTACTACACCTATGTCGTCAACACGGCCACTGCCGTCTTTATAAAGGTGGAGGGCCCCGAGTGGGCCGTAAAGGCCACCAGAAGGCTTTATCTTGAAGACACAGAGTGGGAGAAGTTCTACAAGTACGTAATCTTAGCTAGGGCGGCTGTGGAATATGTGGACAGATATGTGGGGTGGGATGGGGTAAGCCGCCTGGAGCTACAAGAGGCCTATACCGTATTTACGCTCTTCTTCAGGCGGCACCCCAGGGCCAGGCTGATAATTCACACCCCAGCGCCGTGGGGCCACCCCGCCTTCTCGAAGAGGTTTTTCAAAGAGGAGTGGGGCTACGATCTGGCTATAGACCCCGTCGTCTTGACTGAATTAGGACTAGCCATGGCTGAAGAGGGAGTTGTGGTATCTAAAAAAATGGGGGGAATAGCTTGCAACACCTTTCCACATCATTGCCATAAGCTCAAGCCGATAACAAACGCCGTGGAGGTATCTAGGTGGGGACATCCAAGACTTGCGGCAGTTAGCAGCCCGGAGGAGTTACGTAAGGCGAGAGCCGAGGTGAAAAAAGAGGCCCTAGAGGCCTTGGGGGTAGAGGCGAGAGACAAGGTGGTGATCTCCTGGGCCCGTAGAATTACGCGATATAAAAGACCACATTTTGCGCTCCAGTTGGCTCAAGACGTCAATAGAGGCGTAGTGTACATACTGGGCGGCCGCGCACATCCGGAAGATAGCTATGGGGTAGAGGTCATGGAGATGTTTAGACAGTTGGCCAGCTCTATGGACAACGTGTATTACTTCCCCCAGCTGGATATAAACGCCATGAGGAATATCATCTGGGCTTCCGACATATGGCTTTTCACGCCTTTTAGCGGCTGGGAGGCCTCTGGCACTTCTTTCATGAAGGCTGGGATAAACGGCGTGCCCTCTGTGGCGTCTAGAGACGGCGCCGTGGTGGAGGTGGTGAGAGATGGCGCAAACGGGTGGCTTTTTGGAGAAGATAGGGAAAAACTAATGCCGCTAGACGACGTGGAGGTAGACAGCCGGGAGTATAGGGAGTTTAGAGACAAGGTGATAAAAGCCATAGGGGCCTATCTTGACGGCAGCTACTGGCAGGTGGCCTATAGCGCCTACAGGACTTTTAGAGAGTACTGCGCCATGGACAGGCTTTTTAAGGATTACGGATATATCTAAGTGCAGGAGGTCCTACTCGTCAGGTTGGGGGAGCTGACGGTAAAACGTGGATACACCAGGTCGGAAATGGAGAGGCTGTTACTTAGAGCAGCCGGGGAGGCGGCTGAGAGATGTGGAGAGGCCAGCTTCGAGAGGGAGCCGGGGAGGCTTTACGTAAGAGGCGACGTGGGGTGTCTAAAAGAGAGTCTCGCCAGGGTGTTTGGAGTGCGGGCTGTAAGCCCAGCCCACGTGATTACATTTAGAGAGCTGACAGATATAGCAAACGCCGCGGTGGCGCTATGGGGGGAGGCGGTGAGGGGGAGGAAATTTGCCGTGAGGGTACGCAGGGTGGGGGCTCACGCCTTCACCTCCAGAGATGTGGCCGCAGTGGTGGGATCAGCCCTCGTGGAACGAGGCGGCGTGGTGGATCTAGAGGGGCCAGAGGTAGAGCTGTATGTAGAGGTGAGGGGAGAGAGGGCCTTTCTCTACAGGGAGGTTGTAGAGGGGCCGGGCGGCCTCCCCCTGGGGTCTGAGGGGAAGGTGTTGGCGTTAGTCTCTGGGGGTATAGACTCGCCCGTGGCGGCATGGCTCTTGATGAGAAGGGGGGCACATGTCGACATCTTTTATTGTAACCTGGGCGGCACCCTCACGGCGAGGGCGGCGCTGGAGGTTATTCAAGCTCTTTTATCTTGGTCCTATGGCTATAACGCCAGGGTGGTATATACAGACTGCAGCCCGGTGGTTAAATCCATACGGAGGGGGGTAAGAGAGGAGTTATGGAATATAGCCTTCAAGAGGGCGTTATATCTAATGGGCGTAGAGGTGGCCTCTCTAGTCAAGGCGGAGGCGTTAGCCACAGGGGAGTCCCTCGGACAGGTGTCTTCACAAACCCTACAGTCCCTAGCGGCGACTGAGAGAGGGATAGAGATGCCCATATTGCGGCCCCTAATCGGTATGGACAAAGAGGAGATCGTAAAGTTGGCGCAAAAAATTGGCACCTACCCCCAATCTACAAGAGTGCAGGAGTACTGCGCGATATTTAGCAGAAAGCCCCGTAAGTGGGCCAGCAGGGAGGAGATAGAGGAGATTGATCTAGCCGTTTACGACGCGGTTAAAGAGGCAGCTGTCTCCGCAAGAATTATAAGGAAGAAAGAGCTGCCGGAGGTGATCGAATCTCTCACGCCTCCCCCAGACCTAGAGGTAACAGAGCCGCCGCCAGGCGCCGTCGTGGTGGATCTCAGAGATGTGGAGTCTTACACAAAGTGGCATCTCCCCGGCGCAATAAGGGCGGAGCTAGACAAGATATTAGAGCTTGTGGATAAATACGGGCGAGATAAGACATATGTCTTTTATTGCTACAGCGGGGGGCTTAGCCTTGATGTTGCCGAAAGTCTTAGGAAGCTGGGCGTTAGGGCTTTTTCTCTAAGGTAACTCAGCCTGTGGCGTATCTCCTCATGACATCCGCCAAGGGACAGGTCATCACGGCGTAGTTTACACATGGCTTAAAAAATAGTCCGTACTTCCAACGGGGGCTTGCCGCCAATGCGATGTGGGCGGGCGGCAGAGGGGGGCGGCGGCGAATAGAGGCGTATCTATAAATAGCCGGGAACTACATCTGGCGGTGAATATCTTCTATAATCGTGGTATTTATGTAAGGGGCCGGAAGGTCAGGTTTGTGGTAGACCCGACGGGGCCTGTAGACGGCGTAGATTTCGTCTTGATTACCCACGGCCATAGCGACCACGTGTCTAGACACGTGTTAAGACACCTCGTGGTGGCCACTAGAGAGACTTTTTCCGCCATTTCTGTTAAATACGGCGGCCTCCCCCCCAGGCGTATAGCCATAACGCCGGGGGGCGTGATTGAGCTGGGGGATGTACAAATAGCGGCGTTTGACGCCGGGCATATACTTGGGAGTGTTATGTATTTTGTGGAGATAGACGGCGTGCAGGTGTTGTTTACTGGCGACTTTAACACCATAGGCTCGATTCTCACAGATGCGGCTGAGCCAGTGGCGAGGCCGGATATCCTCGTCATGGAGGCCACCTACGGGGACCCTACTTACGTCTTTCCCAACAGGGCTGAGGTTTACGACGAGCTAATAGACGTGGTGGAGCGCAACGTGAAAAACCAGGGGGTGGCCATTGTGGCGTATCCGCTAGGGAAGGCGCAGGAGGTCTCAAAGCTTCTCGGCAGGCTTGCCGGGGCACACAAGTCTGTGGCTAGATACAACATGGCTCTGGGGATCTCTACAGGCGACAACAAGGACGTGGTTATTGTGCCAAGCGCCAAAGAGGCGCCTAGGGGCTACGTGAAGGTTGAGGTCAGCGGCTGGTATGCAGACATTTTTCTAAGGAGGCGGGCGTTAGAGGGGGGGATATATGGGATCCCCCTAAGCGACCACAGCGATTTTCCAAACCTGGTGGATTTTGCGGTAAACACGTCGCCGAGGCTTATATATACTGTATATGGATATTCGGAGAAGTTAGCCAGGCATCTCAGAAAGAGGGGGCTCAGGGCGTATCCCATCCCCAGGGAGAGTTTTTAAGTGGAGAAGCCACATGGGCCGTGATGAGGATCATGCCCGGGGGATAGGTGACAGATCCTAGGGTAGCTGACTTTTAATAGTTTGTTTAAAACAGAGATCTCCAAAGGATAAGACTTAAATTATAGTTTTAAACATTTAACACATGGCGAGCAGGAGGGATTGGCTTAAGGCAGTTGCCTCTTTTGCCGCCGGCGCCGTAGTTGGGTCTGGAGCCACCTACCTCGCGCTACAGTCTCTCCAACGTGCCGTAGAAAAAACGGCAACTCCCACTGCCACCACCACACCTACGGGCCTCCCCAGAATGAGGGCTTATTTCATCTACGTGGGGCCTGTGGGGGACTACGGCTGGACTTACGGTCACGACAGGGGGAGGAGGTATCTAGAGAAGGCCTTGTGCCCAAGCCCAAGGTGGTGTGTTGTGGAGACTAGATATATAGAGAGCGTGCCTGAGGCAGAGGTTGCGACATATATAAGGAGAGCTATAGACGAGGGCGCAAATCTGGTGTATACCACTTCTTACGGCTTTATGGACGCCACCAAGGAGGCAGCTAGAAGACATCCAGATGTCTTCTTTGCCCATTGTTCTGGATATTTCGCCAGTTTGAAGGAATGGGGGGAGTTAAAAAACTTTGCCGAGTATTTCATAGATCTATACGAGGCTTATTACCTCAACGGGCTGGCTGCCGGCGCGATGACTAAAACCAACAAGTTGGGCTACGTGGCGGCTTTCACAATTCCGGAAGTTATTAGACACATGAACGCCTTCCTGATTGGCGCCAGAGAGAGAAACCCAAGAGCCACAATGGACGTAATAGAGCTAGGCAGTTGGTATAACCCAGAGGGCGCCAGAAGGGCCGCCACAGCCCTTGTGGAAGCCGGCGTCGACGTCTTGGCCTTCACTGAAGACAGCCCCGCCGTGTTGCAAGTAGCTGAGGACTACCAAAAGAGGGGGAGGGCGGTTTGGTCGTTTTCACACTATTCAGACATGAGGCAATATGGGCCCGCCGCACATTTAACCGGCCAGATAGTCAACTGGGGCCCCCTCTATGTGGAGATGACCATTAGGGCGTATCTGGCTTGGATATCTGGAGAGGTGGAGGTGTGGTCTGAGTGGCCTCCAGAAAGGCCGCGTGACTATTGGTGGAGTATGAAAAACGCCTATGTGAACTACGACCACACGCAAAACCCAGCCGACATAATTCTCCCACTGAGTCCAGCTATTCCGGGGGAGGTGAGGGAATATGTGGAGAGAAGGAGGAGGGAGGTCATAGAGGGCGTGTGGGACCCGTTTACCGGACCTATAAGAGATATGGATGGCAACGTGAGGGTGACAGAAAGGATGCGGTTAAGTAAAGACGAGCTATATGACATGACGTGGTACGTAGAGGGATATAGCCGGCGGCCATAACGAGTTTTTTTCCATGTATATAGAGGCCCGGGGGGTAAGGAAAGTTTTTCCAGGAGTTGTGGCTCTAGACGGCGTAGATTTTGACGTACGGCCAGGGGAGATACACGGCCTGTTGGGAGAAAACGGCGCCGGGAAGTCCACACTTATTTCAATACTCTACGGCGTCTATCTGCCAGATAGAGGCGAGATCTTTGTCAACGGCGTTAAGACAGTAATAAAATCGCCGCGTCACGCCTCGAGCTTGGGCATAGCCCTAATTTCACAACACTTTGCGTTAATTGACACGCTTACCGTGGGGGAAAACCTCAAGCTGGCTGGCGTCAATATAGGCAGCGTTTTAAAATTTGGCGAGACGCTCGGGGTGGATATCCCCCTGGAGAGACATGTGTCCGAGCTCACTGTGGGGGAGAGACAGAGGGTGGAGATCCTAAAGGCGTTGGCTAGAGAGAGCGAGGTCTTGCTGACAGACGAGCCCACATCTCTACTTAGCCCGAGAGAGGTCAAGAGTTTTCTCTCGATTTTACGTAAGCTCGCAGAGATGGGCAAAGCTGTGGTCTTTGTGACGCATAAGGTGAGAGAGGCCGTGGAGGTGGCTGACAGAATTACTGTGCTCAGAAGGGGGATAAAGGTGGGGGAGTTCTCGAGGCCATTTGACGAGAAGAAGTTACTCGAGGCCATGTTTCTAGGCTTTGTGCAGAGATACGAAAAGAGGGAGAGCCCTGCAGGCGAGGTCATATACCGCGCCGAGGGTTTACGCGGAGATAAGGTCAAAGACGTCTCGCTGGAGTTGAGAAGGGGGGAGATGGCGGCGGTGGTCGGCGTAGCTGGCAACGGCCAGGAGGAGCTTATGGAGCTGCTTTCTGGCTTCAAGAAGCCGCAGGGGGGGAGGATCTACGTAAATGGGGTCGAGATGGCCGGCAGGCCGTATGGAGAGTTTCTCAAACGTGGCGTTATATACCTCCCAGAAGAACGCCAGAGGGCTTTGGCGAGAGAGTTAAGCGTCTTAGATAACTTTAGGATAAGGTGTATAAAGGGCTGTAGGGAAAAACTAGAGGAGGCAAAAAGGACGTTAGATATAGATATACCAGATGTCTACACAAGGGTGGCGGCTCTGTCTGGCGGAAACCAGCAAAAACTCATCTTGGCGAGAGAGCTTTTGTTACATACGCCATATGTATTAGTGGCGTCTTACCCCACCCGCGGACTTGACGTTGAGACCACAGAGAGGTTTTATAGCCTTGTGAAAGGCGTGGTGGCTGGCGCCGCGATTATAAGTATAGAAGATCTCGAGGAGGCTGTGGAGAAGGCAGATAGAATATACGTGATGTCGCGAGGACGTGTCATCGCCTCCTTCAGCCCCCCATATGAGGTGGGGAAAATAGCTGAGGCTATGACCACATGAGGTTAGTACAGAGGGCCACCCCCTGTCCCCTCTGTTATGTAATTGCGGCACTGGGCTCACTAGCCACAGTTTTTGTCATCGTGTTTCTAGCCACGTGGAGTCTAGAGAAGACTCTTAGGGCCTTAACCACAATTAGCCCCTACGCCTACCTAAGAGTTTTCGTCGTAATTGGAGTGATAAGTCTTGCCAGCGTCGTCTCTTACCGCTCCGGGCTGTGGAATATAGGTCAGGAGGGGCAGGCGATCGTAGGCGCGTTGGCCGCTCTGACTTCTCAAAACGCCCTCGAGGCCTTGGCTCTGGCGTTATTGGCGGCGGCAGGTTGGGTTCTGGCGCCAGCCTTGTTGAGAGTGGGGGCTGGAGTAAACGAGGCTGTATCCACCTTTCTCACTATATTTGTCGCCATTTATGTAGCGCGTTATTTCGTAGAGGGGCCTCTTAGAGATCTCACGAAAAAGGGCTTTATAGTCTCAATAGAGGCGCCCGCCGTCGATCTCCATGTCGCATTTCTAGTTTTGGCTTTTATCGCGATGGGGGTTATCCTCCTGTATAGAACTAGGGCTGGGCTATATTTACGGCTGTTATCCTCCAGCGAGGGGGTGGTGAGATATTCGGGCAAGCGGCCTGGAGCTTACATCCTCTTGGCTCTTACGATAAGCGGCGCCCTTTCTGGAGTAGGTGGGGCTCTGGAGATCATGAGTAGAGAGGCGGGGAGATACATGATGATACAACAGGTGAGTACAGGCTTTGGGTTTTACGGAATTGCCGCGTCGTGGCTGGGGGGGCTTAACCCCCTGGGCGTCTTGGCGTCTTCTCTCTATATAGCTTGGCTATATGAGGTGGCTATAAACCTAAAGGTGTTTGGCCTCCCCGCCTTGGTGGCAAACGCGTTGGTGGGCACCGCCATGGCGTGGGGACTCACTGGCTATATGTTCTACAGGTATAGGGTAGTATGGCGTTAGAGACATACGCAATTACGTTAGAGGCCTTGAGGGGGGCTACCCCCATATTGTTGGGAACTTTAGGCGCAATAATCGGCCAGAGGGCCGGCGTGTTGAACCTAGGTCTTGAGGGCGTTGTGTATCTATCAGCCGCCGTGGCGGCAGCGGTGGGCCCCCCATGGGGTTTTCTAGTGGCAGTGACAGTTGGCACTATTTACAACCTTATTTACTACCTGTTGGCTAACGAGCTCGCCTTAAATCAAATCCTCTTGGGGTTTGCCTTCACCATGATCGGATATGGGCTGGGGTCTCAGATCGCCCAGGGTAAGGTGGGGCAGCCTATAGGGAAGCTGACCGCATATGGGCTAGAGTTTGTAATTACAGTAGCCATAGCCATCTCGGTCTATTTCTTCTTTAAGACCAGGCTGGGGATAGCCATAAGGGCGTCTGGAGATGACCCCCAGTCGCTAGACCTAATGGGGGTAGATGTGTACAACGTCAGAAAGATCGCCGGGGTTTTAGAGGGCTTGTTGGCCTCTTCTGCCGGGGCTTACGTCATCTTGGCGTATTACGGCAGTTGGAGCGAGTTGCTCCCAATGGGATGGGGCTTTTTGGCAGTTATCACGGCCATGATCTCACTTTGGTCCCCCCTGTTGGCCATAGGGGCGTCTCTCATACCCTCTACATTCATCACGCTGTCTTACATCCTGCAGGGATTTCTGGCCCTGTCGCCCCACCTGTTGAACACAGTGCCTTATCTAGTGCCCATAGTTCTACTTGCCGCCATACAGCTGCTCGTGAAGAGAGCCGGCGTGAGGGCAGCTGCGCCTAAATGGCTCGCCAGACCGTATGTCAGAGAGGAGAGGGCCTAAAATTTTTAAATAATAAATAAACCTTTACAAAGCCCCGGTAGCTCAGCCCGGTCGGAGCGCCCTGGGGCACAGCCCCGCGTAGGCCTTGTATGGAAGCCGAGAGAGCGGGAGGTCCCGGGTTCGAATCCCGGCCGGGGCTTAAAACAACAGCCTCTTGATTACCCTCCTGGCCGCCGCCCTCCTTATCTGTAACATGTATAGTATGAGGGCAGTGGTGAAAGTTATGTTTAACGCCCATGAGGCTATAGATAACACGTAGGCGAGGAGGGTTGTGTCTATAGGCGGACTGAGGAGGTTTGCGAGAATGTGAAACACGGCGTTGTACGCCAGAGGTCCCGCCAGAGGTATGAGGGATAACATGAGTGCTAGTGAAAACACGGCGCCGATTATGCCGTTCCGAGCTAGAGAGTAGATATCTGTGGCGTATTGTAACGTGTAGGCTATAGTGTATGTGGCGGTTAAGACCGCCGAGGCGGCATAGAGCTTCATATTTTCTGTAGAAGCCACTCAATTATGTAGCTATGCGCCGTGTCTTTCCTTCTGGGCAACGTCTCGAGGCATTTCCTCACGTTTCAATTTTTTTATTTAAAATTTATTTGTGGAAATTAAGTTTTGGCCTCTAGATATCACCTATGTTGTGACAGGCGGCGTCGCCGAGGTCAGAACTGTGGGGATTACAGCTGGGGGAGAGAGGGTAGTTCTTGTAGATAGAAAGTTTAGGCCCTATTTCTATGTCGACTGTCTAAATTGCGACGGGGAATACCTCAAGTCGCACTTACTTAAAGTGGCGCCGCTGGAGGACGTATATCAAATAGAGAGGAGATACATGGGGCGGCCTAAGAGGTTGTGGAAAGTAGTGGCTAAAATACCTGAAGACGTGCGGAAGCTTAGAGAGGCGGTTCCCCCCGGGACGAGAGGCGTGTATGAAGCAGACATTAGGTACTACATGCGGTATATGATAGACATGGGGGTAACTCCCTGCGCCTGGAATGTAGTAGAGATAGAGGATGGCGGCAAGGTGGCCTCCATGGCGGCATATCATGTAAAACAGTGGCTTGGAGCTGAGGAGGGATTTCCCCCCCAGCTGAGAGTAATGGCGTTTGATATAGAGGTATATAACGAGAGGGGTAGTCCCGACCCGTCGAGAGATCCCGTGGTAATGACCGCGGTCAAGACCTCCGGGGGGAGGGAAGAGGTTTTTGAGGCTTCTGGCAGAGACGACAGGGCCGTCGTCAAGTCTTTTATAAATTTCGCCAGGGAGTATGACCCAGACGTAATTATAGGCTATAATTCCAACGGCTTTGACTGGCCCTATCTGTCAGAAAGAGCTAGGACTCTAGGCATCCCGCTTAGGGTGGATAGATTTGGCGGCTCGCCGCAGCCAAGTGTTTACGGCCATTGGTCTGTAGTGGGGAGGGCAAATGTGGATCTTTACAACATAGTAGACGAGTTTTCTGAAATTAAGATAAAGACTCTAGACAGGGTGGCAGAATATTTTGGAGTTATGAGGAGAGAAGAGAGGGTGTTAATTCCCGGCCACAAGATCTATGAGTACTGGAACGACACGGGCAAGAGAGAGCTTTTAAGGCGGTATGTACTAGACGACGTTAGGTCTACTTACGGCCTTGGAGAAAAACTACTGCCATTCTTAATACAGCTCTCTTCCATTTCAGGCCTGCCACTTGACCAAGTGGCGGCGGCGAGCGTTGGGAATAGAGTGGAGTGGATGTTACTCAGATATGCCTACAAGATGGGTGAAGTGGCGCCAAATAGAGAGGAGCGGGAGTACGAGCCATATAGGGGAGCAATAGTGTTAGAGCCAAGGCCGGGTCTATATGCTGACATCCTGGTGTTAGACTTTTCCTCCATGTATCCCAACATCATGATTAGATATAACCTCTCTCCTGACACCTATCTAGAGCCGCAGGAGGGTGACCCCCCAGAGGGGGTCCACACGGTCCCTGAGGTGGGACATAGGTTTAGAAAAAGCCCGCCGGGATTTACGCCACAAGTTTTAAAAAGCCTCATAGAGCTTAGAAGGGCCGTTAGAGAGGAGGCTAGGAAATACCCGCCGGACTCTCCACAGTTTAAAATACTAGACGAGAGGCAGAAGGCGCTAAAGGTGATGGCTAACGCCATGTATGGCTACATGGGGTGGGTGGGGGCCCGTTGGTATAAAAAAGAGGTGGCTGAATCTGTCACAGCTTTTGGCAGAGCCATCATGAGGGACGTCATTGAGAAGGCCAGGGGTCTCGGCATTACGGTGGTCTACGGGGATACTGACAGCCTGTTTGTAAAAAAGGGCGGCGGGTTGGAAGAACTGGTGAGATATGTAGAGGAGAAATACGGCATTGAGATAAAAGTGGAGAAAGACTACAGGCGGCTGTTATTTACCGAAGCCAAGAAGAGGTATGCAGGTCTTTTGAGAGATGGGAGGATTGACATCGTGGGTTTTGAGGTGGTGAGGGGAGACTGGTGTGAGCTGGCGAAAGAGGTGCAGTTAAAAGTCATAGAGCGAATTCTACATTCGAGAGATGTTATAGAGGCTAGACAAAATGTGGTTAGCTACATAAGGCAGGAAATTGAAAGACTTAAAAATTATAAATTTAGTCTAGACGAGATTATTATTTGGAAAACTCTTGAAAAAGAGCTTGGCGAATATAAGGCCTATCCGCCTCATGTCCACGCGGCGTTACTTCTGAAAAAAATGGGGTACAGAGTGGGGAAAGGCGCCACTATTGGCTATGTGATTATCAAGGGGGGAGAAAAGGTGTCTAAAAACGCGACGCCCTATATACTGCTAGATGACGTCAAGAAGGTAGATGTGGGGTACTATATCGACCGGCAGATTATACCGGCTGCGTTGAGAATAGCTGGAGTCATTGGCGTGAGAGAGGGGGACCTGAGGGGCAAAAGTGGCGAAAAATCTCTTCTAGACTTTATTTAAGTTTCTCAAAGGGTATAATCCTCATATCTTCTGGGACTTTTGTCAAAGGCCCTACTCTCGCCGTGATTATCAGCTTGACTCCCCTCTTGGCGGCTAGATCTACAATTCTCTGTGTAGTTATTCCATCCATTATGATTGCGTAAATGGAATCCTCGGCGCTTGACAAGACGTCTGGAAGTTCTCTAACCGCAACCTTTTTCGCTAGATTCCAGTTGGCGTCATAAAGCTCTGCCTCTAGCGTGCCTAACATCTCGTTAATTTTTTTGGCTATGTCGAAAGGAAGTTGTAGAGATGGGGGCTGCTCTGTGGCGGGCTGTGGAGGGGGCGTCTCTTGTCTTTCTGTTTTTTGTTGTGTAAGCCACTCTTCTAGAGTTACCTTGTTTCTTAACGCCTTTGCGATCTCTTTGGCGGTCAGCTGTTCTACCTCTTTTCCAGGCGGCGCTCTGGCTATATAGTCTACATGGGCTACCTTGAGGAGTTCTTTTAGTACCAACTCGCCGCCCTTATCGCCATCTATAAATACGACAATTGACTTCTTTTTACTTAAATCTATTATTGTCTGGGGCACCCCCTTACTTATGCCCTCGATAGCTATAACATTTCTATACCCGTGTTTAACTAGGTTTACAACATCTGCCCTACCCTCAACCACAATTACCGAGTCCGACTTGTCTACATCCGGGCCTGCGGGAAGTTTGTCTACGCCATATTCCACAATCTCTGCTTTTGCTACATCCTCTTTCAATTTTTCTATAATCTCCTTTGTATCTGGTAAAACCTCTTCTTCAATGAGTTTAACAAGTTCTTTTGCCTTTTCTATAATTTTCCTTCTTTTTTCTTCTCTTAAGTCTTTAATATCTAGTACCCTTATTGAAGCCAGGTAAGGCCCAACTCTCTCTATGCCTTCAATAAGGGCCGCCACCAACGCGGTTTCATATCTGTCTAGGTTGCTGGGAATGTATATCTTTGCCTTAGTTTTCCCATTTCGTTCTGTAATTTCTACCTCTATTCTCCCAATCCGCCCCATCATCTGTAGTTCTCTCAAGTCCATATCTTTGCCTAGAAGCCCTTCTGTCTGCGAAAATAAAGCCCCGATGATATCTGACTTATCTACACTTCCGTTTACCTCAATTTGGGCAACTATCATGTATTTCGCGACGATAGTTAGAGCACCCATATGAGGTCTTTTAAGATACATTAAAATTCTTTACTTTAAGATTTAAACCCGTCACATAGTGGGGCCGTGTTGGAGGTCTTACGTCAAGTGGGCGATGTGGTACACAAGGCGTTAAAATATGCCGTAGATCTAGTAGAGCCAGGTAGGCCCCTATTGGAGATATGTGAGAAAGTAGAGTCTTTTATCCGCGCTAATGACATGAAGCCAGCCTTTCCGGTAAATATAGGCATAAACGATGTGGCTGCACACTATACGGCAAAACGTGGAGATATTCTAGTAATTCCGAAAAGCGGCGTGGTTAAAATAGATGTTGGGGCACATAAAGATGGGTATATTGTAGACGCAGCCGTTACCAAGGCGTTGGGGTCTCTATTCGGCAATTTAACAAAGGCCGCCAGGTCGGCGTTAGAGGCTGCGATAAATACCGCAAGGCCGGGGGTGAGGGGGTGGCAAATTGGCGGCGTAATTGAGGCCACTGTGAAAAACTACGGCTTTAACCCTGTCTACAACTTGACGGGACATAAGATCGAGCGGTATGTCTTACATGCAGGCCACGTGATTCCCAACTATCCAGACAGGTCGGCATCGCAGGTGTTATCTCCAGGGGATGTATATGCCGTGGAGCCTTTTGTTACCAACGGAGGGGGTTATGTAATTGATGGCCGGGACGTCACCATATATAGGCTTGCCAAAAGTCGGCATAAAGCCATGCAGCATCTCATAGATTTGATAAAGTCGGAGACAGGCCCCCTCCCCTTTTCTCCCCGGTGGTTTCCACAAATAGGCGATGACACAATTGCCCTCGCCTTAAGGGGGGGAGTTCTCTATGGCTATAACGTGTTGTTAGAGAGAGGTGGGGGGTTTATCGCGCAGTTTGAGGACACTGTCTACGTGTCTGAAGACGGGGTTGTGCCTCTCGCCAGGCCGTTAGAATTAGCCTAAGAAAAGTTTTTATATACACGAATTTTGTCAAATCCATGAGTCAGGCGATGTTGACACAGATAGGCGGCGTGCCGGTACTTGTGCTAAAAGAGGGGACCCAGAGGGCTTTTGGCAAAGAGGCGTTAAGGCTAAACATAATGATCGCCAGGGCGATAGCAGAAGTAATGAGAACCACCTTAGGGCCCAAGGGTATGGACAAAATGCTTATCGACTCTCTTGGCGACATAACGATTACTAACGACGGCGCCACGATACTAGACGAAATGGACGTACAACACCCCATCGCGAAGCTGCTTGTAGAGATCTCAAAATCTCAAGAGGAGGAAGCCGGCGACGGCACTACTACCGCGGTGGTGCTCGCCGGGGCGTTGTTAGAAGAGGCGGAGAAGCTGCTAGAGAAAAACATACATCCCACAGTGATAGTATCTGGATATAAGAAAGCTCTCGATGTGGCTATCGAACATCTAAGAAAAGTGGCCGTACCTGTCAGCCGTTCTGACACAGACGTGTTAAGAAAAATCGCCATGACTGCAATGGGCGGCAAGATTTCTGAGACAGTAAAGGAGTATTTTGCCGACCTGGCGATAAAGGCGGTGTTACAAGTAGCTGAAGAACGAAATGGCAGGTGGTATGTAGATCTTGACAATATTCAAATTGTGAAAAAACACGGCGGCTCGTTGTTAGACACACAGCTAGTTTACGGCATTGTTATAGACAAGGAGGTGGTACACGCCGCGATGCCAAAACGGGTGGTAAACGCCAAGATTGCCCTACTAGACGCGCCGCTTGAGGTAGAGAAGCCGGAGATAGATGCAGAGATCAGAATTAACGACCCCACACAGATGCGGGCCTTCCTAGAGGAGGAGGAACGTATATTGAAGAACTACGTGGATAAACTCAAGTCGCTAGGAGTCACGGCGTTGTTCACCACAAAGGGCATTGACGACATTGCCCAATATTACCTAGCCAAGGCCGGGATTTTGGCAGTCCGCCGTGTGAAGAGAAGCGACATAGAAAAACTGGTGAGAGCCGCTGGGGCTAGGCTTGTAACAAACATTGAGGACTTAACGGAGGCAGACCTGGGCTTCGCCGGCTTGGTTGAAGAACGTCGGGTGGGTGACGAGAAGATGGTATTTGTAGAACAGTGTAAAAACCCGAGAGCTGTCTCTATATTAGTCCGTGGCGGATTTGAGAGACTAGTCGACGAGGCTGAGCGCAATCTCGACGACGCGCTTTCAGTAGTAGCCGACGTGGTGGAAGAGCCATATGTCTTGCCGGCAGGCGGCGCGGCGGAGATAGAGGCCACCAAGGCGGTTAGGGGCTTTGCCACAAAGGTGGGGGGGAGGGAGCAATATGCCGTAGAGGCCTTTGCCAGAGCTCTCGAGGCGATACCCAAGGCGCTAGCGGAAAACGCCGGGCTTGACCCCATCGACATATTGACAGAACTTACCCACAAACATGAGCAGACAGACGGCTGGAAGCACGGCCTTGATGTGTATCAAGGAAAGGTGGTAGACATGTATGCCACCGGCCTGATAGAGCCTCTAACAGTAAAGCTAAACGCCCTGAAGGTCGCCGTGGAGGCAGCCTCCATGATATTACGTATTGACGAAATTATCGCGGCCTCAAAGCTTGAAAAAGAGGAGAAAAAGGAGGAGAAAAAGGAGGAATTTGACTAAATTTTTTTAAGTACCAAAATTATTCCGACCAGAGCTAAAAACAGGTCTTTTTCTATCAATAGATGTGGCATCACTACAGCCATAATGGAGGCCGTGGTGACAATCTTAGCCCTGGTCTTTAACGTCATAACTCTAGTCTTCAATAAATGTCTAGAGGCTTCCAGTGGCTTTTTTTCACTTCTGACTAACGGGTCTTCTATTTTGGGGCTTGTGGATAGGGGGGTTAGGTAGTCTGGGATGTAGAGTTCTTTCATGGCGGCTAGGTATTTTGACACTTCTATCTCTCTTTCTGGTGCCGCAAGTAGCTTTCTGATCTTTAGTTCTGTCTTTTGTAGAGTTTTTCTGGCTATAACTATTCCAGCTATTATGATTGTCAGCGCGACGTATTTTAGAGGGGGGACAAAGATTAGCGCCAAGCCGCTGGCCATGACGCCAGCCATAGATGTAGATGCCAGTATTAACACCAATTTGTTGTATGTCCTTTCTTGTAGTGTCTGTATTTTATATAGGATGTAGTCACTTAACATAAATCTCTGCCACATTTCTCCTGCCCCCCTCTTTTACTAGCTGGATGATAGCTACGTTTTTTAACTCGACGTACTTTGCTAGTCTCTTTATGGCGTCTTCCATATCTGCAGAATGCATAGTTGCCAGCGTCTGTACGCCAATCTCCACCGCGGTCTTGAAGGCGTGGAAGTGTTCCTCATATTGAAGTTCCCCAATGAAGATCACATCTATGTTTCTATTTAAGGAGGCATAGATCTCTCTGGTCTTGTTGACATTTCTTATCTTGATCTGGTTTTTGTCTGGCTCTTCTTCAAACTCGTCGGCTTCGTCTATGTATACTCTCTGCATGTGTGGGGGAATTAAGTCGTCTAGTGCCACTAACAACGTGGTTTTTCCAGAGCCAGGAGGCCCCGTGGCTATTATGTGTCTTTTTTCTTTAATTGCGCCATATAGCGCGGCGAGCTGGTTTGGAGATATAAATCTGTCGTCTAACAGTTGGCGTATAGTTATCTTCCGTCTGTGGATCCTTATATAGGCTTGGGGCAGTGGCACTATGGGGGGTATATCTATTGATATCCTCAACCTCATGGGGCCTAGTCTTATCCCAAACCTAAATGACGGCGTCGCCGTGGTGAGCTCTACACGTTTTAAATGGGCTAACGTGAGTAGCTGATTGAGGTGATAGATGTCGGCCAGAGTTTTAGTCTTCTGCTTGACCCCCCTTTTCGTTATATAGATAGGGCGTCCGGGAATTAACAAGAGGTCTTCTACAGAGGGGTTTTGAACATAGGGCGTCAGTACTTCTAGACCTATAGTGGCCAACGTGGCCTCTAGAGCCATGTCGCTGTTGACTTTTTTAAAAAACTCATATCTAACCGCAAGAGTTTCGTCAATAGTCCTTTTAAAAATTCTTGAAGCTAGCGCAAGGGCTGTCTTGAGCTCAAATTCGTTAAAATTGCAGAGCCCCTTTTCTCTGCACCCATACTTACACTCTATACATTCTAATATCTTGTTTAATACTTTATACATATTTTCTTATTTTAGAAACTGTATCTCTAATTGTATATTTACTTATATTTAATATTTTTGCAATTTTTTGCTTATGGAGGTATAGCTGTCTTCTCTCTGCGGCGAGATATACTAATGCTGCTGCCACCACTCTTGGGTTTTTGCCCTGCCATATCCTCTTGTCTAGTTCTGTAAATAGTTTGCAAGCCTCTTGTGTAATATCTTCTCTCTTAATTTCTCTACAGGTCTTCTCGATGTATAGTTTTACTAATTCGCTATATTTCCGCCTTATTGATGTTTTAGTTTCTCTAGAGAGGAAGAGCGCTATCTTTTTTTCCCGCCTAATTGGCGTCTCGTAGGTCGTCCTGGGGGCTACCATCTCGTAGCCAACTACGGTGCCGCAGCTTGTACAGACGTACTCTCCATGTATCAACACTATCCTGTCTGACTTACAATATGGACAGTTCATAATCCACGCAATTTTACTAATTTAAAATTAATACTTTACTTAATTTGAGGTACACTGAGAGATGTGTGAAAATTAATGTTTTTATACAGCCGCCTGGGGGGGCATATGGAGTTTAGGCTTGTGGTAACTCAAATAAGCGACGACTCACCCAACGTGATAACTTTTAGAGGCGACGTGGAGATAGTATTAGAACTACCGCTAGATAGGCTGGGCCTCTTGTTGAAAGAAGGCGAGAGAGTTAAGTTAGTCTTGTCTCAAGAAAGGGAAGAGAATTACAAAAACTACAAAGCCTACATGTGGGGAATTGTCTACCATGTGGGCGACGGCGTGACGCGAATATCTATTGGCGGCTTGCAGCTAGATATAAAAAAAGAGCTGCCCTTCAGAACGGGGGAGAAGGTGTACATCGGCCTTCTCTAAAACTTTTATATCTCGAGTTGGCTTACTGCCATGGCCTCAACACTTGCGGAATCAAGCAAGCGTTTTGTGGCTGAGCTTAACAACCTCATTGGGAGAGAGGTACAAGTCACGTTGGCCAACGGCGAGGTTTATAGAGGCGTTCTACACGCGGTAGACAGCCAGCTAAATATAGTTCTGGCTAACGCTGTAAGTAAAACTGGTGAAAAATATATTAGAACATTTATAATGTATAGATATATAATACATATAGATAGTATTGAAAAACGTATAGATTTAAGAGAATTTGCAAAATATGTAGAAAAGATGTTTCCCGGCATGGTGCGGTATATAGAGGAGACAAACGTCGTGATGATTGGCGACAAGGTACGTGTAAGCGAAATTGGGGTGGAGGGCGTGGGGCCGTTAGCCGAGAGGGCAAAAAGGCTCTTTGAGGAGTTTCTAAAGTCTAAGGGGGAGGCCTAATCCCAAAACGCCCTCGTAGAGGCATATTGCCTCTCTGCCTCCATAATCGCGGCCCATAAGTCGCCACTATTTACCACCCTATTTAAGATTCTCACCGCCGTTTTGGGGCCCACGCCGTGGGCCATCTGGGCCACAACCCCAAGTTTGCCATGCTCCAAAACTATGGCGGCGCTTTGTTGTAAGTTTTCTAGTAACTTCCTCTCCTCTGGGGTTAACCTCTGTCTGATCTTGAACTTATTTAACACGTTTTTCGCCTTGGTGACGTCTCCTTTTACTACAGCTAGTACCCGCCTTCCGCAGTTTTGACATGACGGCTCTTCTGACAACATGCCAGCTCTAGCTGTAAGGTGCCAGCCGCAGTTTAGACATAGAAGTGTCACAATCTTGTTTAATATCCTTCGTCTAGTCATATCTATTACCGCCTCTCTAGAGAGACCTCTAAACGAGAAGTCAAGCCTAAGTGCCTCCTCTAATATGGGCCTCTCTAGGGCTGTGGCTTTAGGCAGCCTCTTTACCACCACCTCTATTTCTCTGTTTTTTATCTTTGCCAACAGTCTGAAAAAGGATTTGAGATCTAATCTCTCTACAAAAATCTCGTTAATAGTTTCAATGCCAGGGAGATCATCTAGATATATGTCTACAAGTTTGTGTGGAATTTCTTCGGCATCTCTAGATATGATGCCTGTCCTCTTGGCTACTTGTATAAATCGATATCGGAACATCTTAGAGCTTTTAACGGCGTTTCTTAACGTCTTATAAATAAAGTCTTCTGGTCTCTCCAAAACCTCAAAGAGGGACCTGAGGGGGATGTATTCTCTAAAAGTCAGGAGGACTCGATAGGCATCTGACCTATAGCCTACAGGCCCCACATAGCCCGAAAGGGCGTGAGATAGATACAGCCCAAGTGTCTCATTTCCCTTAGAGCCAAGACAGCTATGTATTACCACATGTTTGTTCTCCACTATGTGTACATGTAGCCTATCGGGGGTTGGCACCAGGTCTGGGGGGATCTCCTCCTCCCACTTGCCGCCTTGGAGAAACTCCACACGTTTTCTACACACCTCCTGCGCGATTTCGTATGGTACCGGTATCTGTTCTCCAAGCCAAGCGGGTAGGGCACCCGTGGTGTCATATTCTGGGTATAGATACACCACGTCTCCCTCCTCCCTAGAGAAGGCCCACACCCTGCCGGAGAGGATAATCTTAGCGCCCGGCTCGAGAGAATATACAAACTCCTGATCTAACTCCCCCACGGTCTTGTTTGTAGTGATATCTACCGTCTTATAGCTCTTCTCGTCCGGGATGGTGGATACGTTCTCAAAGTAGTATCTTATGCTGCCCCTCCTAGGCCTCAACCCCTTTAGCAGCCCGTGACGTTCCGCAAAATCCAGCACTAGCTTTAAGTCCTCTATGGTTAAACCCCTGTATGGGTGGGCCCTTTTGACAATTCTCGCCACGTAATTCACGTCAATTTCCCTACTGTCCAACCTCGCCTCTAATGTGATCCCAACTACCTGATGTAAGAGCACATCCAGAGAGCTCTCGTGGTACTCTACCTCTTCTTCAACACGTCTGTCAACTGCCCTCTCCGCTATTATTGTGGACTCTAGGTAGTCCTCCATGTCTATAGACACCACAACCCCTCTAGACACAAGCCCGAGTTTGTGGCCACTTCTCCCCACCCTCTGGATAAGCCTCATTACCTGCCGTGGCGAGCCGTATTGAATAACTAAATCCACATCCCCTATGTCTATCCCCAGCTCAAGGCTGGAGGTAGCCACCACCGCTTTAAGCTCCCCGTCTTTAAGACGTCTCTCTACTGCTATCCTATGTTCTCTCGAGAGAGAGGAGTGATGTACCTCAACCACGTCGCCCAGCATCTGTTTAAGCCTGGAGGCTAAAAACTCCGCGCCGTCTCTAGTATTTACAAACACCAACGTCTTTCTATTTGCCGAGATGCATTCCGCCACTTTTTTTATCCTAGCTACAGCCTCCGGCGTGGCGTCGTATCTTTCTGCATCTATATAGTCCTCGTCGGTGGGGCTCGGCAATACCGCCTCTATCTGGAAATCTTTTTCTCCAGAGACGTCTACCACCTCTACCGGCCTGTTGCCACCAAGAAATTCTGCCACAAGTCTGGGGGCCCCCACTGTGGCGGAGAGGCCCACCCTTTGGAACTCCCCGGCGAGTTCCACAAGTCTCTCGAGCCCTACAGACAGCTGGACGCCCCTCTTGCTCCCCACAAGCTCGTGTATCTCGTCTATCACCACGTGTCTCACCTCTTTTAAACCACGTCTAACTCCCCTGTGGAGTAGTAATATCTGGAGCGACTCCGGCGTTGTTATCAAGACGTCTGGAGGCCTTCGGGCCAACTGCCTCCTCTCGCCCTCTGGGGTATCCCCATGTCTTACGGCTATAGACAAATTGAGGAGATCAGCCAGTGCGTATAGCCTTCTTAACAGATCCCGATTTAACGACCTAAGTGGCGTGATGTATAGACATTTAACCCCGCCCCGACCCCCCTCCAAGATCTTTGAAATTATTGGGAAAAAAGCTGCCTCCGTCTTGCCGAACCCCGTCGGCGCGATTAACAAGACGTGTCGTCCCTCAAGTATTTTGGGAATTCCATATGTCTGCGCCGGGGTGGGCCTCTCGTAGCCAAGCCTCTTTAGGGCCTCTTGGAGCTGGGGGTGGAGCTGATAAAAAACCATTAGAGGATTTCTGAAATCCTCCTCCTGGCCTCCTCCCTGGCCTCCTCGTAGTAATTTCTCCCAGTGGGGTCAATCATCACCGTAAGGGGGCCGAAGTTCTCCACTTCTAGAACCCACATGGCTTCCGCCATCCCTAAGTCTAGCCAGTATACGTCAACTACCCTCCTGATGGCCTTAGCCGCCAGAACTCCAGCTCCCCCCGTAAATATGGCGTAGGCGGCCACATGTCTCTTCATCGCCTCTGCCGTCTTTTTCCCCATGCCGCCCTTCCCCACCACAAGCCTTACGCCAAATCTCTCAATAACTTCAGCCTGGAAGGCTTCCATCCTGGCGCTTGTGGTAGGCCCCATGCTTATAATCTCCCAGCCAGCCGGCTCCCTTCTGGCCACAGGCCCTGCGTGATATATAACGCCGCCTTTGAGATCTATAGGAGGCCCTAGTTCGAGCATGCGTCTATGCGCCGAGTCTCTAGCCGCAACTACTATCCCGGATATATAAAGCGTGTCGCCCACGCGGAGGGGCTCCACGTCTTCTTTCGAGAGGGGGGTTTTTAGATGGTATATGGGCATAGTATCAATTAGAAAATATATTAATTACATTTGGGGATGGGACATGCTTGAAGAGATTTTACTTAAGGCCGCCAAAGAGGCTGTGATCCGCGCCAGCATCTCCCCGGCGTTTGACATAACTAGCTCTCTAAAGAGGGCCCACATGATTGAAGACAGCGAGGCTGCGAAAATACAGCTCGAGGCAATACTAAAAAACATAGAGCTAGCCGCCGGGGAGAAAGCCGCGGTATGTCAAGACACAGGCTTCCCCAACTTTTACCTAAAGATAGGCGACGGGTTTCCAGTTAGAAGCAAAATTTACGACATTTTGACTAGAGCCGTCCGCGAGGTGACGCAAGAGTTACCCCTCAGGCCAAACACGGTACATCCATTCCACGAGAAAAACCCTGGCGATAACACCGGAGCCGGGGCCCCGTGGTTTGACGTAGAGCTATTTGACGGGGATTACCTAGAGTTTTACTATATCCCAAAGGGGGGCGGCACCGAGCTCCCCAGCCGTGTCTTCACTCTACCGCCTGGCGTCGCCATGAGGGAAATGCCCAGATTGGTGCTAGAGGCTGTGGTGGAGGCGGGGCCCATGCCCTGTCCTCCAGTGGTCGTGGGGATTGGCGTCGGGCCTTCTGTAGATATAGCCGCCAGACTTGCCAAAAAGGCGGCGGTTTTAAGGCCTGTGGGCTCTAGACACCCAGAGCCAGAAATTGCGGAAATAGAGGAAAAGTTGTTAAAAGCAATAAACGCCTTGGGCATAGGGACACATGGGGTGGGGGGCAGGTTCACCGCGCTTGACGTACATATCGAATATGCATATAGACACCCGGCCGCATTTTCGCTAGGCATTGTGTTTTCCTGTTGGGCAACCAGGCGGGCGGGCGCCAGGGTGTATCCCGACGGCCGCTACGAGTTGTTATAACGTGTGTGAAAAATCGCCGCTGCCCACCCCCGTCCTGGTTCTAGTAGTGGGGAATCACGGCGCGGTGGTGGGATGGCCCATCGTGATTCCCGGAGAGGTGCCGAGAGTTGGGGTGCCGCTACATAAAAGCCGCAAAACTCTGTCGCTTATTCGACAGGAGGGGATGTTTACCCTAAACCTAGTGGGGGACTGGCGGGCTCTCGAGGTGTTTGGAAAGCCGGGGGAAGACAAGCTGGCTAGATGGGGAAACGTGGCCCCCTGTAGGCTTCTTAAATGTAACGCCCTGGGTGATGCAAGCAGGGTGGTGGAGTGCACATATAGGGGCGAGGTGGAGGTAGGCGAACATGTGATAGTGTTCTGCGATGTAGTTCTGTCTTACGGCTGTGGCGAATATATTACGTGGGATCCGTGCCGCCAGCCGCCGGGGGGATAAAGACCACCTCGTCGCCGTCTTTCAGCCTTGTCTCCAGCCCCCCGAGCCACTCTATGGCCCTCCCGTTAACCAAGACGTTGTACATAGGCTTGAGCTGGCCCCCCTCGTCTAGCAGCTCTTTCTTAATCTTAAACCGCCCGTCTAGCAGGTCAATAAGTTGTCTAACCGTCATGCCGTCTGGCACTTCAACCTCTGTCTTTAACACCCCCGTAATGTCGTAGAGGGTAGCTAAAAACTTCACCACTAGTTTCATATAGCCATCTCGGTGTAGCTTTTTAAGTTTTTTCAAAATAGAAGCATGGCCCCCCAAGCCCGCTCTCACATACCCTCACCCAGGTGGCGTCTATAAGTTCTGCAACATGTCTGGCAATACACTCGCCGCTAACTCCCGGCAGGCTGCAAGGCACCACATAGGCGCCTTGCGGCACGTCTTTTTCCACACTTGAGGCGAGATATCTGCCATCCATATGTGTAAGCACTGCCTCCAGCTTTTTTCCAGCTTCTCCCGCGTCTACCACTAGTTCGACATAACCCTCCTTACATATGCCCACAGTTATTATATAGTCGTGTCCATGTACTCTACTCCACTCTGGCGAAAAAGAGGGGTTATGCGCCACCGAGATGCTTCCTCTGAGCTCCACACAGGTTCTCACGGCTTCGGCATGTTATTTATTTATATGTCTGAGAAGTCACGTGGTCGCCATAGATGTAGATAAGGCGGAAGAGGTGGCAGAGGTCTTAAAAAGGGTGGAAATAAGGCAGGACTACCTAAATCCCCTTTTCTACCCCCCACCCGGCGACCCTAGAGAAAGCCAGCTGGCGTATTTCACAGCCATGGTGGCCATAGACCACAGGACCTCCACCCCCTGGGACGCCTTTGAGGGGGAGATAGGGGGGAGGTTTTACCACGGCGCCGACGCTCTATATAGGCTGGGGAGAATTCTTTACGACAGGGGGTTTTTTAAGGCCGAAAGGCTGGCAAATTTAACGCCTGTAGATGCGACAGGGCTTCTCGCCATAGGTGAGAAAAAGGTGTGGGATTTCTACACGAGGGTATACCTCTTGAGAGACTTGGGGAAAAAGGTGGCGGCTCGAGGCGGCTTTGAGGCCTTGCTTTCTGTAGATACTTTAAAGAAGTTAAAGATAGAGCTGGCAAACATCAGAGCCTATGAGGACCCAGTGGGGAAAAAGGCCATGTTGTTAGCAAAGTTTCTGTGGGGCAGAAAGCTGGCGGAGTTTAGAGATGTGGAAGAGGCAGACGTGGCTGTAGATAACCACCTCTCGAGAGTGGCCTATAGGCTGGGCGTGGTGGATATAGACTACGGCTTTTTAGAAAGCGGGGTGGAGGCCACACGGGAGGAGGACGTGAGGCTGAGAGAGGTTGTGAAGACTGGGTGGAGGGTTGTCAGCAGGTTTGTAGATATACATCCCTTCCTTCTTGACGACTTTCTTTGGAGTTTCGGGAGGTCTATATGTAGGCGGGAAGGACCCCAATGCGGCGTATGTCCCTTTAAGGATGTGTGTAAGGCGAACTCCCTGTCTAGATATCCGCCGGAACATTTACATCTAGCCACCTGGTATTACTGATGAAAGTTCGGTCAGTTACACTACATCTGACGGGAGATGAAGATCTCTCCATAGTGGAGAAGTTCCTAGATGTGGCCAAGGCTGTGGATCCCGCCACAGTTAGAGTCTCCATCTCGCCAAGAGGCGACGTGGGGAGGTTAATCCCCCGACTTAGAGATCTTGGTGTGAAGTACATCTCGGCTCTTCACCTACGTTATGACGCAGACGAGGTGTATAGCTATGTCTCTCAATATGGCGTCTTTGCCTCGTTAAGCGACGTGGTGGAATATATGAGATTTTTGAAGAGAGTACATGTAGGCGAGGTCCACCTCGCCCGCTATGTGGCGTTGTCTCTAGGCGGGGCGGTGTACAACTCGCCGTATTTCCCGCTTTCTGTTACGACAAGACGCGGGGTGTCCATCTCGCTTCTCTACCCAAATGATTTAAACAGCCTAGAGGATGTGGAGACTGTGTTAAAGAGGGGGGAGGAAGTCGGCATGCAGGTGGCGTCATCTCTCGGCGTAGAGTTCATAGGGGTTGACGGCTCCCTGTCGCCATGGGGGCACGAGAGTGTGGCAAAGGCTGTGGAGAGGCTGTTTAACATCAGGCTTGGGGCTTTTGGGTCACACGACGCGATTTATAAAATAAACCAAGCCATAGAGAGGGCTGGAGTCAAGAAGACTGGCTTCAACGAGGTGATGTTGCCTGTGGCTGAAGACGAGGAGATAAAGAGGTTAGTACGTGAAGGCGCTTTAAATCTAGACAAGCTTGTTAGCTACACGGCGGTCTGCGTGCCGGGCTTAGACATGGCCCCAGTAAAGATACGGGAGTGGGGTGAGGTAAAAAGGCTTTTGTACGACCTCGCCGCCATTTCTGCCACAAAGCGGCGGGTTATAGGGGTTAGGATATTTCCAGTAGATGTGGACGAATATGACGTAGAGGGTTTCGGCAAGACGCCTGCGTTATGATACGACACATAATGATGTCATAAAGACTTTGCTTAAAGAAAACTACCATAAGGCCCGGCGTTATAAAGGTAGGCGATAGCGTGTATATACACGGCAGGGGACGTATTGTGACGTTAGCCGAGGTGGAGGGGGCGGCATAACTGTGGCGGAAGTTGATGAGTGCAAAACGGCTTTTCTAGCCGTGTGGAGCTTGTAAGATTTCTAAAAAAGAGGTACCCAGTGCTTAAGGACAGCTCTGTGGTGACTATATATACAGAGAGTAGACCTGCCAGAGGTTCTACGGGGGCCTCTCGCCAGTAGAGATAGCCGCCCTTGCGCTAAATAGGCTAAGAAATGGCAAGGAAAAACTCCTGAGGGCCGTGTGGCCAAGAGCATAGGGGGCCGCGTTGCGGCTAGATATGAGGAGGGGAAGGGTCTTAAGGTAGCTGCCAGACTACAGACAGGGGGTCTGAAAACCATTTGGCGTAAGGTTCGTTTACGTGTGGATAGCCCTCGGGCCCGGGATGTGGGGGGTATGGGCACAGCCGTGATAGCCCACTTCAGCTGTTCAGGGCGGGGGCCCCCACGGGGGCCTGGCGTATGCTAGGTCAGAACCTCACTAGCCTTTTTTGCGTGTTTGTCGGCCACATGAGTAGGGCCAGTTCTGGACTTCTCGTGGTTACTGCCGTCAGAATGGCCTCGACAAGCTCTGGGCTTATCCTCACGTATTGATCCACCGCGTCTAAGACTTGTGGATAGCCTGTAGTTGGGGAAGTAGAGGAGGCCAGGTAGGCCACTATGTCTTCTACCCCGTAGTTGCCAAAGTCGAGTACCTCTATACGCACGGCTGTCTTGTGGCCGTGAGGCATATAGTATATCACCTCCACGTCGCCTAGATGGCGGAGGTGGGGGTATCTAGGCGAGTTAAGGATGGCGGAGAAGTTCTCCTTAAATTCTTTAAGTCTTTTACACAACTTCTCAGCCTTGGCGTCTCTAGGCGAGACTCCATCTTTATAACATCTCAACACCTCCTCTCTATCTACGCCGCTGCATTCTAGGTAATGGATATTAATCCACTTTGGCAGAAGTTCCCGTAGTTTACCCAAAGAGAAGTACTCTCCAGGCCTTAGGATGTATGAAGTCGCCACCTTGTCGTTTATCTCTAGACATCGGCCCGCTGCCACGGAGAGATATCTCGACCTCACCCTTTTTGTGATAGCAACTACAGTGGTCTTGCCCATGTATGCGGCTTTTAGCATCTTGTCTACCACATGGTTAACAACCTCGCGTTGTCCCCCCTCTGCGGCTAGGTTATACGGCAGCGGGTGTATGGCAATTTCCCCGTCTAATATCAACAAGTCGAACTGCTTATAGCCTCCCGCCTTTGCGTCTAATAGCCTCGTGGCCAGCCTCTTTTCTAGCAACGAGGAGAATCGTGAGATATTTTCATCGTCGTTAAAATACAGGGTGCCTGTAATAAACTTATCCTGGACGCCATTTGAAATGCCGACATAGCCATATGTGATGACTGTAAATAATCCTCCTACAAGCTCCAGCGGTGGGGCAAAAGAGGAATCTACCGCATATACATCAAAGCCACGTGTTTTCGCGATTTGTTTAATCTCCAGCCCGGTCCTTAGAGAGGCAACCTCTTTTACCACCTCTCCCAATTTTGCCATTTTTTCCACCTGTCTCTCTATGTCACGTCTGAGGGCTACCATCAGCTCAGGTTCTATCCAGTAGTCGGCATCAAGGTCGCTGGCCACGAAGATGTCTGGGCTATGAAATAAATACTTACTCTACGTCGCGGACTTTAATTAAGATCGGCTTGCGTAGGGGGTTCATTAGGCCCGACACAAAAAACTCTCTTGGCTGTAGTTGCGCCAAAACGCTCTCGTTTACGTCGGCTAGATCTAGGTACGTGGAGATCTCTCTGAGGTCTGTGGGGGCCGACAGCCGTGAGAAAAATATGGTGCCTAGATTTGCCCTTATGGAGGGGTCTATATCTCCTACAATCCTCTGGCTGGCTAATATTATAGAGAGGCCCCACTTCCTCCCCTCCCGCACTGTGGTCTCTATGGCGTCTTTAGAGATAGTCCAGCTCTGCGGGGCGTAGTTCTGCGCCTCGTCTATTACAAATACCGTCTTTTTTTGTGTTTTCTGGCGTTTTACCTCCTCCCAAGCCGCCTCGATGACTGTAGCCACTATTGCCTGTTTTACAGAGAGGTCTGTGTCGTAACTTAGGTCTACCACCACCGGCGTGTTTTCTATAGACAAGATGTCTCTTGGCGTCTTGGTCCTGTTGTTTAACTCCTCAAAAAAGGCGTCGTCTATAAGCCTTAGGTATAACTCCATTTTCTGCACGGTGGCGTCTCTTGCGCCAAGTCTCCTCATTGTCCCCCTCACGTGGTCGATAAAGCTCTTTTTTGACCAACTGGACTCATACGTCATGGTGGCAATTTCTAGGTAGTCGCCGTATGTCTGCCACGAGAGTTGGGTCACCTTTGCCAACACGGAGGCCAACACGTTTGGGGGGATCTTTACCTCAGAAGATCTCACCACTGTGGGGTAGTGGGAGGCGTAGTCAACCCCCGTGTGGTCAAAAACCACCACTTTATACCCCCTCGAAGCTAGCTCGTTAATTAAGGCCCTCACGAGACGGGACTTGCCCATACCCGTGGCGCCGAAGACCCCCACGTGGTGTGTCACATAGCTTATATCTAAAGGCAGAGGCCATAGGGAGTACTTATGAAACCCCACGTGGCTGTAGTCTCCCAGAAATACGTCCTGTAGGGTAGAGGAGTCGAGTAGGTAAACTCTCGACCCCGGCGTGGCCACATGTGACACCTCACAAACCTTCCCCCCCTTGATGCTTACATAGGGCTTTACAATTGCAGATGTATATGGGAGGAGCACCCCTTGGTCCATCATTTCTGGCTTGTCCACATATGGGGTCCTCACCTTGTCTTTAATCACGGGCTCGAGTTTTGTTATCCTGCGTAGAAACCCCACGATTATCTCATCTCCTCTCTCCCTATCTACCACCCCCACTAGCTGTTCTTCTAACGCGTGACGTTCTGCAACGCGGTATATCTGGACTGGTATAGACCCTATGGTAACACCACTGACCACAATGCCTATCTCTCTCACACTAAGCCGCAGACGTCGGCTATATAAATCTTATAAATAGACCTCCATCTCGACGTGGTCGCCGTCTTTAAGGTTTAAGACATCTCTAAGCCTCATGGGGGCAATTACCTCAATTATATCTATGGCGTGGTGTGTTCTCTCCGGCATCACCACGGCCCCTTCCACCTCCCCGATCTTGGCTCTAAAGGCCTTCACCGCCCCGTAGGTTCTAAGGCCGTTAGAAAAACCGGGTATATACACCCCCGGCAGCCCGTCTAGATATCTCCTCCGCGGTATCGACTCGGCGTCTAGCCTTATGTTTAACGTCCCCGGATAAGGAGAAAAGCCCAGCGCCCTCTCTAGCGACTTTCTGTAGCCCTCTAGCGACATATAGAAAGCGCCCTCCCCCAAGCCGCTGGTGACAAAACCAGAGAGCCTAATTGACGTAATCTTGAAGTATTTCAACAGATCTTTAAGCAACAAGCTTAAAAAATCTCTACCTTTTTGAGAAAGCGCAACTGTGGGGCCTTCTTCAAGATATCCCCTTTCTCTCAGCGACTTTACCAACTTGTATAGACCCTGTCGCGTCATACATAGGGCTTTTGCCGCCTCTGCTATAGACATCCCCTCTACAGATGCCAGTGCCAGTAGGTCTGCATATAACTTACGGCTGGTACACTCCACAAGGGTTAAGACCTGTTTTTAATTAATTCTCTGTACAAAACGGCGTTGGCTAGATCCACCACCACCTCAATTCTATTTACCGCCTCTGCTAGGTCTCTCCCCACGGCCACGACGCCGTGTTTCTGGAGGATAGCCACATTTTTTTCTCTCAACGCCGCCGCCGTGGCTTCAGCCAGCTCGAAAGTGCCTGGCCTTATGTATGGCACAATAGCTATGTCAGACCCCAGATAGGCCTCTGCCTCAGACAACAGCGAGGTGTCTATACGTTCTGCCAAAACTGTGGGCAAGACATCGTGCGTGTGTACTACGGCGCTTACGTCATACCGCCTTTTGTATATCTCCACATGTAGCCGCCACTCGCTAGACGGCTTCAGGCGGCCCCGCGCCACATTTCCATATTCGTCAATCCACACAAGCTCGTCTACAGTCAAAAAGGGTTTTGGACGGCTGGTAGGCGTAATGAGTATCAAATCGCCGTCACGTATAGACACATTGCCCGAGAGGAGTGTGAGGTGGCCTCTTTGGTAGAGAAGTTTTACATATTCCAAAAACTCTGTGGCCATTAGGTAGGCAGAGGGCCCAGGCCAACCCTGTCTCTAAACTCGTTATAACTCTGTACCACCTGCCAATGCCACCTTTCTAGGTCAGATCTGTGTTGAGGATATGAGTAGTACAAGTCGCCAATCTCTTTGGCGTATTGGATAGAGAGACTGAGTTTTTTAATCAAGGCGGGCCTCCCCATAAACTGCATCATGATCCTAAACTTGTCTAAAAGCGAGAGGTTTGTCCCTTTTGCAGCCAGGTGGTAGATCTCTTCCTCGTTTAAGATCTTACGCGACAAGCCAAAATTCAGATCGTCATTATCTAAAGTCTGTAGCATTAGCCTAAGCACGTCTAGTTGCGCCTGTCTATAGCCCCACTCCCGCATGTATAACACGTTATATTCCCAAAGCCCCTCTTCAGAGAAGTCGCCAGTCTCAAAGGCCCTTGCGACCACCTTAGAGGCCAGCTCTGCCGTCAATAAGGCCTGCCCGATACCGCCGCCGTGAATGGGATTTACCGCAGCAGCCGCATCTCCTAATGCCACCATGCCGCTGCCCACAAGAGATCTAAGCGGCCTTCTCGTCGGTATAAAGCCCCCACCGATGTGATATTTCTCCGTCACTTTAAATCTGGGCAAAATGAACTTGTCGTAGTTAGCTCTCGGGTTTTGTTTCAAGACCCCCCAAATCCCCAGCCCTACGTTAAGCATTGTGGCGCTCCGTGGAAAGATCCACCAATACCCCCCAGGCGCTACAGTCATGTCTAGATAGATCTTTATGTATTCCGGCCTTTCGATGGGCTTTTCTATGTATATAATCTCTCTATATGCATGTGAGACGTCTTCTGGATGTAGCCGCTCTGATATCAGCCATCCGTCTAACTTTGTCCTCAAAATTGCCGCAGAGCCTGTGGAGTCCACCACCACCCTCGCCCTAAACTCCATGGTCACGCCGCCTTTCCTCTCCACAGCCTTTACGCCAACCACCTTGCCGTTTTCTACCAACGGCGTTGTGGCCGTATGGCCTTCAAATAGAGTGGCGCCAGCCCTCACGGCCTCTTCGATAAGCCACTTACCCCATCTAAACCGGTCTAACACATACCCCTCGCCCCTTATGGTAAGTCGCGTCTTCTCGTCTGGACTTATCAACTCGACCCCCTCTATCTTGTTTTGAAACACCTTGGGGTTTGGCTGGAGGTGACGAGACATGCGCTCCACATGGTGCAATCCCAGCCCGTCGCCACAAGTCTTTACCCCAAGCTGGTCGCCACTTTTTGACTCCAGTAGAGCCACCTTAAAGCCGGCTTTCGACAGGAGGTAAGAAATATATGCTCCGGCCGTACCGCCGCCGGCTACCACCACGTCAAATACGTGAAACATGGGGGAGGTTGGAAGGTGGTATTTAAAAATTAGATTTTCAACACGTCGCCTGGCTTCATCACGTAGACCTTTACGCGAGAGATGGCCTCAACTCTCGACTTGAAGTCCTCTGGGTCTTGTCTAATTAGCGGAAATGTGTTGTAATGCATGGGCACCACCCTCCTGGGTGTCAACATCTGTGTCGCCAAGGCGGCCTCGCGGGGGCCCATGGTGAAGACACTCCCAATAGGCAACAAGGCCACATCTATGTCGTAAAGCTGGCCTATAAGCTCCATGTCTCTAAACAGAGCTGTGTCGCCAGCGTGGTATATAACGCCTTCGGGCGTCGATATCACAAACCCCGACGGGGCCCCCCTATTGGCCGTATGGAGGGCTGGCGTCATGTAGACCTCTACCCCATCGCCAAGTTTCACTGTGCCCCCTATGTTCATTGGGATGGTCTGCGCCTCTGCTATCCCCTTTTCAGCCATCTCAAGCGTCAGCTCGTAGGTCCCCATAATGGGGGCCCCCGTGGCTTTCGCTATGTCTACAGATTCCCCCAAGTGGTCAAAATGGTCGTGAGTCAACAATATGTGGGTAGGCTTGGCGTTTATTATGTCCTGTAGAGATACGGGAGATAGCGGGTTGGAGATCCAGGGGTCAATTAACAGCCTTGCGTTAGATATCTCTACCATAAATGCGGCATGTCCCAGCCACCGCACCTGCATAATGTCCAGAATATAGAGATTTTTATTTCTTCTTTAAGTCGAGTCTTATCGCCCGGGCGTGTGGCGCATAAATCTTAATACTATAGCCTTTTTCAAACTCCTTTATTACATCAAAAACAATTTTTATGTCAATTGGTTTTAGCAAAAATATCTTTATATAATATGTGCCAACTTCTGTTTGGCCATATTTTACATATTTCACAACGCCGGCGCCAGACCTCTTTATGAGCTCTATAGTTTTCTCAAATTCTCTCACAGAACGTCAAACTACCTAACTTAAAAATACTGGTCTACCCTCTGCGAGAAAATAGTCTCGAGAAATGCCCGCAGCTCCATGGCCTTTTTGTAGTCCTCCTTGCCTACCCTCTCGGCGGCTTTTAACACCTTCCAGGGATTTTTGCCATATTTAACAAGGAGAAAGGCCTCGCCACCTGCACGTTTGGCAAAATCTAGGAGTTTCTCAATTTTTTTACTCTCGACAGCTATCGTGCCGTATTTTGACCTATACTTCACCTCGAAAATTAACACCTTTTCTCTACATATTGCCACCAGATCTGGCACATATCTCTTCCTAATGCCCCCTCCAGAAGAGCAGCCGCGTAATACCGCACACCCACGTTCCCAAAAGTGGTTGGCAAGCTCTCTCTCTTTTGTGGAGCCCTTCCGTTTTACGTTCATAAAATTTCTACCTCTCTATAGGCGTTACATGCCAGCTTCTCTACTATGTGGCAGTCTTTACAACAGTGTACCTTGTTTTTAACAACTAGCTCTAGAAGATATGGGTTAAACCCTCTGACGTCTAACATGACGCCATCTACGGGCTTCCCCCACAGCGATTTGAGCTCTTGAGTAGTCTTTACGTAGTAAATGCCCGGCCCCCTATAGTTGCCAGAATATATCGGCACGATGTTTTTAGCTCTCATGGGGGCCCCCCAGATATATATCGTCAAGTCGGGCCTTAGCTCTCTTAGAAAGGCCGCCAACAGCTTGTTTCTAGTCTTGACCGCCAGGCCCTGGCTCGTCTTATATATCACGTTACGTATACATTGCATATCTTCGCCAACCAGGGGAACAACCCTCCTGTCGTATATCTCACATGTGGGTACCACCTGGTTTAGGTCTACATCCAATATGTCTTCTGTATACAAAAAAATCACAACTCCTCTTCAAACTCTTCCTCTTTCTCCTCCTCAATGTATAACACCCCCAATCCTTTTAGCTGGCTATATAGCCTCTCTACCGCCGTGGCCACGTCTCTTTCAGACTTGGCGCCAGTACATACAATCTTGCCAGAGCCGAAGATCAATATCACTACTCTGGGAGAAGTCATCCTGTAGATAAGGCCGGGGAACTGCTCTGGTTCATACATGGCGTTTTCTAGCATCAACACGGCTTGCTCTAAGTCCACCTCTGCGGGCAGGTTGCCACTAGCCACAATATTTTGAACTTGGACCTCCGGGTCGAAGGGCACTTCCGCCCCGTGGTCATTAAGCAGTTTGACTAAAGCTCTTACGGCATTTTTCAGGTCTTCTTCGTTTTTTGCGCCAGTACACACCATTTTGCCAGTACGGAAAATTAAGGCGGAGATTCTAGGTTTTGTAAGTCTTAAGATTAGGCCGGGGAATTGGTCTGGGTTGTATTCAGCCATTGTGAGTCGTTCTGCCAGCCTCTCTAAGTCGAGCTCTGCCCCGAGATTTACTGTAGCAACAATATTCTCAATGCGGTAAGAGGGCCCTCTTGAAGACATATGAGAGTTTATATAACCCTATTTAAATATACATGGCTGGATATAGAGAAAATATTTTAAATATCCACACCCCCCAACTCGATGGGTGGGAAGAAAAAGCCCACGTTAAGCCAGCTTTCCAAGAAGGCTGAAAAGGAGAAGGCACAACAACAGCCTCAAAAGGGGAAGAAAGAAGTAAAGAAGGAAGAGGGGGCCGCCAAGAGGACTATACAGATGTTGGAAGAAAAGGTCTTCCAGACAATCGCTAGAGAGGTCCAATCTATGAAGGTGGTAACTCCCTACGAAGTCGCGTCGAAATATGGCATAAAGATGTCTGTGGCGTATAGAGTATTACGTAATTTGCGAGATAGGGGCGACTTGATACTAGTGGCTAAGGGACACCGGACGGAAGTTTATATACCAGCAAAGAGGGGCTAAAGAGGTATCTCGCCTTTTTTAATTACCTTCTTTATGTTTACCACTCCGTCTTCTCGCACCTCTATTAGGTCTGTAGATCTCAAGATCTCTACGGCCGTCTTAACCACATTGGGCTCCATCTTGGTGATTCTAGAGAGGTCTTCTATAAGCCTAAATACGCCCACGCTTGGGTATATAGACATGTAGTTAAAAAATGCCGTAAGCAAGGAGTCTGCCTTAGGCGGATCTATTTTCACCTCTTCTACAAGTAGTGATACCAAGAAGTCCCACTGTGTGTCGCGTCTTACCTCTAGTAGCGTCTCTTGGCGTAGAGTTGTTACTTTCTTCTCCACGCTTTTTGGAGGCTCTTGTGGAGAGTGTGGAGGGGGTTTGGGAGGTGGGGGAGGCTGTCTCGTGGCCTTCGGCGGCTTTGGCGGCGCCGTGAGCGCTTCTGCCAGCTGTAACACCGTGTTTTCAAGAACTACCTCGGGGCCTGTGACGAGACAGCCTAGCTTTGCGCATATGACAGTCTTTGCGAGGACTCCTAGCGTCTCCTGTCTTATCTTGCCGCCTTTATATAGCTCTGTTAACACTATATCTCCTTTTTACAGCTTAAAAACTGTTTATCAGCCTCCAGTAGGCGATCTTACCCCGTTTAATTTCTTTAATTATGTTTTCTCTTTCTAACAGCTTTAAGATGTAGAAAATCTGTGAGTGGCTTAGCCCCGTGAGTTGTATTAACCTGCTTGTAGTAAGCTCGCCATGTGTTTTTAAGAATTCTACTACCTGTTCTTTTCTCTCGTATACCTTGTCTGTCTGTCTTTTCGGCATGTAGAAAAAATTAGCTATCTTTTTTTCTCTGGTGTTTAAATCACGTATTATTCAAATAGCTTTATCATTTTACGCATCTTTAGGTATTGCGAATAGTCTATATAGATTTTGTTCTGAAGCATTTTCTCCACAGTGGACACATATGCCTTCTGTCTTTCCTGTATTAAATCTGTGATAGTGAAAACAATGGCGTTAGAGCCCGCGCCGCTGCCAAATGTCACTAGTAATACCCTGTCTCCCGGCTTTGCGATGTCTAGAATTTTTGCAAACCCCATTAACGCAGAGGCGTTGTAGGTATTTCCAATGTGAGTCACCACGATGCCGGGCTTGACCTTCTCTATGGGTATGTTTAACATAGATGCCGCACGTACAGGAAACCGGCCGTTAGGCTGGTGGAAAACCGCGTATGTGAAATCTGTGGGCTTGTAGCCATGTTTTTCCATAAGCCCCCTTGCCGCATTTACGATATGTCTAAAGTAGGCAGGCTCCCCCGTGAACCCTTCGCCATGCATGGGGTATGGCGAGCCTTCACGCCTCCAGAAATCTGGCGTATCTGAAACATATGAGTACATGGCCTCCACTTCTGCCACCACGCCGACTTTCCCCACTATAAAGGCCGCCCCCCCGCTACTTGCGGAGTACTCTAGGTGTTCTCCAGGCTCTCCCTGCGACGTGTCTGTCCCTACAGACATGCCGTATTCTATACGTCCAGACTCCACAAGGCCCATCGCGGCCACGAGCCCCTCGCTACCTGCCTTACATGCAAACTCCATATCTACTGCAAACACGTTGTTATCTAGGCCTAACGCGTCTATCAGGATTGAAGAAACTGGCTTTACTGCATATGGCTTTGACTCTGTGCCTACATATATCGCGCCTATCCGTCTGGGGTCTATGCCGCCCCTCTTTACCGCTCTACGTGCAGCCTCTACCGCAATAGTTACCGCGTCTTCGTCTATACCCTCCACGCTTTTTTCATCAACTAGATAGACGTCTACAATACGTAGGGGGTCGTCGCCCCAAATTCTGGCAACTTCCTCTGTTTTAATACGGTATTTGGGGATATAGGCGCCCCAGCTCACTACGCCAACTTTCCCCATGGCTACTCCACAGGTCTAAACTTATAGCCGTACATAACCAAGCCGTGTCTTCCGTCTGCGGTAACTCTCCTGAAGACCGCCTCTACCTTCATGCCGGCTGTCAACTTGTCTGGCTGTATGTCTACTATCTGTGCGGGTATCTTTATGCCGTCAGAGATCTCCACAAGGCCTATGATTAGAGGCTTTTGTTTTAAAAAGTCTGTGCCCACTTGGTACAACACGGTGTATTCTACCAACTTGCCCTCATGTGGGAGTTCCACATCCGCTAAGTCTGGAGAGCCACATTTACACCTAGCCACAGGTGGGTAGTAAGTAGAGCCACATTTCTTACATCTCTTAGCTACCAGCCGGTAATACTGGGGGATATTTCTCCAATATATTGGGACAGACTCGTGTCTCATAGGACTTTATTGTTTTATTTTTTTATGTTTTGTCATATTCCAATTACGACAACAGTCGAAATTCTATCCACGCCGCCCATGTTGTGAACTACGCCGTAGTTCCCATCTACACGTTTAAACTCCTTCCCCTGTAGCTGCCACGTCACCTCTAGTAACTGGTAGATGCCAGAAGCTCCGAGAGTGTTGCCCCTCGCCTTAAAACCTCCACTGTAATTCGCCAAAAGGTCTCCATCTTTTAGTGCCAACAGGGCGCTTCCTCTCTTCACAATTCCCAACCCCTCTACAGCCAACACGCCAAAGATAGAGAAAGAGTCGTGAACCTCTGCGGTGGCCACATCCCGCGGCGTAATTTTCGCCTTTCTGTATGCCAGCTCTGCCGCGGTTAGTAAACTTACGAGATGGTCATATTCCTGCCTTAAGCCGAAGGGCGTGGCGTTTGTAGAGGTGGCAATAGACAAGATACGTGGGCCGTCTTTCTTGTTACACATAACTACAGCCGCCGCGCCGTCTCCAAGAGGGCCTATGTCATATAGTCGAAGCGGTTCGCTGACCAACTCGCTGTTTAACACATCTTCTAGCTTGATCTGTCTTCTGAAGTAGGCATATGGGTTCGAGACGCCGTGTTTATGCATGAGGACAGGCCATAAGGCCAAGTCCTCATATTTATATTCATACTTCTTTAAATACATTTTTGTCATTATCGCCGCATATGACAGGGAGGTAATTCCGAAATATCTCTCAAAGTATGTGTCAAGTGTAGTCGCGTAGATATCTTGTTGTTGGTTACTTAATACGTCGTTAGGCTTATCCACGCCTACAACGGCCACACAGTTGTACTCCTCTGCCCTCAGGGCGTCGTAGGCTGCAGCCACCGCGGCGCCGCCCGAGCCATCTCCGTTTTCTATCCTAAATACGGGAATCTTGTCTAGCCCCAAGGACTCTAGTATGTAGACGCCTAGTAGCTGCTGCCTATTTGCCAGCTCGGTAGTAGAAGAGGCCACATATAACGCATCTATATCCGCCCTCGCGTCTGTCAACGCCTTGTCTAAGACCTGAGCTGCCATGTCGTCAATATTTTTTCCATAATGCCGGCCCACTGGATGAAAGGCGCCGCCGACGATATATACGTCTCCCATCGAAAGTTTTTAATGCCAAGTTATTAAAATGTTTCTTATGGAGATTAAGCTTCATGAATTCGACAGGGTTTATAAAGATGCCAACAAGGCCGCAGAGGCCAGGAGGCAACATCTAGAAAAGGCCACGGGCGTCAAGCTGGAGAATATAGGCAAGACCATAATTGACCTAAATACTGTAGTGGGGAGAAATATAGAAAACGTCATAGGGGCAGTACAGATACCAGTAGGGATAGCGGGCCCCCTGCTTATAAGAGGAGATCATGCAGACGGCTATTACTACGTCCCCCTAGCCACCACAGAGGGCGCGCTGGTGGCTTCTGTAAACAGGGGGGCGAAGATCCTCACGGAGTCTGGAGGAGTTAGGACAAAGGTGTTAAAAGATGGGATGGCTAGGGCACCACTGTTTAGAGTCTCTTCTGTCGTAGAGGCCGTAGAGCTGGCGGAGTGGGCAACACAACGTCTCGACGAGTTGAAAAAAGTGGCAGAATCCACCACCAGATTTGGCAAGCTTAAAGAGATACAGCCTTTTATAGTAGGCAACTACGTCTGGCTTAGACTTGTGTTCTCCACCGGCGACGCCATGGGGATGAACATGGTGACCATAGCCTCTGACGCCGTGGCTAGATACATACAGGAGAGGTTTCCAAAAGCCAAACTGGTTGCACTAAGTGGCAACATGTGTGTAGACAAGAAGGCAAATTCTGTAAACTACCTCTTGGGGCGGGGGAAGTCCGTAGTGGCTGAGGCAGTTGTAAAAAAAGAGGTGTTAGAACGTCTAGGCATAACTCCTGAAGACGTAGATAACGTCAACATTAGGAAGAACCTGCTTGGCTCAGCGTTAGCTCACTCATACGGCTTTAACGCCCATTTCGCCAATATCATCGCCGCGATATTTATCGCCACTGGTCAAGACGCGGCGCAAGTGGTGGAGTCTAGCATGGGGATAACATCTACAGAAAGGAGGGAAGACGGGCTCTACATCTCGGTATATCTCCCAAGTCTTGAAGTCGGCACCGTGGGGGGCGGCACTGGACTCCCCACACAAAGAGAGGCGCTTGAATTACTTGGAGCGGCGGGATCTGGAAACCCGCCTGGAGCTAACGCGGCAAAACTTGCCGAAATTATAGCTGCGGCGGTGCTGGCTGGCGAGCTAAACCTGTTAATAGCTCTGGCAAGAAACGAGCTGGCCTCAGCCCACAGGAGATTTGGTAGGGCTAAGTAACGCTTTGTGCAATTTTATGTGCAAACTGTCTTATTTTTGATAGCAGATTTTCTACGTGCCAAAGCGGGTTTACAAAAACTATAAGCCATCCCTTCTTGTTGGGAAGGTCAAAAATCCCCACTTTGTAGTTCGCATATTTGACCACCACGTAGTTAAATTCCCCCAAGCTCTCATCTTGGTTCTGCCTTATGATATTTATGATTTCAATTAGGTTTGTAACTTGCCGCAAGGTTTTTGCAGTTAGAGTGTTTGGCAAATGATGTATAAGCGGCACTCCCCTCTCGTCTAAAATTGTAACTCCGTGGATAGCCTCGTTAATTATCTCTGTAACTATAATTCGCTTTAAGTCTGTAGCTACAGACGTTCTGTTATCTGACTTATGTGGCGAGACGTAAATTACCACAACTGAAAATGTAAGACACTTTATAAGTTTAACTAAAGGCAGACCTCTGACAGCCGCAGATAGCTGACGGTAATATCTCCAATGTTTTTTAATAAATATGGTGTTGTAGGTGTGGAGTTTGATGAAGAGATTGAAGAAATTGAGGAAGTCAGGGAATACGAGGGGGAGGCTATAGAGGAGAGTAAGATAAAGGGGGTTATCTCCAACTCTATACCCCCCTCAATTGTGCTCTCTATAGTCTACGACGGGGGGGAGGGCAGGGCTTTAGTTAAACTCTACGACCCCGTAGGCGACGTGATTTACTACTGGTATGACAACACGGGTCACAAGCCTTATCTAATCACAGACGTGACTCCAGAAGAGATAGTAGAGAAATACCCCGAGGTGTTAAAACACCCCGGCTTTAGTCACCTGGACGTGGAGGAGAAATACGATGCGCTACATGACAGAAAAATTCTTGTCACCAAGATATACGCCAAAGACCCCCTCTCTGTGGGGGGAGGCAAAAGGTCTCTAAGAGACTTGCTAAAGGAGACTTGGGAATCCCGCATAAAGTATCACCACAGCTATCTTTTCGATAGAGATATAATACCCGGCATGTGGTATAAGTCTAACGGCAACAGTTTAGCCCCAGTCGAGATCTCCATACCAGCCGAAGTAAAGACGTCGTTGATAAACGTCTTTAAGTCTGAACACATAAAGGTGGCTGAAGAGTGGCTGCCGCTTTTCCAAGCCCCCATACCGCACATCAAGAGGGTGGCTATTGACGTAGAGGTCTACACCCCACAGGAAAACAAGATACCTGACCCCAAAGAGGCCGAATTCGAGATTATCTCCGTAGCTCTTGTCAGCAGCGATGGAGTTAGACGGGTGTTAATATTACGTAGGCCTGGAGTGGAGGCAGAGCTTAGATATAAGCCGGATTATGAAATCTTGTTTTTTGATAGCGAATACGACTTAATTAAAGAAGTCTTTAAAACTATTGTACAGTACCCAGTTGTCATAACGTTTAATGGAGATAATTTCGACTTGCCTTATCTATACCACAGAGCCCTCGCCTTGGGGATACCTAGAGAGGAGATACCTATTACGCCAAAGAGAGATTATGTAAGCGTCGCGCCTGGTGTGCACATAGACCTGTTTAAGTTTTTTGCCATTAAGGCAATTGAGGCATATGCCTTTGGCGGGGTGTATAGGGGGGAGAGGGGGCTAGACGGCATTGCGTATACAATACTGGGAGTTGGAAAGTTAGACGCCCAGAAAAACGTCTCTAAGATGGGATACTGGGAGTTAGCTGAGTATAACTATAGAGACGCGTTTATCACGCTGTATTTCACCCTATACAACAACGAGTTGGTTATGCGGCTAATCTTCCTACTTTCGAGAATTGCAAAAATGCCCATAGAGGACATCACGAGGTCTCAAGTGTCGGCATGGATTAGAAACATGCTATATTACGAACATCGGAAGAGGGGGTGGCTTATTCCCAACAGGGAAGATATAATCAGGGAAAGGGGGGAGTTGTACACAAGGGCGATAATTAAGGGTAAGAAATACGCAGGCGCCGTGGTGTTAGATCCGCCATTGGGCATATTTTTTGACGTATATGTGCTAGATTTCGCCTCGCTGTATCCCTCTATTATCAGCAAGTGGAATTTATCTTATGAAACTGTCAATTGCGGCAAAGACGCCGAGAGGCCTATTCCAGAGCTACCACATGTTATATGTCGCGACAGGCCTGGCATGACTAGCACGCTAGTGGGCGTGTTGAGAGATCTAAGAGTTCATGTCTACAAGAAGCTGGCAAAAAAAGCGCCAACGCCGGCAGAGAGACAGCTTTACGACGTGGTCCAAAGCGCGATGAAGGTATTTATCAATGCGTCTTATGGCGTTTTTGGCGCAGAGACTTTCCCACTTTATTGCCCCCCTGTCGCCGAGCTTACCACAGCTCTTGCCAGATATATAATGACTAGCACTGTGTTAAAAGCCATAGAGCTAGGCCTAATCCCACTATATGGAGACACAGATTCTCTATTCTTATGGAATGTAAATGAAGAAAAGTTACACAACTTGACAACATATGCAGAGAATGTTGGTATAGATATAGAGCTTGATAAAATATATAAATTCGTCATGTTTAGCGGCAGGAAGAAGAACTATCTCGGCATTACTAAAGATGGTAGTGTAATTGTAAAGGGTATTGTAGCTAAAAAACGTAATGCTCCGCCCTTCGTGAAAGAGTTAGTAGAAAATATAATTAACAATATTAAACATATAAACTCTGTAGAGGATATCACTAAAGTTAGAGATATCATAGTGGCTATGGTGAAAGAGACTGAGGGGCTTATCAAAGAGAAGAAGATCACTTTAGACAAACTTGGCATAAAGACTGTATTAAGCAAGAACTTAAATGAGTACACTAAAAACAAGCCGCAACACGTAAAAGCAGCCGAACAGTTGTCGAGATATGGAATTCACATCGGGAGGGGAGACGCCATTATCTTAGTAAAGACTAAAGACCCAATTGGGGTAAAGCCGATTCAACTAGCTAGAATAGACGAGATTGACGAGAAGAAGTATCTTGAATACATAAACACATCGCTAGAACAAATTCTAGAGGCCATGGGGGTCTCCATAGAGGAGCTAAGGGGGGCCACAAAACTACTCTGACTTCTCCACCACCGCGAGGTTTTCTATTACCCCCCTCAAAATTTCTTCTGTAGTCTTTTCGTCTATATACGGGAATATCACTGTGGCGTCGCCTATCTGCAGGCCCCCTCCAGCCCACTGGGCGTCATATACAATCTCGTAGATTGGTAGAGACACCTCAACCTTGTTTTCAACACGTCTCGGCGAGAATTTCCTTATCTTTTCTAACAACTCTCTGGAGAGGGGCGCCGGGTATGAGAGAGAATAGAAATCCCTTAGAACTATAAAATCTGAGGAGAGGGGGTTCCAACTTTTTATAAGTTCTATAGCCATCTTCTTTACCACCTCTACAACTTCTTTCTCTACAACCTCTTTCTTTATTACCTCATTTTTTGAAATTACGGCAATTACGCTCATTATCCAATATGGCTTTTGTATTTTTAAATTTTCAATATCTCCCAGTTCTATGTGGCGTTTTTAGCCTTATTGAAAACAAAAATAACGCGATATGTAGCCCCCATAACGACAAGAACCGTATAGATGTTTATTAGGATGTAGATCAAGTTTTCAAAAAAGCTGGCCACAAAGAGGTATAGCACTCTCTCACCACGTTCCATAAACCCTCTGCCTTTTACCTCCACGCCTAGAGCCTCGCCTCTACATCTGGCATAGCTTATCATAAACGTGCCTATTAACGCCACGTAGATCGCTAGGGGGTCTACACGGGGCCAGAAGTATAGCAAGTACACCGCGTCTGAATATCTGTCAAGAGTGGAATCCAGAAAGGCGCCCGCCTTAGAGGTGAGCCTCCTCCCCCTGGCCACAGCTCCGTCAATTACGTCTAGCAAGCCAGATGTCAATATGAAAAGCCACGGGGGGAGACCTGCCTGCCAGACCAGCGGCACGCCTATCAAGGCCACGAGAAGCGAAGAAAGAGTTAATACATTTGGGCTAACTGGAATGAAGCTAATTTCAATTTTTATAACTTTTCTAATACGTTCAATCACCACGACATGGCAACTTAAGTTATATTTAGTTTTTTTAGGAGATAGGCCACATATACTGCGGCCTGCCAAGACATATAGGGGGTAGGGCCTAGAGAGATCCAGATAGCTCTCCGAGATAATATCTCTTCGTCGTGTGGAGAAAGTCCGTCGTGATCTCCAAAGACGTACAGCCCGTCTTCTAGCCTTACGTCAAAGATGTCTCTCCCCCTCTCGTGTAGGTAGTACACACGCCCAAATCTCCTCACAAGGTCTTCAAGAGTTGACTTGAAGCTAGGTTTTAGCCAGGTGGCGACTTCTCGCGTCTTGTCTGAAGGGATAGAAGTCACATGGTATGTAGTGCCGTCGCATAACATCACATATACTTCTCTAACGCCGCCCTTGATAGACTCTATCGTGAAGTCAATTAACACGTCAAACCTGTTCCTCACTAACGTCTTTAGGTCTATCGACCAGGGGCAGAGGGTATCGCTCTTTATGAAGAAACTCAAATAACCTGCTGAAGCGGGATTTTCTTCTTTCTCTCTTCTCTCGGCCTTACCTTAATAATCCCAAAGAAGATGGCACAGTTGATACAGTAGGTCTTAGTGACTAGGTAGCGGAATATTATGGCGCCTTGTTTTTCTAACTCTCTAGCCAAGTCTGGGGGCACTGGCGAGTGGGGCACTGTAAGCCTTACAGACTTGGACCTGGGGGTCACCTTTCCGCAGTTATCACAATAGACGTATGGCTCCCTCCCCTTATCTCCCTTTTTGCGGCCTCGATTCTTTCGTTTTTTGGGCATCGCCCATCTTAAAATGTCCCTATTTAAACTTTCTAATACCTCTCGGCGAGTCTAAGCCAAACCTCTGCCCGCCTGTCTCTACAAGCTAGGTCACGTAGATCGAAACCTCCTACAGACGCCTCCTTGTCTAGAGGTACGCCGAGGGCATCTGCGCCGGCCAGCTCCTGTATCTTAACGCCGCACTCCACATCGCCACTCCACGGCACCTCTACCACCTTCCCCTCTCTAGTGGATTTTTTCACAGCCTCGACATCCTCCGTCCTTACGATCTTGTTGTTTAACTCGTCCCACCCCCTCTTTCTTAAGTCCTCTTCTATTGTCTTCATTAAGGTATTTACAGCATCGACGACGTTTTTTACGTCAACTAGATATTTCTCTAGGGTGTCTCTTCTAGTCGCCACAACTTGTCCCCGATCTACGTCTTTTTTCCCAATCTCTATACGGATGGGCACCCCTTTGAGCTCCCAGTAGTAAAACTTCCAACCTGGCGTCTTGTCGTCTCTATCGTCTATATGGACACGGATGTCATTCTCCCTTAAGACTTCTGCAACTTGTCTAGCTAGAGATATCACCATAGGTTTCTCCCCCCCTCCATAGAATATAGGCACAATAACCGCCTGGATGGGGGCCAGTTTGGGAGGTAGAGTGGTGCCCGCGTCGTCGCCATGTACTATCAACATAGCTGCGATACTTCGTTCAGAAATCCCGTAAGAGGTGGTGTGGGCCAACTTCCTCGTGCCGTCTACATCTAGATATGTCACCTCAAATACCTTTGTAAAATTAGTGCCGAGATAGTGGGCAGTCCCTATTTGTAAAGTCCTCCCGTCTGGGAGTATGGTGTCGAAGGCGATGGTGTATTCAGCCCCGGCGAATTTATCCCAATCAGGCCTCTTGTTTATCATATATGGTATACACATCTCATCAAAAATCCTTTTATATATCTCAACAGCCTCCCTAACTTGCCTCTCGGCGTCTTCTCTATCTATATGTACTGTATGTGCCTCTTTAAACATGCTGATTTCTCTTAGTCTAATCATGGGGTGTGTCATCTTGGTTTCCGCCCTAAATACACTAACCACCTGGTAAAGCCTTAAGGGAAGGTCTTTATGGTCTTGTATCCACAGCTTTACCATAGGCATAATAGCCGTCTCTGAGGTAGGTCTTAACACCAGCCTCTCTCCGCCCTCGCCGCCCTTAGAGGCCCAGAAGACCTCTTTCTCGAAGCCTCTTATATGTTGGGACTCTTTTACAAAAAACTCGTAGGGGATAAATACGGGGAATAACACCTCCTCGTGTTCCGTCTCGTCGTGAAGACGTCTAATCAGGTTCTCTACGTTACGTCTTAACTTCATGCCGTAGGGACGCCATACGTAAGCCCCCTTTACTGGATATCTGACGTCATATATCTCCGCCTCTCTTAAAAGCCAGTGGAACCACTCTATTAGGTCTTTACGTAATTTCTCACGGCCGTGGGGTCTCGCCTCTCTCAGGAGCTCCACGGTTCTTAATTTAGGTAATAAAAATTTACTCTATCTCTATTTTCAAGAGGTTTACCTTTTCTACCTCCATAAAGTTCTCGTCAAGTCTCACAAGGCCCAGTCTTACACATTTTACCTCTCCAAGTCTTTTCTCCACGTCGCTTGATGTGTATATAATGGCTTTCTTCTTGTCGTAATAGATCTTTTTTAATACGCCAAGACCCACTAAAAACCCCTCTCGGTCTTCTAGCCCCACCAAAAGGCCTTTCTCAAAGTCCACAGGTATGCATGCCACCTGTGCCCCGCCCACCTTTTTTGTGGCTAACATGTTGTTTTCCACAATTGCATATACCTTATTGCCTATCTGATAGGCCTTTAGTATCGACACCCCCAGAGTTCGTGCCAACATTTTTTTAATCGAGTTAGATATCTCTACGCCTTTAAAAAGCGGCAGATTGCAAAACGGCATCTTGTCTAGAGAGATAGCCAGCTCGGCTGGGGGGAATATATACCTGCCATAGCCCATTTCCCTATGTATTTTCCTATCTTCCCTAGATCTAGTTCTCACATGTGGCGGCGGTGGAAGTACTAACACGTTACTATACCCCTCTACGATTTTCATTAACTCGTTTTCTATCTGTATGGCGACTACTAACGTCGGCTTTGTCTCTTCTATTAGCTGTCGTTTATAGGCTACAGCCTCGTCGTCTAAAACCCAGCCGTCTGTATTTACAACAATAGTATCTGTCTGCCACCTATTTTTGGCATATTCTACCGCTTTTACAATTTTTGCCACAGCCTTAGGCCAGATGTGGGAGAGAGATGTGGACTGGAGAAATATGCTCTTCTCGGCAACTAGCTGTCTTAAATGTGTGACATACCATTTGAGTCTCGCTAGGGACACTGTGGTCGGCGGCCCCAAGTCGTTTTGACCCACGTCGGCATCTATAATGGCCACCTTATAGCCGCGAGATAGCGCCTTGTTTCCTATCAGGGCGGCCATAGTGGACTTCCCCACGTCCATAACGCCTATAATCAGTATAACCCCCCTGAGGTCTATACGCGATATTTCTCTCTCCCAGTGGTCAATTATCTCCTCGCTGGGGGCAGCCTTTTCAAGCAAGGCGCCTGGACCCAACACGAACTCTACTTCAGAGTCTGTCACCGCCTTTATCGCAAGCCTTCTGGCTCTCAACACGGTAAAACTCTGCCCCTCGACATAGACCACGCCTGTGGCATATATCTGTCCCCTCTTCACCGCCACCTTGGCGGGGCCTTCAACTCGATAGATTTCACCTGTGCGGATAACACGTAGAATCATAGATGCTAACTTAATGTCATGTTTTTAAGCATAGAGAACGCCCCCCGTAGAAGTTTTTAAGGCTGTTTGCTATAACAGCTGTGCGTCTTTCTGAGCTATTACAGAGACGGCCTATAGATATGCCTAGACTTGTCAGAAGTAAAGTTAGAGAGCTAGGCCCCGAGGGCGTTTTAAACCAGGTGGGCAGAACGTTAAGGGGTCTTGACGACGTGGTGCTTGACTTGCTAAGCGGACTTATGATCGGAAGGCCCGTGGTGCTTGTGGGGACCGTGGGGCTGGGTAAGACCACTCTTGCAGAAACTATCGCGGAGATTCTCGCCTTGGGGGACCCGCCGTATATAGAGGTGGCGTGTCACTCACATATGACTGCAGTAGATCTCACCGGCGATATAGACATCGCCGTGGTGCTACAAGCCGGTTTTGACCACCCGCTGTCTTATATACCAGGGCCCCTGGTTATGGCACACGGCACTGTTTTAGTCATGGATGAAATAAACAGGCTAAATCCCTACGCCCAAGCCGCCTTGCTACAAGTAATCCAAGAGCACTATGTATACATCAGGGGGTATAGGATTAGAAGCGACTTTCTGCTAGTTGGCACCGCAAACCCCAGCGAATATGAGGGGGTGTACGAGCTCTCTGAGGCGCTAGCCGACAGGTTTAAATTCGTCGAGATAAAGATGCCAGATAGAGAACTACTAAAGTCGATACTTATCTGGAAGGCCAGAGAGATCTTGGGAGGTCTTGAGGTAGAGATCCCACATAAACTCGCCGACATATTGGCCAGATTTGCCTCAGAGGCAAAAAAGGCTGGGCACTCCACGTCTATACGGTCGCTTAGCTATGCCCTTGCAGACGCCGTGGCTCAGGCATGGACACAACGTAGAGAGGTGGGGATCAGAGAGCTTAAGAAAAGCGTTATTGTAAACATGGCTTTTGACCCCGAGACTAGAGATGTGCTGTCTAGAATCTTCGACAGGGCTTTAAATGGATAACCCACTGGATCTAATAGAGGCAATATATAGGTGTCTAGACTCAGTCTCAATACGAGGCCTTACATATGCCCTAGCCGATATATACATGCGCGCCACTCTCGGCGCTGTAGATAAGGAAAAGACTATAGAAATATTGGCACAAAACCTTGCGGGCACCCTTAGGACAGATCCCTCCACGGCCAAGAAGATTATTAAAGATGCGCTTCTCTGTATGCCAGCAGACAGACAGATGTCGACACAGCTAGTTTTAAGCTCTTCTGTGGGTGACGAGAAGTCGCCTACCTTAGCGCATATAGTAAACAGACACGTCCCGATAGACGCCACGCCTAGAGCGAAGCTTGAGGTGATACATGGGTTAAACCTACCTAGAGACGAGGCTGAGCCGCAGAGAGGCCGGATAGTTGCAAAAGGTGGGGGACTTTTCTCCACAAAGTCAGCTGTCAGAACTATACGTAATTACTATCTAAACGCGCCTTTCTCAGACGTAGACTTCATAAGAACAGCCGTCTCGATAAGAAGAAAAAATATGTTAAATAGGCCTATCTCTCCTCAAGATATATATATACGAGAATATAGACATATATCTAATCATCCTGTCTATATAGCTCTAGACGTATCTGGCAGCATGAAGGAGTACATAGGCAGAGTTACAAAACTTAAAGTGGCGAAAAACGCCATTGCGAGATATCTATACCAAGTGGCACATATGGGGGGCTATATCTCTCTAGTCTTGTTTAACACAGAGGCAGACTTTATGTGGACTCCACATAACACACAACGTTTCTGGAGGGAGATGGTTGAGATCTTGAGATATGTCTACGCCTCTGGCGGCACGGAGCTCTCCTCTGCGTTAGAGCTTCTCCACAGTTATAAAGCCACAAGAGATGTGGTGGTGATTACAGACGGCAGGACGGGCGACGTGGAGAAGACGCTAGACCTGGCGAAAAAATTTAGGAGACTCCACTTCATCGCCACCGAGAGAAGCCAGTTTTTAAGACATATGGCTAAACTAACGGGGGGGAGATATGGAGAGTTAAGTTCTACAATAGACATATCTAGTCTCATTTAAAACCCCGAGTTGAGGTTATACTGTGTGTGAATCACAGAGGGAGCTCTCTTGTTATTTCCCATTTCTAGAAAAGTCCGTAGCCTACCTCACAAAGAGGGGTTTTGTGCTAGAGGCCACGCTTGAAGACAAGACACTTATAGAGAGGGCCATGGCGAAATTACGTATGGCTATTGCCAGAGAGCCGTTTAATGTAAGGCTGTGTCTAGACAGGGCTGAAGAGGAGGCCGCGGCGGCAAGACTTGCGCTATATATAGCAGCTGCCACTGGAAATATATACATATTACGTAGATTTGCAGATTACGAAAGTAAAAATTTTGTAGATCTACTTAGAAAAATACCAAGTATTCAAGATGATAGATGTAAAATCGAAATTGCAAAAGACCTTGGGGTAGATACAAAACTCACACATGAGATAACGCCGGGAGTCATAAGCGCTTTTTACCGAATTGCGGTGAGGTGGACGGCGTATCTAAAATATGCCCCACAAGATCCCTACTGGGCTATGATCAACCGCCCCGTGATAAGAGGGTGGGTGGCAATGCCGGTTGACGACTTTGAGAGACTTCTGGAAGAGGCATATGAACAACGTATATTACAGCTACCTAGAGAGAACGAACTTGCTGTAGGCAAGGTGGCCATGTCGATAGATTTAAGCCCCCTCCGGGACCTTATAAAACACAAGCCCCTACAAGTAAAAACCCCCACGGCGGGGCCAGACCCCCCCTGTATGACCGCAATATTAAATACGCTTAAAGCTGGGGAAAATCTCCCACATGCCGCCAGGTTTGCCATTGTCACGTACTTGTTGAGAAGGGGGTGGGACGTCGAGCAGATTGTAGACCTATTTAGAACAGTCCCCGACTTCAACGAGAAGATTACCAGATATCAGGTACAACACATAGCGGGACAGGCTGGGGGCCGTAAGGAGTACTCAGTGCCTAGTTGCGAAACTTTAAAAAGCTGGGGGCTCTGCGTGGCTAACTGCGGAGTGAAAAACCCCATGCATTATGTCAAGAGAGGTCATTGAGGCCATTAGGCACTTCGGCATGGATGCGGTGTTTAGCCTAGAGAGACGTGACCCCCAATTCGTGGCTGTGTGTAAGGCGGCAAAGAGACATGGCGAAGAGGCGGGGGCCAGACTCGCCATGTTAAACGCCTTGGTTAGCTACAAGCTTGTAGGAAAGGGGGAAGAACACTGGGGGTTTTTTGGCGACTACTTTTCAACCCGCCATGTGGGCAATATATGCGGCGACTTTGTTGCCTATCTAAAAGCCAGCCCATACCTAAGGCTGGGGCTAGAGAGTAGAAAGAGACGTGTTTTAAAGCTCTGTGGCTATGTGCCAGACCTAGAAAACCTCAAGAAGACCTGGGGGGATATCTCCACGGCGTTAAAATCGCCGCCGACACAAAAAACTGTGGTATTTGCCATAAAGATCTTAAACTATGTCTATATGTGTACAAGAGGTGTGGATAGGCCGCTGCCTTTTGAGATACCACTACCTGTAGACTACAGGGTGGCGTATCTCACATGGTGTGCAAAGCTTGTAGACATCCCGCCGGAAGAGGCCATGAGGAGACAGAAAGAGATCCAGACAACCTGGAGCTACATAGCTCACGCCGCGGGCATACCCCCCCTCCATGTAGACACACTCTTGTGGCTTGCAGGGAGGGCTGTGATATATGGCGAAAATATACACCAAATACCAGAGGGCCTGCTTAAAGTCTTTGCAAAACGAGAAGAGTGTAAGTATCTCTCAAGATCGCGTTGAGAGACTTGCTTGGCTTAAATTTTTTAAGCAGAATTACGTACCCCCCCTCTAGCTTTATGTACCTACCCTCGGCTAACTTCTCTACTATCTTTCTGGCGGTCTCTTCTCCGAGCCAGAACTGGACTAGCCTAAAGGTTTTCCAATATTTTAACTTGACTTTTTCACGCCACGCCAGTTCTTCCAACATGTACAGAGCTAATGTGGCTAGTATCTTTTTATCAACATTCGACATATTTCCCCGTAGATAGATCTATGTCTACACAACTGCCGTGTATCTCCCCTTCAAACAACGGAATTTCGGCAAGCACACAGGCAGTTACTAACATTAGGTCTATCTTCTTGGCCACAATAGCCACGGGGGCCTTTTTCCTCTTTGAAATACTCCACAACACGTAAGGCCCCACCGTGGAGCCCTTTACATAAGGCAGAGACAGTATCTTTCCGGCAATCTCCACCCCAAGGAGCTTGCCGCTTTCTGGATCTAGGTCTCCCAGAAAGGATACAGGCGTGGCTATTCTCACCACTTCTGCAGACAGACGCCCCGCCCCCCTAACCACCGGTCTAAGCATACGCAAGCTCTATACATCTCTCTCTCCTACAGGGAATGGTCTTGACCCCATGTAGCCTAGGTATGTAGTATAGCGCCTTGAGGGAGTCCGTGGCTAAAACTTTAAACCTTCTTGTGTGTGGAGACACCACGAGGCAGGACCCCGCAAAAATTTTCACATTTAACTCAGCCAGCTTGTCTGCAAGCTTTCCGACTGCCTTATATACGTTGGGCGACGTGGATACATATATAGGCCTCCTGGCGGGGCCTCTTTTCCTCACCTCGTTAATTATCCACAGTACTGTGTCTAGATCTGCGAGAGGACAGCCTAGATATACCACCTCCGGTTCTCCAGAGTCTTTTAAAAACGCCTCGATATCCCCCCTGGAGATACTAATCTTGTCGCCTACTTCTAGCAGCCTCCCATATTCCTTCCAGTTTGGAGTAATGTTTTCCACCACGGCGAAGGCTATAGATGAGTATGTCGACAATGCCGCAACAAATTCCCTCCTACTTCCCTCATCTATAAACGAGAGTTCTTTGACATATGGCACCCCTGTGCCTAGCCTCTCGCCAATTAAGGTCCCCACAACGCCCGCCTCAAGCGAGTCCACTGGGCCTGTTTCTACCTTTACCAGAGCTGTGGGGCGTCTCCCCTCTAGCGTATATAAAGCTGTGCGGGGCACAAAACCCGCTATCGCTCCTAAAAGCGCCAAGGGGCCTGGGTTTTTGTCTGACCAGGCGTCTCTAAAGGTGTTTATATAAGTCACGGCGCTGGACTCAGCCCAGGCGTGAAAAGTCCGAGCTCTGGTTAGTACAAACTCGTAGGGAGTACATAGGTAGAAAGTGTTTACGCCTAACGTCCTGAGCGCTCTGTCTATCCTCCCCTGGCCTTCTAACGCCGTCTTGTCGACATCTAGTAGCTTGCCTATATCCACGGCGGAGGGGTTCGAGGTGGTGAATACAGACACCCTCAGGCCAAGTGACGCCAGGTGTTCTAAAAATTCCACGCCATGTCTGCCAATAGTGAGGAAAGAGACTCCAGACACGTGGGCTGTCTCTATGGGCACAACCTCTCCTTCAGACACGGCGTCGGCAATCTTAAATATCACCTCACGTATGTCCACGAAATATTTAGGCGGTATAAATAACTATGGTATCCTCGCCCTTTCAAACAATGTGGGATCTGCGTCTAGAGGCCTTGTGGCATCTATCCCAATCTTGTATGTAAGACCCTCGGCGTTTAGCGCTACGGGGTCCAACGTGGACCCTCTCACATATGGAATTGTGAAGAGCCCCCTATCCGCCCTAAGCCTAGTTGCGATAGCCCACTCTACCATCACGGGGTCTTCTGGATCTATGTCGCTATCTACCGTAATAGCTATCTTTAGGCTTGGATGTGCGGCAAAAGCTGCCAGAATTGCGTTTTTTGCGTCGCCCTCTACGGATTTCTCTAGCGATATCACGGCGACCAGCCAGCCGAAGCCGCCTTTGGTGAGCCTCACCTTTTTTACCCCCGGCGTCGTAGACCTCACGGCATTCCATATCTTCACCTCTTTTTCAAACCCCATCAAGGCCATATGTTCTAAACCGGCTGGAAGTAAGTAGTGTACATATGCCTCTTCTCTCACTATATATATCTTCTCCACTCTAACTACTGGCTGCATTCTAACTCTGTCATAGACGCCGACAATGTCTACAAAAGGCCCTTCCTCAGCCTGTTCTTTTGTCAAAAAGCCCTCTATTATGACAGAAGCTAAAAACGGCGCCGTCACGCCGTTGTCTAAAATTACGGCCTTAAGCCCTCCTAAAAGCCGCGAGGCGACCTCAAGTTCAAATACGCCGTAGGGCGGCGAAGATGCGGCTGCGAGTAGAACTAGGGGGTGTACACCCCACGCCAACGCCACTGGTATCTCTTTCCCGCTCTCTACACCCCTTCTATATATTTGATACATATGTCTCGGCACTAGTCTCACCACGGCCTTCTTGTGGCTAATAGGCGAAAACCTATGTATAGAGGCGTTCGCCACGCCGTCTATACCTACGCCTATTAAAACACCTGAGGTTATATATGGCCGCGCCTCTTTCTCATAATAGCGGACAAGAGGCAGCTCGTAGAGAGAGTCCACCTCTCTATAGAGGTCTCTCCAGGTGGAGACAGTCTCTACGGCGAGGGGGCTTTCTAACGCCCTTAAAAGCCGTGTGTATGCCTCTACGTCGTTACTTGCATCTAGGTACCAATACAGCTTTTTCCGTATATCTACCAGATTTCCAACGCCAGTAAACCCACTTTTTACATCTATAAATATGGGAGTTGTTTTTCCCTCAGTCTCCTTTAGGATTTTTGCGATAGAAAATTCGCCGTAGGGGGGATGAAACTGTTGGAATGTGGGGAGTGTCTTTACGACATCTCTAAGAGACATCTAAAAAGAGACATGGAAAAATTATGCCATTTCTAGTACCACCTCGACGGCTGCTACTGTTCTCTCTCTTCCTCCCTGCCCCTGTACCCTGTCGCTTAACAACTTGACGTCTCTAATTTGGACCTTGCCCGGCAGGAACCTATCTCTAACCATCACCGCCGTAGATACGGCCTTAGACACCGCGGCGCCTCTTGCCTTAAGCACCACTTTTTTTACCCCAGCGTTGAACGCCATTACTGTGGCAATTACGTAGTTTGTAGTTGGTTTTTTGCCTATCAGTATTGTCTGTTCTGTAGCCATGAAAGACGCATGGTTTGAAGGATTTTTAACAATTTCGCCCCAGTAAAACGCGGCTTAGAGATGCCATAGAGTTAATAAGGCAGTGTTTTGTCTTATGCGTGGAGCGCGCTATATACGGAGCGTCTATAGGCAGGAGGAGAGATCTAGTGCTCCTACTCCACAAAGAGGGGCCACTGACTTTGACAAAAATACGTGACAAGTTGAGACTTTCTCCATCTACGTTACTCTTCGAGCTCTCAGCTTTAGAAAGCCTCGGCGTGGTCAAGAGAGAAGACAGTATGGTATATCTCACCGAACTTGGGGAGAGAGTGGCCTCGGTGATTTCCGCCATAGAGCCTTTTAGGAGTCTAAATTTTCTCTCACTAATGGGCGGGCGGCCGTTTGTGGTATGGCTTCTCGTGTCTCCATATATACATTTTGTCGCCTCGGTATTAATCGCAACGTGGGTAGTCACGTTGCTACTAGGGTCACTACACGACCCGCCCCTAACTCTCTTAGGAGTTGCCTATGTGGGGTATTATCTCCCCTACTCCATTAAGATAGGTCCACTTCACTCATTTATAATATCCACAACCTCTATCGCCTTAATCCTGGCCATGGCGTATGTCCTAGCTAAAATAGCTCCACATAAGGCGGCAATAGGGGTAACACCGCTTGTGATATACCCCACTATACATCTAACGTTAGTACAAATTACACAAGTTGCAAACATGGTAGAGCTAGTCACAGTCTCCCAAATCCTCTTATTTATCTTGTTGTTACTTACCGCTGCGGTATTTGCCACGGTCTATTCGTTTGAAGTGGGAATTGCCTACGAGAACTCGTTAGTGCGAGCTCTGTTGGTCTTCTTTGTAATCCCCGCCCTGCTCTACCTTTTGCCCACATCAACAGTCTCACGATAACGCTCGGCGTGAGGTGTCAACACGATGGGGGCATCTACCCGCCGTCTGAAGACACCTATCTAATGCTGGAGGCTTTAAAGGAGTTAAGTGGGGACGTGTGTATAGACGTCGGCGCGGGGTCTTGCGTACTGGCTAGAAGGCTGGCAGAAAGATGTAGACATGTAATTGCCGTAGATGTAGACATAGAGGCGTGTAAGTCCTGTCTACATGACGTCGATGTGGTGTGTGGCGACGGGGCTGCGGCATTTAGACGTGGCGATGTGTTGGTATCAAACCTGCCGTATCTGCCGCCAGAGGAGCCACATTACGTAGATCTTTACGACGTAGGTTTGACACAAAAGGTGTTGAGGTGGATTTCTGCCTTCAGACCCCGCGTGTTTGTACTTACCTCTAGCTCCCTGGGGCGTATAGACCTCATCCTAGAGGCGACTAGAGCCATCTGTAGGGTGGCAAGAGTGGTAAAGCTACATCTCTTTTTTGAAGATATCTACGTCGTTGTCGCCTTGTGTTAATCGCTGACGACTAACGCCTTGTCTTTAAGCTTGATTCTACCCAGCGCCTCTACTATATCCCCAATGTACTCCCCTATTCTCACGGCGCTTTCTTTTGCTATTGAGGTCGCCGGGTCTGGCAGGGTTTCTTCACGCCGCGTTTTTTGACTCCACGAGGTGATCTCGTTTTGTAGTTCTGCGACTTTCTTTGGGGCCGCCTCGCCGGTCAGTATGGTTTCTGTCTGTTTTAAAAAATCTGAAACTTTTCTCAGAACTGGTATAACGATCCTTATGTCTATTTTCTCCTCTTGGCTTATATACGCAATTCTACAGATGTGGTCAGCCATCCTCTCGATGGACTTAGCTATGATTATGTATTCCACCAGGTCTCGGGGGTCGTCTATTTTTAGCTCTAGCATGATATATCTAGACATCGCGGCGCGTTTAAGTTGGCGTTCTATCAGCCAATAAAGTCTGTCTACCTCGTCATCTCTTTCTATCACGTCTTTTAACATAACTACGTCGTCTTTCTCCAGCCCCACCATTAGGTCTGCCAGCATGTTTTCCACAAGTCGTAACATCTTGCTCGCTATATCTACCACAGTTAGCTCTGTTGCAGAAATCATAGACTGTACAATTAGCTTGTCGCTCGCCTCTTCTACAATCTCCATGTCTACTACTCTCCTCCTAATGAAGTCTTTTATCTGCCGTCGGAGCCCTATCGCCGTGGGGGAAAACCTCACTATGATGGTCTCGGCGCCGCCTATGTATAACGTCATGAAGAGCCTCTCCACTTCTCTCACATCTACAGGCTTGGTTATGGCGAGTTCTGCAATTACCCCTGTCCCACGCCCGAGTCTTTTAGGAATTAATACAAGTGTGTCGTCTGGCTGAGTTGTCACAATAACCTCGTCGCCTGGCGAAAGCGAGATTCTCTTAGCCCACTCCTTGGGGAGACTTACGATAAGAGTGGCGCCGCCAGTTAGCTGAACTCTTCTAACCTCGCCTCTCATATATATCTAAATAGATAACATATATAAATATATTTTTGAGAGCTAAAAGTGAGGCGGCGCTATATTTAGTCTATAAACTTCCCCTTCCGGATCTTGTCTTTAATGTAGTCATGTAGGAACTTAAACCCATGTGTGGAGAGAGCCTCAATCTCTACTTTCTTCTTCTTTTTTAGAAATAGGTTTATCTCATGTAGCCACTCAGATTTTTGAAACCACTGATACCTCAGAAGTTCCTGTGCCCTTTTTACGTCGCGCTCATTGGCCGCAATTACGTAGTTGTCCGAGATCTTGTATGTATCTATATCTGTCGCGGTGAGCCCAAGGAATTTGGCTTCTGGCGTGGCGAGCCTCTCGCTTTCATAACTCAACTTTATAGAACCCGACTTATATACAGAGTAGATATACCACCCGTAGGGGTCTCCATCAGTTAGCACATAGACTGGCAGTTTATATTCGTCGCTAAGTCTTCTCACAAACCGTCTCGTCGCCCTGTCGGGCATGCCCTTAGCTGTAACTAAGATGGCGTTTTCCTGACTCCAGAACTTCTCTCTTACAAGGCGTTGAAAAATTGCGTCTTTCTCAACTACAAGCACGTAAGCTGCCTCCACCTTGACTATCTCTAGTGTGTCCACATTTACAGGTAGGCTTAGGGCGGTTTCTCCAAACCTGCTGGCATCTAGCTCATATCCCTGAGACCTCACCACAATCGGCCCAACGACTTTGCCCTTTACGTCTGCAGAAATGCCTATTTCTTCTCTCAAGACGGAAGTTGCCACCTCGATGTCCTCAATAACTGCGTTAGATTCCGTCTGTTCATCCCAAGTGTTTTCCTTATGTACTTTCCCGAGGGGGTCTTTAAAAAACGTGGTGTGTTTCCCGTTATAATACAGGTCACGTATAGTTGGATATACATCTTCCCTAACTGCCTCTACTATGAGGCGGAGCATTAAGACTGTCTGCATGAACTTACGGGCCTCCTTGACGTCGAGAAACCTCCTGTACATCTTCTCTTTGCCTAACCTAAGTATTTTTGCCTTCTCGTCCCAAATGATGTTATTTGCAGTACGTGCAGGTATCTCCATCACAGGCTCTTTAAGTTCTAGTATAGATTTGGCCACCTCTCCGCCCCACCTCTCTAGCCTTTTGAGATATTGCGTACGGTTACTCACGTCGTTGGAGACAAGTTGAGATATAACCTTTTTTGGGTGAGAATATATTTAAAGACGTGACTTGGCAGTAGCTATGTTTCCCCCCGCTATGGCAGGCTATGACAGAGCCATAACTATATTCTCGCCAGAGGGTAAGATCTATCAGGTGGAATACGCCGGGGAGGCCGTCAAAAGGGGTTGGCCCACGGTGGGGGTTAAATGTAAAAGCGGCGTGGTGCTTGCGGCTGAGAAAAGAAAAATATCGGCGCTATTTGACCCAACCTCTCTAGAAAAGATATATCTAGTGGATGAACACGCTGCGGTATCTCCCTCGGGCCTTCTGGCAGACGCAAGAATTCTAATTGACTACGCCAGAGATGTGGCGTTAAGCCACAGGTTTATCTACGACGAGCCGATAGACGTAGAGTTCTTAACAAAGGCTGTCTGTAATTTAAAGCAGCAATATACACAATTCGGCGGAGCCAGACCCTTTGGGGTGGCGCTACTTATAGCCGGAATTGATAGACACGGCATGCGGCTCTTCCAGACAGACCCTTCTGGTGTCTACATAGGCTATTACGCCACGGCAATAGGCGCGGAGTCTGGCACAATAATGGAGTTTCTAGAGAAAAGCTATAGACATGACCTAGAGATGGATGGATGTATCGAGCTAACTGTAAAAGCCCTAGCCTCTGCGGTAGATGTAGATAGCACAAATATCGAAATTGCCTATGCCTCTATAGACGAGAAGAAAATGAAAAAACTATCGCCAGAAGAGGTGGATCAGCTTTTGGCAAAATTTGGGGCGTCAAAAAGGGGCTAACAAAACCGGAGTAAGGTAACTATCTCCTTTATAACCTCGCCGGGGGTCTTACCTATTGTGAATATAGATGTAGATATGTAGATGTGATTATTTACATTTTTTATGAGGTCTCCCAGCTCCAGTTTTTTTACCACTTCTGCAACACATGTGTTGTCTACACCTTCCACCACACATGCGACCTCTTTGCTTGCACTGTAGTCCATGTCGCATCTAAGAGATATGTTGCCAGTCTGTACGACATAGAGACTCATTAAGTAAAGTCAACATATAAAACATATGTCTCCAATATCTCTCCTCTACGCCAGGGCCTACATACACTCCACAGAAGATCCAGTACGTGTAATCCGTGCGTTGAAAAACGTGGTGGAGGGCCGTTATGCCGTCAAGACGGCGGTGGGTCATTACAAAAACCTCATCCATATAGTAGAGATAAAGCTTGTGGATTGGGACGCCTTTGAGGCCCTGAAGTCTATTATCTCCAGGCTAGACGATGTGGAGTTCACGCTTTTTCTATCTGGCGCCGAGAAAAATAGGCTATATGTGAAGTTTGACAAACAACATGCATATAGAGGCCTGCTGAGAGTCTCACGTGGCGACGACGTGATCTTTCTAGAGGTGAGAAGTAGGTCTCTAGTTGTAGACGACATGAGGCAGCTCTTAAGTTCTTTAAAACAAAAATATCACTGAGACATATGGAGAGACTTCCTGAAGATGTGGTAAAAAAGCTAAAAGATTTCGCCACTGGGCTAGAGAGCTTGGGGGCCAGATCTATAGTAAACTACATAATTTATGAATTTGAGGTAGGCGGACCCTCTCTCGAGGTGTTAACAGAGGCTGAACGTCTAGCTAACCGCGAGATAGAGGAGCTGAAAGAGGTTGTAAAACTTGTTAAAGAGCTGAAAGAGGTTGTATACGTGTAGTATACATATACCTAAAGCTTTACCTCTACTACTGTTTTACTTACATCAATCCAATCTGCAAAATCTTGGTTATGTAGCTCGGCAAGTATCTTAACATCTTTTTGTCTAATAGCTGAGGACAAGACTTCAGCTACCTGTCTCGTGAGACAGAAATCAAAGTTGTCAACTATCAGGAGGTCTGGCCTTAACTCGAGAGCTGTAGATATAGCCAAAAACGACTTTATGGAACATGGGGCTTTTGAGAGAGGTAGCTTTGTTGACTTGGTTATAAGAAAGGCCCCTATCTTGCCTGGCCTCGCCAAGCCGACAGAGAGGCTGAAGCCCAGTTTTCTCAGCTGTGTTTTAATTGAGTCATATGCGGTGGGCTTATAGAGCGAGAGGTAGGCCAACACGCCGGTGAGATTACGGCCATGTCTATCTAGGACATGTCTTGTCGTGGAGTCTACTAGAGAACGTGGGCTCAGGTATGGCCCAAGTATTTTAACACGTATGTCTAAACGCCGTCTGGCCTCATTCAGGAGGTTATTTAGATGCTCTAAATCCTCCTCCGCGATTATAGACACATGTTCTTTGGTGCGGACCTCAGGTATTATGACGTCGGCATTGACTATACCTAAATCTATTGGCTTTATCAATTTATGTAAAGACTTGTGTGGTATATATTCAAATATGATCTCCTCTCCCTTAACCTTCACGTTTTGTCTAACACGCCGTGTGTCCACCTGGATGCCGTAAGAGATGTCTTTATCCTCTATGGAGATACGCCACATCTTTCCCACATTTGGAATTTTTTTTCCGACACTAGAGAACACGCTGTAGAGTATTTCGAGAAATGTGGATTTGCCCACCCCCGTGACGAAAGTTAGGTTTGTTAAATACACAGAGGCCTGCTTGTGGGCAATACCCACCTCTACACGTTCTACCATCGCCCCTAAAACTCTATTTATTTTAAAAAATGTGATGTCTGTGTTGCCAATTGAATACGTCGTAGAGGTGTTCGTAAGCCCGTTAAAAGGCGTGATTGCTCACGAGCTGGCTGAAAGGGGGTACTCCCAAAGCCGGATCGGCCAGATATTAGGCATTTCACAACCCGCCGTGAGTATGTATCTAAAAAACCCAAAGAGCCACTATGAGGAAAAACTCCTCAGGATAATAGACAGGCGGCAGCTCCAAAGTCTTGTCAGATCGGCACTGGCGCTAGTAGATATGTCGATTGTAGAGACGCTACGCTATATCAATAATTACTCCATGACTCTCCTCACATCTCTTAAGTTATGTCAACTCCACAGGTCGTCTTATCCAGCCCTTCAAACTTGTGAGATCTGTAAAGACATATACATCTATACAGAGACCGTCAGAAAGCTAGAAGTCGCCTTCGAGATATTAAGGAATTGTGAAAACTGCCACAAACTCGTGCCGAAAGTGCTCATGAACATAGTTGAGCTTGGGCCAGAGGGCCACGTGGGCTTCCCCGGGAGGATCTATACAGAAGGCACGCAGTTAGTTGCTAGAGGCAAGCCAAGAGTTGGCGCGTCTCGGTTTCTGGCAAGACTTCTCGACGAGATATACAAGATGTGGCCTAGCGTCAAGGCTGTGGCCAACGTGGCTTATGTGGCCTTCTCTTGCGTAGAGAAAAAGATGGCAGCCATAGAGGTGGGGCCTAGCGACAGTGAGGAAGATATAATAAACAACGTGGCCAAGGCGTTTCAAAGAGAGATATACGACGTAGTTTACGACAGAGGCGGGAAGGGGATTGAGCCAAATGCATACGTCGTCGGTCTTGACGCCATAGATGTAGCCACAAAAATTGTGGAAATTGCTAACTGCGTTAAAAACATTTAACCCGGCCCACCGACGGGTATTCCATGTACACATACGAGGCCTTACCTGTTGCCGAATGGTTTAGACGTAATAGAGAGCTTGCAGGCTTTCACAACTCCACAAGGGCGTTATACCAAACCATTAGAGAGCTTACCGAAAACTCTCTAGACGCCACTGAGACATATGGAATCCTTCCCACTATATATCTAAAAATCGCCGCCGAGGATGAACAAAAGAGCTGGGTTTCTGTATATGCAGAGGATAACGGCATTGGGATACCCGGAAACGAGGTCCCCAACGTATTTGGGAAGGTGTTCTACAGTAGTAAATATAGAATCAAACAACATAGGGGCGTCTTCGGCCTTGGCCTCAAGATGGTTGTGTTATATGCGCAAAATACTACCAACAAGCCCGTCCTCGTGAGGTCTGCTACCATCAAATCCGAGAAGATCTATGAGTACCAAATCATGATTGATACCAACAATAATAGCCCCATAATACTCGATAGAAGAGAGTATGTAAATAAATACAGGTGGCATGGCACCGCGGTAAAAGTTTACCTAGAGGGAAACTGGCAGGGGGCCAAGAAGAGAATTGAAGAATATCTAAAGAGAACTGCCATAATTGCGCCCTATGCCGAGATTATATTTAGGGGGCCAGACATGGAGCTTTGGCTAAAAAGACGTACCACAAAGCTCCCCCCAGCCCCCAGGGAGGGCTTGCCTCACCCCAAGAGCGTAGATGTAGACACTATGAAGTACATGCTTTTAGAAAATAGGGGCAAGACGCTATTCGAGTTTCTAATCTCCAACTTTGACGGTGTGGGGGAGAAGACGGCAGCTGCCTTTCTCCAACAGGCCGGCTTTAATCCAAACATGAAGACAACAGCTCTGACGCCTGAGGAGTTAGTCACGCTCGTAGAAAAGATGAAGCAATATGACGAGTGGAAAAGACCCCGTTCTGAGTGGCTATCTCCAGTAGGGGCGGAGCTATTAGAGATAGGCGTCAGGGCGATTTTGGGGGCTGAGGCAGTTTTTGCAGTCACCAGAAAGCCTGAGTCTTATGGGGGGCACCCCTTTGTGGTAGAGGCGGCGGTGGCGTGGGGAGGCCAGATACCGCCTCTAGACAGGCCGCTTTTGTTAAGATATGCCAACAAGATCCCGTTGCTATACGACGAGGGGGCAGACGTGTCTAGAAAAGTAGTAGACGAGTTTAACTGGCAGAACTACAGGATAAAACTGCCGGCGCCGCTTGCGGTAATTATCCACATATGTTCTACAAAAATCCCCTACGCCTCTGCTGGAAAAGAGGCCGTGGCGGAAGTCCCCGAAATAGAGAAAGAAATCAGACTTGCAATTAGAGACGCCGCGAAGAAGCTAAGGCTGTATCTTGCCAGAAAGGAGCGAGAAATGGAGCTATTAAACAGATACATATCGCTCGCTAGATATGTAGACGAGATCTCATCCAACCTATCTATTATCGTGAATGTTGACAAGGAAAAGCTATCTGCCAACCTACACCGGCTAATAGAGAAAAAACTTGGCGTCACGGTAGATGAGTTGGTAAAACACACCTTAACTACACAAGAGGGCGAAACGACGCAGTCTTTAAAGATATAAACCAAGTCAGACTTTTGTCCAATGACGAAAAAAGTGGCTGTGGCTAAACTTGACAAGTCTGGAGAACATTTTGAGATCTTAATTGACCCCGATGCTGCTTTAGATTTGAGAATGGGCAAGCCTCTTGGTATCGACAAGGTGCTTGTCCACGAGGAGGTCTATAAGGACGCCAGGAAGGGCCTTAGGGCTTCTGAACAGACTTTAAAAAAAGTCTTCGGCACGACAGATGTGAGAAAGATTGCAGAGATTATCATAAAGGAGGGAGAGATACCGCTTACCGCCGAGCAACGTAGAAAGCTGGTAGAGGACAAGAAGAGACAGATTGTGGAGTGGATTTCTAGAAACTGTATAGATGTCCGCACCAAAACTCCAGTGCCGCCTCAAAGAGTGGAAAACGCCATTGAACAGGCTAGAGTCTCTATAGACCCCTTTAAGTCAGTAGAGGAACAAGTGCAGGAGGTCTTAAAGGAGTTACAAAAGGTGTTACCTATAAAAATCGCCACTGCGCGCGTGGCGCTTTCAGTACCCTCTACATATGCACAGAGGGTTAAAGGCCTTGTGGCAAAAATGGCGAAAATAGTTAACGAGCGGTATAGGTCAGACGGCTCTTGGGAGGCCGCTGTTGAGCTTCCGGCAGGTCTACAAGACGTGTTAATCTCTAAGGTAAATGACGTCACTCACGGGGAGGCTGACGTAAGAATACTTGAGGTTGTGTATTGATGTACTACGTAACTCCCCGCCAGCTGGTATTTCCAGGCGACTTGGTGGCCACCGCAGATAGCAAAATAGAGGGGCCGGTATATTTAGATAATGGCAGGTATCGTAGCTCTGTGGTAGGTCTAGTAGAGTTTAGAGACGACACCGTGGTTGTAGTTGCCCTTGAGGGTGTCTATAGGGCAAAGAGGGGGGACTTAGTGATTGGCTATATTACAGACGTGTTGGCCACGGGGTGGGAGGTAGATGTTAAGTCCTTCCTGCCTGCCTACCTGCCTGTTAACGAGGCGTTACATAAACACGTCGAGCTGGAGTCCACTCCTTTGGCCACTTTTCTCAATATAGGCGATGTGGTTGTCGCCAAGGTGAAAGATGTAGATATGACAGACGAATATCCCATAATCCTCACGCTGAAAGAAGAGAGAGTGGGCAAAGTGGAGAGCGGCTCTGTGATCGAAATATCTCCAGTGAAAATACCCAGGGTGATTGGAAAGAAGGGCACCATGTTAAACACATTGATGGAGGTAGGGTGCGACATTGTGGTTGGCCAAAACGGCAGAGTTTTGATAAGATGTAAAGATCCAAGAGATGAGGTGTTTTTAGCTAGTCTCATCAAGAAGATAGAGGCCGAGAGTCACGTCATGGGGCTAACAGACAGGATAAAGGCAGAAATAGAGAAATACAAGTCAAAACCATGAAGAAGCCGCCAGTACCTTTATTACAAAACGGCGTGAGAAGCGACGGGAGGGCTGTAGACCAGATGAGAGATATCCAGATCTCTGTGGGGGTTGTGAGCAACGCGGATGGTTCCGCCATGGCCTCCTATGGGCTTACCACCGCCGTGGCTGCCGTATATGGCCCAAGGGAGATGCACCCCCGCCACCTCTCTCTTCCAGATAGAGGAGTCATGAGGGTGAGATACCACATGGCTCCTTTTAGCACAAAAGACGAGCGTAAAAGCCCGGCGCCCTCTAGGCGCGAGATTGAGATAAGTAAGGTGTTAAGAGAGGCGTTAGAGCCTGCCGTCATGTTAGAACAATATCCCCGATCTAGAATTGACGTATTTATAGAGATACTACAGGCAGATGGATCTACACGCGTGGCGTCGCTTACAGCAGCAGCGCTTGCGCTAGCCGACGCGGGTATCTACATGAGGGATCTGGTGGTTGGCGTCTCTGTGGGGCTTATAGACGGCGTCGTTGTGTTAGATTTAAACGGGCTTGAGGACCAATATGGCGAGGGCGACCTGCCGGTGGGATATATGCCAAACCTCCAGAGATTTACGCTACTCCAGCTAGATGGGGCTTGGACTAGAGAGAAGTTTTTAGAGGCGCTCAGTCTTGCGGTGAGGGGCGCTAACTATGTCTACCAAAAGGCGCGCGAGGCGTTAAAAAGCCGCTATATATCTATCGCAGAGGAGATATACGGGAGGTAACATGGCGTCTATCTCTCCATACGGCAAGCGTTTTATCTCATACCTACGGCGTGAACAAATTAGGAGGCTACTCATATCTAAGACGAGAATTGACGGCAGGCCGCTAGACCGACTACGAGATGGCGAGGTGAAAATAGGCGTGACAAAAACTGCAGACGGCTCTGCAGAGGTTAGACTTGGGAAGACTCATGTAGTTGCTGGCGTAAAAGTGGGGCTTGGACAGCCTTTCCCAGATGCGCCAGATGAAGGGGTATTGGTGGTAAATGCAGAGATGTTGCCTCACGCCTCGCCGTATACAGAAGTGGGGCCTCCCGACGAGTCTGCCATCGAGCTAGCCAGAGTGGTAGACCGCGGCATTAGACATTGCGGATATGTGGACTTCAAGAAACTAGTGGTAGAAGGCGGGAAGGCCTACGTACTGTGGGTAGACCTATATGTGATAAATGACGACGGGAACTTAATAGACGCAGCCAACATCGCCGCCGTGGCGGCGTTAAAAAACGCCACATTGCCCGTAGTCACAAGGGAAGAGACTGGGGTTAAGCTAGATAGAGAAAACAGAGTAAAGTTGCCAATAGACGTCGAAAAAGTCCCTGTGGCAATCTCTGTGGGGAAGATTGGCGACGTGTTGTTCCTAGACCCCACATTTGAAGAAGAGCTTAGCCTAGAGGGCCGCATCACGTTTACCTTTTCGCAAGACAGGATTGTGGCGATCCAGAAGACTCTAGGCGGCTTCACGCGGACAGAACTAGAGGCCGCCTTGGAGCTCGCCGCAAGGGGGAGAGAGAAGCTTGTCGAGTTTTTAAAAAAGTTTTTAAGATAAGAATTACAGAGCTCCATGCCATTTAGCCACACAAAAATTGTGGGACCTGCCGGGAGGTATGGCGCCAGATACGGGATGGGAATCCGCCGTAAGATCACCACCATAGAGGTAAAGCAGAGAGGCAAACATAGATGCCCCTCTTGTAGATCTCTAGTGAGACTCAGGCGGCTTGCCTTTGGCATATGGCAATGCCCCAAGTGTGGCTTCACTTTTGCCGGCGGCGCGTGGGCCCCTCAGACTATACTGGGCAAGGCCTTAACGCCAGAGGAACTAAAGGAGGTAGAAACCCAAAAGGCTAGATGGAAAGAGGCTGCCAGGTAGCCATAACTACCTCACGTCTTCCCTCTAAAAAAACTCTCGAGTTAATTAACGATCTGGTTAACTCCCTGCCGGGGTGTAAAAAAATCGCCAGAGGAAAGAAGTCGTTTGCCGCACTTCTAGAGGAGGCGACGATATGTGGGGCCCGTCACCTAGCTTTTATGTGGGACCGCAGGGGGATGCCCTCCCTCCTCCTGTTTTATAGCGTTACGTTAAAGAGGTGGGAGCCATACTTCCTGAAAATCGGGGGGGTTGTGACCCGTAGAGATTTCCCCATCTATATCTCCAGGAGGCCACCTGCAAAAAGTGCGGTCATTATAGACGAGGCGGGGGGAGAGCTGGGCGATATTTTTGTAGAGATTTTTCAATATCCGAAGGTATATAGCCTAGAGAAGGTCAGGGGGAGGTTTGACACTATCATCTTGATTAAAAAGGGGGAGAGATATGTGGTGGAGATACTTGGAAAAGATCTAGGCCCCAGGGCCTCCACCTTGAAGATCAGAGAGGTGGCCTATCGTTACGACATGCCACAGCTATAGCTAGAAACTATGACGGAGGTATATAGGCTGGTGGTAAAAATAGAGGGAGAGCTGGTCTATAGGGTGTTTAAAACGTTAGAACGTGAGGTACAGTTTAGGAGAGGACGTCTCTATGTTCGCCGTGGTGAAATTATCGCGACTGCATCTGACGTCTCTAGCCTCAGATCGCTTTTACACACGGTCTTTAGGTCTATATACCTTGTAAAATTTGTAGAATCGCTACAAGAGTAAATTTATATAGCTGATGCAGGTAGCTCCCAATGGCGCAGGTGCCACCATCTCTTCAAGATCTCGCCAACCGGTTTAACCAAGCCCAGACGCAGCTACAAAACGTCTTGCTAAAAAAGCAGCAGTATGAGGCAGAGTTAAAAGAGGTGGAGAAAGCCATTATGGAGATAGAGAAGTTGTCTCAAGACGCCAAGGTGTATAAAAGCGTGGGAAACTTCTTGCTACAGGTAGATAGAGATGCAGCACTACAGGAGCTAAAAGACAGAAAAGAGCTTTTAGAACTACATGTAAAGACTTTAACAAAGCAAGAGTCTATGTTGCGAGAACAGCTGGAAAGGCTAAGAGAGGAGATAAATAAGGAGATTTCGAGGCTTAGAGGCCAAGAGGCCGCCAAGGGTGGTGGATAAAAACTAGATGGAGGTTTTTATATCGACACAAGTCGCCAAATTTATAGAGAAGAGACTGGGAGACGCTCTTAAAAACGCCATTATCCATGTGGCTTTTCTAGAAGGGGGCGTAGAGGTAGAGGTGGAGATAGAGGCGAGTGTTTTGGTAGACGACAGGTATCTACAGGAGACTGCTGATAAGGCCGCGGAATTTGGCATATGTATTGCCGACCTGGTTAAAGAAAGGGGGTGGCCCCTAGAGGCGGCAGAGGTTAAGAAGTGTTGGGAAGATTAAGAGAGCTTCTTGGAGACGCCAGGAGGGTGGCGGTTGTCACACACCGCAGGGCAGACGCCGACGCGCTTGCATGTGCAAAAATACTAGAGCTAGTTCTCAAAAAAATGGGGGTAGAGGTGGTGGCTGTGGTATGTCCCGAGGGGTCGCCTCTAGGCGGCTGTGTGGAAATTCTCCCTACAGACGTCGACTTATACATACTGGCCGACGTGGCCTCTCTTAGCCAAGTGCCGCCGCTGCCAAAAAGGTTTTTTAAAGTTGACCACCATTACGCTGGGGATGAGGTCGTGGGGATTTGTGAAAACCGCCCTAGTTGTACCGAGGTGGCTTTAGAGCTAGCCGGCGAGGCGGGGGTAGACCTCCCCCTAGACGTAATTAAACTAGCTGCGTTAGGCATCTATACAGACACAGGTAGGCTAAAGAGGGCGGACTATAGAACTCTCCTAGCTCTCTCTCAGTTGTTAAAAAAATCTGGCGGCGTTTTTGGCGATTTGGTAAAAGAGAGTGAGGAGAGGAGAGACGTTGTGGCTATTTTAAAGGGGTTGAGGAGAGTAGAGGCGTATAAGTCCTCTCTAGGCATAATATGCACATCTCACGTGGGGGCCCACGAGTCCGACTTAGCCTCTCTCCTGGTGTCTCTAGGCTGTAGGGTTGCCATCGTCGCCTCTAGAAAGAGAGATGGGGTACATGTGGTGATGAGATCTAGTGATTTCGACGTGGCGACTCTAGCCAAAAACCTCGGCGCTGGTGGTGGACATAGGGAAGCTGCAGTTGCGGTAATTCCAGAAAGACTTACAAAAAGCCAACTGCCTGACCTCTTGAGGAAGATCGTAAGGTCTATAGACCCCCAAGCAGAGCTAATCGAGTAGCTGCAAGCTTCTTGTCTTAAAGCCGCAGAGACTACAGCCGTAGATACTCTCCACAACTCTCCCGCGGTATTTTTTCGAAAAGAACTTCTCCCGTCTGTATAACTTCAGGAGGCCTTTTGTGCATTGGGGACAGTGGACTTCAGTCTCTACGCCTTGGTCTAGTTTATGTGGTTTTTCCACAAAGGCGCGTCCAAACGCCTCCTCTAGCCCCGTCTCTAGCTCAATCGAGCTGACGCCAAGTAGTTTGACCTCAAATCTCAGGCCGTACCACCTGTAGGCTCTCTCTAGGAGGGTGCTTATGTAGTCCACCAAGACATATGGCCTATAGGCCACTATTATCAACACGTCTAGCGAGTCTAGATGTAACGCCTGGCGTAAATACTCCACGTCGCTGAAGTCTGGAAACTCCTCTCTTGGACACCACACCCCAATTTTGAGAGACCCAACTACACACTCTACAAGATCTCTCTTCTTTCTTAAAGCGGGTAGACCCCTCTCCTTGGCGTATTCACTCACTACGTCGCACTCCACGGGGTAGAGTAAGTGCAGAAAATAAGAATTTAAGCCACATATAGATATCCCCATGCGTTGTCTTATGTACCGCCAGACGGCAGACGGCGTGCGGTGTGTGTTAATCCCGCCAGAGGAGTGGAAAATTAGGAAAAGTCAGCTTGAGAAATATTGTCATAACAACGGCAGTGGGTGTCCTGCATATGTCTATTACCTGACAAAAAGAGACATAGCTTAAATAGCTGTAAAAAGACTGTGGAATGCTTTGTACGTCCCTAGTGGAGTGTATAGAAAATTTCAGGCCCAGAGAGATATTCGTAATGTCATCGCCGTTAGGCGGCCTCGGCGTATTGACGCTTGCAGTACAAGCCAAACTGTCTATACTAACCTCCGGACCTGTGTTTAACAAAATCGCGTTGTTAGAGGCTGTGGATAACTTCGACGTGGTGGTGAAATATGTACCACGGGTTTACACCTCTGTATATAGGTTTGTGGGCGAGAGAGTGTGTTGGGTGGCTGGACCCCCGCTAGTGAGAGCCGTGGCTCTCGGCTACTCTACATCTCTCTCTGTCTACACATGTAACAAAGCTGAGGGTGTCGAGAGGCTTTTTGAAAGCGGTAAGCCTATTGAGGCTGTCAGTTCGAGAACTATTGGAGGGGGGAGGGATGGACGTGATTTTGACATAATGGCTAGGCTGAGGTCCCTACAGATAAAGGGCGACGACGAGGAGGAGATTGCAGACAGAGTGATACGTGGCGGCATTTTTGACGTAGATGATTTAGATCTAGTCTCTAAGCTCATGTGGAGAATAGCAAGTAGGTGGAAAAACCGCTCTGCCGTAGTTTTCAAAGACCCCACCTCAGGGCTGGGGATAACAATCCCAATGGTTTACTACTCCACAAAGGTTATTGCCGCGGGGCAAGACTGCCCCTCGGGCAGGTGTATAAAGACGACAGCTAAACTCCTAGAGAGGGCGCTTAGACTTGCGCCTCAGTCTAAGATACATGACGCGTGGCGCCAGGCGTTAAGAGAGCCGCAGACAAGAAGGAAAATTGAGGAAAGTCCTTACATCCCCGCGATATTGTTATTAACAGGGAAGATAGAGGTAAAACACGACGCTGTGTCACACATGAGGGTGTACTATCTGGTGACTTCTCTCCACGCAAGCCCCAGCGAGTCGGCATAGCTATAGGCCTCTTCCATCTCTCTCTTGTTTACTCCCCTCCTGATTTCCCTGTATCTGTCTAGCTTCACTACGAGGTGTTCCGGCCTGTATTGATCCATTATGTTTACTAACGCGTGGCTACAGTTTTCTGTAATCCATTTAAGTACAGGTTTTGTACAACAGCCCACATGACCTGGCAGGACTAGGTGGCGGATTATGATATTCTCCCCCCTCCTACATATAGCCGAGAAGTTACGGGTAACTACCTCCCAATACCTAGGTGCTACTGAGTACCGCAAGGCACATCTGTCGTCGCCATATTTAAGGTCAGGCAGCCAGATGTCAATAACGTGGAGTATAAGCGAGAGCCCCTCTGGGGTGAGGTACATGTTGCTATTCCAGAGCTGCGGGGCGTTTACCCCCCTCCTGGCTAACACCTTTAGAGACTTTAAGATATGTGGGATATTTGGCGTGGGCTCTCCCCCAACCCAGTTTATATTGCGGGCGCCTTCTTCCCTAAGCCTTATCTGTATGGAGGCGAGAGCCTCCGGCGTGGCCTCCACCCCGGCCTCTGGATGTTGAGAGATGTCCCAATTTTGGCAAAATACACACCTGAAGTTACACCCTGCGAAAAACACGGTGCCGGAGGGCACCAGGGGCGCCTCCTCGCCTAGGTGGTGGAAAAAGCTGGCCACATACGCCTTGTCGTCAAGAAGACAGGCGCCTCTGCCTTTTGTTCTATCCACGCCGCACCTCCTCTCACATAACGTACATCTCCTCAGCTCTCTTTCTCCTAGCTCTATCTTTACGTCTAGAAATGACGCCTCTGGCAGCTCTCTTTTTGTAAGAGAGATGTCCGGCCGCTCTTTCTGTTTAAGCCACTCTCCATCAAAAGCCTTTGACAGCTCCTGGTGGAGCTTCCATAGGTCTTGTGTATCTAGGGTGGCGTAATCTGGCGGCGCCTCTATCCTTGCGGCTATATGGTATTTGGCAGGGGCAATGTCTCGCATCACGGCGTGGTACCACCTAAGCCTCTCTCTAACTACAGGCTCTTTCCAGACAGCTATCGCGTCAGGTCTATAGATTTGCCACATGTTGTATATTTACTCTCATAAAAAAATACTGTGGCCATACTTATAGCCAAGGGGGCGGAGGCGGAGCTTTACCTAATAGACTGGTTTGGCCTTAAGGTGGTCGCCAAGTGGCGAAAACCTAAAAGCTACAGGGACCCCCCTCTAGACTTCCAGATAAGAAGGAGGAGAACTATAAACGAGGTACGTAATATGTATATCTCCCACACTCTGGGCGTAGATGTGCCCACTATCTACTTTTTCGACCCAGAAGAGACAGTTATATATATGGAGTACATAGGGGGGGAAAACCTACGTGAGTTAATAAACAGGGGGCAACATTCCTATCTTAAAAAGGTGGGTATGTCTGTAGGCAGGATGCACAAAGCTGGGCTGATCCACGGCGACTTGGCGCCCACAAATATAATCCTAAGTGGAGACAAGCTGTATTTTATAGACTTCGGGCTGGGGGACGTGAAAAGGGGCTGGTCCCGCAAGACTGCAGTCTTGTTGGCACGTGACGTCAACGTGTTGTTAAGAACTCTTGACATATATGGGGCCAAGTCAGAAGAGCTAAAAGAGCTATTTTGGGCTGGATATAGAGAAGAGATGGGGCTAAGAGCTCAAGCCGTAGAACGCGAGGTGGCCAAGATAAGAGCCGCCGGGCGTTATGTAGAGCGTAGGTAGCGGGCCCGGTGGGATTCGAACCCACGACCTACGGCTTAGGAGGCCGCCGCTGTGGACCGACACTCGGCTATCCGGGCTGAGCTACGGGCCCTGTCTCTACGAAAGCCATATTTTTTATACTTGACGTCTACAGCCGCCAGAGTTAGATGACGGCTATATATTGCAACGCCATAGTCTAGCCGTGTTAACCATAGAACGGGAGGCCCGGGCGGTATTGTGGAGTCTCGCCGCGGAGTTTGCCTACATGGCTATTGTGGGCAGTAGAATTCTACATCCACATAGCCTCTTGAGGCGCCGTGTGGCTAGGGTAATCACGCCGGAGCTCCTATCGTTTTTAGCCATGAGGATTTCTGAAGAAGAGACAGTTAGACTAAACTCTCTGCTTGGGTTAAGGCTAGGCGGCATGCCCAAATGTGAGCTGGTAGGCGAGATACTGCCAGAACTTTATCAACTATGTGTAACCATAAGGACGAGAGGTCAGGAGCCTATCTATAAGGTGGTAGACGTGGCGGTACCTCTCGCCGTGGCGGCCTCTGTGGCGGGATTTAGAGAAGGTGACCTCCTGCTGGCTAGCTACAGGGCGGCTGCCTTTGGGAGAGATAAAGACATGGAGGTGGTGGCGCGTACTTTCTCTAGGTGGCATATAGTCAGTTTTTAAATGTCGACATCTTGTTTCTGTGTTTAAGAGGGGTGAGTGGGCATTGTTACTAGACGAGAGTGGATACAAGACTGTGGCCAGAGTTGGCAGTGGGGAGATACAGACGGTGAGAGGCTATGTGGACACAGAACAGCTCGTGGGGGCGCCATACGGCGTCACTATCCTGTCTTCTGTCGGCGTGAGACTTACGGCGTTGCCCGCCACAATTTTTGACATACTTGAGAAGTTTAAAATCAAGGCGCAAGCCATCTACCCGAAAGACGCCATGTATATCGTAAAGACGTCGGGCGTAGGGCCGGGGTCTAAAGTGGCCGAGGCGGGCACGGGGTCGGGGTTTCTCACGGCTATTTTGGCGTGGTACATAAGGCCGTGGGGGGTCGTATATAGTTTTGAGAAAAGACTAGACCACCTAAAGGTGGCCATACGGAACCTGAAGATTGCAGGTATGGAACAATATGTAGAACTACAGCTAAGAGACGTGGCTACATGCGGCTTCGGCCTTAGAGACGTGGACGCCGTGGTTCTAGATATGGGCGACCCCTGGAATGTGGTAGAACACGCAGCTAGCTCCCTAAAGCCCGGTGGGAGGCTCGTGATATTTTCCACCACGGTAGAACATATGCAGAAAAGCGTGTCGGCACTAAGGCGGGCTAAGTTTTTTGGCATATCTATCGAGGAGGTTATCTTACGTAAGTGGAAGACATCTCTGGGGGAGTTAAGGCCCGAGATTTTTGACGTTATGCATACAGGGTGGATTATATCGGCACGGAGGGGCTAAAGATATAAACATTGTGGAAAGCCTCTAGTGTGTGCGAAGCGGGCAGCACCTGAGACATGATGACCTCATCTCAAGGCGAAGTTGTTAAATCTACAAGAGACCCCAGATAGGTCAAATCTGTGAGGTATACTTCCACTCTCTCTGGCCTCCACTCGACGTATTTCAGAAGTGTTCTCCCCTCGGCGGCCATACGTGGGACCTCTCTTATGTCTACGCCGGTTATGAGTGGGTGAGATGCCGGCAACACCACGACTTTTATCTCCCCACGACGTCTACAGGGCTCCTCGTATAGAGCTCTACATAATTTTGCCCGCGGCGTATATATCTTAACTACTGCAGGCTCTTTCGTGACGTAGCCTATCTCGTCTTGTATAACCACCGCCGGGTGGGTATGCCCCATGACAATCACGTCGGCAGCCTCCAGGTCCGTCTTGACGGGCTTCACGTGGCCGTGAGTTAATAACGTCTTTCCTAGAAGTACGCCGCGGGAGGGCCCCACCTCAGCACCATCTACCCCAATTGCGACTTCTTGCAACATGGAGTCGTGGTTTCCCGGGATTAACAAAAGCGGCACCCTCTTGGCGACCTCTTTGAGAAAGGTCTTGACTTCCTCCACGCTTTCTCTAGGTACGGGCAGCTCGTGTTTTATATCTCCCAGTATGGCGATGGAGGTGACGTTATAGATGTCAGCTAGCTCTATTATGGAGTTTACCAACTTCTGGGTTTGGCTAACCACATTTACGCCTCTCTCCCTCCTGAGCTCTACCTCATATCCCACGTGGGTATCTGCTAGCAACAAGATCTTCTCACGGCGGCGGTTTAACACAAGCCCGCGCACTAGCTATAGGGCAGATATAGATTTATGTCTTTTCAAGATGTCTACAGCCGACCTAGCCATCTCCAAGACCGCGGGCGATCTCGCCTTATATGGGGGCACCCCCACGCTTTTGTGTAACGCCAGCTTTATGTCGAAATGCACCACATAGACTTGGCCAAACCTCCTGTATGCCCCCAGGAATATCCTGTTGGGCTTGCCCACGACTTTATTCACCACAACTCCCCACACCTCCCTCTTTGTAATTGGGTGTAAGACCTCCACAGCTCTTAAGCTCTCTATGTCCTCATCTACCACGTAGATCACTGCAGCACATCTCGCCAACCTTTCGAGATAGATTTCGTCTGTAGTCTGAAACGTGGGGAAGTCCACCACGTTGATGCCACCTCCGCGAGTTCTATCTAGAGGTGTAGATAGACGTATAGCCAGCCCAAAGGCGTCTCTCCAGATGTGGCCTAAGACCGAGGTGTATGTAGACTTGCCGGTGCCCCCCCTCCAGCCGCTTGTTATACACAAGTCCACATCTTATCCACAGCTATTAAGGCTACTACAGTAGTTCTTAACTGCTAGAAACAACGTGCTAGAAGAGGCGTATCTACAGGGCGAGATCTCTCTTGTTGAATACGCCAAGTTTATTGCCAGTAGGAGGGCCCGTATTGCGGCCCTTCTTACAAAACTCCTTAGCTTTTTGCAGGTCTCTTAATATGAGCCTGTAGCCATCTTCGCCGTCGCTATAGTAGTTTTTAAGTAGTTCAGACACCTCAAATCCCGCCGACTTGTATAAAGAAATCGCGGGGGTGTTGGAAATCCTGACCTCTAGAAATACCTCAGCCACCTTTTTCGATATTAACAGCTCTAATGTGACACATAACAACATGCGGCCGACGCCCCTGCGTCTGTACTCTGGCGCCACGGCGATTGAGATCACATGCGCGGATCTGTCTTCGATACAGGTTATGATATAGCCCACAGGCCGGCCGTCCATCACATATACATAAGAGTGGTCAAAACAGTAGGAACATAAGAACTTTAGAAGCTCTATGCCGTAGATATCGTCTGGCTTGAAAGACGCCGCCTCAATTTCATATATGTGGGAGATATCTGCCGCCTCACATCTTCTCAACACTAAAGGTGGCATGTAGGCTTATTATATTTTTTGTGGTGGCCTTAGTGTTTTGTCTAATGTAAATATATAGCTGGCGGCATGTTGTTAACGTGTATGCCTTCGTGGATCTGCCTTTTAGCCCCAGCGGGGTTACACACCTCTCTAGGCTACATAAAGCCGTAGGGCTGGAGAAAGAAGTAACAGAGGCGGTAGAGGTCTTGAGGACCGTAAGAGAGGGGAATAACAACGTCTTGGCGGTAGTTATCGCCCCGTATGGCTGGGGCAAAAGCGAGCTGCTAGACGAGATAGAGGTGATTGCCCAACGGGAGGGTTTTGACGTAATACGCACGGCGTTGTCGCTAGAACATGAGTTTGTCATAGAGGTGGCGTCAAAGAAACGTGACAAGCCCATGTTGGCGTTAATAGATGAGGCAGATGAGATCTCCCGCATGGCTATTGCCCACAAGTTGGGCGTCCTGACAGACGAGAGGTTTATGAAGATGTTACAAAGAGTGGCCACCTATATAAGAGCCCTCCTAGAGCCTAGGTCATATCGCCATGTGTTGGGAGATCCAGAGCGGTTTAACAAAGTGGGTATCATCGTGGCTCTTACCCCACAGCTATATTACACAATCTTGAAAAACACTGTTCCAGACGTTTTTGACATAACTTCTGGCAGAGTCTATAAAGAAATAGTGGTGGACACAAGGTTCGCCTTCTGGCACTTTATAGAAGTTGTAAAACAGAGACTTGAGGCGTATTCTGCCGAAGAGAGGCTAGCTAAGATAAGAAGGGGGGAGTTAGACCCCCTTAGCCCCTTTACGTTACATGAACTAGCTGCGTTATACCACCTGGCCAAGAGGAAAGGCGATGTGACCCCAAGGCTTTTGCTGAAACTTGTGGCTAGGCTTTTTCACTACAAAAAGGAGGGACGTAGGCTGGCTGACTTATTAAGAGAAGAGGGGGTAAACCCAGATGTAGACGACGAGTTGCTTGAGCTAGCCTTTGCAGGTATGCCGCATAAAGACGAGGTCTTTGCCAAGTCGTCCCGTGGGATCTATCTATACAGGATCCCCTATTACGACAAAGATGCCATGAGTGCAGCTAGGGGATACCTCATATTGAGGGGTAAAGATGTCGACTTGAGGGACCCAAAAAACGTCTCTTATGAGCCCTATCTCTACTACACGCTGCTAGAAGATGGGGTGCTTTATGTCTATCTGATGTCAGAAGAGAACCTTGGCTCTCGCCATCTGGTGGGTAGGTATTTCGCCATCTCTGACGACGTCGCCAGACGTGTGGTTGGCGAGGATTTACAAAACGTGGCGGCTGTAGCTAGAGAATATGGCCAAAAGCTAGAAAGTCCCCCAGCTCTGCTTGAAGAAATAGAACAGACGCTTGATGTCTCTGGGATTAGGCTGAGGACTTGTTGCGGCCACGCAGTCTGGGTGAACAACATGGGGATACGGGAGGCATACCTCTTCTTTCATGTAGATAGAGATGAGGAGTTAAAAAAGGCGGCCAGCCAGCTGGCTGAAGTAATTGCCCACGGGTCGCTGGGAGATTATGCGGTGGACCACATGGCCATATTTGTGACAAGCAAGATATTGCTGACAGAGACCATCCAAAACGTATTGACGCCACTTTTATCTACATACTGGAAAAAATACTATAGGGTGCCAACTTCTGGCTTTGTCACACTTCAGATATATGGCGCCGACAAAATAGAAAAACTTAAACAATCTCTTATAAAATATACAGTTGGAAAGCTGTTAAGACATGAGGTAGAGACACCAGAATTTATCAACAATTTACGTCTGGGGAGAGAAAAGGCGAGAGAAAACATCCTGAAATACACACTAGCCTTGAAGAAAGGCAGAGAGAAAAAACAGGTGGCGCTAGTCAAGATGTGTGAGGCACTAGAAGAGGGCGGGGAGGTAGAGGGGATGAAGTCATATCTCGAGATAGAGGAAATATTGTTAAACGCCATAGGAGACTCAGCACATGAGAGAGAAGTCAGGTCGCTCATACATACCCTGTTTCCAGTAAACCTCTGGAGGGAGTTGAGAGAAGACGACATGATAGAACTCATGAAGCTACGGGGGGTACTGGTGCCCCATGGCGACGTCTTGTATAGATATAGAGAAGACTTGGCGAGGAGATATCTGTCAGAACTTTTAAGCCAGCTCCACGCATTAAACAGGGTAAGTATAGAGAAACAGACGCCGTGGGGTACCCTCAGGGTGCAAAAACAGCTAGAGGTCGCAGAGATAAGGCCTGTATTCAACAGCAGAGAGACATACGCCAAGGCCTTAAGAGAAGTCTTGTTAAAACTGTTGGAACTTAAAGAGATTTATGAAAGGCTTAAAAAAGAGGCCGAGCGGGAGCTAGAAGAAAAGATAAGACTGTTGAGAAAAGTGGCTGCGGTAATAGAAAAGTTTTCACAAAGACAGAAGTTTATTGACGTAAGTAATCTATCTGAGAAAGATGTCAAGAGAGAAGAATATATATCACAAAAGGCAGAAGAGGCGTTACGTATATGGAACGAGGTCAGACATATGGCAAGAGAGCTGGGAGATACAGTAGACGTAGAGAAAGACCTAGCAGTCTTGCTAGAACTTCCACAGCCCTGGCTAGACGAATATGTGGCAGATTTAAAACTTTACGCCATCGACTTGACAAAAAGATATGAGAAATTTCTAGAAAGTCAAAAATATAGAAAGGCGATGTTGGACTGGCTTGCCACAAGGCTGGGAGTTGTAGATGGAGACGTGGAAAAAGCCGTGGCGTTAGTTTCCACAAAGCTGGGTGTAGATGGCGAATTAATAAAGGCGGTGGCGCGCCGAGGGCGAGGCGTCTTGTTAGACCTAGAGGAGTTATCTAGAGAGACGGGGCTCGAGAAGTCTAGCGTAGAAGAACAGCTGGAAAAACTACACAAGGCCGGGCTTGTGGAAAAGAGATATGTCGCCTAAGATAGCCATTGTGCGAAAAGACGGCGAGATGCCTGTTGGCGACGTGATAATAGACGCCAGAGGCCCGCCACAGTTTTATGACGTGATTATACTAAGCGGCAGGGAGTTAAGATCTCTAGTGGCCATCGCGCCTATAGATAGCGGCATTCCCATAGGCATTGGGAAGTACACCAAAAGGCCTGTGGCCGCAGTTGTGGGAGACAAGGTGGTAATTAGAGCCATACCACTTACGCTATATGAAAAACACCTAGAAAAAGAGTTTTTGGAGATCTTTAAAAAAGATGATAACACTTTTAAAAAACTAAAAGAGATAATTATTACAGAGAGACGTAAATATGGACATTCACAAACTCTATCGTTACTATATAGATACCTATCTGGGGAGGTTTCTGCCCTACCTCCATATCTTGCAGATGTGGTAAAAGATATGTCTAAAGAGTCTCTACGTAAACTATTTGACAAAATTATAGAGGAGGTCTATTAATGCGTCAACTGCTTTCCGAAATTTTGAAGTTTGTAGAACTTGAGCTTTCTGCCCCAAAGAGGGAGATTTCCGACGAGCTGAAAAAACTTGTGGCTAGCTGTAATAACGACATAACTCCTAAATATACGGCGGTAGATTCGGGCTATGTGGTACAGAGAGTGGGAGAGGTGGATATCTTGATTCAATCTATTGTAGCTATTGGCGACGAGGTAAAGAGGCGGTTTATAATACAGAAAGTTCTTGAAGATCCCCACCATGATGCGCGGATAAATGAGATACATTTCGCAGAGAGCTTCAGGGGACTTGTGGTGGTGGATGGCCCCCTCACGCCGTATGTAAACGGGGGAGATGTGGTGGGAGTTTCTAAAGAGCCTAAAGCCGTGAGATATGGCCCTAGAATACCTGAGAAAGAGCTACGAGAGCTTTTTATAAACCTCTCGAAGGCGTTAGGAGAGATAAAAGTAGCCGGAGAGCTCTTGGCTGAGGCCCCTCGAGGGTCTTACTTAAGGCCTGTGGAAGTTGGGGGTTTTTATGGGACTTTTTTTAAATCTGACTGGGTGCTGTATGTAGAGTTTCCAAAAGGCCTAGATGCCTCCGAGATATGTGGCTTGTTTAGAAGATATCCAATTAAGCTCCGTATTGCACACCATCTGTCAAAAATAAATAGGCAATATCTAGATAGTATAAAGCTTTTGTTTTCAAATATTGGAAAGGTCCACTACTTACATCTAAGAGAGATTTTATGACCCCTTATAGATGTATATAATCTGTGCCAGTGCCATATTAATACAGTCATTAATGTTGTCAAGACCGTATTTTTCACAGATTTGAGACAATTTTTCTAGCTCTTCTCTAGAAATTGGGATGATTATCTCTTCCATGGCTTTACGCACCCCCATAGTTATATAGCCTCTTAACAAAAAAAGTACACGTAAACATATATATAGAGCTGGTTTTGAAATAGGTTAATGCCGCAACTTTCTTCAAGAACTCTGGCCTTTAGGGAATCTCCCACACGTAAGATAGATGAGTTACGAGAGAGGCTGAGAAGAGAGAATAAAGACGTGATACTGCTGTCTACAGGTCAGCCCAGTATCCCACCTCCCAGAGAGGTGAGAGAGGCGCTTGGCGAGTTGTTAAAAATAGACTCCATGGAGCTTTATGGCTATACGCCATCACAAGGCATATATGAGGCCAGAGCCGCAGTTTCAGAAGACTTAAAGAGGCTGGGGGGGATTGAGGTGCCTCCAGAACAAATAGTCCTAACCGCCGGGGGGCAGGCGGCGATGTTTTCCACACTGGCCACGATATTAGAGCCTGGAGACGAGGTGATTGTCACGGACCCCACATACTTTGGGTATAGGCCCCTTCTTGAATACTTCGGCGCTGTGATAAAACCGCTTTATACGAGACTTGAAGACAGCTATCAGCCAGATCTAGAGGCACTCAAGATGGCTATAAGTAGAAAAACCAAGGCGGTGATTTTAGTAACTCCAGACAACCCCACCGGCAGAACCCTAGAAGAAGAGGTGGCAAAAGCCGTGGCAGAACTAGCCCAAGACTACAACTTCTGGATACTTACAGACGAGGCATATAGGACGTTGATATACGAGGGGAGGCATGTCTACCTCTACAAGTTGGCCCCCAGCCACACCATCTCGATAAACACCTTTTCTAAAGACCCAGCCATCCCCGGGTGGAGGCTTGGATATGTCTACGGACCTCCCGAGGCTATCCCCAAGATAAAACTTGTAAACGAGGAGATGGTGTATTGCCCCCCCTCTTTTGCACAGCGGATGGCTGTCATATATCTACAGTCTGAAGGCAGGTTGCAATACATCAGAGAGGTGGTGGAAATATATAGACAGAAAAGAGAGGTGGCCATAGCTGCGTTGAGAAGATACATACCAGAAGCCCGCTTCATCCCCCCGTCTGGCTCTATGTTTATATTTGTAGACCTGTCTAGATATATCCAAGATGGTGAAAGTTTTGCCAGAGAGCTTATAGAGAAACACGGAGTGGCGGTAGTGCCAGGCAGCTATTTCAGCGAGAGGTACAGGGCGGCGGTGAGGATTTCTTTTGTCACAGAAACTGCCGCGAGGATAGAGGAGGGCATACGTAGGATGGGGCAGGCGCTGGGCGCAAGTTAGGCCTTAAGTAGGCTGGCTAGCTTCTCTTTTATCTGTGCCAACTCTCTACGTAGGTGTTCTACCTCCTGTCTTAATCTGGCGTTTTCTTCTGCCAGCTCTTTGCAATCTTCTACCACAGCCGCCGGCTGACATCTATCGCTTCTTATCCAGTAGTAAAACTCAGTCTTATCGTTTCTCCACTTGACCTCCCCCGTGGCTGTATCTAGCTCTATTTCTGTAATTAACATGAAGATATCTCCCTTGTCAAGTCCATATTTGGGCACAATCTGGCTAAAAAACCACTCTTTAATTTTTTCAAATATCTCACTTGTACTCCGTCTAAACCCTTCCGAGTCTCTTATCCTAATAAATATCTCCTCCCCCTGGGGCCCTAGCTCTTCTCTCAAAGAGCCGGCCACGGCGCCAAATAGGAGCCTAAAGAAGTCCGGCCTCCCCTTAGCGCCATATCTACCGAATAGCCTCCCTGCAGAAGTCTTGCCTGTATTCCACCTAATCACAAGGATGCGCCTCCCCCCTCGCTCCTCCAGGTGGGCTCTCTCTACCGTCTTCTCCTCTTCTGCCATGATAGTAATATGAAGAAATATAAATAAAGTTCTGCCCTTTCTACGTGTATTACAACGAGACGAAAGGCCCCATAGCCGCTGGCTGTGATATGTGTCTAATGGGGGCAAAGTCTGTGATTTTCATCACCGGCTTCTGTCCGCTAAATTGTTTCTACTGCCCTGTGGGTAGTGACAGATTTGGAAAAGATGTCATATATGTAAACGACGTGTCTATAGACAGGATAGAGGACATACCTAAAGTAGTGGCCCAGTTTGCCACAGACGGCGCGGCAATTACTGGAGGAGACCCAGCTGTGGTCCCAGAGAGAGTAAACGCCGTGGCGGAAATTTTGAAAAAAGAGTTCGGCGAGAGTTTCCACATCCACATGTATACACACATACTTAACTTAAACAACAGGCGGGTGGGAGTTCTGGCAGTTGGCAGAGTGGACGAGGTGAGAATCCACGTAATTTCTAAAGGACAGATAGTGGGGAGAGAGAAATACCTAAAGGCTCTTGCGGCCAGCGGGAAGTCTATAGGCGTGGAGGTGCCCGCCTTGCCGGGATTTGAGAGACAGATTGTAGAAGCCATAAACGCCTTGAAGCCATACATAACTTTTATCAACATCAACGAGCTAGACATCTCTGAGTCTAACATAGAGAGGCTAAGGGCCGTGGGCTATAAGACAGAGGGCCTAAATGTCCCCGGGAGTTTAAACACCGCCAGAAAAATTGCGGAGATGGTTAAAGACGTTCCTGTGCATATATGTAGAGGAAAGACAAAGGACTTGGTGCAGATTGGGAGTAGGCTGTTTAGACACGCCATGGTTACAGCTAGGTTTAACGAATATGTTAACGACGATGGGACGGTGGCCTATGAGGAGGAGGGGAAACACCCCAAGAGCCCCCACGGGAAGAAGATAAGACTTAAGTTACCTCTGGGGGATAGAGAGGTAGAAGTTGCTTAAATTTTCTTTATAGATATGTGAAGATAGCGGTCTTACTAATGCTGGCGGCAATAGCCCTGGCGGCTACAAACTCCACAAACCCCCTTCAGAAAATAGAACAAATGATAGCCGACGTGTTTTCCTCGCTAGACCGCTTTTTGACACATGTGAGAGATATTGTAAAACTCCACATTAGCTCAATCGCCAAAACTTTGTCAATAATCTTGGCGATGATAGGAGCAGTCCTGTATTTTTCCGGCATAAGTAAGTACAACGGCAGGGGGATGCTCATTGGGGCGGCGCTTCTTTACATCTTTGCCGAGCTTTTAGGCGCAGTATAAAGCTTAAAAACCCACAGACATAGATGCGTAGGGCCGGTAGTCTAGCGGAAGGATGCCCGCTTGGCGTGCGGGTGATCCCGGGTTCGAATCCCGGCCGGTCCACCAGCAAACTTGTCTTAACTAAAAGAGTAATGTATAAATATAGCCTTATTTCTTTTTACTATGAAGTCCAAATATATACTCTTGGCAATTATGTTAAGTGTCTTAATTTATGCACAGGGTGTATTTACAGTCCAAAAGGCAACAGACCCCACGGGCGACTTCAAGGGGCCTGGCTGGTACATACCGCCGAGAGACCCAATGTTTAAAAACGGCACGGTTTTTGACATCACAGGTTTTGAGATAGCCTACAACGCATCTGCGGACGTGTTTCTAGTCAAGATCTCTTTTGCGGATATTGGCGGCAACCCCGGAGGATCTGAGACCGGGTTCTCTATGCAGTATATCCAGGTCTATATACACAGAGGTTTTCCAGGCAACCCCTGGGGTACTGTCACCTGTACGATATTGGGGCCGGGCGAGCGTGGTGTGGCAACTGGAAACGCGTTTATAGACGAGGCCTCGGGCTTTTTCTGTCCAGACCCCGCAAATCTTACACAACTTAAATATACGCCGGCTGTTAAACTATCTAGCGACGCCCCTTGGGACGTGGCAATATTCCTGGGGCCCAAGCGGGGCAACGAGACGGTTAACTACATTGCAGTGGCAAATGTGGCCGATGGCACAATTACCGTAACGCCACTAACGCGCGTGTATGTCGATAAAAACACTGTTGTGGCTGTAGTGCCAAGAAAAGCCATGCCGCCAACCACGCGGCTTATGAGTGACTTCCCACAGCCGACATGGAAATACTACGTCTTAGTTACTCCATATGACAGCAAAGGTCCAGGGAAAATTGCCGACTTTGCGGAAACTGCAGGAGGGCTTAGAGTGGGCGTAGGTACTGCCAACGCCTCCTCCATATTGGCTGGAACTATACCGAGAGTGCTAGATGTGCTTGGCCCTAGTGGCCAACTGGCTGCATTTAGCCCACAGTCGCCTGCCGTATTGTCTCCAGTATCTCCCAGCTGGGGCAACTTCCCGCTGGCTATCACCACAACAACTGTGGGGAAAATAATACCCGTCACGGTGACGAAAACAGATACCTTAACAGTGTCTGTCACCGAGACGAAAATAGAGACTCTAACAGTCACTACGACAAATACATTTACACAGAAGGTAATTCAGCCTGTGGTAGATCCGGTAAGCTACGTGGTGTTGGCTATTGGCGTAATTGCGGGTCTTGTTGGTGCAGTTGTCGCGGCGAGACGTAAATAAGGCAAAGGCGTTGTTAATAGCCGGTTTTTTCCTTTTAGCCATATCTCTCGCCCTCTCTCTTCAACAAGCCTACTCTCAAGCGCAGTGTGGATATGTAAGATGTCTAGATCCTGTCTTAGTGCTGTCTTCCCTCTTTTTGCTTATTATAGGCGCTTTGGCCTTATTTGTAGGTCTAATACTCTTTATAAATATAAAAGTAGAACAAAATTTAAAAAGAGGTAACACCACTGACACATGAACTCGAAAATTATATTGACGGTGTTGGTATTAGCTGTATTCATGATGGCACAATACGTCCCTCCACATACAAGCCCAGGTCCCGCCGTAGATAGGATAGTAGGTAAGTCTATACCTATTGCCCAAGCCGGCGCTGCAGTGAAGGCAGGGGATATAGATGTATATATATTTGGCATGAGGGCTGCTTTGGCCGTAGCTTTGAAGGGTGACCCCTCTGTGGCGTTATATACGGCGGCCGCAGGCTTTAACGACATGATTCTCAACCCTGCCCCCGCCTCGCCGGCTTGTGCCAACCCGTTTTCCAGCCGCGCCATTAGGCAGGCTATGCAGTATGTAATTAACAGGGAGTATGTGGCTAATGAGATCTTTAAAGGGTTTGCGGTGCCGATGTACATCTGGCTCACTAATTACGACCCCACCTACAGCGTTGTGGCTGACCTAATTTCTCAATTTGGCTTCCGCTACGACCTCGACTACGCCAAGTCTATTGTTGACGCCGAGATGCCTAAACTAGGCGCCACGAAGGGGGCAGACGGCAGGTGGTACTGTCAGGGCAAGCCGGTGACAATAATAGGCCTAATCCGTATTGAGGACGAACGTAAAGATATCGGCGACGCCTTTGCCTCGGCGCTAGAACAGCTAGGCTTTACGGTAGATAGAAGATATGTCACCTTCGACGTGGCGATACAGACAGTATACGGCACAGACCCAGCACAATTCCAGTGGCATTTCTACACAGAAGGCTGGGGTAAGGGGGCGCTAGACAGATGGGACACCGGCTCTGTAGCTCAATTTTGTAGCTCGTGGTTTGGCTACATGCCGGGGTGGGGCACTGAAGGCTGGTATAATTACCAAAACGCCACGATAGACGAAATTACAGAAAAGTTATACAAAGGCCAGTTCAAGTCGTTTGACGAATATGTCGAGCTGTATAGAAAAGCTACCATGATGTGTACACAGGAGTCTATTAGGGTGTATGTAAATACCAACCTAAACGCCTTTGTGGCATCTCCAAAACTGCAGGGAGTAACTGTCGACCTTGGTGCCGGGTTGCGGGCTTCGCCAGTAAATATGCGTAACTGGTATATACCAGGTAAGGATGTTGTGACTGTAGGCCACCTCTGGATCTGGACTGCATCTACTGCATGGAACCCCGTGCCGCAAGGCGGCTTTACTGA
>JBKBOT010000002.1:0-15665 GCA_046293555.1 Pyrobaculum sp. | reverse complement strand
TGTCTATTCTGTAGATTGGTGGAGGACAATATATGACCCAGCTATGTGGCCTCATTCCTTTACCGGCGAGCCTACGCCGTTTAGGGCTACATATGTGGTAGAGACCAGGGGGCCCGAAGGGGCTTTTGACGTGCCGGCTGACGCATATAGATGGGATGCCAGACAGAAGGCCTGGGTTAGCGCCGGCGGCGAGAAGGCCAAGTCTAAGGTGACGGTTAATTACGCCAAATATATCGGCGCCAAGTGGCACCATGGACAGACAATAAGGCTGGGAGACTTGATGTATACTTTCGCCTTCCTTTGGGATATCTCTAACGACCCGGCTAAGGTGGCTAGAGAGTCCGGCGTGGCTTCTTACGTCAACGCCACCATGTCGTTAATAAAAGGTATCCGTATTGTAAACGACACGGCGATAGAGATCTATGTTGACTACTGGCATTTTGACCCCAACTACATCGCGGCGCAAGCCGTGTTTTCACCTGACATGCCTTGGGAGGTATACTATGCGGTAGACCAGTTGGTCTACGTCAAGCAGACGCATGCCGCCTCTAGAGCTGGGGCCACGAAGTTTGGCGTGCCTTGGCTTTCGCTAATTCTTAAAGATCACGCCAAGGCGGCTGTAGATGTGTTACAAGAAGCAGCCAACGCCGGCATTTATCCGGAGAGGTGGTTTACCATAGGCACAAAGACGCTTATGACAAGAGAAGAGGCCTTGGCGAGATACAGGGCTGCGGCAGATTGGTTTAACACGTATAGCCACCTCATAATTTCCAACGGGCCGTATTTCCTCTATGCTATCGACACGGCTAAGCAATATATTGAGCTAAGAGCGTTTAGAGACCCCACATATCCCTACAGGCCGGGTGCCTTCTATTTTGGAGTGGCCACGCCTGTTGCAATAGCTTCAATATCGACGGCTACTGTAGCTGTCGGCCAGGAAGCCACGGCGACAGTGAGATTAGAGGTGCCTACAGGTGCTGGCAGGATATATTACAAGTGGGGCGTGATAGACCCAGTCACCGGAAGGTATCTATATATATCTCCAGAGGCCTTTACTACAGCTAACACCTTTACTATAAATATGCCGGCAGATGTGACCTCAAAACTTACGGCAAATAGGGCATACAAACTCTGGATACTTACATATGCCGAAAACGTGCCCATAGTCTCTGAGGCGACCCAGGTGTTTGTGCCCAGGGAAGCCCTTCCGACAGCCCCCACGCCCGCCCCCACGCCGACACCTACGCCTACAGCACCTCCGGCGACTTTTGTAGAGACTGTGGCACCTGCCGCTGGGGTAACTGAGTCACTCGCCGCGGCGATAATTGGCATAGTTGTTGTATTAATCGCGCTGGCATTTGCGCTGAGGAGACGTCAAGAGGCCAAGAAGTAATTTAAATCTCTTTTTTTCTCTTCTCGTGGCCTCTCTTGTAAAAACCCTAGTTATAAAGACTATTACGTTAGTATTAGTTCTTTTTGGCGTTTTGCTACTCTTGGCTCTTCTAATGGGGGCGACGGGTCTTTCCGATAGGCTACTGCTCTCTATTTTAAATGACCAAGTGCGGGCTTACCAACAGTCTTTAATCCAACAGAGGCTTCCCCCAGAGCAGATAAAAATCGCTGTAGCTGAGTATAACAAAACTTTGGCAGAACAACTGGGGGTAGACAAGCCTTGGTATTTTAGAATTCCTCAGCTAATTTTAAGTCTACTTTTCCTAGATCTCGGAGAGTCTAGGACCTTACAGTCCTCCTGGGGGTCTAAAAAGGTGGCCGACTTGATTATCGACAGGCTTCCAAATACAATAATCCTAACCACCACCGGCATTATGTTTACAGCCCTTGTGGGGATATGGATTGGGCTGTATATAGGCTCTAACGTGGGAAGTAGGCTAGACCGGGTTGTGTCTATACTATCTGCAGTTTCATACGCCTTACCCCTCTGGTTTATGGGTCTAGTTCTCATATTTGCCCTGGCCTACGGGCCCAAGATCTTGTGGGGCATCCAGCTATTTCCCGGTAGCGGCATGGTGTCGACACCCCCACCTAAAGAGCCTCTGGCGTATTTCCTAGACCTGTTGTGGCACCTCGCGTTGCCGCTAATAGCCTCTTTTATTGTGTTTTTTGGCTCCTGGGCATATACCACACGTAACATAGTTTTTAACGTCGGCCAGGAGGATTTTGTAAGTTTTGCAAGGGCCAAAGGGCTGCCGGAGGCGTTAGTGAGGAGAAGATATATACTACGTCCCTCTTTGCCTCCCATTCTCACGGCGCTGATTTTAAGTCTCGCCACCTCTATTAGCGGCTATATAATAACTGAAAGAGTTTTCAACTGGCCGGGGATGGGTTCTCTCTACTATGCCGCAATTACTGCGCTTGACGAGCCAGTTATCTTCGCTCTTACATATGTATTTACATTAGTCTATATATTGGCCAGGTTTGTACTAGAGATTTTATATATAGTTGTAGACCCAAGAATTAGGTTAACATGATTAAAGAATTTTTAAAGAGCAAGTCGGGGCTTGCAGGATTTCTAATCTTGATACTTTTTTCAGTTATCTCAGTTTATGTCGTTATTACCTACCCTCTCGACTATGGGACCAGGTATTGGTCTAATCCCATATATTGGGAGGACTACCCAAAGCTGGTGCCTCCCGTCTGGTATAACTACTTTTTGCCATATAGGATGCCACAACACTTTATACAAGACCTAGGGAGGCCCTCTGTAGAGGAGGGAGGGGTCAAGAGGTGGATTTTTGAATATTATTTTGACGCAGATAAATTCCCCACCGGAATAATTTTAAAATATAGAAACTTAAGTTTCTATAAAGATATACCGATAATCTCTGTTAAAGTAAAGAGGCCTGATGGGAACGAGATAGTTCTGTTTGATTACGATGCGAACATCCCCCCGCCTAGGCCTGGCGAGGCTGGGCCCTATATACGTTTTATAGAGTCTCCGAGGACTGTCATCCTGTCTACAGAACCTACCGTGATACGGAAGGTTACCGCTTTTGCAAACTCGTTGGGGGTTCAGTGTACCACTACTGGGGTTAAAGAAATGGCGCTAACGCCATATGTAGTCTTCGGCGTCCCGCGTGGAGATAAGTGCGCCGCCGAGTCGTTTGCCCCGCTCAGAGGGCTATATGTCTTTGAGGTAGAGTTCATAGGCGACTCGAGAGATCTCGTGGGAGAGATGAGGCTGGTGGTACAAGGGGCTGTCTACGGCGCCATGGGGACAGACTATCTCGGCAGAGATTTGGCCCAGGGGCTGTTATTTGGGTTCCCGGTGGCGTTATTTATAGGGGGCGTGGTGGCGATCTTAGCTACGCTTATTGGGATGGCTTTAGGGATTATAAGCGGCTATGTCGGGGGGAGGGTGGATGAGGGCATACAGAGATTTGCAGACATTATGAACAACTTGCCCCTACTGCCTCTCTTAATACTCTTCGTATTTGTGTTGGGGAGAAGTCTGTTTAACATAATTTTTGTGTTGGTGGTGTTTGGCTGGGCTGGCACTACTATTATCATAAGGTCTATGGTGCTCGCGATAAAATCCAGCCCATTTGTGGAGTCGGCGAAGTTGGCTGGGGCAAGTCGGTGGTGGATCATGAGATATCACATACTGCCGCCTGTACTTCCTTACTCTTTCGCGTTGGTGATTCTAAACGTGCCTGGCGCCATAATAACAGAGGCTAGTTTGAGCTTCTTAGGCCTCGGCGATCCCTCTATCCCCACCTGGGGCCAGGTAATGCAGCAGGCTTTTGACAACGGCGCCCTTCAGAACTTCTCGTGGTGGTGGATACTGCCGCCTGGGTTGTTAATTGTGGTGACTGCAGTGGGGTTCGTGTTGGTGTTTTTCGCGCTGGAGCCTATAGTCAACCCTAGGCTAAGGCGGCAATAAGTTTAAAAACTTGGCGTTACATAACGGCGTGTCGCAAGAGATAAGAGCTATTGTACGTATTGGCGATACGGACCTAGATGGCAACAAGGCTGTGGCATACTCTCTAGCCAAGATACGAGGTATTGGCGTCTCCTCGGCATATGCCATCTGTTGGAAGCTTGGCATTAACCCCCACGCCATCTTGGGAGCCTTGCCAGAAGATCAGATAAACAAGTTGGACTGGGCTGTGAGAAACCTACATGAGATTGCCCCAGCGTGGTTTGTAAACCGGAGAAAAGACCCGGAGACAGGTAGAGACATACATCTAATAGGTTCTGAACTCGTGTTGGCAGCTAAGAAAGACGTAGACTTGATGAAAAAGTTAAAGAGCTGGAAGGGAGTGCGGCACTCCCTCGGCCTTAAGGTTAGAGGCCAGAGGACTGTCACAACGGGCAGGTTTGGCATGACGGCAGGCGTCACAAAGAAGAAGGCAGCTGGAGGTAAGTAATATGGGCGGCTTGAAGAAGCCCAAGAAAAAGTATCTTAGAGGGAAGCCAAAGAAGATATGGAGTAGACAGTTGTTAGCAGAAGAGCTTCAGCTAATGGGGGAGTACGGGTTGAGGAACAAGAAAGAGCTGTGGCTCGCCCGCGCCCGCCTAAAGTGGATAACTAGACGTGCCAGATCTTTGTTATCTATGACCGCAGAGGAGAGGGCGGAATTTGAGATCCAGTTTAAAGAGAAGCTGTATAAACTTGGCTTTATAGAAGGGCTAAACGTCCCTCTTGACAGAATTTTGTCTCTAGACGTGAGAGCCATATTGGAGAGGCGGCTACAGACGTTGGTATATAGGAGTGGACTCGCCAAATCTATTTACCACGCAAGACAGCTTATAGTTCACGGATATGTAACTATAGGCGGCAGGAAAGTCACATCGCCCGGCTTTCTAGTCCCGCGAGATTTAGAGGACAAAATTTCTCTTCGTTATGACTAGACTTTCTTTCTCCAGGTTTTTGTGTCTGGGTCGAACTTAAATCCCATCTTCTTGAGTTCGTTTATGGTTTCTCTAAACTTGGCCTCGGGGAGCCTCTTGCCTTTTCCTATTTTTACTACAATCTCGTCGTTTTCGTGTCTATAGTCTACCGGGAGTTTTTGAAGGGTGTTTTCTATGTTCTTCTTCTCTCCCATTATTTCCACAACGTTGGGGGTTTAAATAATTTAGAAAAGCCGCGAGATTTTGGCTATCTTTTTTCTTGCCGCCTCCAACGCCCAGGGAGGCAGTTCAAAGTTCTTAATTACGTAGTCTACAAGTTTCTCTATCTCTTCACATTGGGAGCCAGACTGCTCTTTACATAACTTAACTAAAAATTTAGATCTTGCCTCAAATAGCTCTGGGGCCATCTTAATTTTTCTACACGTGTGGTCATATGTATATCCTCTCTCAAGGTCTCTCATGTGGAGATACAAATGGGCTGCGGCCTTTTCTAAGTCCATCTTGCCTCCCTCCACATATGTGCCCTCCATAACTGCGTAACAGCTCTGAATTCCAGAATAGATAGATCTCTTCTCCATATTTATATTTCTGGTGTCAATTTATGAAGGTGATTTTCGTGGGGGTATGTGGCTTCCCCAAGTCGCGTAAAGTCATATATAACACACTCGACGTAGTTGAACTTCAGGAGACGTTTTACAATATGCCTACTTTAGACAAGATGAGAAGACTTAGGGAGGAGGCGCCTAACTTTCGTTTTACCGTAAAGGTGTTTCAAGGCATTACACATCCACCGGACAGCCCCACTTTTAGAAAGACGCGGGGGTTCAAGCCTTCGGAAAAACACGGTATGTTGAGACCTACTCTCGAAAATTTCCAACTGTGGGAAGAGTTTGTCAAGACTGTAGAGCCCTTACGGCCAGATCTTGTGGTGTTTCAGACTCCCCCCAGCCTAAGGCCTGAGCCCTACATATATGACTTCTTCTCTTCTATAGTGGGCAAGTTGAAAATCGCGTGGGAGCCAAGGGGGAGGACGTATGAGGACTTGAGGCCTATAGAGAGGGTAATCGAGCTTGGGGTACTGCTTGTAGTAGATCCACTTAGAAGACAGCCGCCAGATTTAGACATGTATTACTTTAGGCTTCATGGACTGGGTTCTGGCGAGGTGAACTATAGATATAAGTATACAGTAGAAGACTTTAAAAAACTTTTATCTATAATAAGGCCTTTAAGGCGGACTATATATACAATGTTTAATAATGTATTTATGTATGACGACGCCGTTGCTTTTAGAAATATAATACAAAAAATTTAAAAAGTGGGCAATAGAGATGGGCGTAGGGCCCGTAGCTCAGCCCGGTTAGAGCGGCGGTGGGGGCAACCCGTCGAGGCTTTTAACCCGTAGGTCGTGGGTTCGAATCCCACCGGGCCCGCCATAGTTATTTTTATTAACGCCATGAATCACACATGATACCTATCAGCGTTATGGCTGCCGGCGAGGGAACAACCTCCTTTAAGGTCAAGGGGAGGTTTGGCGTCGAGAAGCCAAGCGACTTCTCTACCCCCTTTAGGCCAATAGTGAGTTGGAATATCACCAGGCGTTGTAACTTAAAGTGTGTCCACTGTTATATCGACGCAGGCGTGGAGGCCGCCGGCGAGCTCTCCACAGGAGAGGCCCTAGATGTAGTGAATCAAATGGCCGAAATAGGGGTGCCGCTTATTCTCTTCACAGGCGGGGAGCCGCTGGCGAGAAGAGACCTTTTTGAAATTGCCCAATATGCACGGGACCGCGGCATTAAGCTTGTCCTCTCTACAAACGGCACGTTAATTACGCCAGAAGCCGCCAGGAGGTTAAAAGAGACGGGGTTTGTTTACGTTGGGGTAAGTTTGGACTCTGTTAGAGAGGAGTTTCACGACCAGTTTAGGGGGGCGCCGGGGAGTTTTTCCGCGGCTATCGCCGGGATAAAAAACGCGCTTGACGTAGGGCTAGACGTGGGGCTTAGATTTGTTATCACCGCCAAGAATATCCACGAGGTTGGCGAATATATAGACTTTGCGGCATCGCTTGGCGTCAAACGGGTTACTTTTTACCACCTCTCGGCGGCTGGACGGGCTCAAAGACTTTCAGACGAGTGGTGGTATACCCCAGGGCAGTACAGAGGGTTTATGGAGACACTTATCTCAAAGGCGAGGGATTACAAAGGCCGTCTCGAGATAGAGACCACCCTGGCGCCTTACGACGGTATATACATGGCGCTTACTGTAGGCGGCGGCGATGAGAGATATCTAAAATTTGTGGAATCCATGGGGGGATGTGGCCGTAAGATCATCTCGATATACCCAAATGGGGACGTATATCCATGCCAATTTATTGATTTCTACAAGTTGGGAAACGTCAGGGAGAGGAGGCTCAAGGAAATCCTCACTGGGGAAAAGCTGGAAGTGTTTATAAACACCGAGAAGTACCTACGGGGCCCCAAGTGTTCAGCCTGCCGTTTTAAACGGTACTGTAAAGGTGGAGATAGAGCCCGTGCATACTACCTAACTGGAGACATGTTTGGCGACGACCCCCAGTGCCCCATACCTACCCTATTTAGATGAAAATCGTGGTGGCCACCCGGGGGTCTAGGCTAAGTTTGCTACAGACACAAGAGCTTATAGAACAGATCAAGGCCGTAGAGCCCGAGCTCAGATTTGAGATAAAGGTTGTCAAAACCACCGGCGACATCATCCAGGAGAAGCCGCTGTATCAGATCGGGGTAAAGGGGATATTTGAGAAAGAGGTGAACCTAGCCGTCTTGAACAAAGAGGCAGATATGGCTGTCCACAGCCTAAAGGACCTGCCTTCTGTAATATCTGACGGCCTTGTGTTGGCGGGCTTCTCAAGAAGGGCGTCCCCACATGACGCGGTAGTTAGCCCGCAGGGTTATGACCTCTCCACGTTGCCAAAAGGCGCCGTGGTGGGAACTTCAAGCATTAGGAGGGCTGAGTTTTTAAAATCGGCGAGACCCGACGTACATATAGAGCCGCTGAGGGGCAACGTGGATACTAGAGTAAACAAGATCTTAAACGGTCGGTACCACGCCGCGGTGATGGCCATGGCGGGACTTCTCCGCCTCTATGGCGACAGTATGCCAGTGAGGGCAATCCCCATAAGACCTGAGGTACTCCCGCCGCCGCCTGGACAAGGCATCGTGGTGGCAGTTGCCAAGGAGGGGGAGAGCTGGCTGATAGACCTACTGAAAAAAGCCAGCGACTTTAAGTCCACAGTCGAGGCTCTGGCGGAGCGGGAGTTCCTCGCCGCCGTTGGCGCCGGCTGCCATGTGGCCATAGGGGGCCTTGCAGTCTATAAAAACGAGGCCATAGAGCTTACAGCTGGATATGCCTCAAGTGGGAGGAGGTATGTGGTTAAAACATATGGCGTAGATCCCATAGAGGTTGGGAGGCGGGCTGCAAAGGAGATAAACAGGATTAGGCTAAGTCTCGGCCACTCTCTCCACTCTCCGCCCCATTTCCCTCCCCCCTAGGAAATCCCTGACGCTATATAAAACTGCGTATTCTCTCACCCCCAACTCTCTTAGCGCCTCTTTGATGTTTTCTTCTATCACGTCTTTCCTCACTCCGTGAACCATGAAATAACAGGGGTACTCCCACCTGCCGGCCACCGTGTTTCTATACACGACGTGTGTAGATATGTTTAACATGGCTACCTCCTCACAACGGGGCTCCTTCAACACCACCATGGCGTTTTCCCTAAAGCCCGCCGCCTCGCCGTCTATCGTGCCGTGAAGATCGCGGAGTACCCCCATGTCTATAAGCTCCCGTATTTTCTTCAACGTCTCTTGTGTCGAGAGGCCTAGGGCCTCTGCGGCCCCCCTAAACGGCGTCGGCTCTAGGGGGAGGGATTTTACCTTGCCAAAAAATGCCATGGGTATACCCAACGAGTCCACTGTGGGGGGGCTTTCCGGCATTATATATCCCCTAGTCCAGGAGATGCCGCGGCGTAGGTCAAAACGGACGTCTACCTTATAGGAGCGGAGGGAGTATAAAATCACGTAATCTACACCAAACCTCTTCGCCACTGTACGTACCTTTTGTTCTAATTCTTCTTTGCTATTTGCCTTAGTTACATACCAAAGGTTATAGGGCCTGTAATCTCTCAGGAAGTTGTGACTTACCAAAGGGTCTTCATTTACTGCAGCCGCCACATCTTCGACGATGTGATCCGGCACCGCCAGGCCTACAAGTGCCGCCGTCATGCCTCTCGACTTGTAGTTAAGAATGGCGCCAATTCGTTTTAAAACTCCGGCGCGCACAGCCTCTCTGAGTAATGTCAGCACCTCCTCTTCGGAAAGGCCCACTTTACCGGCTATCTCCAAGAAAGGCCTTTCTACCAGCGGGAAGTTATACTGTACCTCCATTAACACGTCGATGAGGCGGCTGTCCATATTTTTTCCGTTTTTTCTATTTAAAACATATTGGAGGTTAAAACGGCGGCCCTTCTTTAATCCACCTCGCGGCCTCGAGGGCGTGGTATGTGAGTATTAAATTTGCGCCAGCCCTCTTTATGGCTGTAAGTATCTCCAGCGTGATGACTCTTCCGTCTATATAGCCCGCTGCAGCTGCCGCCTTAACCATAGAGTATTCCCCAGAGACGTTATAGGCGGCTAGGGGGACCCAGGGCACTTTTTCTCTTACCAATCTTATCACGTCTAGATACGCTAAAGCTGGTTTTACCATAACAATATCGGCGCCCTCCTCTACGTCTAGTACAACCTCTTTTATTGCCTCCATTGCGTTTCGGGGGTCCATCTGGTATGTCCTCCGGTCGCCAAACTTAGGCGCCGAGGCGGCAGCCACACGGAAGGGGCCGTAAAAGGCGGAGGCATATTTGGCGCTATATGCCATAATTCCCACGTCGTGAAACCCGTGGGAGTCTAGCGCTTTCCTAATTTCTGCCACCTGTCCATCCATCATGCCACTCGGCGCGACGAAATCCGCCCCGGCGTCTGCATATACCACAGCCTCCCTGGCGTAAAGCTTTATCGTCTCGTCGTTATCTATACGCCCACCTTTCTTCACCACGCCGCAGTGTCCGTGGTCTGTATACTCACAGAGACACACGTCGGTGAATACATATAGCTTGTCTCCAAACACCTCTTTTACCAACCGGATGGCGTTAGGCACCACGCCGTGTGGGTCGTAGCCACCTGAGCCAAGCGGGTCTTTTAACTCGTCTGGCAAGACGCCGAAGAGGATGATCTTATCCACGCCGAGAGACAAGGCCTCCTCTAGGTGTTTCACAAGCGGCTCTCCCACAGGCCACCGGTACTGACCGGGCATTGTCGGTATGGCCTCCATTGCGCCCCCCGGCTTGACAAAAATGGGGTAGATGAAATCTTTCACATCTATTTCAGTCTCGGCGACGGCATCTCTGATGATCTTACTGTATCTCAGCCGCCGCGGTCTAGCTTGGGGGAATCTAGCCATAGAGGTGGCGCTGTAGTATTTCCTTCCCCCTCTTTATGGCAGCGCCGACATCTTTATTGACTATATGTTTTCTGAACTCCTCGTCTTCCCACAGCTCTTGGTAAAATTTTAGTCGGGCCCTGGTGTCAGATATATATATTTTTGCCTCTTTTTTTAATTCACTATATATACTATAAAAGGTGGGAATCCAGCTTTTTTTAATACATTCATCTATCAAGTCAAGCGAGAGCCTAGCTGGAGTTCCGGCAGCTCCCTCACTTGTCACAGCAACCCGTAGGTTTGACACAATTCTCTCATATGGCACCACGACGTGTGTTCTAGAGGCGTCTGTGGCGTCATTGACGAGCTTCCCCAGGGATTGGGCCGTGTGGAACAACTTGTCTGCCAGCTCTCTGTTGTCTACTGCAATCACCACAATGTCTGCCCACTTTACGTCTTCAGTGACGTCATAATGGTATAAATCTGCCTTTATAGCCACTACGTCTAGTCTTGTCAACTCCTCGCTAAATTCGCGGGCTATCACCCTCACCTTAGCTCCCGCAGAGGAGAAAAACTTTGCCCTTCTAGTCCCCACGGAGCCTCCGCCGAGTATCAACACTTTCAGCCTAGAGGCCTCAACCCAGAGGGGGATTCTCATAGCTACAAGTTTTAAAATCTAAAAAAACAATTTCTCCCAGAGAGGGGCCGTAGTCTAGCCTGGTAGGATAGGGAGCCCCCTAAGGCGTGGCTTGGGCCCACGTGACCCCGGGTTCAAATCCCGGCGGCCCCATTAATAGGTGTCAACTATTGTTTTAATCGTGGCTTTTAGGTATTCTACAAATGGCTCTTGTTCCGCCAGTGGGGGCAGCAGACTGGCGGGGCATCTGGACGTATATTCAGCCTCTATCTTCCTGTATATATAGCCGCGAGTTAGGACAACCGGCATTGCGGTTTTTACACAGGGTGCCTTCCTGAGGTTGGGCTCGCCATAGAGAAGCGCTATGGGGAGATCTTTTATGCCGCCGTAATCTGGGCCGTGAAATATATAGAGGTCGGCATCTAGGCTTTTTAGGTATTCTATAAAGCCAGGCCACCTCACTAACGGCGGCGCCTTCACTGTGGCTATTTCTAACGCCTTTCTATAGTCGGCGCCGTCAGTTATAAAGATGGGCACCCCCAGCCCCCCTCTAAACCTTGGCTCAACCTCCATGAAGGCACATTTGGCGCCTACGGCTTCTGCAAGCCTTATGGCTTGTTGGTTATGTGTCAAGTCTGTAGATCCGTGAAAAATTAAGATCATGACCTACGATTTGAAGTTTTAAAATATGGCTTTATTCCCCATGTGTACGTTTTCGACCTAGACGGCACGTTGGTAGAGTCAGTAGAGGCGCACATATCGGCGTGGACAGAGGCCTTAAGCCTCATGGGCGTTAGAAAGGGGGTAGAGGAGATTAGGCCCCTCATGGGCCTCCCCGCGGCAGATATCGCAAAAAGGCTGTTGCCAGAGAGGGCGAGAGAGCTGGCATTATTAAAAAACAAGCTCTTTCTAGACAAATATATCGCCTTAGTGAGGGCGTATGGCGATGTGGATGTTCTCGAAAAGCTATCAAGACCTCTGGCTGTAGTTACTTCTTCTAGCGGCTATGTGGCAAGAGCCGTCTTGGAGAAAGTTGGGCTTTTGAGATATATAGACCTCGTGTTGGGGGGTGACGAGGTTGCTAGAGGAAAGCCGGCTCCAGATCCACTACACGTCGTGGCGAGACGCCTCGGCATATCAACCAGAAATATGGTGGTAGTGGGGGACTCGGAATACGACATGGAGATGGCCAAGAGTGCTGGGGCTTGTGGCGTCTGTATTACACGCCAGAGGACATGTAAAGGCGGGAGTTTTTACATATCTACTCTACACGAATTACTCAGCCGCAGTTTTTGTCAAGGCGTGTAGACACACGCCGGGTCTTCTCCCAGCGGGTTTTTAAAATAGGCGTAGGCCCTGGCGCGGGATCCCCCACAGATGTCTCTATATTTACACACGCCGCAGCGGCCTTCAAACTCCCCGTTTCTCATTTTTATCAAGAGGGGGTGCCCTCTATATATCTCCACTAGGTTCTTCCTCCTCACATTTCCCAGCGGGTGGGGCAAAAAGCCGCTTGGGTACACAGTGCCGTCATGAGCCACGAATATTATCCCAAAGCCGTCTCTAGTGGGGACAATGGCGGGGTCCACCCCCCTCTGGGGGTTTCCCAGCCTTTCTCTAAGCCGCTCTACAAGTTTGAAATATAGCGGGTGTTGAAACGCCCTCTTTTCCAGCCTTTCTAACTTGGCCCTCCTGAAAAAAGGCGCCTCCACCGTCCTTACCTGAAGCCCGTAGGTGGAGACATCTACGAGAAAATGTACCACGGCCTCATATTCCATGGGCGTTATGTCTAGCTCCTCTCTAGCCCTCCCCGTGAGTATAAGGAAGAAAACCTCCCACACCCTAACGCCGAGGGTTTTTAACAGATGGGCCACGTCGGGTAGCTCTGTTAACGACTTTCTCCACACCACTGTGTTTACCTGAACTGACACCCCAATCTCTACGGCTTTTTTTATCGCGGAGATAGTCTCCTGGTAGCTACCTACAACGCCTCTCAGCTCGTCATGTGTCTCCGCGGCGGCGCCGTCGAGGCTAATAGATATGGACTTAACGCCGGCGTTTTTTATAGCCTTAAGGGTTTCCTCGTTGAGATTTTTTGACACGGCGGGCGCCAGGGAGACCGGGACGCCTAGCGAGTTGGCGTAATCTATTAGTTCAAACACGTCGGCTCTCATCAGCGGGTCTCCCCCCGTTATTATTAACATGGGTTTGGGGTTTCCAAATGACGCCACTTGTTCTATCAGCCTTCTGCCCTCTTCTGTGGTCAACTCGAAGGGGAGGGGTTTGGTTATGGCGTCTGCGCGGCAGTGTTTACAGACTAGCGTACACGCCTTTGTGCTCTCCCAGAATACAAGTAGTGGGGCTTGGTGAAACCGCTGGATTAACTCCCTTACGTTATGCACGTCTCTTACGCGAAGTGGCTTTTTAGTTCTTTAAACGCCTTTTCAAATGCCGACAAGGTCTCTCCCACCACCTCTCCCGTATGTGCCGCCGAGGTGAAATTAGTCTCGTATTGAGAGGGCGTGAGGTAAACCCCATGTCTTAACAAAATTTCGTGGAGTTTTAAATAAAGTCTCTCGTCGCTCTCTCTCACATCTCCTGGGGTCTTCACGTCGCCTTTTTTAAAGTATATTTGATACATAGATGTAATCTGTTTTATAACTAAGTCAAAGCCGTGGCGTTGGGCAACGTCTTGTATCCCCTCTGCAAGCCTCCGTGCGGCCTCGTTGGCTATGACATACGCCTCGCCTCTCTCTAGCTCCTTAATTGTGGCCAGTCCTGCAGCTATAGATATGGGATGTGCGTTATAAGTACCTGCGTTATATACAGGGCCGCTGGGGGCCACTAGATCCATTATATCCCCACGGCCGCCAAATATGCCTATAGGGAAGCCGCCGCCCACCACTTTGCCCAACGTGACTAGATCTGGCCTTACGCCATATATCTCCTGTGCGCCCCCAAGTCCCACCCTAAAGCCTGTGATTATCTCGTCAAAAATTAGGAGGGCCCCCCTACCCTCTGTCTCCTCTCTTAATGCCTTTAGGAAATCTGGCTCTGGGGGTATCAGCCCGTAGTTGCCCGCTATGGGTTCTACAATCACTGCAGCCAGTCTATCTCCTATCTCTCTCGCCGCTTTTATAAACGCCTCTGTGTCGTTATATGGCACTACCGCTGTTAGTTTTACCACGTCTTGCGGTATCCCCGCGCTCGTGGGGATGCCCCACGTGGCGGCCCCAGAGCCTGCCTTTATTAACACGTAGTCGTGAGAGCCGTGGAAATTTCCCTCAAATTTTATAATTACGTCGCGTCTGGTGTAGCCTCTGGCCAGCCTTATGGCACTCATGGTGGCCTCTGTGCCCGTGTTTACAATTCTCATCTTCTCTATCGACATATATCTCTTTATCCTCTCGGCGAATTCCACCTCCTCTTCGGTTAACAACGCGTAGATCCACCCCCTCTCTAGCTGTGTGGCCACAGCCTCTCTTATCTTGGGGTGGGCGTGGCCTAGTATAATTGCGCCGAAGGCTAGACAGTAGTCTGTCAGCTTTCCGTGGTCTGTATAGAGAAATGGGCCGGAGGCCCCCCTTGCGACTAGGGGTTTTGGCAGATGTTTTAACGCCCGTGCGGGCGAGTTCACCCCTCCCGGGAAGAGGGCCTTCGCCTTTTCGAGAGCCATAATGATTTTTTAGCTTCTTAAATAATGTGTTGTGGGCAGAGTCTATATTGTTGGCGCGGGTCCCGGCGACCCCGAGCTAATTACCGTAAAGGGGCTTAGGCTAGTTCGTGAGGCAGATGTGATTCTATACGACAGGCTCATCCCACGTGGCCTATTGTCTCACTCCAAGCCAAACGCGCTATTGGTATACGTTGGGAAAAGTCCTGGGGGGATTGGCCCCACGCAGGGGGAGATAAACGAGATGTTGTATAGATACAGCATGGAGTATGAGACAGTTGTCAGACTTCACGGGGGCGACCCCCTGGTTTTTGGCAGAGGTTTTGAGGAGTGCGAATTTTTAGCCGCAAGAGGCGTGAGGTGTGAGATTATTCCCGGCGTCACGAGCGGCCTCGCGGCTCCGGCTAAGTATTACATCCCGCCTGTAGTTAGAGGGACGGCGAGCTCTGTGGCCCTAGCGACGGGCCGCGGCGCCTCTGGGGAAAAGAGGGTAGACTTCAGGAAGTTAGCCACCTCAGTAGACACCATCATTATATACATGGGCGCCTCAGTTGCCGAAGAGATCGCCGGAGAGCTGATAGATGGCGGCATGTCTCCCCACACGCCAGTAGCTGTAATTAAGTCCGCATATTTTGGCGACGAGGAGTTTTTCACAACAACACTAGATAAGTTAAAATCTGTGCCAAGTCCCAGCATTGTGGTGGTTGGAAAGGTGGTGGAAAGGGGGGTTAAGCTCAGAGAGCTATGTCGGTGGTAGTGGTCAGACTTAAAGAGGGACCCTGCCCACAGGGGGCTGTTTGTATCTCTATTGGCTCTATTACGCCACGTAAGGAGGTGACAGTACCTGAGGGAGACTATCTTGTAGTGATGAGCCCAGTGGTTGTGCAAGCTGTAGATATCGAGAAGTTAAGACATAAGTTTAGGTGTATAATTTGTGTGGGCCCCTCTACGGCGGCGGCGGTAGGCAGCTGCGTAGTGCCCCGCGAGTATACTAGCTACGGGGTGGCGCGGCTGATT
>JBKBOT010000001.1:87752-110151 GCA_046293555.1 Pyrobaculum sp. | reverse complement strand
CACGTCGACTCTCGTGAGCATAGAGGCTAGGATGAACCCAGGCTTGATGTAGTCCTGGTCTGCATCTACCCCTATGGCAAACGGCGGCCCCATCTCTCTGCCAGCCCTCCTCCCCGCCTCAGCCACCGCCTCAAATACGCCAAGGCCCGTGGCGCCAGCCGCCTGGTAGATCACACAGACGCCTCTGGCTAACATCACCTCAGCCGCCTGTTTCCCCTTCGCCGGGTCGTTAAAAGACCCAGTATATATATACAGGAGGTCGAATTTTGTCTCTTTTCCAAACTTCTGCCTTATGTAACGCTCTGCCCACCTGACGCCGTATGCATAGCCGATCTCAAATTTCCACAACACTGGGATCTCCATTCCCAACACGATGCCGACTTTGGTACAGTTGAAGTGATGGGCAGCGAGGGCGGCCAGGGCGCCCACAAGCGCCGAGCCCTCATTTTCCCTATATAGGATAGACATCACGTTGGGCCTATCTGGAATATAGCCGTCAACTATGGCGAAGCTCGTGTGGGGGTATTCCTGCGACACCTGTCTCACCGCGTCTACCATAAGGAAGCCCACGCCCACGATCACAGCCGCATCGCCCGTACGGGCGGCTGCACGTAGGTTTGGCACATAGTCGTCTTGAGTCCTGCTCTGCACCTCTTTTAGCTGTAGCTTAAAGTCTCTCGCCGCATTGAAGGCGCCTAGATAGGCCATGTCGTTAAAAGACAGATCTCCACGACCCCCAATGTCGTAAATGATGTACACAGCTTTTGCGGGGGGTGAAGCCGGCGGCGCTGTGGGCGGAGTGGAGAGAAACATGAAAAACACGGCGGCGAGAATCATCACTAGTGCTACTAACAGATAGATTTTTGGGCTCATACCACATGGAGATCACCGTTTTTTATACGTTAAGTACCCAGCCGCCGCGCCTGCAGTGAAGGATAAAACCCAGCTTGATATCCACAACACCACTGCTACTGGCAGTATGTCAACAAGGCGGAGGAATCTGGTGAGGTCAACCATGGCGTAGTAAATCGCCACTGCCGCTATGGGGATTACTGCAAACAGGGGCGCCGACAACACGTCGCGTCTCCTCTCGGAGGCCCAGCCGTATATGTAGCCGCCTAGAAACGGCCAGAGGGCCGCGTTGGCTATATGTATTGACGTCAATACGCCAAGTAGGGGCACTGCAGTCGATATGTATCTAACCCACTTTGACATATTCTCCCCTCACCCAGAGTGGGTACATGGCGTCATATAGGGGGCTTAGGGGGTCGCCATCTGGCCCCCCCGGTAGTGACATATAGACGCCGTCGCCAAAAGCCACTACAAACCTGACGCTAGGGCCTTGCGATACCTGAAAGTCGGGGGCCACGTTGACTGTAAACCAGCTCCCCGGCGCCTCTACCTGCCTGTAGTTAAGCTGGGGTACTGCAGACCCCAACACGTGGCGTATGTTGTAGACATGTAGCTTGCCCCAGGGGGCCGAGGTCTTCAGGGCCTCGGCGGCTGCGGTCTCAACTATACCTCTGTCGATAAGCCCGCTGTCTATAGCCTCTATTGTCACCTCTAGAGGCATGAGGGTGAGAGAGACGCCAAACTTCCCCCACGCCAGCTTTTGGAGGTTATAGACAAATGTGGCGTATCTTGCAGCAGTGATGGACTGAGGCGCCATGGCGCAGTCCCATCTCTCCAACTCGTCCAGTAGCCTCACGCCGTTTTTACCGCCGTATTTTTTTAACAGCTTTCTGACGTCTCGGCAGGAGATATCCACAACGTCTAGCTGTATCCCCATCACCTCCCGTACGGAGATCTTGCCGGGTGCCTTCTGTAATATAAGCTCGGCGATTCTGTCGTGGCGGTACCTATCTGCCCACCGCCACTGTAGGTAGATATTTGTCTCAGCCACCTTGTTGTTTGCCGTAACTAAGTAGGGCGGGTTTACGTAATATAGGACTGAGGGCAGCCAGACCGCCCGCCCCCACTCGCCCTCCCCCCGGGAGCCGTTAAAGGGGAGATAGCCGCCGTCCCTCAGGGGGAGGTAGCCGCTGGCGAAATACGCCACCGTGCCCCCAATGTCTGCATATACCACGTTTTGGCTGGGGACCACAAAGTACCTCAAGGCGTCGAGAAATTCTGTCAGATTTCTCGCCTTGTTCATCCCGTAGAGAGCTAATGCCTCCAGGGTGACGTTATTGCCTAGCCACCTCATGGCGTATCTCACGCCCCTGTATTCCACCACGGGGCCATGTACGGTCTCCCACACCTCTACCTTTCTGTAATAACACCGGTTGTTTATGTCACATATCTTAAACTCCTCCAGCCGCCTCCCCGCCTCTCTCCACGTGCCGTTGTAAAAATACCGGCCTTCATCCCAGAGGTAGTAGTAATAGTCTATCACGTCTACCCCAGTGTTGGTAAAACCCCACGCCACGTGGCCATTTGTCCCAATGACGACAACCGGCGCGCCGGGAAACGCCACCCCCATTACCACATATTGGGGGGTCTCCACCTTTTGGAATATCCAGATGGGCGGCGCCGAGAGTGAGAGATGTGGGTCATTTGCCAATATGGCATACCCCGTCGCCGAGAGCCGTGGGGAGATCACCCAGTTGTTACTACCCCCTGCCAGCCCCCACGGCGGCGAGAAGACCGCCCCGTGGGGCAAGATTGGGGTATTGTGTCGTCTAGACAGGGCGATGTCTAAAACCTTTGGCCCGAGGGCCCCCGCCACCTCTCTAAACTCGAGGTCTGTCTCGCCTCCGCTTAAACTCCACGCCACAAGCTTCCCCACAGCCACCACGTCTTCAGGTCTCCACAGCTCCGGCTCTTTCCCCAAGATCAGGTACTCCAACATCGGGGGGTATTTTTTGATGTAGTCATTCACGCCCTTTACATATTCCTCTAAAAGTTGGGCGAAGTCTGGATGTCTCTCCTTTATATATCTCCACGTCTTTTCGGCAGAGATGTATAGCCCTCTGGTCCTGAAGTATATATCTACCTCCAGCGCCGCCTCGCCGAGAAGTTCTGCCAGCCGCCCTTGGGCAACTCGCCGCATTACGTCCATCTGGAAAAGCCTGTAATAGGCGTGGGCGTAGCCAAGCTTGTAGTAAGCCTCCCTCTCGCCGCCAGCTCTTATCACCAACGTGTAGTTCTCTATGGGGGCCGGCGGGGGTGGGCGGGCTATAGCCTTCATGGGGCCGTGAAATGGGTCTGCAAGACGGGTGACAGAAGGCGGCAGAAAAATAACGGCCAGAAGGAACGCCATGACTATCGCCAGGGCTTTTAGACTCATACTATATTTAACGGCCTAATATAATTTCGTGAAGAGGCTTACAAGGTCGGAGGGGTGAAGAGGGCTGAGCAACTGATTTATATTAATAACCCCAGCCCACACATGGACTACAGTATTGAACACGCAAAGGTGAAGTCCCAAATTGAGAGGGCACAATGTTCTGGAGGTACCCCCATAGAGCTTGTAAACTGTATCACAGAGGGGATAAAGGCCTCTGGCTATACAGTCGCCAAGACGCAGCTCCTAGACGCCAACGTAGACCCAGTGGAGAGGCCGGAAGACACAAGATTTGTGAGAATTGAGGCCTATAGAGAGGGCGACAAAAATCTCCACATCTTCACCTTCGCCGTGTTGAAACCAGGCGGGGTCTACAAGGCCTTGTGGCTCCAGTCAGCCGTGGTGGAGAGGTAATGGGGACTATAAGAGAGCGGCTGGCTAAAGTCCTGCTTGAGGCCAGAGAGCCGCTATCTATCTATCAACTACAGGCGTTAGTAGAGACCGACTTGAAGCCCAACGAGCTTTATGAAGAGTTAGAACACGTCAAAAAGACCCTCAAGAGGATGGGCTACCGTCTGGAGGTAGTGCCAGCCCGTTGTAAAAAATGCGGATACGAGTTTAGAGACAGAGAGAGGCTAAAAAAGCCAAGTCGATGCCCCCACTGTAAAAACGAGAGAATTGACCCCCCGAGGTTCTACATAGCTCAGTAGTTATTGCCGACAGCTTAAAAATAAAGTATGCACATATATATGCCTATTTCACTAATCTCATGTCCTCCCTGTTGTTAGGTGTCTATAGGGGTAGTGAGGGGGATTATTACGTCTTAAATATTACTGAGAACTATAGGGCTAGGCTTGTGCCGTGGTTTCAACTACTGGCCGAGAGAATTATGTCTAGCCTAAAGACGGGGACTTCAATTGCGTTAATAGGCCCACATGGTACAGGCAAGTCAGTACTAGCGAGATATATAGCCGCAGAATTTGCGGCTGCCCAATACGCCATTATTGATATTGGCACATCTGAAGACGTCTTTGATAGCGCCATTGAGGTGTTACACGAGATGCCAGACGCGCTGGGGTTTTACGACCCGCTTGGGATCACCTTTTACGACAGCCCCCTGCTTGTAAGAAGCGAGGCGGCCCGTATGTGGAAAAAACGGTGTAGCCGGATAATAGACCGTATAGTCTATCTACACGCCCTCAATGTGCCCACTATACTAGTTTTGCCGCAAGACTTATACCATTACGTCCCATGTACCGAGCTGTTAGCCAAGTCGGCAAAGCTAATAGACATGGAGGAGTACCTACATAACGTAGATGCCCGCCGTGCGTTAAGTGAGGTTTTTTCCTCACACGCCGCAGCGCTTGGGTGTAGGGATCTAGACCCAGCGCCGTATATAGACCTCCTCTTGTATAGACATAGCGATTTCAGTGGCGTATTTCCGCTGGCAGTATATGGGGCGAAAATTGTGGCTAAACGTAGATGTGGGCGTTACGAACCCAAAGAGCTATATCGCGAGGCCGTGGGAGAGCTATCTAGGCTATATCAAGGACTTTATGAAGACCTCTTTTTTGCGGAAAATAGAAGGCTTATCCCTGCCATCTCCCTCAGTCTTAACGGCATATATTTGCCGCCTGCAGTGGCGTATTTGCTCCCAGAGGTGGAAAAGATAGCAAAAAGACTTAAGATCTTAGAGAAGAGGACAGATGATAGGCGTATACGAGAGGACCTGCTAGAAGAGCTCGAGGAGTTTTACGACATCGACGAGGGGATGTGGAACGACTTAATGTGGGCCGCAGCTCCTAAAGAGGGCGTTGTGAGAGAGGCCTTGAGCGGGCTGAGGGGCTCTCCAAACGTGGTGGAAGACGTGAGAACTATCTATCGCGGACTTATCGCCGTGAATCAAGATGCAGTATATGAGTTCGCCAAGGCTGTTGCATATATTACATGGGGGCTTGACCCCTGCCGTGTGAAAATAAGCGAGTATCTCTGCTACGAGGACTCAGTCCCGCCAGTGGTGGTGGAGGCTTTGACTCATGGCGGTAGAATCACCGCGATTCTCGCCACAGAGCCTGCGATATATGGGAACGAGGTGGAGATCTTGACGCAACTAGCCCTGGTGGATGCCAGATGGGTTGCGGAAACTCTCCTGGAGAAATTTGTCGAAATTCTATACGGCAAGGTTCTGGAGGAGCCCGCGGCACTGCCCCGGTTTTACCGTCTATATCGCGACTATATAGAGGCCTCTGCAGAGAGAGTAAAGGCAGCCACGTTGCGGAAACTCGCCCTAATACATTACTTTGGCGAAACGCCACAGGAGGCCACGTCGGTACTTAAAGTACTTGTGAAGAGAGCTGAAGAGGAGGGTGACGGAAAGGTGGCGGGGCTGGTTAAGGAAGTCATGTCTGGAGGTAAGACGAGAGTTACCACAGGATTTTAATTAGTTCTTTCACGTCGTCGTAAAGGGCGGAGATGTAGTAAACCTCCCGTGTCCCTACCGCCGCCGCTATCTCGTCTGCCTCGACTTGTATCCCGATCTCTCTGGCTAAGTCCATCTTGTTGCCAACAACGGCGATTTTTTTAAAAGGCTTGATAAATCTGTCTAGCAGCCGGCTGTGTATCTCCACGATGGACTGTAACGTGTCGTATTGCGTCACGTCGTACATATAGAGCACCTTATCTACAAAAAAGGTGGACATCCGGACGAAGTTCTGTACAACCTGATATACGTACTGCCCAGGCACGTCTATAATGTTTACCTCCCAGCTTTCTAGAAAGATGCGGTAGACGCCCGGCCGTAGCGTCACTCTGGGCTTTAGGGAGAGGCCCATAAGTCTATACGCCAGGGTGGTTTTCCCCACGCCGCCTACGCCGAGTAGCACCACTACGTGTCTCACAGCTAAGAATGGGGAGTTGATATAAAAGCAATGTGGTTTAATTTGAACATTGGGGTGAAATATATAGCGTTAAGATGGGCTGTTGACTAGAGTAAACTTGTTGAAAGAATGGGGGCCCGAAATCGGGTTTTTTGGAGAGCTAGTGTTCGCAAAGGCGTTTCCCAACGCGGCACGTGGCGAAAACGTGGCTATAGCCCTAGAGGGATTGTATTCTTTAGGTAAGATCAAACCACCCACATCTTTAATGCCAAGAGAGGCGGCGGAGGGAATTCTGTCTAGACATATATCTACCGAATGGCCTATACACAAGTCGTGGTTTGTGCCAACTGTGGACTCGGGAGAGCCGCGCGTATTGGTAGACCCACCCAAGAGGCTGGTGAGATATATCGGGAGAGACGTGGAGGGGACCTACCTACATCTGCTAAAAGTGGGCCTCGAGGAACTTAGAGACCTGGCGTTTAGGGGGCAAAAACCCACGTATCTATCCGGATGGGAGATATTTAGAGATGTAGAACTTGAGATAGCTGCCCGCCTCTTTAGACTACTAGACAGCCCCCAATTTGCCAGAACGGCCATAGAGACACTACTTGAGGTTGACTTCATAATTGTCGACGGGGGTATATACCACGTCGAGGTGAAGACTACACAGACCCCCACAGACCAGAAGCTTAGAAAGAAGTGGCTACTGTTAAAAAGACGGCAGGAGGTATTGGAAAAACTCGGCATGAGGCCAGCCCTAGCCGTAGTGATCCCAAAGGAGAACTGGGAGGTAGAGATAGAGTTGGTGAAAGAAAAAGCTATAAGGCCCCTCTAGGACACCTGTGTGGGGACACTCAGGATGTGTATAACGTCGGGTCGAAATGGGGGTTGAGAAGTTAAGAGAAGACGTGGCATTTGCCCTCCTTGAGTCTTACCACATCTCGGTGCTAGAATACAGGATTGTAAACGACGAGGTGGAGGCTGTAAGTGCCGCAGAGCAGATTGGATACCCAGTGGTGGCCAAGATAGTTTCCACAAAGATACTCCACAAGACAGAAGTGGGAGGCGTCTTGCTTAATCTCAACAACCCAAGAGAGGTGAGAGAGGCATACAGAAGGCTGAGCAAAATTGGCGACGGCGTCTTGATACAGAAGATGGCCTCGGGGGGCGTGGAGGTAATGGTCGGCGCGACTTACGACGAGATATTTGGACACGTAATACTCTTCGGGCTAGGTGGGATATATACAGAGTTATATAGAGACATGTCTATACGCATAGCCCCCATAGAGAGACGAGACGCGTGGGATATGGTCAGAGAGACAAAAGCCTTCCACATACTCTCGGGATATAGAGGCATGCCGCCACGCGACGTGGCGGCTGTTGTGGACATATTGACTAAATTCTCCCAACTGGCAGTAGAGAGGGGGGTACTACAGGCCGACCTAAACCCAGTTTTTGTCTTGGAGAAAGGCGCCTATGTGGCAGACGCCAGGGTTATAATAAAAATTTAAAAAGGGGGGAGAAGAAGGATATGGGGGCCGTAGCTCAGCCAGGCAGAGCGGCGGGCTCCAGACCCGTAGATTGGCCTCGCCAAACGGAAGGCGGGGGTTCAAATCCCTCCGGCCCCATGTATCAAATAGCCATACTAGCAGTGTTGATATTTGTAATATTTATGGTAATAACGATGAAAAACCCACAGCCCGACGGGGGTACAGAGTTCTGTGGGTGGTCTACCGGCGGGAAGTGTGTCACAGACCTAGATTGTGTGGTAGACGGCTGTAGTGGACAGGTCTGTAGAAGTACATACGAAGACCCAGTAATCACCACATGCGAGTGGAAAGAATGTTACAACGCGGAGAGATATGGCGTGAGATGTAGATGTATAGAGGGGAGATGTAGATGGGGTTAAACAGCAGCCAACATCGCGGCCTTTCACGCCTCCCGTCACACCCTTGGAGGTCATGTATTAATAGGGTGGGTTATCCCAAGTGTATGGGAGGCGAGGTTGTTGTCGTGACTATTGCCGTCCTTTCAGTGGTTTCCGGCATGCTTGGCCTCGGCGTTGCTTTTGCCGCAATTCCATTTCTCGGATTATTTCTTCACGATCTTGTCCATCAAGTCCAGCCTCTAAGCCTCCTTCTCAATGGCGTCACCGCGCTTCTTGCCGCAGTTGGATTTGCTAAGAGTGGTTATGTAGACTGGAGGAGGGCCATCACGCTGGCGGTTGTCACAACTTCTTTCGCCCCCGTTGGCGCATATCTAGTCCAACATGTGGAACAGACCTACGTGTGGGCTGTATACCTTATGGCTGTCATCTATCTGACATATAGACTCTTCAGACCTGTTGGGAAAAGAGAGGGCGGCGAAAATTTTGGACTTGCCATCCTGCTTGCAGTGCCTATATCGATCCTAAGCGGCTTTCTTGGCGTTGGGCCGGGCTTCCTCCTTATGCCCACACTTATCCTTGTGGGCTTCCCGCCTAAAAATGCCGCGGGGATAAACGCCTTTGCTGTAACTCCTCCGTCATTTTCTGCCCTCATCCCCCATCTGGGGAGAGCCCAGTGGGATTACAGCCTGGTGGCCCCCCTCGTCGCGGCAGGCGCTGTCGGCTCGTATATTGGGGCAAGGCTTACAAGTCTCTACATGCCGAGCAACAGGGTGAGACAGCTCTTTGGAATTCTGCTTATTGTCGTCACGACGTATAAAATCTACACCTTGGCCGCCATGTGAACGGGAACTACGCCAGTGTCGCCGTCATAGATTCTTTGCTGGTTACATGTGGCCTCTATTGGCGAGTTTTCACAGGCGGCCGAGGCGTGTCAAACAAATCCATCTCTCCATGCCTCTAGCCTCCATACAGGCGTTCTCGAGAGCTGTGACTAAGGCTCTATAGGTCTTAAAGACGTCTCTCCCAAAAGAAAGCTTTTCTGCAATAGACATGAGGAAGGAGGGCGTTGGCTCTATTACCGTGTCGCCAAATACGGTCTTTAAGATCACGCGGCCTCTAGAGGCCTTAAGGTAAATTCTATCTATGTGATAGAACGTGAGCATCTCCTCCCCACGGGGGCCAATACGGTAGGTCTCTCCATCTTTCTTGATTACTTCAAGCAGCTCGGCGGCTCTTATTATGTCAAACGCCCTCTCGCGCCATATAGATCGGAAGACTAGAAACGAGGCAGATCCCCCACGGCTGGCCACAACTCTGGCTACTCTAAGGAGCTCGCCAGCCTTTATAAACTCTTTGCACATATTTACCAAACTACTGGCAAGAAAAATGTAGTCTAGTATGATATGTAGGTAGAGAGATGAGAGAAACTACTGGTTTCGCCACAGCTCAGCTTTGTGACTCCAATAGTTGGGTGAGCTCCTCTAGTTTTTTTGCCACCTTTTTCCTCATCTCCAGGGCGTATCTGCCCCCGCGGCTTAGTTCCCACAGTCTCCTCTTGTAGTACTCTATCGCACATCTTATAAGCGTCGTGGACTCTTCTGGAGAGACTTGTAACAACTCCACCTCTGGCGGCGCCGAGGTGGGACTTGTGGTAAAAAATCCGCCTAGTTTCTTCCCGTCTTTCGGACAGTAATATATCTTCCCCAGACGGCTGAGATGTGTCCACAGCTTGGCCACATTTTTTATACGTAACAGCCAGATCTCCACGGCTGTTCTCCTGGCCGCCATAAAGCAACACTAGCTAAAATATGGCAATAGACATGTCTCTCTCCACAGCTTCTGCACCTCGGCGGTTGGCTTTGCGACTTGTGTCGGCTCTGCGCCTTTTATGAACAAAATGTCGTCATCATAGCCACAGGTGGCTTTTAACAACACGTCTCTGACCTTACGGGGTAATTCCGGCCATCTATACACCATATAGCCCAGTTTTTTAAATAGACCTACCGCGGCCATGTTTTCCACTGTGGTTGTAGCCAGAAAGACCTCGGCGCCGCATATCTCCCCCACCTTATTTGCCAAATAGGTCGCCACCCCCTGTCTTTGGAATTGTGGCGCCACTATTAGGTAGTAATGTACACATGTCGGCTGTGCCAGATCCACCCTGTAGAAAATCTCGGCGCCGGCCGGACGGCCTGTCTTGTATACAACAAGCCCGTTGGAGAGAGGCCATCTCTCCAATACGGCCTTTGCGTACTTGACGGGGCCGTGGTAATAAGTCTCCAGGATTTCCAACGCCTTTGTTTTGTTGACTTCTACCTCCACGACGACATGTGGCGGAAGTCCTCGTCGCTTAGGTCTATCTTGAGGGCCCCCGCTATCTCGTCTATGTGGTCTTTTCTCTCCGCTTTTGGTATTGGAACAATGCCCCTCTTGACGTACCACGCCAGCGCCATCTGGACTGCTGTCGCGCCGTATTTCTTCCCCATCTCCACAAGTCTTGGGTCTTTTGCCAACACGCCTTTTTCTAGCGGCGTATATGCCATATACATCATGCCGCTGGACAACACGTAGGGGATTAGGTCTCTCTCGTCTTGTCTATAGTAGAGCGAATACCTGTTTTGTACAGCCGCTATTTCATACCTCTTGACACATGACTCAGCCTCCTGAAGTTGTCTAAGCGTGAAGTTGCTGACGCCAAAGTGCCTAATTACGCCTCTATCTGTCAGAACCTCAAAAGCCCTAATGGTCTCACATATCGGCGCCACGTCTGAAGGCCAGTGTAATAGATATAGGTCTATATATGTGCCAAGCCTTTTTGCGCTGGCCCCGGCAGATTTTATCACGTCGTCAAACCTGGCGTGATTAGGCCACACCTTGGTGACCACATATAGCTCCTCTCTTGGAAATCCCCTTATGGCGAGGCCTACGAGCTCCTCTGTATGTCCCCCGCCATACATCTCGGCGGTGTCTACAAGCCTGAGGCCCCTCTCTATGGCGTACCTAATAGCCTCTATCCAAATAGAGTCTCTACTACTGTCGACAGTCCAAAGGCCGCCTCCCATACCCCAAGTGCCCAGACCTATGGCAGACACACATCCAGCCTTATGGAGGCAGATTTTCACAACAAAGATTTTAATAGCTATATATAACCCACTGGGGCCCGTAGCTCAGTCAGGACAGCCGAGTGTCGGTCCACAGCGGCGGCCTCCGGAGCCGTAGGCCGTGGGTTCAAATCCCACCGGGCCCGCTACCTTCTGACAAGGGGGAGTACAAAGTAGCCCGGCCGGGATTCGAACCCGGGCCACGGGGTCCAAAGCCCCGCATCCCAAGCCGGGTTTCCTTTGGCCGCTAGACGACCGGGCTCCAGAGAACTTATCAGCCAACTTTTAAAACTTTATGTAAGAAAAATTTATATGGACAGTTGTTCAGCTATATATGCCCATGGCCGCCTCTATAACTCTTGCGAACCCATATTTAGCTGATTTAGTCTATAGACGTATCGTGGGGGAAGTTAAGGCTGTGGGAAAACAGGCTGAGATAAGCGTAGAGGGAGATGTCATCAAGATTAAACTAGAGGGGGTAGAGGAGCTAGTGTGGAGAATAGTCAAGAGTTTTCCAGCCGCAGTTTTTGTAAGTATAGACTTCAGATAAAGTATAAAAACTTGTACATAAGACACGTCGGGCCGGTAGTCTAGCGGAAGGATGCCCGCCTTGCGCGCGGGAGACCCCGGGTTCAAATCCCGGCCGGTCCACTGGGAATATTTTTATATATCTCCCCAACTATAGCCATGAGGGCTGAGGTTGTGGCCAGAAGGCCGCCGGTTACCACAACCCCAGATGCGCGCATAAAGGATGCGGCCAGGTTGATGGCCGAGAGGAAAATTGGCTTGGTGGTGGTGGTAGATAAAAACCAGCCCGACGTCGTGGTTGGCGTCGTGTCGGAACGCGACATCGTAAAGGCGGTGGCTAACAACGTGGACTTAAACCTGCCGGTAAAAGACATCATGTCGAGCCCCGTGTTGTCTGTAGAGGGTGACGAGCCCATCTGGAGGGTGGCGGACATAATGCGTCAACATAACATACGTCACGTGGTGGTGACAAAGGGGGGGCGCCTATACGGCGTGCTCTCTATTAGAGACCTCGTGTCAGAAGAATCTGTGTTGAAAAACCTGGTTGAATACGGCGTGTTTGAAGAACATAGAAGCGCGGCGGATTAACCTATATATACAGGTCACAGTAGGTATATGGAAAAAATTGTGGTGGCTTACGACGGGTCTGAACAGGCTAGGAAGGCTCTGGAGAGAGCTAGAGCCCTTATGGAGAAGTTCGGGTCTAAGGTGTATGTAATCCACGTGATAGATACGGCGGTTGTTTCTCTCTCTGAGGCATTTACCTCTCCCTCCATATGGGCCTCCCTGAGGGAAAAGGGGGAGAAACTAGTTGAGGAGGCTCTCTCCCGGCTTGGGCCTGGGGCCGAGGGGCACGTACTTGAGGGAGACCCCGCCCACGAGATTGTGAGATTTGCCCGAGAGGTTGGGGCATCGCTCATTGTGGTGGGCTCACGGGGCTTGTCTACAATACGGCGGGTTTTAATGGGCAGCGTCTCCTCGAGAGTGGTACAAGAGTCGCCAATTGACGTGCTAGTAGTTAAGTAGCCTCCTGACTAGCGGCGCTGCGGCTAGGAGCAACATAGCCCCCGAGTATATAAAGGCGGCTGTTGGCGAGTGTGTGTAGACCACCGCCGTGATTACCCCGCCTGCAATCGAGCCGAGATATTCAAGTGCCAACATTGCCCCCAACACTCTCCCCCTGTTTTCTGGATTTATGTAATCTCCCACTAACGCCCTACGTACCGCCATGGTGGCCTCTGCCCCAATTCCCACAATAATTGCCGCCGTCACTAAAGCCACTACGTTTTTCCAAAATCCCGCCATAAGGTACCCGGTGGCTATAAGCAAGAGGCCTGAGAACAGGGCTATAACTCTCGGCGTCTTGTCTATCACTGGTATCAACACGAGGCCGAAAAATATGCTGACAGCTGTGGCCGCGCTCTGGATAACCCCCCAGGAGGTGTTGTCAATTCCAATCACCGTGGTGGCGTATAACACGCCGAAAGTCTGCATAGCTATAGAGGCCCACGACATTATGAAGCCCAGAGTAGTTATGTACGCCATATATGGGGAGAGTTCTCTCAGTCCACGCCAGAAGAGATATGTGGACAACAGCCGTCTAGCCACATCCCCCTCTTTTTTCACCACAATAGTCTCCTGGAGTGCCCGCATTCGCAATAACGCCACAGTGACTGAAATCACGCCGGAGAGGAGGAAAGAGAGCCGCATTCCCCATATGCCGAATTGATCCAGCAGATAGCCCCCCACTGGCGGCAGGAAGAGCCACGGGATTTGAGGCAGTACTGTGGTTAACATCATGCCGCCACCCCTCTTTTCCTGTGGGAGGGAGTCTAGCAGTATTGCGGTGAGAGCTGGCTGGTAGAAATGAAGCGCCCAGTCGACAACGTACACTAGGGCAAATTGTCTCCAGTCTTGTACAATGGCGTAGGCAAATTGCACTACCGCAATTCCCCACGTGCCTACGACAATTGACCGCTTTCTACCCACGAGGTCTGTCAAAAGGCCTCCCGGCAGTATTGTCAACATGACGGCCAGCGACCCGAGGGCTCTCACCAAGCCGATCTCGATGTCTGAAGCCCCCAGTAGGTGTAAGTATTTAGACATGTAGGGAAACGTCAGAGAGCCGGAGATGGCGAAGAGAAACCACGAGATTACCATCACCCCCACGTTTCCTCTAAGCCAGTACACGTCGGTGAGGTCACCTCCTTTAAATATTTATAACAGTGAGAAAGGTGGGCCACATGAGGTTCTCCAACTGGGTCATATTTGTGGCGGCCTTTGTGGCCACCGTGGGGCTGCTATTTGCCACGCTGCCCGCCGGAAGTAAGGAGCCGGTACACAAGCCATATTGGGAAGACCAGACAGCTAGACAGAAGGCGATACAGCTTGTTTCTCAAGTGGCCATATTGGCAAAAAGAGGAGATAGCGGCGTGGTGGTTATCGGCTATAGAGATGAGATAAATGCCACAAATAGGGCTGAGCTGCTTCTGGTGTTAACAGACGTGTTAAAGATGGCAGAGGGGTATACAGTATATCTGGCGCCTTGGGCTACTGACAACACCACTAGGCAGTGCCTATCTCTACTCTACGGCGGCCAGCTGGCACTTGAGGAGTATCTACACGGCGTCGTGAAGGTAGGGCAACCAGACTCTACAAAAATAGACGGCGCGTTGGAGCTAGCGAGATTTCTTGCGAGAGCTTACGGCTCCTATAGGCCGCTGGGCGGCGTTGAGATCACGCCAATACCCCCAATATACATCGCCGTGTTTCGTAACGACACAACCTATGTGGTTTACGAGCCTTTTACAGTTGGGAGAGACCAAACGTTTACAGACTGGCTCCAGTGGGTTAAGACAATTTTTGACAATCTAAAAGCCGGACAGGACAAAACAACTCCATAACACCCATCACACGAGAAGACGCATCTTATGGTTACTGGACGCTGACTAGAAAGGCCCGCGTAACAACGCGGTGGGGCACCTCCGGCAAGGCGTCGGTGGAGGCCGACGCAGTATGGCTACAACTGCCCTCGGCCAGAGCATAAAGGCGGAGGTAGTCCTCCTTCCGATTCCAAAACGCCAAGGTGAGACCACTCACAATGGGTTACTGCCTTGTCTACAAGCCGACGGCGGGTAGATCCCAAAAGTCTACCCAGATGTTGAGATGCGACATAGGCTCCACCGCTGCCGTAATTGCGGCAGATGTCAGCAGTTAAGGATGGCTGTATGCTGGCTGCAACGGCCTTTCTATAGGATGTACGACAGTCGCCTGACTTCCTACGCCAATTAGCCGCCGTTTAGCTGTCACTAACTACAGCGGTATTAGATGTAATGCGAATATGGTGGCTATTATTATGATGGAAATAACTACGGCAGATTTTGGGGAGAGTTTTATCTTCTCTAGCTCTCCCTCCTCGCTAAATTTAATTAAGCCGGCCGCCACGAAGGGGTTAAGTCCCTCCACCTTCTTTCTGCGTGCCATATGTGAGATGTTTATACCCCTTTATATCTATTACCCTGAAGTGGTGCGGGGGGTGGGATTTGAACCCACGCAGGCCTACGCCACAGGGACCTAAACCCTGCCCCTTTGACCTGGCTCGGGCACCCCCGCCTGTTATCACTAATTCGTAAATTTTAAAAGTTTTAAGAGGTTAACGGGTGTGAGAATAGTGGTGAAGATCTTTGGGCCTAGATACTTCGGCTTAGATCAATACGACGTGGTTACTTACGTCCTTGAGGTGGGAGACGGGGCCTCTGTCAGAGAGGTTTTAGAGCTGTTAGAAATACGCCACCCTGGGCTCAAGAGGAGGCTCCTAAGTGGCGATAAGATAATCCCCATGCATGACATCTGGATTAACGGCCGTTCTATAGATTTTCTAGAGGGGTTAGACACCATGCTACATGAGGGGGATGTGGTTCAGATAATCCCGCCTTTTGGCGGCTAGGCTGGCCTCCAGTAGACCACCTCTTTTTCTACCCTCTCCACCTTTCCAGCTGTCTCTAGATACATGAGGTGGCTGTAGGTCTCGCCTATGGCGAATATCCTGTTAAAAACGTCGAACTGTTCGAAAAGGCCGGCGTCCCACGGAACCTGTCTAGCCACGTCGTATAACGTCATGGGTTTTGTTAATATCTTCAAGATCTCCTCTAGGCGCCTGTAGTGATGGGCTAGGAGTTCTTCCACACGTCGAGAGAGGTCTGGAATGGGGGCGCCGTGGCCTGGATAGGCCGTCGCCTTTAGGTGGGTCTTACGGAGACTTGTAAGATATTCCGCCAGGGGGTTAAAGCCCTCTTTGGGAAGCCAGGAGATGTTGGGGGTAATTTTAGGCAGGACGTGGTCGCCGGTGTACACCCCGTGTGGCGATATATATACCGTATGTCCCGGCGTGTGGCCTGGCGTCCACATGGCCTCGAGGCCGCAGTCTAGCCTTTCGCCGTCTCTTACCCGACGCCAGGACAGCTTTGAGAGGTCTTCAAAAGCCTTTCTGAAACGGGAGATGGGGTGTATGGTGTAGAAACCCTCCAGAAGTTGGGTTGGCACGCCGTGCCGCCTGTATTCCTCTATATACAGCTTTACCACCTCCTCTATGTCGTGGGGGAGGAATTCCTCTAGGCCTATGTAGAAATCCGGCGAGGCGATTTCCGCAAGGAGTTGCGACAACGTGATGTGATCTGCGTGGAAATGTGTGATAAAAACCTTGGTGACTGGTTTTATCTCGGCGTGCTTCAAGCCCCTTATTAACGCCAGGGCGGCCTCGTAGGTCGCCATGCCTACATCAATGACGCCGTAGCCGTCGGCACATTTTACCACATAGATGTTGACATGGCCTAGCTCCATGCCCGGCAGAGGTACTTTAATAACAGACACAAGCTCCCAGATCTGTGGGGTTAATGTCTTTTCCCCTCCCCCCGCCAGATGTGGCTGGACGTTTTGTCAGGCGGGTAAACAGGTTTCTCGGCCTAGCTGAAATTAGTGGAGGGGTGGTGGAGATACACATACATGACCCCGGGAGGCTGGCGGAGGTGTTAACTCCAGGTGTTATGATATGGGCCAGAGAGAGGGGGAAGGGCAGAGCCAGGTATTACCTCCTCGCGGCGGAGGTGGGAGGTGAGCTAGTTCTTGTAGACTCGGCGTTACATACAAAAATCGCCAGGTGGCTTATAGAGAGTGGACATGTGTTTCATGGATATCGCGTAGAGAAGACAGAGCCGGCTTTTGGCGGGGGGAGATTTGACCTGTTGTTACGTACCCCCACGGGCGGCTTAGCCTACGTGGAGGTGAAAGGAGTGACCCTGGAGTCGGGCGGACGTGCCCTCTTCCCAGATGCCCCCACCTCAAGGGGGGCCCGCCACATGTTAAAACTTGTGGAGGCGGCTAGGCTGGGACATGAGGCGTGGGTGTTGTTTCTAGTTTTTAGAAAGAGGGCAGAGGTTTTCTCCCCCAACTGGGGGACAGACAGGAGGTTTTCTCAAGCTTTGACTTATGCCTACAGAAGTGGCGTGGGGGTAGTGGCGGCGAAGCTAGATGTCTTCAAGTGGGGGGTGGGGTTTGTAAAGACGTTGCCCATAGAGCTGGGGCCGTTAGCCAATATGTGATATATATCTCCCCTTTTGCGGAAATTATAATTATATATAATTGTAAGTCTGTTTATATTCTTTCATGTGGTTGTTATTTACCTATTACAGATAGGGTCTAAGAATTTAATTGAGAAAAATTTTTAAATTTTAAAGATTGTGGGCACATGGGTAGATATGTCTACAGCTTTAAGGAGGCAGATTATCGAGATAAAAAGCTCTTTGGCGGCAAGGGGGCTAGCTTGATCCAAATGACGCAACTAGGCCTCAGGGTGCCGCCAGGCTTTATCATAACTACCGAGGCCTGTAAGAAGTTCTACGAGCCGAGACAGGAGGAGATCTCCAAACTGGAGGCAATCCTCTTGAAGAACCCCCCTCCGGAGGTACGCGATGAGGTTATTAAAAAGCTTCACGACGTTATAAACAGTTTGGAGATACCTGAAGAGATCTGGAGGGAGGCCGTGCAGTATATGTATCAACTGGAGAAAGAGAGTGGGAAGAAATTCGGCGATGCCGAGAACCCGCTGCTTGTCTCTGTGAGAAGCGGCGCGGCTGTCTCCATGCCGGGGATGATGGACACAGTGTTAAACCTTGGCCTTAATGACGAGACAGTTAGAGGTCTGGCGAAACAAACTAACAACGAGTGGTTTGCCTATGACGCATATAGGAGGTTCCTACAGATGTTTGGCAAAATCGTCCTGTCTATTGAAGACAAGCTATTCTCTACCGCCTGGGAGGAGATCAAGAGGAAGTACGGCGTAAAGGACGACCCGGAGGTACCCCTAGAGGGGCTTAAGGAGGCGGTGGAGAAGTTCAAGGAAATTATATACAGGGAGAGGGAGGTACCCCCACAAGACCCCTGGATGCAGCTAAGACTTGCCATAAAGGCTGTCTTTAGGTCTTGGATGAGCCCCAGGGCTATCTTCTATAGGATTATTGAGAAGATAACTCCCGACGTTGCCGACTGTACGGCGGTAAATATAGTTACCATGGTTTTCGGCAACGCCGGGTGGGACTCCGGCACCGGCGTTGTGTTTAGTAGAGATGTCGCCACTGGGGAGGACAAGCTATATGGCGAGTTCCTGCCCGTAGCTCAAGGCGAGGACGTAGTGGCCGGCATCAGGACGCCTATGAACATCGAGGAGTTCAGAAAGGGGTTTCCACATCTCTACGAGGAGTTGTACAGAGGGGCAAAGCAGCTGGAGAGAGTAAATAAAGACGTCCAGGACGTGGAGTTTACTGTAGAGCGCGGCGTCTTGTACTTCCTACAGAGCAGAAACGCCAAGATGACAGCCTTGGCGAGAGTAAAGACGGCCGTAGATATGGCCAAGGAGGGCATTATTACAAGAGAGGAGAGCCTTCTTTACGTCAAGCCGGAACACGTGATACAGCTACTGTACCCCAGGATAGACCCCAAGGCTAAGGCAAAGCCGGCGGCTCAAGGCCTACCTGCAAGCCCCGGCGCCGTATCTGGACAGGTGGTATTTCACCCAGACGATGCGGTGAGGCAGGCGGCTGAAGGCAGGCGCGTGATTTTGGCGAGAGTGGAGACAAAGCCAGATGACGTACATGGCTTCTACGCCTCTGTGGGCATTTTGACCAGCCGCGGGGGGATGACCAGCCACGCCGCAGTGGTGGCACGGGCGATCGGGAAGCCAGCTGTAGTTGGCGCAGAGGCCATTGAGATCAACGAGGAGGGGAAATATCTCAAGATTGGCGACGTGGCGGTAAAAGAGGGCGACTGGATAACTATAGATGGCCATACCGGCAGTGTCTACATCGGCGTGGTGCCTACAATCGAGGCCGAGTTAATTCCAGAGCTAGAAGAGTTGTTAAGATGGGCTGATGAATACAGGAGGCTTGGCGTGAGGGCAAACGCCGACCTGCCGGAAGATGCGGCTATTGCCAGAAAGTTCGGCGCGGAGGGCATCGGGCTGTTGCGGATAGAGAGGATGTTTAGAAAGCCCGAGAGGTTAGAACTTTTGAGGAAAATCATCCTGGCGGAATCGCCAGAGGAGAGGAGGCCATATTTAGAACAGCTCTACAGGATGCTGAAAGGCGACTTCAAGGAGGTGTTTAAGATAATGGACGGGCTGCCGGTTATCGTGAGGCTAATCGACCCGCCGCTACATGAGTTCCTGCCGAAGCCAGAGGAGGTGTTGGAGCAGATATACAGGTCCAGGGGTGAAGAGGTGAAAGAGCTGGAGAAGTTCTACCGCCGTATTAAGGCGTTGCAGGAAGCCAACCCGATGTTAGGCCATAGGGGCGTGAGGGTTGGGGTCACACATACGGATTTCTACTACTATCTAAACAAGGCCATATTTGAGGCCGCCGCCGAGTTGAAGAAAGAGGGCGCCAGGCCTGTAGTGGAGGTCATGATACCGCAGGTGGCTGAAGTGAGAGAGATACTATACGTAAAGGAGAAGGCGATTCTCCCGGCGTTGAGAGATGTGGAGAGCGAATTTGGCGTAAAGCTAGACGTCAAGATTGGCACCATGGTGGAGACCGTGAGGGCGGCGTTAACCATGGACGAAATTGGCAAACATGTGGATTTCATTAGTTTTGGCACTAACGACTTGACTCAGGCGGTGTTTAGCTTCAGCCGCGACGACGCTGAGAACAAGTTCATACCTCAGTACCTAGAGCTAAAGCTGTTAGACGCCAACCCCTTCGAGACTCTTGACGTAAGGGGTGTAGGCAAACTGGTCGAACTGGCGGCAGCCACCGCCAAGGAGGTGAATCCGTCTATAGAGGTTGGGATTTGTGGAGAACACGGCGGCGACCCCAGGTCGATACATTTCCTCCACAAGACTAAGGTGGATTACGTAAGCGCCTCGCCGTATAGAGTGCCGCTAGCCAGACTAGCTGCCGCACAGGCTGCGGTATTGGAGAGGCAAAAACAACACGAATAGAAAAATTTTTCAAAGTGGGGGTAGTTTTTATCCATGTGGACAAAGATAAAGAACTTTATTAACAGCATGTGTCTCCTCCTGGCGCCTTATCTAGACGTGTGTAGATTTGGGGCGCCCAAGCAGGAGAGCGATCTGAAAGCTGAACGTAGAGAGCGGTGTACAAAAACATAGCTTTTTAAAACTCCCAATATCTACGTGGACTTGTTGCAATTTGTAGAGGCTTTTCACGTGGAGGGGGCAAAGCTTCTAGACGTCGTGGAGTCCGCCGGAGAGGCCGGCGGGGCGATGGAGTGGGTCATCGGGAGGGTGGGGGGCTATGAGGTCTACTTCTTGTGGTTCCCCACCACTAGGAGGTTGGTATATGTGGTCAAAAGCGGGGAGACACAGAGAGAGGGCGTGATAGAGGCCAGGGGCCGCCTTGACGCCATAGCGCAGATGGAGAAAATAGTTCGCAACCTGAGATGAAGGTTGCTGTCTTATACAGCGGGGGGAAAGATAGCCATTACGCTATGCTTAAAGCCATAGAGGAGGGACACGAGCTGGCCTGTCTAGTCACCGTGGTGCCCCGGCGGGTGGACTCCTATATGTTCCACACATATAACATAAGGTGGAGTTTTCTCCACGGCCTGGCCATTGGGGTCCCCCAGGTGGCGGTAGAGGTAAGTGGGGATAGGGAAAGAGAGGTCGAGGAGTTACTACACGCAGTGGGGAAGCTAAAAGAGCTATATGGCTTCGACGGCGTCGTGTCGGGAGTCGTGGCGTCTAGGTACCAAAAAGAGAGGGTGGACCACATAGCGGAGAGGGTAGGTCTTGTACATCTGTCTCCACTATGGGGTAGAGATCAGGGGGAGCTTTTGAGAGAAGAATCACGTCGGCTTAAGTTTATCCTCACTGCGGCTATGGCCATGGGCCTTAGGCCGGAACATCTGGGCGTGGTTATCACCCCGGAGGCGGCGGAGGGGCTAATTCTGTTAAGTAGGAAACACGGCTTTTCCCCCGTGGGCGAGGGGGGAGAATTCGAGACATATGTCGTAGAGAGCCCCCTTTTTGTTATTGAGGTCCGTGGGGAGAGATATTGGCGCGAGGCTGGGTGGGGGTATTTCGAAATTAGAGAGGCGAAAATAATAAAAAGAGCTGCAACATAGAGAACTGGCCCCGGTAGCTCAGTCCGGTCAGAGCGGCGGGCTGCAGAGAGTTGTGGAGACCCGTAGGTCCCGGGAGGGGCACCCCGGGAGTTCAAATCCCGGCCGGGGCTCCACCTTAATCTGTTTATAAACAGGTAGAAATATCGTGTTTAAGCCAGGTGTAGACCCGTGTATATTTATCCACTACATTCCAGAAGACTGGGAGACGCTGCTAGGCGGCGACTTTGTGAAAGAACTCTTGAGGAGGTTGAGACATGTAGCCAGAGATGTGGATGACCTAGTGGAATTCGCCAGGGAGAGCCCCCCCGTTATCTACATGGGCCTTAGGGGGCTGAAAATTGGCGGCGTGTATAGACGGGACTGGATGTTGTATATAGAGGGCGGCTACGTCTCGCCTAGCTATCGGACCAGGTGGCCTCCCGTGGTGGAATACGGGACGTTAGACATAAGGCTGCAGGTCTCGCCGTGTTACCTCCTCACATCTCTACACGACGGGAGGGCTTACGTCTGGAGAAACAGGGCGCCGACGTTATTTAAATGGGTTTCTGACGTGCCGAAGGCGAGGCCCCTGTGGGTCTTCAGGTCGGCCTTCCCGCAGTGGCTGAGAGAGCTAGCTAGAGAGAGGGGCTACGCGTGGGTGGCGTGGTCCAGGTGGCGGGATAGGAGAAATAGACATCTGGCCGAGTGGCTCTACTGGCTTGACACCGGGCGGATGCCGTATGTTGACGCCAAATTGGGGAGGTGGGGAGATGTGTGCAGAAATGCCAACTGTACAAAAACTGGAGGCGGCGGGATTTTGTACAAATCGCCATGACGTCTCGGTTGAGACAAGTGGCGGAGTTTCTAGGCGAGGGGTGGCAGATGTACTGGGGCCCGCCGCCGCCAGGCGGCGTGTACATACTTAAAGATGTCTACATGTCTGACCCAAGCGATGTGGAGTTAATGTGTAGAGAGGAGGGCTTTGTGGTGGTGTACATAACTGCCGCCGTCGGCAATCTATATGTCACATACGGCAGGGTGAGGCCTGGCGTCCTCCGGTGTCCAGTGGCCACCTTTGTGAAGAGGTTTGACCCCAGGGAGGTGAGGA
>JBKBOT010000001.1:71269-87652 GCA_046293555.1 Pyrobaculum sp. | reverse complement strand
CGCGGCGAGGACTTTAGTGGAGTTTGTGTTAAAAGTGGAGAGGCTGCCCCTATTTCAGATAAATCCAGAGGTTTTACGTTTTGCAGATCTCTGCCGGGAGTATCTACACGTCTGTGAGGACCCCACGGCGGTGGTCAAAAAGCTGGAAGAACGGCCGGCGACAAGAGAGGCGGGTGTCCAGACGGCGGGGGGGCTGGACGTCTTGCGGGAGTTAGCCCGCCGTGATCCACAGCTGGTGGAGTTACTAACACGGGTAGATCTGGAGAGGCTGAGGACATGTTTGACCCACGCACTTTAGACCTATTGGAGGCACTTAGGAGGAGTTGCGGCCGGCGTATGTTCTTCGAGAGGTATAAAGACGTATGTATCGCCGTAAGGCTGGCGCTGTCGAACCTCAGGGGGGGAGCCATCTTGCTTAGACCCTCCCTCCTGGGGCTGAGAGAGCTATCTGACATAAAAACTGCGTCACATCTCTTGAGGAAGATAAGGCGGGAGGTGGGGCCGGTGGCAGATTGGGTCGCCGTAAAAAACGCCGCAGTGGCTTACATCTATGAGAGACTTCTGGCGTTGATATGAGGCCGGTAAGAGTGGTGGCTATCTCCTCTCTAGATGGGGGTGTCGGCAAGACTACTCTCGCCACTGTTTTGGCTATAGCTAAGGGCTACACCCTGCTGGTAGATATGGACTGGGAGAAGGCAGATCTGTCTCAACTGTTTAGAGCCCCCAGGAGGGTGGGATGGCTGGCGCCGTTTTTAAAGGGGGAGAGGCCTTACGTACATAGGGTAAACCCCATGTTGTATCTAATCCCGGGCTACGAGGCCTTTGAAGTATATCAAAAGTTGGGGGAAGAGGCCACGGGGGACTTTCAGGAGGCCCTACTGGAGTGGGCTAGCTACATGCCTAAATTTGTCCAGTCTTTACGTATCCCGGTAGACACAGTGGTGATAGACACCACAGCCGCCCTGAGGCTAGAGGTGTTGGCTCGACTTCAACACATGGGGGTCTTTACCATCTTTATGTCAGACAGGCGGCTTATCTCCCGTATTTCTGACATAAAGAACGAACAGTATCGGAAGTATATGGCCTATTCCACCCTCGTGGCGATAAATATGGTGGATAGAGATGAGGTCAAGATGGCTAAAAAAATCGCGCCGGTGGTGTTGAAGCGGGTGAAGATCTCTGAGTACTATGGCGAGGCTGTGGCTAACTCCGTGTTGGGAGATCGGGAAAACAGGAGGTCTATAGAGCAGCTGGTCATGCGGATTAAGATATGATATATGCACATGTAGACAACTTCCTGACGTCTAGATGTAGGCTAAGAAAAGATGGGGTTATTGTGGATAGGGGGGTGAGGACAGACATATGTATTACTGACGACTTGATGTATGTAGTCATAGACCCGCCGCTGCCAGAAGACCTACAGGCAGCGTTGTTGTTAGTAATGTTTAGAGGGTCTGTGCCGCCAGACGAGAGGGAGTACCCCAAAGTCGTGAGGTCCATATCGGAGGGCCTTGGGGATAGAGCCATCTGGCGGCTTTATAGAGACTACAGGGAGGTGGTACACTACCTGTTAGACCGGTGGAGTGGCGCCAGAGACTACGCGGGCTACGGGGCGTTGGAGGCGTTGATGCGAGATAGCTTCCTCACAGAGGTGGTGATCCCCCACCCCGCCGCCCCCGCGGCTAAGTACACATATGTGCCTAAGACGTTAAGAGAGCAGCTAGACTACATAACCTTTCAAATGGTTGAATTGGGGAGATACAGGAGGGTTGTGGCTGTACGTAACGAGTTCCGACTGCCTACAAACATAGTGATCCCAGAGCCGCTGATGTATGTAGTAGTGAAACAGCTTATCCCAGTCCTCACGATGGACAAGCCGATGGCCACAAGAGAGGACCCGATATACAAGGCGCGGATTGCTGCAGATCTCATAGAGTTTAACGTCAATATCCGCAAGTTTTCAGACGTGCCTAAGCCCTCCAGGCCGCTATTGACGCCATATCTCCACAGACCTCAGACGGGACAGAGGGATCACGCCGAGAGACAAAGCTTAGAGGGGCTAGAGGTGTTGGCCCTCGCCTCTCTGGTGTTAGAAATGAGAGGTGGGGTCTTTTTCTCTGGCGGTATGGGGTCCGGAAAAACCACGCAGTTAAACCAGCTGCTTTACTTAACGCCGCCGTGGGTCCAGGTGGTTGTGATAGAGAGAGGCGCCAGAGAGATCTGGGCGCCTCTCGAGGGCCAGCTACTCCACTTGTCTATCCCAGGCGAGGAGAGGTTGTGGCAGGCTTTAGACCAAGCCTTGAGATACGGCACTGCACACACCGTCGTGGCTTTGGCAGAGGCGAGAACTCCGGCGGAGCTAAAGACGTTAGTTAACTACAAGCTTACAGGCCACGGCGCGCTTACCACCATACATGCGGACACCGTAAAAGACGCCGTGGCTAGAGTCGTGGAGTCAGAGGCAGCTATAGAGGGGCTCGAGGGGATACTTGTAATACAGCTGTCTACCGCCGGCGGCACGAGATATGTAAAAGAGGTTAAAACAGTTTTAGCAAGAGGTAGAGACGTGGTGGTGGCCGACGCCTCGGAGGTCACCCCGCGGGTGGCGCAATATGTAGAAGAGATGTATGGAGTTAAGCTGAAGGAAGAGCTGACATTGAGAACAGAGGCGTTGGTAGAGGCGAGCGACATGGAGGACCCCCTAGCCGTAAGGAGGTCTATTGTAGAGACGGTGTGGACCAGTAGGCTGGATTTCAGGACGCCCCTCTTTCAAGAGGCGTCGAGATTTAGTTACCAAAATTTTTCCTAACTGTGGGAGGTGGGACACATGTTGAGAAAAAGGCTTGAAGAGACGCTGGCGGGCGGGATAGAGGGAGACAAAACGCCTGCTGGCGAGTCTTGGCAGGACTGCCTAGTCAAGGCGTTGGTAGAAATGCCGCCTCAGCTGGCTCAAGAAATACTCCGCGCAGTCCCCAAGGAGGTCCTCATAAAGGCGCTGGAAAGTAAAAACGACCCATATACAAGGCTAGCCCTCTTGCTGCTTAACTGGAGGTGATGTGCCCCATAGAGAAGCTAGCCGTCAAAAAGGGTTTTACCCTCTCGACGGCTAGGTGGATATGTGAGCTGGCTAAAGAACTCGGCGTGAGAGAGAAGAGGCTTTTTAAGGCCATGCGCCGCCTCGCGGGGGCGGGGGTCTGGCTTGAGGAAGAGGACTGGCGTGAGTTAGCCAAATCGGTTGACTTAAGTAGACACCTAGAGCTAGCTGTTGACTACATACTGCGACGTGTCTCCACAGGTCTCCCACCTGTAGATGCCGTGAGAGAGCTGCCAAAAGCCGTGGAGAGGGCGGGAAAGCTGGCGCACATTAGGGAGGTCTTGTCTAATCTCTTCTAACCTTTTTCCCCCCACGGTGGGCTTTCCCCCTTGTGGGCAGAGAGGATTTCTACCTATATACGGCCCCCATCTTTGCGATCTATCTGGGGGCAATTTCTGGAAATGACGCCTTGAGGCTCTGCGCCCTAAATGTGGCCGAGCTTGACGAGAGAGAGGCCAGGAGGCTATTTGTGGCGTCGCTCACGCCGGCTCCCTCTAGCCACTTTCTAGAAGACAAGTCGGAAGCCGCCAGGCTTTTTGGCTTCGCCTTGGCGCAAGAGGAGTCTGGAGTAGATAGACAGGTTGTGGTGCACTCCTTCCTAGAGTCTGTAAGGTCTCTGGCGTTGGCGAAAACAGAGGCGCGGGCGCGGGTTTACGAGTCTATATCCTCGTCGCTGGGGGCGTTGTTTATACTGCCTCTCTTCTTTCTGTTCCTCTGGGCGCTTGGCGTTGTGGCTATAGACGGCATCTCGCTGGCTGCAGTAGTTCTATCCATCGCGGCGGCTATGGGGCTCTACGCGATTTATGTCACCCCAAAAGACGTCTCTCTGGCTAAGGCCTACAGCTGGGCTTTTCCCGCCGCCATCTCGACAGGCCTTTTGGCGGCCTACATCGCCACGCCACCACTTTTCTTTCTAGCTGCGGGCTTCTTGCTATATGGATGGCTTGTGGCAACCAGCCGCCTGTGGTGGTTTAAGATAAGGGGGGAGATAGCCCCCATGTTGAGATCTGCCGCAGCCCTGTTGAAAGAAGGCGCGCCTCCAGATGTCATCACCGGACGGTTGTCAGATAGGTTTAAAATCGCGCAGAAGATTGCATATGGCTATTTTGTCCCGTCGAAATACTTCATACTGGCGCGCGGCATGTATCGCGCCATCACAGAGGCCGGAGGATCTACGGCCATAAGGGCTGTGGAACACATCCAGACGTTAATAGACCTAGAGACACAGACAGTAAAAAAGATGTTAAAACTGGCCGGGGCCTATTTCGCCTTGTTTACATTTGCCGTGCTCGTCCTCGCCTACTCTATCTCCACCGCGGTGAAGACTCTAGGCGGGATAGATGTGGGGGGCTACATCCCATTTCTCTCCCCGCCGCCTCTAGAGGAGGTAAGACAGATGTTGTCTATAACGATGGCTACAATCATCGCGCTTTACGCCACGGTGTTTCTAGCCCCCCTGGGGCTACACAACTCTCTGACGTTAGGAGGCGCCGCGGGCCTCTTGGCAAACCTGGCCTTGGGGTACCTCTTCTAACATTTTTCCCACCCACCTCCAGCTCCACTCATGGCGAGAGGTATGATAAGCGTCGAGGCGCTGTTAGTAGCCGCGGCGTTTGTGATCATCGGAGTTATAGCTGTGCTCACATTTCAGGGAATGGGAAAATCTGCAGCAGAGGCCCTGAGGGCAAACGCCATAGTGACTACAGACAGGGCTGGATTTGACGTAACGGTAGAAATCCTAAACGGCAGACTATCCGGCTTGTTGCTAGCCTATGCCCAAAGCGGACAGAATTTAGGCAACCCAATTACTGGGAGGTGCGTTACGGCACGGCAAATCAACGCGATGAGCAATAGCCTAAACCTGACGGCTGGTCAGTCTGCGACATGTAGATTCCCCGCCACCCTTACACCAGGGACACAATATACATACGTCATATATGCAATAGATGCGTCTAGCGGAAAGACTGTACAAGTGGCAAAGGGGGTAGTTACGGTGGGAATTTCTTAACGTTTTTCCCAACCCCACCCATTTTTTCCATGGCTTCGACCTGGCGTCACAAGGCGGTGTTTGTAGGAAGGTATATTTCGCCGAGGCTATGGACCATTTTGTCGCAGTAGCGGTCTTTATGGCCGCACTGACGGCGTTGTTGATATATGTGGCTATGGTGGCTCAACAGTATATGTACTGGAGGCTTGTAGAGATGCCCATCTCTCCCGGCGGAAATATGCCCACGAGGGTGGTCTATGTCTACAACAGCTCGGACGGCCTCTACCTCGTGGAATATGGGGGAGATGTGGAGAGGTTTAGAAAATATGTGGGCCCCCCCGGCGAGCTGGTGGCAGTTTTTGAGCTCTATCCCGGCGGCTATCGTTGCGAGGCTAGACGCCCGGTTAGGGTGGGCGATCCGTATACAGGCTTGTGGTGTCCGCCGCCGTATGGCCACTCTGTTAACACGTCGTCTTGTACCCCGGTGGGTCTCGCCTCGCGGGGGAGGTGGCTGGTGGCGCAGTACAGGTGTCCATGAGGGAAGTCGAGGAGCTTCTGGTGGCCTCTGGGGTGTTGGCTTTTGTCGCGGCGTTTATTGCTGCCCTCTTTCCCATATATGAGGGCGTGAGCCAGGTGGTGCAGTGTTCAGACTGCGTCTTTAAGGTGACGCAGGGGTATGTACAACAGCTGGAACACTCCGCCGTGCTTTATGTGGCCGGGAGGCCGGCGGCTAGATTCGGCTGGGCGTATCTAGGGGAGAGGCCGCTGGCGGTGGGAGAGGTGGTGGCTTGTGGCGTCATGTATATACAGGCTAGGGGCGGCTTAATATACATCTCCTGTGGGTAATATGTGGGCTGTGGCGTATGGAGTTATAGCTCTGGCGCTCACGTCTCTTGTGGCTATTTTAGCCGTGGTCCACAGCCCCCAGGTTGCCTTTATAAATACCGCCGAGGAGCTCTACCTAGCCAAGGCCAAGTTTAGAGACCTACATCTCCTTAACAAAACTGACGACATAAATGTCTTCCGCAGTGGTTTTAACATAACGCTTGTAAAACCTCTCTCTGCCGGCAGCCCGCAGGCCGGGGGCAATGTGCCCGTGGGCTACAGGCTACGGGGCGAGGGCAGATATGTGACATATCAGCTACACCTAGAGGTAGTGAGGTGTATAGAGGCGTTAAAGCCGTCTGGAGAGCCGGCGGTGTTGTATGAGATCTCTCTAGTCCACTCTGTCGACTTCTTGCCCTGGCTAGAAACTCTGGCGTATGTTGGAGGTCAGGCAGGTGGGGAGCTCGTCAGGACGGAACACGCCTTGGTGTATCACAACGGCACATCTACGCTATATGTCCTGGCGCCTCGAGACGCCGCGTTTATATATATAGTGGACTACCCCATATATCTCCCAGTGGGGTGTCCCTAAGGTTTTTCCCCTAGAGAGCCAAAAGGCATATGCGGCTACTGGGCCTAATACTATTGGCACAACTGGCGATAGCCGCGGTGACTTGTGTGAAGACGGGGACTTACGACGTCGACACCACTGGGGTTATCTCAGTGGAGTTTAGCTTTGAGACCTGGGCGCCGGCTTGGGGGAAGCCGCTGGTTTTAACCTCCGGCTTTGAGAAGACAGTGGTGTGGGGAGCCACGTTTTATAACGCCACCACGGCGTTGATATACTCCACGCCTTCTACTGGCAGGTGGGATAAAGCTCTGGAGTATAGCATCGAGCTGGAGTACTTCCAGCCAGACTCGCCGTGGCGGATAGAGCGCTACGAATGTTGGAAAGACGGCGGGTGGTGGGGGATATACTACAGGGTGGCAAAAGAGCCCGAGAGAGAGAGAAAGACCGTGAGGTTTGTGGTATCTGAGGTGAGGAAAAAGGCCGTGGAGTACATCAAGGCGTCTATCCCCATAAAACACTGGTGGCGTGTCGACCTTTGTGTGGAGCTTCCTGACGATAAAAGCTGGCCGTTCTGCAAGACGCCATATGTGGGCACAAACCTCGTATTAGCTGGCAGAAGCCCCCAGTGGTGGCACGCCTTGGAGCTAGACGGCAGAAGGCCGGGCGACGTTGTGAACACTGGTGTTGTCTCGGCTAAAATCCCGCAGATCTGGCTCTATACAGACCGCCGGTTTTACAACGATTTGGGGAGAGACACCGCGGTTGTATATACAGACCTCTCGCCCGCTGGGGTGTATATAGGCGACGTGTGGAAAAAGCCGTTTGCCGCCAAGGCGTCAATCTCGGTGGTCGCAGTGCCGTCCCAATGGGGCGAGTTGGAGGTTAGCCCCCCGCGTGAGGTGCCTCTATATGTCTCAAGAGTGGCCATGGGGGTGGATATATGTAAGCCGCCTGACTGTTTTGTAATAAACGCGGTGGGTAACTCCACCTGGATTGGGGCGAGTTGGGTCTGGCGTGGCGCCCTGGCCGCAGTAGCCATTAGGACAAACTTGACGTTATTACCCCATGTCGCCGTGAGGGCTGGCGACAAGACGCTTTTAGGCCGGCGTTTGGTGGTAAAAATGCCGCTAGGGTCCGCCACGCGGCTAGGCGCCATGGTGTTGTGGAAACTCGGCGACGTGTGGGTAGATTCACACGGCACATATCTACGGGCGGTAGACGACAGAGGGAAGCTTTTAGACTACGAGAGGGCTGCCGCCAACGGTAAGCTGTACTACCAGGCACCTCCCCCCGGCAGGCGGGCTTGGGCCTACCTCCACGTGGCTATAGATAATGACAATAAGAGACTCGACGTGGCGTGGTACTCGCCGCCGGATCCCTGCCGCCAGTGGCCTAGAGAGGCCGTCCACTGCGTCTATAGCCAACATGTATACACTAAAGCTAACGGCAGTTGGGTGGGATATGCAAAAGTGGGGCCACGGGGCGGCGTCCAGTGGCCAATCTCCAGACTGAAGCTAGTGGACTGGCTGGCGGCCTCCATGTCGCCAATATGTGGACTGGCTGGGTTTAGAGATCTTTTAACCCTACTGTGGGGCGACCCCCATCTCGACTATTGGCACACCTATAGGCTTAAGACCTACCGCTTTAGCCCAGAAACAGGCGATTTCGACATATCGTCTGAATGCATCTTGCCTCCACCCCACCAGGCCTCTATGCTGAGTGTGGTCTATCCAGCTGCCGAATATAGAAACACCACCAGAGCTGGAGAGAGGCTTTTACACCAGGCCGCGGACCCCACCTACGGCCGTTTTTATGACTACATGTGGGAAGGCGTTTCAGACGCGGAGATCCCGGCGGGGTGGACAGACGCGTTGCCTCTAGGCGCCCCCACCATGCCTTCTAACGTCTCTTCAAGCTGGCTGTTGGCATTAGCTCCAACTACCGCATGTCTAGACATGATGTGTATAGAGCTAAATACCACACTGTGGCCGCCTGGCGTCGCCGCGGCTCTGGCCCTGCCTGGCGCCGGCTATTCCTTCATGTTGACATACATCGGGGAGAGAAAGTGGCTTACGGTAAGGCTTTGGGTAGAGATGGGCCACGTGGTGTCCACAGGTAACGGCAGGTGGGGCCGCTGGCTGTTGTTAGCAAATATATCGAGGGTGTGGGATACCTTCGATACGTTATATGTCGGCCCCGGCTGGCATGTAGATGGCGGGCTGGCTACAGGCTGCCGTCCTGTCGTCGTGGGCGCCAAGCCGCTATACGTCACGCCGAGTAACTACACAGGCCCGCTCCAAGTCGTGGTGGAGGAGGTTGACTCCGGCCGGAGGCACCACTTCGCCTTTTTTGTATCTAGCCACGTCTCGTATCTAGTCAAGAGCGTCGCCTATATGCCGCCCGTATTGGCGACCCCCCAGCTGAACGTTTCGCTATATTTATACCTAGACGGCGCCCCCTATTTCCACGGCATAAACGCGTTTAGCGCCGGCGGGAGGCAGTTTATGTATAGATGTGCCGAAAGCGGGGCAAGCCCGCAGGCCGTATATGTCGGCGACTTTCAGAAATATTTTGAGATCTTGGGGCGGGTGGAGATTGTGGAACATGTCTCCGAGCCGATATTTGAGGTTATAGGCGGCGGCGTGGTGAAAGTGGCGGCAGGAGGGCCCGTGGCGGGTTTTGGCTTCTACCAGATGCAAGGCGGCGTGTGGACAAAAGTCGCAGAAACCACGGGCGGGGTTGTCTACATCAACGCCACCTATGTCTTCCCCTGGGACCCCGTCTTGGTCATACCGCTAGTTAGGCAAGAGGTTTGGGCCAAGCCTGGCGACGTTGTGACGTTGTGGCGGCCTAAGGCGCGGCTTTTGTTTAAAACTTGGGCAGATGGGGTGGGGTACCCCAGAGGCTTGCGGTCTGAGTTGAGGATATGTTATCAGCCAAAGCCCTGTTGACCATCACTGCGGCTTTAGCCTTTACTGTAGTCATAACGGCCTCGATGTCTACAGTCTTTCAGAAAGACTACTGGACGGTTAGACATGTGGCTGAATCTATAAAGGCGGAAAGGTGGGTAAAATCCCACGTGCCAATTGGCGTGAGGAACTATCTGGCGTATTACGACACGAGGTCGTGGCTTTTGGTCCCCGCCCCCACTAGCCACACGACCCCACCTCTCTCAGTATTGGCTTTGGGGCGCTGTCCCCCACCCCACATGTTGATGGGAGTTACTTATACCATGGAGAACAACACCATACATCTCACAGACTGTTCCTACATACTACCTGCAGTAGATGGGGGGAAGATTACCCACTACTACGCCACATGTGACACAGCTACAGAGTTTGACCCAGAGGCTGCGGAGGCCGGGTACCAGTTTACGATAAGACTTGTGCTGGTGAGATGTTAACATTTTTCCCCCCACCCCGCTGTAACCCCATGAGGGTAGAGCTGGTGTTTATCCCCATACTCTTTGGCCTAGCTGTGGCCACCATGTCTTTTTTCAAGCCGGTGGAGGTGGCTAAGACTGACCTCACGGCGGTTTTTCTCTACTGGCCCGAGGCCTATAGGTGGGTTGAGGAGAAAAACCTCACGTTGAGCCACGTGGTGTGTAGAGATAGGGGGGTTCTAGAGGCCCCCCCTGGGGTGGCCTACAGGGTGTTAAATATGAGCTGTCGATTTAAGCCGTGACTGAGGAGCTTACTCTAGCCGCTCTTCTCCTCCTGGCGGTGGCGACTTTTTCTAGCTATGTAGCTACCTTCGTCCATCTCTCCACGCCTGCCCCATGTCAAGCCGTCAAGATGGCGCTAGAGGTCCCCGGCTCCGAGCTTGTAGTATATGGAAGATTCCACGTGGTGAAAGACGGCGGATATCTCTACCTCTCCTGTGGCGTAAAGATAGAAAGGTGGCGTGTGTTAGCCATAGAGAGGACTGCCGGAGTTTTAACTATTGGAACTACTGCCGACGGCTTGCTGTATATACGTTAGGCGTTTTTCAACGCCTGGTCTAGATCCTCGATGAGATCTTGAGGGTCTTCTATACCTACCGACAGCCGTATTAACTCCTCTGTGATGCCTAAAAGCCTTTTTTCCTCGTCTGCTATAGGAGATGCGGCGCTGGTGATGGGGTATGTGGCTATACTCTCCACGCCGCCTAGGCTCGGACTCGGCGTTATTACCTTTAGAAACTTGAAAAACCTTATGGCGGCCTCCTGACCCCCCCTGATCTTAAAGGACACCACGGCGCCGTACCTACCGCCGAAGAGTTTTCTAGCTATGTGGTGATGTGGATGTGTGGAGAGACCTGGATACATCACTTCAGCCACCTTGCTATGTTCTACGAGAAACTCTGCCACAGCCATGGCGTTTTTACACTGTTGTTCAAACCTAACTCCCAACGTCTTGACTCCCCTCAAGGTGAGATAGGCCTCAAAAGGCTGCATTATGGTGCCCAACATGGCTCTCCAGAGCCAGAGCTCCTCTACGAGCTCACGGCTGGCGGCTACCACCGCGCCGCCTATCACGTCGTTATGTCCAGCTAAATACTTCGAGGCGGAGTGAGCCACTAGATCTGCCCCGTGGGCTATCGGCGTGATTAACACCGGCGTGGCAAAAGTGTTGTCTACCACCACCCAGGCCCCGAGGTCTCTAGCCGCCTTGATTACCTCTGGGACGTCAAAAACCTTAAGGTTGGGGTTTGTGATAGTTTCAAAAAACGCCACGGTGGGCCGGGAGGCCTTTAGCTCTTCGATATAAATCTCTGTGTCTGGATAGGCCTTTCTAAGCCTTATGCCGTACTTCTCTAGAGATGCCAGAAGTCTCAACGTGGCGCCGTAGGACTCCATGGGGGCTAATATAGAGCTGCCGGCCTCGAGCAAGGCGAGAAAGACGGTAGACAAGGCCGCCATCCCGCTGTTAAAAGCCAGGGCGTCAACTCCCTCTTCCAGTCTTGCAAGTACCTCCTCAAGAGGGCGGAGGGTTGGGTTTTCCTCCCGGCTGTACTTTAGGTCAAACCCCCTGTCGGACTTAAGAGCCTCGCCCTCCATTCTAAATACGGCAGTCTGGTAGATAGGCGGCTGTAACGAGCCGTAATGATCCGGGTTCTTGTAGCCACGCACCGGGATGGTGCCCCGCCGCATAGAGATATCACAAACCATCTATATAAATCTTTTATAACCCTATATTATTAAAGTCAATTAATATATATTATAGAGCTAATATAGATATATCTCTACATTTTTAAGTTTACAGTATTGACGTCCTATTTAATTAACAGACGTAAAGATGGTCGACTTACGTCACAAAGCGTTACTTATGGCAGTTCTTATCGACTCTAGAAAAGAGGCCGCCTCCTCTAGGCTAGACCTTAGTTTTTTCATAAAGGCGGTGCCTACCACTACTGCATCTGCCCCCGCCTTTATCAGTCTCGCCGCTTTTTCTGGCGTATCTATAGCAAAGCCGGCCACTATATATGTGCCAGCCGTAATTTTTTTCAAGAGCTCGATATTTCGCTCCACATATATAGGCAGCTCGATCCCAGTGGCCGCATAGAGGCCTAGATATATGAAATCTGGCTTTAGCTCTGCAATATTTTTCGCCAAGACGTGGGGAAACTTGCTGGGAAGAAAAAAGGCGGTGGAGAGGCCATGGCCCCTACTCATGTCTAGATATCTCTCTAACTCCTCTGGAAAATCTATCAACAAGTCAGGCGCCAACACCGCCCTGGCGCCTATATCTACGGCAAGTCTGAAAAGCCTCGAGGGGTCGTGGACGTGGTCCTCCCAATACGCCATGAGATATGTGGCGACATCTGGCCTACTCCAGTCGACAACGGCCACCTCTCTATGTGCCCTCCGTATAAACGGCCCGTCGTACTTCGGGCTTGCCGTAGGTACACCTAACTCAAAGAAGTCCGCCGACTCTTTAAGCACGCCCACTGCCGCCCTGTAGGTAGCCACATCTGGCCAGCCGGCCACTAGATACACCCCTAGAGCCGGCTTGGGGAGAGTCATATCAAGTCAAGAAAGTTCTTAATTATCCTCTTTCCATGTGGCGTACCCACAGACTCCGGGTGGAACTGCACACCATAGACGCGGTATTCCCTATGGCGAATCCCCATAATCTCGCCGTCGTCTAGCGACACCGCCTCTACAGCCAACTCTTCTGGGGGGTTGTCAACCACAAGGCTGTGATACCGCATGGCGGTAAAGACTTCTGGCACAGAGGTGTAGAGAGGGCCCCCGTAGTGCCTAACCTGGCTCGTCTTGCCGTGTTTAATAGCCCTAGCCCTCCTAATGGAGGCGCCAAAGACGTAACCAACTATCTGATGCCCCAGACATACCCCCAGTATTGGAATTCTCTCGTGGAACTCCCTTACGATGTCCATAGAGTTACCCACATCACGTGGGTTGGCGGGGCTGCCGGGACCCGGCGAGAGTATTATCCTGTCCGGCCTAATCCTCTCCACAATTTTTGTAGTCACCTCGTCGTTTCTCAACACTATGGGGCGGCTGCCCAGCTCAGCCACATAGTGGGCTATGTTGAAAACAAAGCTGTCATAATTGTCAATAATCAAAGTCAGGTCCATGCCCCCAACGCCTCTCTCAAGGCCTTAAGTTTTGCCTGCGTCTCCCCGAGTTCCCTCTCTGGGGTAGAGTCGTACACCACCCCGGCGCCTGCCTGTATCCTCAAGGTCTCGTCTTTAACCACCGCCGTCCTGATCACTATGGCGAACTCGGAGAGGCTTGGCGAGAAGAACCCCAAAGCGCCTGCATATAGGCCGCGTGGTCTTGTCTCCAGCTCCGCAATTATCTCCATGGCCCTCACCTTAGGCGCGCCGGACACCGTGCCGGCTGGATGTGTGGCCCAGAGGGCGTCTACTGGAGTAAGCTTACGGTCCATGACGCAAGATACCCGCGAGACGAGATGTTGGACACGGCTGTATTTCTCCACGGCATACAGCTCGTCTACCCTCACGGTCCCCGGCCTACAGACCTTCCCAAGGTCGTTACGGGCCAGGTCTACCAACATGATGTGTTCCGCCAGCTCTTTCTCGTCTTTAAGTAACTCCTCCTCTAGGGCTATGTCCTCCTCCTCAGAGACGCCCCGCGGCCTAGTGCCGGCAATTGGGTGAGTCTCGGACCTGTCTCCCACCACTTTTACTAAAAGCTCCGGCGAGGTGCCCAGCAGATATATGTCGCGCCACTTCAGGAAGTACATATACGGCGAGGGGTTTAGCTCCGCCATGCCTGTATATAGTCTAAACAAGTCGCCGCCCACCCTATACTCCTCATAGCGAGATAACACCACCTGGAAGACCTCCCCCTCTTGAATTCTCCTCCTGGCCTCTCCAACCCATTTGAGAAATGACGCGTGGTCGGTCTCCCCCGCCGGCCCCTGTATGTAGACCTCCCCCCCTTTCGGGGAGAGTTTGGGCAACTCGCCGCGTAGATAGGCCCTCCCCAACAGCCTGTCGTATAGGAGGTACCCCCGCGGCTTTACGAAAAAAGCTATAGGCACCTCTCTGTCCATCTTGCCGTATCTCAACAAGACTGGCTCGATATACGCCACGGCGTCGTAGGCAACCACGCCGATAGTCATGTCGGAAGACTGTAGGGCCTCCCGGTAGGCTGCGTCAAGCGTCTTGTAGAGATCCACGCCGTAGGATACAAACTCCCTCTCCACGCCCCACGCCACCAGGGTGTATCTAGACCTCTCTATATACCCCTGCCCGGACTCTAGCAACGCCACGAAATCCTCCCCAGCTGTGTACAACATATGCGCCAACTCTCTGGGCTGTGGCAGTTTTGAAAGAGGTATCTTCATCTAGACGCCTCCACCACCCTTAACAACTTGGAGTAAGCCAGCCCCCCCTCAATTATCCTCATGGCCAGCTCATAGCCATCTCTGGCGTCTTTAACCACGCCGGCCACATATAGGGCAAACGCCGCGTTTATGGCAATAGCCGTAGCCACCTCTCTATCCACGCCCCTCAGCCCCCTCAACGTCTTCTCTACGGCCTCCTCTCTAGTCTCGGCCCTTGGGAGTTTAACCACAGGGGCCCCCAAGTCCGCTGGGGTGACGGTATAACGCTCGATCTTAAACCCATTTACCTCAGCCACAATGGTTGGGCCCTCGGTGGTCACCTCGTCTACCCCACCTCCATGTACCACAACCGCCCTTTGGAACCCCAGCCCAGCCGCTGCCTCTGCCACTATGTCTACCAGCTGGGGCTCCGCCACGCCGATTAGCTGACGTTTGACACAACCGGGGTTCGCCAGAGGCCCCACAATGTTGAAAATAGTCCTAAAGGGCAGCCTCCTTCTTACAGGCGCCGCCTTGGCAAACGCCGGGTGGTACCTAGGCGCGAAGACAAAAGCGAACCCTAGAGATTCCACCATGGCTGCCGCCTTCTCGGGCCCCACCTCGAGGTTGTACCCCACCGCCTCCATGAAGTCCGCACTTCCGAAAAACCCCGAGGCTGAGCGATTTCCGTGTTTTAACACAGCTGCGCCAGCCGCAGAGGCCACTATAGCCGCCGCCGTGGATAGGTTAATTGTCCTCCCGCCATCTCCCCCAGTGCCCGCCGTGTCTATAGCCTCAACTCTCAACGGGACCTTTACGGCGAACTCCCTGGCCATTTTCACAAAGCCTATTATCTCTTCTGCCGTCTCCCCCCTGGCCCTCATTGCTGAAAGAGCTGCCGCCATCTCGATTTCACCCAACTCGCCGGAGAGAATAGACCTCCCGAGGAGATAAGCCTCGTCGGCCGTCAGCCTGCCCCCCTCGCCAAGTTTCTTTAGTATTACCACCCCGAAGCCATAAAGCTAGGAAAACAGATATATATAAGCTTTGTTAGACGGATGCCTTCTCGTAGGCATCTACATCTAATAGGCCATGTCCAGAGAGGTTAAAAGCCACCACAGAGCCTGCCGGCAGTTTTTCAGCCAGATCTAAAACCGCTCTTATCGCATGTGCCGACTCGGGGGCTGGGATAACCCCCTCGCTTTTGGCAAAAAGGAGGGCTGCCTTCATAACTTCCTCCTGGCTATAAGCCAACGCCTCCACATAGCCGAGTTTTCTCAATAACGACAAACTAGGCGCCGCGCCGTGGTATCTCAAACCTGCCGCATGTACGGCCGGCGGGATGTAGTTGTGACCTAGGGTATACATTCTGATCATCGGCAGGACCCCCACGGCGTCTGGGAAGTCATATCTCAACGTCCCTCTGGTGAGCTTTGGGGCTGCGGTTGACTCCACGGCGATAAAACGCGTTTTCTCAAACCCCTCGCCTCTTAGCTTCATGCCCAACATGGGGTACACAAAGCCGCCGAAGTTAGACCCCCCGCCCACACACGCCACAGCCACATCTGGCTCCTCGGGCAGCTGCCGTATGGCCTCCAGCCCTATTACCGTCTGGTGTAACAAGACGAATTCCATCACGCTGCCGGGGAGATACCGCCTCTTCTCTCCAGAGAGGACGTACTCCACAGCCTCAGATATGGCTATGCCCAAAGAGCCGGAGTGGTCAGGCCGGTAGTGCCTTCTGCCAGCTTCTGTAATCTCGCTCGGGCTTGGATACACCACGGCGCCATATGTCTTCATGAAGGCCACCCTCTGTCTTTTCGAGCTGTAGGAAGACCGCGTCATGAAGACCACAGCCCTGAGGCCAAAAAGAGCTGCGGCAAGAGATGCCGCCATGCCCCACTGCCCCGCCCCGGTTTCTGTGGCTATCTCCACAGCGCCGTCGGCCTTGGCGTAATAGGCTTGGGCCACTGCGGTGTTTAGCTTATGTGACCCCACGGGCAACACGCCCTCATACTTGTAGTAAATTCTCACCCCCCTGCCCAACCTCTTCTCCAGACCCTCCGCCCTAATCAGGGGGGTGGGCCTTCCCAACCTGGCGTAGACAGAC
>JBKBOT010000001.1:44184-71170 GCA_046293555.1 Pyrobaculum sp. | reverse complement strand
GACACCCACCGCTCTGCGGTAAACTCTTGGTCAATCAAGCCGCTGGGCAGTATCTTCATGAGTAGGGCCACCCGGCTGTCTCCCTCATCTGGATCTCTGGGTGGGGGGAGCGGCGTGGGGAGATCCGCGGCGATGTTATACCAGTAGTTCACCACCCCGAGGCCATGAGGACAAAAACTTCAATATATAAAACAAATCTCCCCCATGAGGATAAAGATCTGCGGAGTGACGCGACCAGAAGACGTAACTACGCTAGACGGCCTTGTGGATTATATAGGCTTTGTTCACGACCCCTCCAGCCCCCGCTCTGTGGAGCTATCCAGGCTGAGAGAGCTCAGGAAGCTTGTGAGATATAGCAAACCGGCGTTAGTCACGGCGTCTATAGCCATAGAGAGGGCTATTGAGATAGCCGTGGGGATAGACATACCTGTGGTACAACACCACAGAGAGCTGCCGCCCCTAGAGGCGCCGGTTGCCATAGCCCCTGTGGCTGTGTATGCCCCGGGCGTGTCGCTTGTGGAGAGAGTTGAGAGACTTCTCAAAACTCCCCACGAGTATGTCTTGGTGGATGCAGACAAGAGGGATTACGCCACCTACGATGGGGGGCTTAAGATACCTCTCGCCCAGCTACGGCAGGTGGTGAGCTTGGGGAGGGTGGCGATAGCTGGCGGCATTACGCCAGATAACGCACATCTAGTAGCCTCGCTAAATCCCTATATGGTAGATGTCTCAAGCGGCGTGGAGAAAAGCCCGGGGGTAAAAGACATGGGGAAAGTCAAGAAGTTACTAAAGGCGTTCGGGCTGTTTTAAGCTGCAAAAACTGGCGAGCGCCTTTACAAGATTTGTGACGTGTTCAATTCTTTCCACAACCCGTCTGTCTATCAGATGTTCTAACTTCTCGGCTTCTGTCTCCGCAATTTTTTCCTCTACCCCAATGGCTTTAAAAAACTGCGCCAGAGTTTTATGTACATAGTTTAGACTTTCCACACGTCTCATCCCCTCGTCTGTGAGAAAGACGCCCTTCCGGCCGCCGTATTTAACAAGCCCCAGTTCCTGTAGATAAAATATCATCTTACGGGCGGTGCTAGGCCTTACGCCAAGAGTCTTGGCGATTTTGCTTAACGTGGCGTTGGGACCAAGCTGGTATATAGCCTCGAGGTAGTGCTCTGCGCGGTATCTCACCACCTCGTGTCCTCCCATCACGGCACCATGGCCGCATATATTAAAGTTTAGCCGAGATGCTTGAGGCAGCCAGCTAGGCGTGTGGCCCCAGTCCCACCATGACGACTAGAGCCGCTGTGTACACAGCGGAGATGGCAACCACGCCGGAAAGGCCCCTGTTTACCACACCACGGGAGAAATACCACAGGGCGCCTAACACCACTGGGAGCGTTAGGGCGAGCGCCGCCTGTGTGTACACCAGCACCGCTATGGGCGAGATGCCCATAGCTCCCACAGCTAACACCGCGGGGGCTATGTTGACAGCTCTTGCCATCAACCTAGCCCTCCAGGGCTGCACGTTTTTGCCAAATATATACCGGGCGGCAAGTACCCCCACCTCTACAGAAACGGCGGAAGAGGAGAGGCCGGAGAGAAGTAAAGCCAGGGAGAACAACAGCGCCGAGAGGGGGCCATAAAGCGGCTCTAAGACCTGTGGTATGTCTAAAATATCTACCTCTCTGCCATGTAGAACGTAGGCGCTGGCGATTAGAATGGCGGCATTTATAAACGCCACGCCCAGTAGGTTGGCCACAGTTTGATACATGTGGTCACCTCTTTTCTGCCCCACCGCGATGTGGCTATGTAACAACACGGCGTGGGGCATAATGGTGGCCCCCACGATCGCGGCAGCCACTAACGCCATGTCGGCTGACAGGGTGGGCGTAAAGACGGAAGTAAGTACTTCATGCCAGCTGGGCCCGATGAGGTATAGCTCTATCAGGAAGCTAAACGCCACCATTACCACCATCGTGCCGATAAGTTTTGCAAATAGCTCCCTCCTATCTGCCAACATGGCTAATATAAACACGTCTATAAACCCCACGGCGGCAGCTATCTCTAGGGGGAGGCCAAACAGGAGGTGGAGCCCTATAATTACCCCCATGAACTCAGCCATATCTGTGGCGAGGACTATAGCCACAGTCACTGGGGTAAACCACCTCTTGTGTCTAGACAAGAGGTCAAAAAGCCCAACTCCCCTAACTACGCCCACTGCGCCAGAGACGTACTGAATTATGATGGCCAGAAGCCCGCTGAGTAACACCACCCAAAGTAAGTCAAGTCCATAACTCCTCCCAGCCTCGATATTTGCCCCAAAGTTCCCCGGGTCTATATAAGCCACGGAGACTATGGTGGCGGGCCCCAGTAGTCTAAGTAGCCGCACGTATAGAAAGCCGACTGCCAGATTTAAAATTTCCCGAGGCTAAAAACTCGGCGACTGTAAAAAATATGTCCAGAGGAAAATTTAGACTTATCTCAATTCTCTACGCGGCTATAAAAAGCCCACTCCAAGATGTAATCTCTCCTATCTGCAATCCTACGGCCTTGTGTCATGGCTACAACACGCCATCTGTAAGCCGCCACAAGTCTCCACTCCCTGTCTACCACACGGCGTGTGGTAACTAAAACCCTTTTTTTCCTCCCGTTGATATATACATAAAACATGTGCCATGTCTCTTAGAGATATATATACGCGTCAGGTAAAAACCGCCCTAAATGCGGCCTGCCGACCACTCCCTCTCCATGTCCATACAGACGACGCCATATTTGCCACATAGCTCTTCCACCAGCCGCCTTATCTTAGCCCACCAGAGGGGCGTGGGTTTCACCTCCCCCAAGCTTTTTCTTAACATCTCCCCAGCCCGCGGCTTTGGCCTATATCTGTCATATATCAACTCCACGCCGGCTTCGTGGGCAAGCCTCACCACCTCCTCAATGTCATCCACCCCGTCGTTAAACCCTGGGACCACAGGGCCGAGAAATATCCAGGTCTTAACCCCAGCTGCCGCCAGTTTTCTCACCGCTCTAGCCCTGGCGAGGGGGTGTGCGGCTAGTGGCTCCAACAGCCTGGCCTTATCTTTTAACGTGGTGATGGTAACCCCCACGTCTATCGCCTCTCTATACCTCAAAAAGAGGTCTAGATCTCGTACCACCAGCCCCGATTTAGTCTGTATAGAGATCTTAAAGCCGGCCTCCGCCAGTATGGACAACGACCCCCTGGCAAGCCCATATCTGGCCTCTGGGGGCATGTAGGGATCTGTAAGTGTGGAAAGCCCCACCACCCCCGGCTTGAGCCTCCCCACCTCTTTTCTGAGCACCTCTAGTAGATTTATCTTGACGTATACAATATCGCCCCAGGCAGCCGCCGGGGGACCGCCCGTGAAGTCTATCGCGTAGCAGTACCGACAGCCGTGAAGACAGCCCACATAGGGGTTAAGGGAGTATTGATATTCGGGGAGGCTTGAGGGAGAGAGAGCTCTCTTCACCCTAATTTCATATATTCTCACATATATATGGGGGTAGTTTTTATTATGAACCTCTGGCTTCCCCTGTTGGTTACCTTCTCCCTGGGGGGACTCACGTCGGCGATTCTAGTGGCCTATCTCTTCTACGTGCTGGGCCAGCTGCCCCCCGGCTGTTATTTAGATTTGGAGATCCTCCCCGGCGTCACTGCGGAATGTGTAAAAGTCCTCACAAGTCAATACGCCCACCTGGGCCCCATACCGCTAGACCTGGCTGCCGCCGGCTGGTTTGTAGTAAACATAGCCGCGGCGTTGTGGCTTTACAAAAGCCTCAAGAAGGTTGTCGCAAGGTTTATCTACTGGTGGCGCCTGCTGGGGGTGGCCCTCCTGCCGTATTTAATATATATAGAGCTGGCGGTGCTAAAGGCCGTGTGTATATACTGTACCGCAATGCATATATTCATCTTGGCTGACTTCGTCGTGATTTCAATATTTCTGAAAAAAATGGCGCCGTCACTCCGTTGACGTCTTTAAAACCTCCCCCACAGCCGCAGCCACCGTCTCCACGTCTTCTCTAGTGATCACATACGGCGGGAGAAAACGCAGTGTGTTCACCCCGGCGGTTAGGGCCAAGACCCCCCTCTGGAGTAAAGGCTGTAGGAACTGATCAGCCTTAACCCTAAGCTCCAGTCCTAACATGAGGCCGGCCCCCTTTACTCTCACCGCCAGTCTAGACCTCACTTCAGACAGGGCCTTTGCCAGCTCTCCGCCAATACGCTCGGCCTTTGTGGGGACGTCCTCCTCTAGAAGTAGCCTAGATCCCGCCGCCGCCGCCGCCATAACCACAGCGTTTCCAGCAAAGGTGGAGCCGTGTTCCCCAGGCTCAAAGACGTCGCCATATTCCTCTCTGGCTACCGCCAGCCCTATGGGGAGCCCGCCGGCTACAGGCTTCCCGGCGGTAAATATGTCTGGCTCCACGCCATATTTCTGGAAAGCCCACACGGCGCCAGTTCTGCCAAAACCTGTCTGTATCTCGTCAATTATCAGTAGGGCACCTCTACGCTGGGTCTCTTCTCTAAGCGCCTTTAGGAACTCCGGCGTGGCTGGATTTACGCCCCCCTCCCCCTGGATGGGCTCTACCACCACGCAGCAGGTGTCTTCTTTTACCACCTTTTCCACCTCAGCCACCACGTTAAATTTCCCAAACCTGACGTGGGGGTAAAGCGGCTCAAAGGCCCTTCTATATTTCTCATTCCAGGTAATAGAGAGGGAGGCCATGGTCCTCCCGTGGAAGCTATTGGTAAACCCCACAACTACAGGCCTCCTGGTGAGCTTCTTGGCTATCTTTATGGCGACTTCCACAGCCTCTGTGCCGGTGTTCTGGAGGAAAACCACGCCAAACTTAGAGGGCAGAAGCCTAGAGAACTCCTGTATGAATCTCTCCCGCGCCGGCGTGGAGAAATTGAGGGGAACCGCCCAGATCTCTTCCAGCTGTCTTTTTACAGTCTCAACAATCTTGGGGTTGGCATGCCCTAAGAACACCACGCCGTGGTTAGTGTTACAGTCCACATATCTCCTCCCGGCGTCGTCCCAGACATATTGCATAAACCCCCCCACAATTCTGACGCCATATTCTCTATAATACCGGGCAATCCTGGCCATATGTCAAAAAACTATAGTAAATAAATTAGTAGTACTCCACAACGTAGGGCTTCTCTTTCTTCTTCAAGATCTTAACCCAGACGTTCCCCCTGGGATCCATAACACATCCCCCGCCCCTCCATAAAAAATAAATAGATATTATACGTTAGTGGGAAATCCCATACGTCAGATATTTAACAAGCTGAAGTGGACAGGCCAGAAGGGCCACTTCTGGTACATAAACAGGGGCTCCGCCAGCGGAGAGGAAATGGCCTCAACAGAGGCGCTTCTAGAGATAGGCCCAGACGGGGTCGTGATAGCGACTACACACGGCGAGAGATATGTGCCATACCACAGGATAGTAGAAATACGGCTAGACACAGGCGAGGTGATACTCGATAGAAGAAAGCGGCGGTGACGCCGCCTAGTGGCGGCGGACTTTGCTAAAAGCCGAATGGCGTTGATAGGCCTGGAGTTTCACGAGTTTGTAGAACCCACGGCCTCCGCAGGCCTGGTGAAACTTACGACTTCCCAGATGGGAAAAACGTCAAGGACTCTATAGTAGGACTGGAGGCGTACGTAAGACTGGCAGAAATGCCGGCTGCCGGAGGCCACGGGGTTGGGAAGATCGTGGCGAGGCGGCCGTAGTGGTTACGCCGGTTATCGGCCTTCAGGAACCGCCTTTTCTCTCTAGGCGCCCCCGTGGGTCCATCAACAGGGGGCTATACACCTCTCCCACGGCCTTGGCGACAGTGGGCAGAGGCTTCCAGCTTCCGACGAGCCCCCCAGAGTGGTGCCACATGTCTGTTGTGGAGGGTTTAGAACCCATTGGGAAAGTATTTGGGCATATATTCCCCACTCGTTGCCGCCTGGCGTTGTGGCAAGCGGCATTTTTGAAGGCGGAGGCCTGAGGCGCCGCGGGGATAAATTCTAGACATCTAGAGCGCCGTTGGCACACCTCAAAACAATTGTGGAAAAATCACCAATCTAGCCCACGGATTGCAACACGAGTGGCGTAGTAATGCTTTATGTTGTCTAGTCGCGTCGCCAGGTCGAAATAGTTTATAAATTCATCTATCCAGTAGTTCCCAGTCACCACTATGTGGGTTTTCACACCTATGTCCACATGTCGTGGGTTTATGAACCCCTGCCTCACGGCGTATAGAAGTTCGTCAAGTATTATCACGTCGTATTTCTCCGCGTTTGAAATCACGTATTCCAAAATTGCCTGTGGTTTCTTAAACTCGGACAGATATATGGTGTCTATACCCATTCTCCTCATTGCCCTATATTCCCCCACCTCTTCGCCCATGTAGATTGGCGTTTTCAAAACGCCGGCGTATAGTACCCTCATGTCGTGTCCCCACGCACGTAGGGCTATTCCAAGAGCTGCAGAAGTCTTCCCCTTGCCCCCTCCGTAGAAGGCAAGCCTCATGTCTGAACGTATCTTTTATATAGAGATAGGTAGACGCCAGCCAGCAGTGCGGAAAGTATGTCGTCTGAAAACATCGCCAATTCTCTAAAGCCGCCTCTTTTCTTCACCCTCTCTATCCAGTAGGTAGTTAACACCGCGTTAAATCCACCCAGGTAATCAGCTAAAGCCGCCCCTAAGAGCTCGTCGGCCACAACTCTCATGCTGTCTTTTAGGTATTCATCAACAGAGAGGCCCGGCACGCCCCCCTCTGAGGCAATTGCGTCTAGCTCAGACGCAGCTATAACTAACGCCCACACGTTGGGGTCTTTTAGAACACGTTCCAGCTCCTCTAAGACGTCCTCCCTCCTGACCGGCAGCGGGGCTTCTTCAACAAGGCGGCTGAATATGTCTAAAAACTCCGACTTACTCACACCCAGAGCCCTCTCGAAGAGGTCGTGTCTGTCTAGTCTGGACAAAAGGTTTTTTACAAGCGACGCAGCTCGTGTCCCCACCTCCGTGGCCGGGCCGGCGAAGTGATGCAACTCTTCAAGGTCTGCCGTCGTCCCCACAACTACGGCGTCTGTCACAGTGCCGGGACTCCTCTTGCCGCCACATCGCAACAATCTATTCACCGCCGTTATGCACTTGGCCTCCACTACCGTTCTCAAAAGGTCTAAAAGGCCCCATTGTGACAACGGCATGTCTACAAAAAGCGCCAGGTTTATAGTGCCTATACAAGACGTCGGCGACATGGCCACAGTAGCTCCCAGCTTCATGCCGTCTTCTACCACAATGTCAAACGCCCTGTCTAAATCCGCAGCTGTAAGAAACACCGCAGTGTGGTGGCCATATTTCTCTCTGAGTTTTTCAGCAGTTTCGAGATAGTCGCCAGAGAAGTCTCTATCCACCCTGGCGAAAATTACCTGCTCTATAACTTCTGGCGTGGGGAGCGTGGCGGCTACTCTATACCGCCCGCCTAGCCTCCACAGAACTACCTCTTTAATAACCTCCATAGCCTTTCATATTCTCTCTCCACTAGAGGCAGTGGGTCCACCTGTCTCAACTGTGTGTAAAACAAGGCGCCGCCCATGGCGACTCCCTCCTTCACTACACCTATTTCATAAGCCCGAAGCCCCTCAAAGCGGGAGTTTCTAAAAGAGGCTGTGGCCACATGTAGGTTTCTTACCCCCACTTGGCTCATAAGGCCGAAGAAATCTGACTGCCGGTCTTCGGCAATCCACCTCGTGGTGGCCACATGTAACCTCTCCAGATCTCCACCAAGGGCCTTATATAATGCGGCGGAAGCAGCCATCTGGGTGCCGCCAGCTAGTACGGCCACGCCGCCGGCCTTCACTACCCCTAACGCCACTGTGGCTACCGCCAGGTGGACGGGGTCGCCGAGTTGACACACAGCCTCGCGCGGCGTTTTAAAACTGCCGCCAGCTCTCGCCAGCCCCTCTTTGACCACTTTGACTTTTAACTCCACTGGGTTTTCCGGCGATGACGAACTGGTTTTCCCCCAGGCGTCATAGCCCAAAGCGATTAATATAGCCATGGCTGTAGTGGTGCCCCCAGGTATAGACTCGCCGATATAGATCACGCCCAGTTTGCCCAACTGGCGGCCTAACGAGATCCCCCTCTCTGTTATGTTGTCTACTGTGTCACAACTTAACGCAGGGCCTTTCCTAAAGTCGCCCCCTGGGCTCCCCCCAAGCTCTATATAGGGCACTTTAGGCATTACCCTAGAGCCTGCGTCAACTATGAGCTTAGGTATCTCTTCTGTGAGAGCCCGAGTGACTAAGGCAGGCGTGGGTATGCCTTGAGGCGTCATGGGGATCACGTCGAGAGTCTTGGGGCTGCCCGTGAGGAGATACTCCACATCTAGGGCTGGGGTGTAATGCGTTAGCTCTGGAGTGGCGCCGGCGGCACTTATGCCGGGGATTAACGAGATGTCTGTAGTGCCAATTACCACTACCAACATTTTCGGCAATAAGTTCATAAAGGGGAGAAGAAGCCCATTTATCAATCTTGTGGCTTGTAATATCCACACATGGGACAATATCTGTCAAAATAGGCGTAGCCACACCTAGGGCACCCAGAGGGGGACCTGGGGTAGGTAAACCCCAGCCTCCTGTATATCTCATAGAGATATCTCACCTCGTCGCCCGCCCTTTTCCTCATCTCCTCGTAAAGTCTGTTAAAACAACTGCCGGCCTCCATCGGGGTTTTCTCCCGTTCTGCCACAAGCGGTAAGACCGGCCTTAACCGCTCTCTAACGGGCCGTTTCCCAAGAGCCTCGCTGGCGGAGATCGACAAGGCCGCCTCCACCGCCTCCAGCCTGGTGAAGGGGGCCTCCACCTCAACGCCGAGGGTTTTGCCAATCTGAAAACTACAAAATCGCCACTTAGAGACGACTTCTCTCCTCTTGGCCTCTAACTTGTCTAGCGGTATGTTTCTATAAAATGAGTAGCCTAGATAAAGCTCGTCGCCGCCGTCGCCAGTACAGACCTTGCCGTAGCCCCACCTAGCCGCCTCTTTGATGCCTATATACTGTACGGCGCAGTTTACCACCTCCATGGGGTTAAAGACCTTTAACGCCCCCACTACTTCTTCTATTGCCGCTAAAGCCTCCTCTAGCCCTACAGACACCACAGTTAGCGGCACCTCTAGACTGCTTGCCACATAGATGGCGAAGGGTATGTCCACCCCACAGCCACTCAGCGATACAGTAAAGGCATGTGGCTTAACGCCGCCCCTCAATGCGGCTAGCAGAACTGCGCTGGAGTCCACGCCGCCTGAGAGCAAAACGGCGGGACAGACAGCTGGGGGGAGTAAGTCCTCGACGCCGCCGACAGTCGGCATTAGTGCTATAAGTTAGTGACATATATACGTCGTGTTCTCCCCAGACCCCTACGCCCTCATCTTCGCCCTACTTCTAGAGCTACTAGACAAGCCCATATGGTGGAAAGGCCATCTGGTTACTCCATTAATACACCCGGCGTTACATCCCGTTTCTCTTATCTATAGGCTTGGCGCCCCATTTGTCAAACCCGGCGGGATTACTCGGGGCGTCGCCGTGTTGCTTATTGTGGCCACCCCCATGACTGCCGCAGCGGTGTTGTTTAGATTTGTGAGGGGAGGGGAACTTTGGTGGAGTTTGGCAGAGGGATATCTACTAAAGTTCTCCTTCTCTATTACACATATCACATATGGCTGCATTGAGGCATACGCCTCGGGATGTCCCCACGGCGCGGTAAAGGAGTTCGTACGGCGGCCTCTCTCCCCTAGGGATAGGTGGCTTATAAACAGCGCTTGTGTGGAAACGGCGGCAGAGTCTCTTGTGGATTCTTACATATCGCCGTTGATGTGGTACCTCCTCCTCGGCCTACCTGGCGCGTGGCTTCAACGAGCTGTAAACACGGCAGACGGCCTAATTGGCTTTAAGGAATTCGGCCCCGCGGGAGCTCCCGCCGCCGTTTTAGACACCGCGATGAACTACCTGCCGGCTAGGGCAACTGCGGCGTTTTTACTCATGTTTGGAATCCGTTGTGTAGAAGCACTAGGGCAAGAGGTGGGGAGTGTAAACGCCAAGTGGCCCATCTCGGCGATAGCTGCGGCGATGGGGGTAAGGCTGGAGAAAAGCGGGCATTACGCCGTTGGGTGTGGCACCTGGCCTACAGAAGTTGAGGTGGCCCACGCCTTGTGGCTTATAGACGCAATAGCTGCGTATGTTGGAGCCTTGTTTATAACTGCGGCATTGGCCGCGGCCTCATGACTAGCTGTGGGAACTCCCTGCCGTATATCAGCTGTAACGCCCTTCTGGCTCTTTCAGCTGTTTCTTCTAGCCTCTCGCCCACTATGTTGAGATGACCCATCTTCCTTCTAGGCCTGGCCTCGGCCTTGCGGTACCAATACACCTTCCCCAGCCTCTCCAGTTCTCGCAGAGGGAGCCCGTCGAGAGGCTTGCCGAGTATGTTCACCATAGCCGTGGGCTTTATGGCTCTTGGCATCTTTATGGGAAGCCCCATTACGGCCCTCACGTGGTTTTCAAACTGGCTGGCGTCGGTCTCTAGCGTCCAGTGGCCCGTGTTGTGAACTCTGGGGGCGATCTCGTTTACTAACAGCCTCCCGTCGCGGCTTTCAAAAAACTCCACGGCGATAACCCCCACATATTTCCTCCACTCTAGTATCTTGTAGACATACTCGTAGGCCTCTACTGGCACACTCGTGGGGGCAAGACTCCACACAAGTATGCCGTCTACATAATAATTCTGTGTCGGCGGGTAGAAATACGCCTCTCCGTCTTCCCCTCTAGCCGCCACAATAGAGAACTCTCTCTTCACATCTACATATTCCTCTACAAGCAATGTGCCAGCTAGCTTTTCTATCTCGCCAGTCTCTCTAGGGTATACATACTGCCCCTTCCCGTCGTAACCCCCCGACGGGATTTTCACCAAGGCTTTTCCCCACCTCTCGGCTATTTTTAAAGCCTCTAGCCCTCCCTCTGCCATCCTCCACGACATTGTGGGCACGCGTAGAGAGTTTAGGAGCTCTCTTTCCCAAATCCTGCTTTTCTTTATCTTGAGGTACTCTAGATGTGGCCTAAGTTTACCCAACTTATGGGCGTATGTAGCCACCTCCAGGTCTACGTTTTCAAACTCAAATGTGATTACATCTGACCTTTCCACCTCTGTATAGGGGTCGCCAGCAGCCTCGGCACAGTGGCTAGCCGGCGCAGTTTGTGTATCTACAAATCTAAACATGACAGATAGACGTCTCGCCGCCCAACATAACATCAACGCCAGCTGCCCCCCGCCTAACGTCAACAGCCTCACGTTATTAAAAGTCCATTTAAAAATTTAATAACGACCTCCTGGAGAGCGCCTAGAGATTTAACAAACTGTTTTAAACTTAGCCCGCAGGATGTTGCCAGAAGTTTGGACATCCTCTAGCTCTATACAGAGGCCGCGGAGGAAGCCCCTCATATATGCCAACAAGACGTTATCCTCTAGCGACACGGGCAGGTTTTCCATTACTAAGTGGTTTTCTTTTACCCATACCTTCCCAAAGCCCCCAGCTCTTGCGATATTTGGAAACTCTTTTAACGTCTCTTCGCCGCTGGCCCACCCCATAGTTTCTTTTATGGAGGCGCCTACGCCCTCCCCCAGACGCTCTAAAAGTATGGGCCCGGCGTCGCCGAACATGTTGGCCACCTCTAGCGCTGTGAGCACTACGGCGGGGACGGGGATTGTTACCACCCGAACTCCCTTATATGTAAATACCCCCTCGTCCACGTCGATATGGATGTCGCCTTTAAGCAGCTTTTTTAAGAGCGACAGAAGTTGTATCATAATATCTCCTGTAGCCTGCGGGCTAGTTTTTCCACCTCTAGTAACACAAGGCCGAGATTTGCCTCTGGCGACATTAGGGAGACTATGTAGATATCCCGCACCGGATATATCAACAAGTTACGTGACTCGTAGCTAATTATGGACATCTTAAAGGCGCCGCTTTTTAACTCCTCTCCCACCCTACGTAACGCGCCCATAGCCAAGGCCGAGATGGCTGAAATAAGCTTTACATCTGCCCCAGGCGCTATGGCGGCCACCGGGAGGCCGTCTTTACGTACCAACAAGGCGGCATTTACATCACCACCAGTTCTCGAAATAAAGACGCTTAGCTCCCCTCTTAATTTTTCCTCCATGTAGTAATTATGTGTAATATTTTTTATGTGTATCTCATAATTTGAGCGCCTCTTCTAGCAGCCTAAAGGCGACGTAGTCAGAAATGTGGTTATCTGTATCCGGCGTGGTGACCACTGTAGCTATTAGATTCTCTCTCTTTCTAATAGTTACTTTATAGTTTTCAAGCATGACGTCTACGCCATATAGGTCAGACTCCAGAAATTCGGCGACTTTTAGCACGTTTTTCAACACGTCTGTTAGATAGACCCATGTCTCCTTTTCTAGGCCGATGTAGGCCACCACAAAGCCGTTTTTATGTAACAACGCGGCCCCCACGACGTCTCTGACGTCTTCAAAAACCTGGCGAATTATCTCCTGGTACCCCATTTCTTCAGGTTAAGTTCCATCTCCACCACGTCTCTTACATAATGGCCAGGAATTTCTACAACCTCCCCCCTCTCTATCACTACAGCCGTATCGCTGTTGATATATGCCGCCAGCTCGTCTACATGCGTACAGAAGGCTGGCGAGACCCTCCTGACGAAATTTGTGTCGTCAAGATAAATCTTGAAGCAATGCCCCCTGTGGATTATAATAACTTCCGCCAACCCCCCCGCGGCGTTGGGGCGCCGGGAAAGCTCTATATTTATATCAACGCCGCAGATTGGGCATTTTAACCTCACAATATAGAGAGAAAGGTGGATTTATATAAATGACTTTATAAATGATTTTGACAAGACTTCCTCCCGCATCTCAGCCATATGTCGCCTCACCCTCTCTCTAGCCTCTGGATACTTGACGCCTAGCATCCTGGCGGCCAGATAGGCGGCGTTGGCGGCATTTCCAATAGCCACAGTGGCCACCGGGGTGCCTCTCGGCATTTGGACGATGGACAACAAGGAGTCTAAACCGCCGAGGTGTTTAGTGGGGATCGGCACCCCCACCACTGGCAGTGGGGTTAACGCAGCCGTCATTCCGGGGAGGTGAGCTGCGCCGCCAGCACCGGCAATAATCACGTCGAACTTCTCCTCAGCCTCTCTAGCAAATTGATACATAAAATCCGGCGTTCTGTGTGCGCTTACCACTCTAGCCTCATATGGTATCCCCAAGGCCTCTAAAACCTCCAAAGCCTCCTTCATAACCTCCAGGTCGTTTATAGACCCCATTATTACGGCCACCCTCATGCCTTCAAAATTTCAAATTTCCTAATTAACTCAACTTCGCCAGGAGTTAAAGTCTTTGCGGCATATGGCTCTGTCTTCAAGCCGTCTCTAGACGCCACTACCTTATAAAAGGTGACCTCCCAGGGGGTTTCCCTCACGGCGAATCTAACCTCTTTCCCCTCCAACAGGGCGGAGACGTCTTTCACCTCGTCAAGCGCGTAGAAGACAGGCGTGTGTAACGCAACAAACCTCCGCACTTTTTTCAACACGGCGGCAGCCCTTTCCCCCAGTCTCTCCACCTGTGGGTTCATTATCAAAAGGGCGTTGTCCACTTCTTCTCTTATTTCTCCAGACTTCACTGCAGCTAGAACTCTGTCTTCTGCCAAGGCGGCTACAGAGGCTGCTATGGCCACACAGCTGGGAGTTTCGTCGTATATAATGGTCACTTCTTTCACCCCATGAATTAGATATTGTGCATAAAGGCGGCCGAGCCACGCTCTATACAACACCTCAACTCCCTCCATATGTGCCTCATTTCTCCACTATATATACTTAGGGCAAATGCTTATATATATTAGAAATTTTTGGGTTATGAATAAGACACTAATACTAGACGCAAAGGAGGGGAGGGCCCCGCCGGAGCTCAAGCCCCTCTCCAAGCTAGAGGGCGTCTCTATAGAAAAGCTACAGCAGCGCATAGCCGCGGGGCAGGTGGTGGTTATTAGAAACGTCAAGAGGCCTTCAGAAAAGCTGGTGGCCATCGGAAAGGGTCTCTCCACGAAGATAAACATAAACCTAGGCACCTCCACCGAGGTGGTGGACATAGACGCCGAGTTGAAAAAAGTGGAGATTGCAAACAGGTGGGGAGACACCCTCATGGACCTAAGCGTGGGGGGCAACCTAGATGAGATTAGACGTTTGGCCATAGAGAGGTCAAAACTGCCCGTGGGCACAGTGCCGATATATCAAGCCTTCATAGAGTCTTTCTCCAAAAGGGGGGGAGGGGCCTACTTTACAGAAGAAGATCTCTTTAAGACTATAGAGAAACAGCTAAAAGACGGCGTGGCCTTCATGACTATACACGCCGCGGTGACGTTTGACATGGCAAAAAAGGTGTTAAAAAGCGAGAGGGTGATCCCGGTGGTCTCCCGCGGCGGCGACATGTTAATCGGCTGGATGCTTCACAACAAGGCGGAAAACCCCTACTACACACATTGGGACTACCTACTGGAGCTATTTGCAGAACACGACGCCGTGATTTCAATAGGCGACGCGTTGAGGCCAGGCGCCATCGCAGATGCACACGACGAGTTTCACGTCGCCGAGCTAATAGAAGCCGCCAGGCTGGCCAAAAGGGCTGTTAAAAAAGGCGTACAAGTCATGATAGAGGGGCCGGGCCACGTCCCCCTAAACGACGTGGTGTGGAGCATAAAGCTTGAAAAAAGACTGACAGGAGGGGTGCCCTACTACGTGTTAGGCCCCCTCCCCACAGACGTGGCGGCGCCTTACGACCACATAGCCTCAGCCGTGGGGGCAGCCCTAGCCGCTGCGGCGGGGGCAGACCTGCTCTGCTACCTAACGCCTGCAGAACACCTATCACTACCGACGCCAGAACAGGTGGAGCAGGGGGCAATAGCATACCGCATCGCTGCCCACATTGGCGACGTGGTAAAACTAGGGAGAAAGGCGAGGGGGTGGGACGACGAGGTAAGTCACTACAGAGGGCGTCTAATGTGGGACGAGATGATAAAAAGGCTTATAGACCCCGCCAGGGCCCACCAGATATATACACAATACGGAAAGCCAAAAGTAAAGGGATGTACCATGTGCGGAGGTTACTGCCCCATGACTATGGTCATACAACAGGCAAAAACGCTAGACTAGATACAACACCCAACAAGCCCTATATCTACAAAAACTTATGGGCCGAGAGGAGAGACCCCAGGAAGTTTGACGAGACACATGCGAAGATATGTAACAAGGCACGGGCCCTCTACTCATCCAAAACGCCACCGTGAAAAACAAGCCATATTCAGGAGGCCTCCTGAACATAGAAACTCCAGCAAGCTGCCCCAATAGTTTTAATACAGCTGTCCTCCCGTAGATTATGAATAAAGCCATTGTGATGTATTTAGCAGTCCTAAAAGTAAGGAACATTGTAGTGACAGTTCTCTTGTTGTTGACCTCATCTCTTTCTTTTGCTTTCTTTTGGCTTTTGTCCATTATGTTGTATGAGCTTGGGTCTGTAGAGCTAGTGGGAATCACATATACTGTAGCTATGGCAATTCCCATTTTTGTGGCTCCTCTTGCCGGCGGTTTAACAGATCGCTATGGTAGGAAAATAGTTATGGTTTTATCTAACTTATTTTCTGTGGTGGCTTTTGGTATCCTTGTATTAAATCTTTCTATTTATACACTTATATCAGCTATTATGATCACTAGAATATCCACTGTTTTGAGCTTTCCAGCTCTCTTTAGCCTAATTGCCGAGTCTGTTAGAGAAGAGGAGAGGGGTTACGCCTTTGCTATCACAGCTTTGATGCCATATTTATCGGGCGGTATAGGATCGCTGGCATTAGGGCTGTTGGCAGAGAGGGCTATACATACCGCAGTTGTAGTTACATTCCTGTTAAGCGTAATATCTTTCTTTATAACATTTTTATTTAAAGAAACGTTAACAAGGAAGGTAGTAGAGGGGGAAGGGGGGGAGTCTATTCTCAAGGCCTTAATGTCATTAAAGGAGTTAAGGAAGCTCGGCGTTATATACATATATCTTGCAGTACTCACAGTAATGGGGGAGTTTGGTTCAAGATTATTTGGCGTCTATACACCTCTATATCTAACCGAATTAGGCTTGTCGAAAGGAGAAATCGGCGTTGTATATGGGACTTTTAACCTTGCTGCCGCGGTCTTTACCCCTATAGCGGGCGTAATTGTCGCAACTTTAGGCGGGTTTAGGAGCCTCCAACTCTCCATATTATTCGCAGCTACGGCGATTATTTTAATGAGCTTACTGCCGTCAAAGGCTTTACTTCTCGCCGCCATCCTTCTCACGATATCTACCGCGGCTTCTAGTATAAACCAGGTGGCAAGTAATGTATTCGTAGCCGGTTTAACCTCAAGCGAGGTGCGTAGCACTCTTGTCGGCTCGCTTATGCCATTAGCACAATTGGGGTCTATAATAGCGCCGGCGGTAGGAGCCGTAATTTTTTCACAAAATCCGCGGATAGTCCCTCTAGTTATAGGCGGAGTTTTTCTCCTTTCATTTCTACTTTTAACACAGATGGGCAGAAAGCTAAAGAAGAATGAAACTCTTAAGAGCTAACCTCAAGGAACAAAAGATTCTTCAAGAGGTAAGGAGAACCATTAAAGCAAAATGTCCCAGCATTGATATATGTCTAAGTTTCGTTAAGCACAATGTTGAAGGCAATTGTTTAACAAAAGCCATGATTCTATATGCATTACTAAGTAATAGGATATAGTCCATATGTAGCTATTTTTAAACCCCGTGGTTATAACGATATCAAGTTTCATGCTGTTGTAATTCTTATACAAGACGACTGGATTTTAGTCTTAGATCCCATGGCAGATCCCTCACGCGGTTTTTATTATAAACCTATAGAAAAATACTCTAACGACGAATTTGATAACAAAATAGGTATCATAATTACCATTTTTAATGAAGATGAAGCATATATAAGAACTCAATGAGATCTTCATAATACTACACATAGTTTTACGTTATGCAATAATTGTTTTTAGAAAATCGTCAGGTTGAGTGCAGGTTTGTCTTAATTAGTAGGCAAACATCGTTTGGTGCTCTTTATGGCTTTATATCCTTGCAAGAGTTGTGGGTACGATGTTTTACAGTGGATGTATGTACAATTTATATATGTTGTCTTTTGTGTCGTGAAGGTGGCGATGTATAGCGGGGGGAAGGACTCGATCTACGCTGCGTGGAGGGTGTGGCCTGTGGATATGTTTCTGTTTCTTGTGTATGAGTTTCCCCGCCCCTCTCCACATATTTTAAACATGGGCAAGGCTGTGGAGTTCGGGGCGGCGCTTGTCCCCGTGTTGGTAAAACGTCTAACTCGCGGCCGGGAGTTTGAGGAGAAGGTCAAGTTGTTGAGATCTCTGGGCGTGGGCACTATTGTGGCCGGCGATGTGGATGTGGAGGAGCACCTCAAATATATGGAGAGGCTGGCGGCTGAGGTGGGGGCTTCTCTAAAAGAGCCTTTATGGGGGATGGACAGAGAGGAGCTAGTGCGGAGAGAGGTGGAGGTGTTGGAGTTTATAGTTATTGGCGCCGGGCGGAGAGAGCTGCTTTGCCGTAGGGTGGGTAGAGACAACGTGGAGGATTTCCTGCAGGCCGCCAGGAGGCTGGGTTTTGACCCGGCGGGGGAATCTGGAGAGTACCACAGCCAGGTGGTGAGGGCGTTGGGGGCGGAGGTGGCTGTGAACTGTAGGCCTGCGGTAGAGGTGGGGGGCTACCACATAGCTTTGTTATGAAACACGGCGGCAGTAGCTGGGCCGAGGGGGTGGCTGTAGATTTTTCAGATAATCTAAACCCCATAGGGCCCCCACCTGAGTTGATAGAGCTGGCTAGAGAGGCCGTGGGGAGGGGGGTATATCTGAAGTTTCCGGCGAATTTGGCCGAGGAGACGTTAAGCCAATACGAGGACCTGCCGGTGGCTGTCTTCAACGGCGCCACGGAGGCCGCCTTGGCTCTATTGGCGTCTATAAGGGCAAGGAGGCTGGTCACGCCGGAGCTTGAGTATAGAGACTACATCCGTATCGCCAAGCTGTTGGGCATCCCCCACGTCTTTGGCGTGGAGAGAGCAGAGGCGGGGGACGTGGTGGTGTTGTCAAATCCCAGCAACCCCGCGGGGAGATATACGCCAAGAGATGTGTTACTGGAGTTGTCAAAACGTCTAGAGATACGTGGGGCTAGGCTTGTAGTGGACGAGTCCTTTATAGACTTTTGTAACTGCCCCACGGCGGCGCCAGACGTTCCGGTGGTGAAGTCCTATGGCAAACTTCTGGCTGCGCCGGGTCTCCGCGTCGGCGCCGTGGTTGGAGAGGTAAGGCAGGAGCTTAAAGCCCCCTGGCAGGTGAACTCCGTGGCGGACTACGCCATCTATATGATGGGGGCTGACGGGCTGAGGAGACATAAGGCAAAGACGGTGCGGTATATAGGCGAGGAGCTGCCGAGAGTTTGGAGCGCGGTGGCTAGCTGTAGGAAGACAGAGCCTACCGACGTGCATTTTTTCGTGGTTTACGGCCCCCCTCCCAGGGGGGTGAAGGTGAGAACGCTCGAAGACCGCGGTGTCGACGGGTTTAGGGCCTCAATTAAGACCCCTCAGCTTAACGATATGCTCATAGAGGCTGTATGTGTTTAAAGCCGCTTTTCGGCTTTTTTACAGTTATCCCAGTTCCCGCTAAGCTTGACTTCACGTGCATATGGGCCCTCCCCTACGTCGTCGCCCCTGTGGTGGCCGCGCCAGCTGCGGCGTTGACATACCTCGGGATGTCGCCATATGTTGTCTACGCCGTGTTGTTATTAATGACCGGATTAAATCATCTAGACGGGCTTGCCGACGTGGCTGACGCGCTTATGGTTAGAAATCGGGAGAGAGCTAGAGCTGTGTTGGAAGATCCGAGGAAGGGCACTGCTGGCATCTTTGCGGTGGCCGCCTCTTTTCTCGTGGCGTCTTCTAGCATACATACCCCTCTCCAACTAATCGCGGCGGAGGTCTTCTCTAAGGCCATTACCGTCGTGGCGGCGGCATTTAGCAAGCCCTTTAAGCCTGGCCTTGGGGAGGCGTTTATCTACGCGTCTAGACGCCGGTGGCCTCTCGTGTTGCCGGCTCTTGCAGCTACTGTGTGGCTAAGCCCCATGTCGCTTGTGGCAGCGGTTTTGGCCATACTGTTTTTCTATATGGCATATAGACATCTGGGGGGCGCCAACGGCGACGTCTTTGGCTACCTGCTTGAGCTTTCCCGCATGTTTTACCTTTGGTTAAGTTTTTAATTTTGACTTATTGAACACACATGTCGATTGTCAACTCGCTGGAGGTGTTAGAAAGGTTGAGGTCTTTATTTTATGACCTGCTGGAGATTAGAGATAGGCTTAGGGAAGGCGGCCTCAAGTGGGGTGGGGGGGCCGCCCCGCTTTCTGTAAAATACGGCTTTCCCGCCATGTTGAAACACGGCGTCATAATGGACGTAACTAATGTGGAACAGGCGCAGATAGCTGAGGAGGCGGGGGCTGTGGGAGTTATGGTGCTGGACAAACTGCCCTACGACGTGAGGAAGGCTGGGGGCGTGGCGAGAACTGCAGACATAAAGGTCGTCGAGGAGATCATGGCGCATATCACCATCCCCGTCTCGGCTAAGGTGAGAATTGGCCACTACTACGAGGCCTTTCTTCTGGAGTCCATAGGGGTGGACCTAATTGACGAGTCTGAAGTGTTAACGCCAGTAGACGAACAACACCATATAAACAAGTGGCTTTTCGACGTGCCTTTTGTAAACGGCGCCAGAGAGCTCTGTGAGGCCCTGCGGAGGATTACAGAAGGCGCCGCCATGATTAGATCTAAAGGCGAGGCGGGTACGGGCAACGTGGCTGAGGCCGTAAAACACTTCAAATCCATTATGGGCGCCATACGTTCACTCACGAGAGATGAGGAGAGGGTAAGAGACTTCTCGAGACAGTGTCAAGTGCCCCCAGAGCTAGTGGCGTTGACGGCAAAGCTGGGGAGGCTGCCGGTGGTGACCTTTGCGGCTGGGGGGATAGCCACCCCTGCCGACGCTGCCTTGATGATGTGGCTTGGCGCCGACGGCGTGTTTGTAGGCTCTGGCATATTTAAGAGCCAAGACCCGTTGGAGAGAGCCAAGGCGATTGTCTACGCCACCGCCCATTGGGACGATCCCGAGGCCGTTGTGGAGGCCCAACGTATGGTTAGCGAGAAGGGCGCCATGATGGGAATAGACGTGAGGACCCTCAAGCCGGAAGAGTTATTACAGACTAGAGGGTTGTGAGAGTCGGCATATTGGCTCTACAGGGCGACGTGGAGGAACATGAACATGCAATAAGGAAGGCCGCCGCCGAGTTGGGCAGATCTATAGAGGTCGTCAGGGTGAAAAAAGCTAGAGACCTCGGCCAGCTCTCTGCTTTATTTCTGCCAGGGGGGGAGTCTACCACCTTTTCCGTACTAGCCCCCTTTGCCGACAGGCTGAAAGAAGGCATGGAGGGGGGACTTCCGGTGTTTGCCACATGTGCTGGAACCATCTTTCTGGCTAAGGCGGTTAGAGATGCGGCGGTTGGCGCCACGAGGCAGAAGGTCTTGGGGGTGTTAGACATCGAGGTGGTGAGGAACGCATATGGGAGGCAGAAAAACTCCTTTGAGGCCGTGTTGGAGGTAAGGGGGGTGGGGGAGGTGGGGGCCGTGTTTATAAGGGCTCCCGCAATCGTGAGGACTTGGGGGCAGGCGGAGCCGCTTGCCTATGTGGATACCCCGGCTTTCGGCCGTACCGCGGCCGTGGTGTCGCAAGGGCCTCATCTAGCCACCACGTTTCACCCAGAGCTATCTACCGCCGTCCTACATGCCTATTTCCTCCAGAGGCTTTAAGTATATATAATAGAGATTCCACACGGCCATGTCTTCAGTCAGAATAGTGGAGAAACAGCTAGACGAGATCTTGGCTATTGCCAAAAACCCGGCGCAGATACGAAACGCCGGCACGTTGGCTCACGTAGATCACGGCAAGACTACCACCAGCGACTCGTTGCTTATGGGCGCCGGGCTGCTTTCGCCTAAAGTTGCCGGCAAGGCGTTGGCTATGGACTACGTCCCTATCGAACAGTTGAGACAAATGACTGTAAAGGCTGCTAACATCTCGCTGTATTTTGAGTACAGCGGGAAGCCCTATCTCGTAAACTTTGTGGACACGCCGGGGCATGTGGATTTCACAGGCCATGTCACCAGGTCGTTAAGAGTTATGGACGGCGGCTTGGTGGTAGTAGATGCGGTAGAGGGCGTGATGACCCAGACGGAGACTGTGGTTAGACAGGCGCTTGAGGAGTACGTAAGGCCTGTCTTATTTATAAACAAGATCGACCGTCTCATCAAGGAGCTCAGACTGTCGCCACAGGAGATACAACAGCGGATTTTAAACATCGTGAAGGACTTCAACGCGCTGATCGACATGTTCGCACCGCCGGAGTTTAGAGACAGGTGGAAAATAGACCCCGCCAAAGGCCAGATGGCTATGGGCTCTGCGCTCCATAAGTGGGGTATCACCATCCCCCTGGCGCAGAAAGCTGGCGTAAAGTTTAGCAATATTGTTGACGCATATGAGAGGGGGTATGTAGACCAACTGGCGCAGGAGTTTCAGCTGTATAAAACCATTCTGTCTATGATTATTGAACATGTGCCGCCTCCCAACGTGGCCCAGCGGTATAGAATCCCCAGGTTGTGGCGTGGAGATCTCGACGGCGAAATTGGCAAGGCCCTCCTAGAGGCAGATCCCAACGCCCCCGCCGTAATTGCCGTAAGTAAGGTGAACAAAGATCCACACGCCGGGCTGATAGCCACCGGCAGGGTGTTTTCAGGCACCGTGAGGGAGGGAGACGAGCTGTATATAATAGGGAGGAAGATAAAGAAGAGAGTTCTGCAGACATATATATACATGGGACCCAGCAGGATTATCGTGCCGTATATGCCAGCTGGCAACATCGTGGCGTTAATGGGCGTAGACGAGGCTAGGGCGGGCGACACGTTGGTTAGCCCCATGCTTTCTGACATACCGCCGTTTGAAAAAATGCGCTACATCTCCGAGCCTGTGGTGACTGTGGCAATAGAGCCTAAAAACCCGGCAGAGTTGGCGCGACTGGTGGAGGCGTTGAAAGACCTGGTGATTGAAGACCCCACGCTAGACCTCAAGATAGACCAGGAGACGGGGCAGATACTCCTCTCCGGCGTGGGTACACTCCACCTGGAGATAGCCACGTGGCTTCTAAAGGAGAGGACTAAGACAGAGTTTACGGTATCCCCGCCGTTGATAAGATTTAGAGAGACTGTGAGAGAGAGGTCGCAGACGTGGGAAGGCAAGTCGCCTAATAAACACAACCGGCTGTATTTCTACGTGGAGCCTCTCGACGAGACGACTGTAGAGCTTATAGCGCTTAAGGAAATTACAGAGGAGCAGGAGCCCAGAGAGAGGGCGAAGCTATTGAGGGAAAAGGCGGGGTGGGATACAGACGAGGCGAGGGGCGTGTGGGCAATTGACGACAGGTATTTCAACATAATTGTGGACAAGACCTCCGGCATTCAGTACCTCAGGGAGATTAGAGACTACATAATCCAGGGCTTTAGGTGGGCCACAGAGGCTGGGCCGTTGGCGCAAGAGCCGCTCAGGGGGGTAAAGGTGGTGTTAGTAGACGCGGTGGTACACGAGGATCCGGCACACCGCGGCCCCGCGCAGATAATGCCCGCCACAAAAAACGCCATATTTGCGGCATTTCTCTCTGCAAGGCCTACGCTTCTAGAGCCCTTGATGAAACTCGACATAAAGGTGGCCCCCGACTACATCGGCGCGGTGACCTCTGTGTTGAACAAACATAGAGGCAAGATTCTCGACATGATACAACAGGAATACATGGCGTATCTAAGGGCCGAGCTGCCAGTTCTCGAGTCGTTTAACATTAGCGACGAGCTACGCGCCGCTGCGGCAGGCAAGATCTTCTGGTCCATGCAGTTCTCAAGATGGGCCCCCATGCCGGAATCCATACTGCTGGATTACATCAAGCAGCTTAGAAAGAAGAAGGGACTAAAAGAGGAGATTCCAAAGCCGACAGACTTCGTGGAGGTGTATTAACGCCTCGCTGCCTTAAGTTTCAAAATCCCGGGGGCAGTTATTATCTCCTTGACCTCGTACCCCAGCTCCTCTAGCATACATATGACGGCCTTGGCTGTGGCCTCTACGCTCTCAATGCTATACCCAACGCCGATGGTCTCTAGTTTAAACTCGCCGTCGGCTATATCTACTTCAAACCGTTTTGCCGGCACCACCTTTGCTATATATTGGGAAAGCCCCACCGCGCCTTCTAGTTCTCCAAATACCGCCTTTATGTAGCTAGCTAACATCTTCCCGCCGTCGCACCACGCCTTTAGGACGGCTTCCGGCTTTTCTTTAAACATATCCACAACGAGTTTGTCTAAAAGCCTGCCGGGGATGGGGACTGTCTCGAGCTCAACCATAACCTTGTAGAAGAGCGCAATGTCGCGAATCTGCGTGATGCTATAGCCCTGTTGGATCAGCTCAAGGCCTACGCCAAGTATTTGGTTCGCAAGAGCGTATTGCGTCATGCCCAGCTCCTCTGCAGTCCTCGCCAGGTTTTCCGTGATTTCCCGCGCCACCGCTATGTTAATTCGGTCTTTCTTCTGGCTCATGTACTATAAATTATCATACAGATTTAAATCTTATGTATAAACAACGACATTTTTCCCAACGTCCATATAAATAGCCCCTTTGTTCCACAAGACTATGTGAAATAAAAGCTAGTCTAGATAATACACCTCGCCGTCTTTAAAATAAAGCCGGCCTCCCACCGCCGTGGCCACAACTCTGCCAAACGCCTTCCGTCCCTCAAGTGGGGTAAACTTGCAGCTACCCACAAACTCAGACCCTCTTACTGTCCACTCCTCTAGCTTCACGATGGCAAACTCTTTCCCCATGTCTATATCCACGCCGAGGAGAGACGCCGGCCTTTTGGAATAAAGCCTCACCACGTCTTGTAGCGTTATGACTCCCCTCCTCCATAGAGACAACAGAAGGCCTAAGGCGGCCTCAAGGCTACAGACCCCCGGCGGGGGCGTCTCCGACGTCTTTTCTTCTAGAGTGTGGGGGGCGTGGTCTGTGGCGTATATGTCCACAAGGCCGGAGGCCAACGCCGCCAGAAGCCCCCTTCTCACCTCTGGAGTTCTAAGCCGCGGGTTTACTAGACACAGGCCCTTCTCTCTACAGTTTTCTACGTCTAGATAGAGGTGGTGAGGCGTTACGTCTACTGTGGCCCACCCTCTAGACGCCTCTGCGACATATGGCAGAGTTATGTGTGTTAAATGTATCCGGGCCCCCGTCTTTTTCGCCAAGAGCCTCACCTTTTCTACACACGATGCCTCAGCCTCCTGTGGCCTCTCCCCGTTTTTAAACAGGGCAGGATCCTCGCAGTGGAAAACAGCTATGCATCTAAGCTCCACACATTTCCTCAATAAGGCCTCCACATGTCCCCACCCGTAGCTTTCTATATCTTCCGGATATATCTTCACAGAGGGGGGTCTCGCCGTCTCGAGGTGGCTCAGGTCCTCCGGCACGCCCATATGTAATCTGTATAAAATCGGGAGGCGGCTGCCCTCCTCAAGCCTCTTTCTATACAGCTCGGCGGTCCTTATGTGGGGCCTTGTGTTCGGCATATCGCCTACAGCCACAACGCCGCCCGCTAGAGCGGAGGCGGAGCCCCCCGCCAACGTCTCCTTGTGGGCTAGCCCCCAGTCCCTAAAATGTACATGGATATCCACCATCCCGGGGAGGATTAGGTAGTCGTTAGAGAGCTGGATAGCCCTACAGCCCTCCCCCCCGATCTTGACTCTCCTAAATGTCCCCACATAGGCCCTCCCCTCAACTTTAACACAACTCACGCCAACTACTTGTCACAATTTTATGTTCTTCCCAGACAGCCCCCGCAAAATCTTTAGAGGGGGGATTAACACAATAGGCGTGTTGGCTCCAGTTCACAAATCTTCCTCCCAGTTATAGAATCTACAGCCATGTGGTTTTTCACACGGCGTAGGACCACATCTGCCGCCATCTCAAGCCCCCAGCCTCTCTCCGAGCTTATGATTGTCGCTATGCCGAGTTCTTTTAGCTCCCCCATCTCCCTCATGTTTATCTCCAGCGCCTTCATGCCGTAGAGATGAAACTCGGCGTCGGCCAAATCTGAGATCACCACATCTGCGTCGGTGTTTGATAGAGCGTCATATAGGTCTTTCATGTGGAGGAAGTTGCTGTGAGGTCTCGGCGTCACTTTTTGTACTACTGCCTTCCCGCCGTGTTTTTGTATAAGGCTGGACAGCTCCTCTCTGTCGTGTTTAAAGCTTCTGTATAACACCTTGCGGCCTTGTTGAGATAACTCCGCTGCGGCTTTGGCAAGTATGGGCGTAAGACTCCTGCCTATAAACAGGTAGGAGTTTCCGCCTTTTAGCGGCCCCACGGCTTGTGAAATGGCGTCAACCCACGCCTCCCAGCGACCTTTTGGGCTGGGCCTAGGTAACTCGTCAATAAACACGATGCCCTGCCCCTCCAGGATGTCAAACTCCACATAAAATCCTGCACGGCGGCCTCTAGACTTTAGGACATATAGCCTCCTTTCGGTAATCCGATCCTCAGTTGTCATCTCGAGTCTTATCAAGTTGTCCGCTATATAGTCAAGAGGCGTTACCGACTCCTCTTCGGCAATTGCTATAAGGTCTATATTGGCCGGCTTAAAGACGCGATATATGGCATTAACGAGAAATTCCCTTGGGAGAAACACGCCTGTGGGAGGCGGGACGAGCCCCCCAAGGAGGGCAGAGACTGTGTCTATCACAATTAGGTGGTAGTCCTCTTGTGTGACTGTAGAAATTATCTGGTTCATCATGGCGTCTGCCTTGACAAAAATCACATCCCAGAAGGCCATCTCCCTTAGGTCATACCCCAACGCCGACGCGTTTTTTAGAAAGGTCTCCTTGTCTTCATTTAGAGAAACCCAGAGGACTTTTTCGCCTTTTAGACTTCGCTCAAAGGCAATCCGCATGGCGAGAGCGGTCTTCCCAGTGCCTGGCCTCCCATATATGACAGTAACGCCGCTGAAACTTAAATCCACATCTTGTGACGTCTGCCAAAATATATAATTTGTTGTGTGGACTTCTAAATAATAGGGGGCTCTAAGTTCCACAAGCCCGTGGCACAATTTCGGCTTTTATATACCTCTGGTTTATCTCACATGCTTAAAGTTTCCAAGACGCCGCAGTTAGTACGTCTGAAGACACGGGGCGAGGCGGTCTGCCCCATTAGTAAGACTATAGACGTTTTTGAAGTCACTGTGGAATATGTGCCTAAAGGCGTCGTGTTGTCTATAGAGGAGTTTAGGCGTGTTGTAGATAGCTACAGGGGGAGAGAAATTCTACATGAAGAACTTGCCGTAGAGCTGTTAGAAAGAGTTAAGAACCTTACCGACGCGCCGTATGTAAGAGTGACGTTGAGGTCTACCTACATCGGCGTGGAGATAGAGGTGGTGGCTGAGTCTGGGGGCACGCAGCCGCTTTATATCTAGGGCTGTCTCCACTGGGCTAACTTAGCCAGAGAGAAGAGGCCTATTAAGCTCTGGACGGCTAGCGTCAAGGCGGCTGTGGCTAACAGCTGGGGGTCGTAAGTGGCTAGACTTGTGGCGTCTTGTATTAATATGGCCGCGGCGCCTGTGGGCAAGACCACGCCTAGATAGGGGCTCGGCAGGATGTAAGCAGGATAGTAGACAGGGGCGCCGACTGTAAACACCGCGCTGAGTATTTGTGGCAACGCCCATGC
>JBKBOT010000001.1:13745-44085 GCA_046293555.1 Pyrobaculum sp. | reverse complement strand
AATATACTGCCAATGTCGGCATTGCGAAGATAAAAGAGCTTAGGGCTAGACCCAGGGCGTAGGCCAGTGGGGAGACTGGCGCAGCTGTCAACATGCTCTGATATTTAATCCCCACTCTGTAATACACGGCGTCTCCTATCAGAAAGATGCCGTTAGACGCCATTGTCCAAATAAAGCCTCCGACAAGGCCCCACCTGAGGCCTTGCTCGCCCCCATAGATGGCCAATATGACTAGGAAAGAGATGGGGCTTACGGAAGAGGCCACTACCCACACCCACCCCCTAATTACTGCAACCCAGCCGTTTATCCACGCGATCACTAGCGCGTCTCTAACTGTCTTCATCTCCCACCACCCCTTTTAACAAGACGTAGTCTTCTAGAGACTTGGGCCTAACTACCACCTTGACGCCTGGCGGCAGGTCTGTAAAGACGGGCAGTATCTCTGTGTAGTAAAGCCTCCTCTCGCCGATAGATACAGCCGCCTTGCTGTCTAAAATCACGCCGTCTGTGCCGTAAATCTCTACGGCATATCTTCCAGGCACTTTTTCTACTAGCTTGTCGGGCGGCGCCAGGTCCACCGCCCTCCCCCTGTTTAATACTAACACCACGTCGCTGAGGGCAGCCGCCTCCTCTATATAATGTGTGGTCAAAACCACAGTGACCCCCCTCTTTTTGAGCTCAGCCACTGTGTTCCAGACAAGTCTCCTTGAGTATACATCTAGCCCCGTGGTGGGCTCGTCGAGAAAGATCACGTCTACATCTGTGGCAAATACAGACGCCACCAGCACCCTTCTCTTCATGCCGCCAGACAGCGTGTCTATCTCCCTATTGCGGAGTTCCCACAGCCCGAATTTTTTCAACGCCTCTTCTGTCCTCCTTCTGGCGTCCCTGATGGAATAACCTCTGAGGAGGAGGTAGCTTAATATAAACTCCTGTGGCGTTAAGAAGTCTATAGGCCTACTCTCCTGGGGAACCGCCGCTATGACTTTCTTCACCTTCCACGCTTCTGTCACCACGTCGTATCCCGCCACCCACGCCTTGCCTTCAGAGGGCATGAGCTCTGTGGCTAAGATACGTACCAACGTGGTTTTACCCGCGCCGTTGGGGCCCAATACGCCTAGCACTTGTCCTCTCCCAACCTCAAACGTGAGTTCTCTCAAGGCCCAGGTGGCCCCGTATCGTCTACCCAAATTTTCACAAATAATCACTACGGTAGTTGGATATAAGCTAATAAATTTTTACCACCTGGCCTCTCTCAATAAAGGCGTGAATGTCGTTAGCTGTAGCCCTCTTCACTAGATATTTATATATCTTGTCGCCAACATAGGGCGCAGAGAGGGCCATGGCCCGTAGGGGCAAGCCGACGTCTATTGGGGGTAAACATCCCACCTTTTCCCAATTCCACACTGTGGCCATCGCCAAGATGTCCCTCTCGTCGAGCTTCCACCCAACGGCGGCTGAGTAGGCGTGGAGAAACTTCATCTCTGCCCACAGATCTGGCTCGTTCATAAAGACGTTGTCTGTACCTAATAACGGCTTATGGCTAAGTAGAAGCGGCACTGGCGCCACCCTGCCTACAAAATACGCATTCGCCCGGGGGTTCACCACCACTGCCTTTTCCTCAGGTATGGCGGAGGCCTCTTCTGGCGTTATGTGTACCAAATGTACCAACACGTCTGCGTCTAGGGCCTTGAGGGCTAGCTCTAAGTCTCCCCCCTCGTGGCAGTCTTCCGTCTCGGAGACGTGCGTAGAGATCTTCACATAGCGCCTCCTGAGCTCTTTTAGATACTCCACGGGGTGGTCCAACGGCGAGGCCACTTGTACGTAGGGATGTGTGGGAAAATCGCCATGTGCCTCTTGAAACGTCACAACCTCTATGTCGTGTTGCCTAAAGACCGCCTCCACATCTCTCGCGCCGTATTCTACATACACTAAGGCGCATCCAGTGCCGTATTTCCGCATCCTCTCTGCCACCTTTCTCAAGAGCGGCATATGTCTCCCCCTCTCCACAAGCCTTTTGGCGGCTAGATACTTCACGCCATATGGCCACCCCACAAGGTCGTCGATATACATGTCGTCTCTGTCCAAAATGGCGGCGTCTAGCACATGTACGTGGCTGTTTGCCAGCTGCGGCATTAAGATAACGTTGCCTAAATCCGCCACGACGCCGCCTGTATATTTCCCCACGCCGGCCACAACCCCAGCGTCGTCTATCTCCACAACACCGTTTTCTATTGCCTCCAGCTCGCCGGCTAAGACGTACCGCGCCTTTATGGCAGCCATTATCTCAACCTGCCTGCCTCTAGAGAGATCTCCATCCACTTCTCTTTAAGCTTGTCTAATATCGAGGGGTATATGTCGAGAACAAAAGAGGTGTCTATAAGCTTCTTGTAGCGTCTAGCCAAGTCTCTATACCACCCAACTGCCTTCTTGTCTCTAGACCTAAGCCTTGTGTGGAGTCTCTCCATCTCTACAAGCATAGCCTCTGCGAGGCTTTCAATTACTGCCCTCGAGAGAGTTTTTAGAGATTTTGTCTGGCCTTCTGTCAGCTCTATTATGGCGGTGTCGAAAAAGGGCCCCTCCCCCTTTTCCTCCCATTCTCTAGTCAGCTCTCTCTTTGTGGTCTCCACAGCCTTCTCTATCTTCTCTCTTGGAGACCAAGTGAGGTATACCCCCGGCAGTAGCTCTAAAGCCTCTATCCGCCGCCCCAGCCTTTTGTATATCTCCTTCTGGCTTTTTATGATGACAAGATACATATATGTCTTAAGGTGTTATTTAAAATGTGATGACTTCGGCAGAGGTTGAGAGGTGAAAGCGCTTAGCCCTAGCTGATATTACAATATTACCCCAGGCGGTTTACAAAAAGTTTTAGCTAACCCCCAGGGCCTGTTTTTAACCACAGTAGATAAAAAAACGTGTTAATAACACTAGGCACACCGCTAAACGCCACGCCAAAACCCTGGCTGTACTTCAAGGTGCAAGCCCTACTCATAAACGCCCTGGAGGTAAAGAGAGACCCCAGAGCCGTGTTGCAATACGAGGGGGAGCTCTGGCTGGATTCAGGCGGCTACCAGATCCTAAAGAAGGGTATCTCCATCGACGTTCACGACATAATTAAGATATATGAGGGGGTAGACGCCCAGCTCTACTTCTCCCTCGACGTGCCGCCCACCCCCCAAGACCCGCCGGAGGTAGCCAAAAAGAAGTTCGAAAAGACGTATAGAAACTGGCTGAAGATGTCGAAAAGGCTAGAGGTGGTGCCCATCCTACATGTATATAAAGAAGCCACCCACTTCTTTAAGTACCTAGAGAGGTATCTAGACGCACCGTTGTTGGCAATTGGGGGGGCTGTGCCATATGTACTAACCACAAGAGGCGCCCCAAAGAACTCCCGCCACTACGCCCTCTCCCTCATTGCAGAAGTTAGACAGCTATATGGAGGCAGACTACATGTCCTCGGCCTCGGCAGCCCCGCCGTCACGCCGATACTTAAGGCAGTGGGGGTAGACAGCACCGACACGGCCACCTGGCGCCTCAAGGCGGCATACGGCAAAGTCCTCCTGCCAGGCGGCGGAGAGAGACACGTCACCAAGAGAGACGTAAAATTCGGCAAAGCCAAACCCAAAGACGGCGAGCTCGAAGAGCTACATCACTTCCTAAGAGAGACGGGGTTCCCCCTCTCGGACGGCTTCTCCGAGCGGCTGGCCAGCTTTGAATATAGGGCCCTTGTTAACGCCTGGGTGGTACAAAAGTCAGAACTACCGCCAAGATCGCCCATCTTCAAAAAGCTATATGAAGCTATAACTTCGCCAGCTCTGCATACTTCAAGCCTATAGACTCCAGGAAGGCTAACTCCTCCTTCTCGTTTCTTAACTCGTCTGGCAGCATTCGCGGAATTTCCTCAAGCCTGCCGCCCGGCCTCTCTAGCTTGAAGTAATCGTTAAATAGCTCGCCATACGTATCTCCAAAGCTTGAGCCGTGCGCCCCGCAGATAGCCCACTGAAGATTGTCGGGCGTCTACTGCTAGAGGCTGGGGCCACTAGCGCAGCTCTCGACGTAAGACACATATTTATACAACTTATAGATATCATGGCTTTGTTGACAAAAGTTGTGGCTGTGGCGGCGGTAGTGGCGGCAGTTCTGTTGACCATACAGGCGGCGTATGCCTCTGGGGTGCCGAAAGCCGGGGGGCCTCCCCCATGGGCGGCAGCGTCAAAAAAGCAGCCGGCGTGGGCCAACGTCACGCTCTACGTTAAGACAGCTCGCTTAAGTATCGTCGGCGATAGAATTACTGTAGATCTTACGGTAGACGTTTTGACGCCTGACCCCAACCTGCCTTATGGCAAAGTGGTGTATGGAAGTGGAGATGTGGTGATCAACGGCGTTCGATATGTAGTTAAGTCTATAGAGGGCAGGGCGGGGAGAGATGGCGCAAAACTTGAGATATACACCGGTAGAGAACTGGTGGAAATTCGATATTACAATGGGAGCTATGTAGTAGAAATTAGGACTTTCGGAAAGCCGGGATTTGAGAAATATGGCGGAGTAGCCACATATACAATCGACTAAATCTTTTTTTCTCTTAACCTCCTTGTTGATATTAAGGTCGAGGTGGATACTTGTTCTGTTGTGAAAGAGTAATGCCTGGGCGGGGATCAGGTTGCCGACGTGGCTTTATTGTTTCAAGGCAAAAGGCTTTCCGCTTTTTGCCACCTTTTCTGCGACGTCTGGCGCGACGCGTCTTAAATCCTCGGCTATAGACTCCAGGAAGGCTAACTCCTCCTTCTCGTTTCTTAACTCGTCTGGCAGCATTCGCGGAATTTCCTCAATTATGGGGTACCACCTGCCGCATGACGGGCAGTAGATAACTCCAGTCTCGATTTCCCACTTGTGGCACTCCTCACAGGGGAGGCTGTCCGGCTTTGGGTGATCTTTAACCCTGAGGTCACGGTATGAGCAGTACTCCTCGCAGAAGGGCTTCCTGGGCCAGGTGTATTGACGTTCTGGATGTTCCCCCCTCTTTAAAACCACAAGCCGTAGGGGAAAGGTCTTGTCATAGGGACAAGCCAGGACGTCCATCAGCCTGTATTTCATACTGGCGATTTTCTACCTATATTAAATTTTTTGAGGCCCTTCTTTCTCCTATCTGGCTGTTTGAAGTAGTGATAAAAGCCGTAAGTTAACAAAAAGAACACAGCCATCCTCCCCAGCCATGTGGCCACGGCCTCTAGCCCCACTCCCTGTGGTCTGACGACTAGTGGAAACACCCCCACGTAGGGCACCACAACCGCCACTTTTCCCACCACGTTGTTCACCACTGGGGGCTCTCCCGCCGCCTGGTCCGGCATATTGTTGTTATCCCCCCATGTGTATATGGAACAGCCCTCTTTTTTATACACCCTATGTATTATCCAGCTCCCGGCCCATAGGGGGTGTCTCGCCACGTATACTATAATCTCGCCGGGCTGTATGGAATTACAGGAGGCAGACATGAGGAGAATAAAGTCGCCCAACCTAAGCGTGGGCTCCATGGAGTAAGACGACACCACCGCAATAGGCCAGGCCACCCCAGTAGCTGACGAGTAGGCCACCAGGGCTATCAATATGGCCAGAAGCCACGCCAGATCTTTCACCCAACCCCTCACGACATAAATAAGGCCCATAAATATACTTCACCCGCTATTCACTTCAGGTGAGTCTAGTATTTAAAGCAAGGCGTAAGGCCTATACATGAGGTGGAAAATAGTCACGCTGGCTGTAACACTAACGCTGGCGATCGCCGCACTGCAATTGGCATATGCTCACGGCTGGCGGGGCGGGACTCCCCCTGGCCCGCAGGCATATGGGATGTCTGCCTGCTGGATTGCTAACACCACGCTATATGTCGCCACTAGACAAGTCTCTATAGTAGGCGATGACATACAGGCGGCATTTACTGTAGACATTGTGAATAGAAACGCCTCTTCGCCTTACGGCAAGGTGGTATATGGAGGTGGAGAGGTGACGCTTGGGGGAGTTAGATATGTGGCTAAGAGCGTTAGGGGCGTCATCGGGCTTGAGGCAGCCAGGCTGGTAGTCTATACTGGCAGCGAGATGGTGTCAATTTGGTACTATAACGGCCGGTATGTTGCCATCGTGAAGACTTTTGGGAAGACGGGCTACCTGCGGTATGACGGCACGGCGACGTTAAACGTCTCCTAGACGTCGTAATACTCAACGCCATTTTTTTCAAACCGTCTAACTGCCCCCCTTTTTGCCAAATAGTCGAGAGCTCTCTCTACCTCTTCAAGGTCGGCGTCTAGATGTTGTATAACTTCCCTCTTCGAGATCGGCCCCCTGGCTTTAATTAACTCGAGAGCTCTAGAGGCCAGCGGGGGCGGCCTGTGGGTAATTGTGTGATATATCCAAAACGCAGCTATAATTATCAAAGCGATTAACCCCACGCGGAGAGCTATAGGCGCAATTCTTGGAAACGCTATGGAGGCCGCCAGCGTGAAGACCACTACTATTAACGCCGCCTGGAGATATCTCATCTGGCGAGCGGTATCACCGGCACCACCTGTCCCCCTCCCCCACTGATGGCCACAATCTGCACGTTGCCAAGCTGCGCCACTTCCCTCAAGCCGCTTAGGTATATATACAGCTCGGCAAGCCGCACGGCCTCTGTGGCGTTGGCGCCAGCCGCCTTAATTAACATCTCAATGGCGGCCCTGGTGGCGTTTGCCACAAGCGATATCTGCATGGCCTGCGCCTTGGCTCTCGTAATTGTGGCGTTAGCCTCGGCCTGCGCCGCCAGTACCGTCCTGGTGAAGTTAGCCCGCGCCAGCTCCTCCACCCTCTGCCTCTCGAACTGGGCCCTAATGGCGTCTTGATATGCCGCCACCTTTCTGTTTATGGCGTCGGTGACCTGCTGCGGCAAGATGAAGTTAAGGACGTTGACGTCGAGAATATCCACCAGCCCCGCGAGGGCGGGGTCTTGTTCAATAGCCTCGCGGTACTGTTGTTCTATCTGTTTTGCAATCACGTCTCTGTTCTCAATGAGGTAATCCAACGTGGCCTTAGATATTATGTCTCTCACCAACTGTCTCGCCTTGGGGACGAGAACCTTGTCGTCATAATCAACTTGGGGGAACTTCTTGACCAGCTCGTCAAAACGCTCTGGCTTGATTCTATACCGCACCACCATCTCTACTGTTACAGTCACGCCGTCTTTTGTGAGGACCACCGGCGCGGAGAACTCCCACCTGCCGGCCCCTCTCTCCACTTGTACAAACTCCACTACCTCAATGGCGTATGTGTCCTCAATGAGGTAAGCCCAGGGCGCCTTAAAGCCCAACGCGGGCCCTATCGCCGGCTTGCTTACAGTGCCTGACACTGGGTCTACCACCACAGCCACAACCCCCGCAGGTAAGGAGTATATAGAAAGCGCTAGGACAATAGAGGCTATTAGAAAAGCCATAAGGATAAATACAAACACTGTGGCTGTCCTCTTGGCGACCCTCCTTCTGACCTCCACGGGGATGTGCACCACAGAGACCCAGGCTTTTTGGCATTTAAGTTTTTACCACCGCTAGAAAGACCTCTACCCTATGTATCCTCTTCCTGTGGTGTCTATACATGGGCTTTATGGCTAATGTGGACCTCTCCACCACCTCCAGCCTGAGGCCCCACCTCTCCACAGTCCTCTTTATGTGGTCTAAGGTGGCTAACTTGTGTATTGTGTATACCACCTCGCCGTGTGTAACTGCGGCCTTGAGGAAAGAGATGTCGACACCCCTCTCGCCCCAAATGCCAAATGGGGGGTTTTGGAAAACTACAGAAAACCTCCTTCTCACATATAGCCGGGCCACGTGGGCAGTTAGGAAATCCACTGCCTCTAGGCCAAATCGCTCCGCCGCCCTTTTTGCGAGTAATAACGCCTCTGGATCTATGTCGACACATAAGACATATGTCGCGCCCGTGGCTGCCGCGGATATGGCAAACCTCCCGGTGCCACAGCCTAGATCTAACACTGTGTGAAGTAGGCCCCTCATGTGGGCATCCCACACGGCCGTGGCCACCAGCGCCGCGTCTGTTGGGTATTGTTCTAAATGTAGCTTAGGCTTCTTAAAAGTGGGTATTGACTCCACAAAGAGCTCTAGCTCCTTCCTACTTCTAAACATCACCACATCTCTGCTGCATGTTTATATAGTGGGCCGATTTTCTATATATGCGTGCGCTAGAGGAGTGGCTAGTCCCCACCCGTTGGTATAACATAGCGCCAGACCTGCCTAGCCCCCTCCCGCCGTATTTAAAACCAAACGGCGAGCCGGTAAAGCCGCCGGAATTTGAGGTGTTATTCGCCAAAGAGTTAGTGCGGCAGGAGTTCTCACAGGAGAGGTGGATCGCCATACCTAAAGAGGTGCGGGAGGTATATCTAATCTGGAGGCCAACGCCATTAATGAGGGCACGCCGCCTGGAAGAGGCGTTGAAAACCCCCGCCCGGATTTACTACAAGTTTGAAGGCGTGTCGCCACCGGGGAGCCACAAGCCCAATACCGCAGTGCCGCAGCTGTATTACGTGGCTAAAGAGGGCGTGGGGAGAGTGACCACAGAGACAGGCGCCGGCCAGTGGGGCTCCTCGGTGGCTTTCGCCGCGTCGTTTTTTGGGGTAAAGGCCACTGTCTATATGGTGAGAGCCTCCTATTTACAAAAGCCCTATCGCCGCGTGTTAATGGAGCTCTGGGGGGCAGAGGTGGTGCCAAGCCCTAGCGACAGGACTGAAGCCGGAAGGAGGCTCCTCAGCGAGGATTCTCAACACCCCGGCTCGTTGGGTATAGCCATCTCGGAGGCTGTGGAAGACGCCGTAAAGAGCGGGGCTAAATACGTCCTAGGCTCTGTCCTCAACCACGTGTTGATACACCAGACGGTAATAGGGCTGGAGGCACTGGAGCAAATACGCCAATTTGGAGACTATCCAGACTACGTGGTGGGGGCATGCGGCGGGGGGAGCTCTTTCTCTGGCCTCTTCTGGCCGTTTTACTACGAGAAGAAGGTGGGGAAGGCGGAAAAAGAGGTGAGGTTTGTCGCGGTAGAGCCCGCCGCGGTGCCTACACTCACTAGAGGCGAGTATCTATACGACTTCGGCGATACGGTTGGACTCACGCCGTTGATAAAAATGTACACCATAGGCCATACGTACAAGCCGCCTCCAATACATGCAGGAGGGCTGAGATACCACGGCTGCGCCCCCACGCTTTCGCTGTTAGTCAAACATAGAGAGGTGGAGACAGTGGCCTACGGCCAGAGGGAGGTATTTGAGGCGGCCAAGCTTTTCGCCACCACGGAGGGGTTTATCCCAGCGCCGGAGTCGGCACATGCCGTCAAGGCCGCTATAGATCTGGCTTTAGAGGCCAGGAGGAGGGGGCAGGAGGTGGCCATACTCTTTAATCTCTCGGGACACGGCTTGTTAGACCTGTCGGCATATGACGAGTTCCTACGTGGGGTTATGCAAGACGTTGTGCCGCCAGGTGACGAAATTGAGAAATGTCTCAAAGAAGTGAGGGAGATTACAAGACGCCTTGAGAGAAGGCCTTGATGTACCTATTGGCTCTTGTCAACACCTGCCTCGAGTTTTTATAAGTCAGACGGGCTAACGCCTTCTCGAAGGGGAGCCATATATAGCCCTTATGTTCCCAACTTAGCCTTACCTCTTTGCTGCCAGCCTCCCCGAGGAAGAAAACCACCTTTTTCCTCACCCTTCTACCCCCCTTGACGTATATATATTCTATCTCCTCCTTAAATCCATCTAACAGCTTTACCTCAAGCCCCGTCTCCTCTCTTACCTCTCTTAAGGCAGCCCCCTCTGGGCTCTCGCCCGGCTCTATATTTCCCTTTGGGAAATCCCAATGGCCCGCCGGGTAGTGAAGCAGGAGGTACTCCACCTCTCCCCCCCTGTAGAACACCACAACGCCTGCCGAAATCTCGTCGTATGTCATCAAGGCGGCACTATCCATCTGTCCACATATCTCTCCACGTTTTGTAACACCACAATACGGCTTGGCTCGTCGTCGTCCATGTACTTAAATCCGGGCAGCTCTTTTAACAGCTTGAGGGCCCACTCTCTAACCTCCTCATGTGTCAACATGTCTCCTCTCTCTAGCCTATATGTGGAGTGGCCTAGGTACATATAGCTCTTTATCTCCACAAAATGGGGGCTGCCCCTCTTTACAATTTGTGCAAACTGTGGGATATATCTCCCGTCGTAATTTAGGCTACGGATTAGAGTTATCCTGAGGACCGTCCTAGTGGGCATCTTGGCCAACAGGTCTAGAGACTCCAGCCAGCGTCTCCACGCCTCTTCTCTATGGGCTACCGGCACGTTTATCCTGTAGTACAGCTCCTCGTTGGGGGCATTTGTGGAGAGATACAGCTGTGTGGGCAGGGCGTCTTCTTCCATAAGTCTTCTCAACATTTCTGGATGTTGTCCATTTGTCACAAGAAATATGGACTTAGTGTGCGGAAGAGATCTTATGGCTTTAATTAGCTGAGGTAACTTGGGGTACATGGCGGGCTCTCCGGAGAGCGAGATGGCCCAGTGGGTTGGCGTAAGCGCCTCTTTAATCCTCAACCGCCCCTGTGGGTGGCCCCAGTAGCCAGACAGCAACCTCCTCCTTTCTTCTAACACCCCCCTTATGATCTCCTCTGGCTCCATGTAGTGCCTCCCCTCTAGCTCAATTACGTCAAACTCCTCTGTAGGTCTCCAGCAGTAGACACAACGGTTGCTACATATTAGACCCGCTGGGCTCATCTCTACACATCTATGTGACCCCCCAGCCGGCGCGTTGTAAAACTTCACCTTGTAGCAAGACTTGCCTCCCCCCATCGCCTCTTTAGTCCACCTACAGAGCTCCACGGCGGCGTGCCCCACGACGCCGTAGTGTCTCTCCACTAGCGCCCGGGCGGCAGACGCCCTAATTTTCACCCGCGGTCCTTCCAACACGTGGAAACGCCCCACGGCCTCTAGCTCGCAGGCCACATATATCCCCCGACCTAATTATATAAACTTAAAACACGTTGCAATCAAAAAGCCTTTTTAAAATCCTGTAGGTAAGACCCCAGATGATCCAGCTGCCTGCCTTAAATGCAGGCCTGTCTCCCCACTGCCACTCCGCCAACTCGCCGCGTGACACCCACCGCGCCTCCTGTACCTCCCCCGGGTTGACCCTCAGGTCCCCCTCCCATTCTGTAAACAGGAAGGGCACCACCTTGAGCCACGGCGCATTGCTGGGACTCTGGGGGTCCAACACTCCAAACAGCCCAAGTGGCCTCAGCCCCGTCTCCTCCTCCACCTCTCTTCTTGCCGTATCTAGCAGGTCTTCTCCAGGCCTCCACCTCCCGCCGGGGAATGCCACCTGTCCAGACCACGGATCTCCATCTCTCTCCACACGTCTAATCAAAAGCATCTTGTCTCCCCATAGCAACACCCCCACAGCCGCCCACTCCTCCCCCCCAGGGGGCCAGACGCGGAGAACACACATAAAGTAGAGTTGTTATTATCTATTAAGGCTGTGAAGACGACTTGCCCCCTATTGACCAGTGAGATATATTCCGCGGGCTGAGCCGCTATTCAAGCGCCACAGTTCCCCCTCTCAACACGCCGTAGTTTGTCACAATCCACCTATTTCTCACCTGTCTAATCAACACGGCTTTAGACCCCTGTTCAACACATATGGCCTTCTTAAGCGCGACTGTCACCACGTCTTTCCTTACGGATTGCACAATGCCGAAAACTGTAGCCGGGCCTGCGGCCACGAGCACGGTCTCGTTTTGTCTAAAGGGCTCAAGTTTGCCCTCAGCAGCTCTAGGCATGGGCTTAGCTTCAATCTCTATAGAAGTCCACACTGGCGGCAACGTGCCTGGCTTTCCGGCAACCACGCCCGAGAGGGCATCTGCCTTTGTGAGAGCTGGGTCTAGGCCGGTCATAACCCCCACGAGCCCCCCGGGTCTCGCCTCGTCTACCTTATAGCCGCTGTACTCAATACTGAGCACTTTTGTATATATGGGCTGGTACCCCGGCTTGGGCTTATCTATCTTTAGGCCTGGCCTAATTTCAATCTCGTCGCCTACTCTCAACACCCCCTGTACTAACGTGCCGCCGAGAACTCCGCCTCTGAGCTTCTCCGGCGGGGTGCCCGGCAGGTTGACATTAAAACTTCTCAAAACTAAAAGCTTGGCGGGCCTCCCCAGATCCCCCTCTCTCTTTGGTATCGTCTTTGCGACATATGTCGCCAAGGCGTCTATATTTACCTTATGTAATGCAGATACCGGCACAATTTTTGCCCTCTCGGCCCAGGTGCCGGCGAGAAAGGACCTTATCTGTTCGTAATTCTCCAGAGCCTTCTCCCTTGTGACTAGGTCTATCTTGTTTTGAGCTACCACCAGGTGTCTCACCCCTATTATGTCTAACACCGTGAAGTGTTCTAACGTCTGGGGCTGGGGGACGGGCTGGGAGGAGTCTACCACCAAGATGGCGCCATCTACCACAGCAGCGCCGGAGACCATTGTCGCCACTAACACCTCGTGTCCCGGCACGTCGAGTAGAGAGACCCTCCTTACCAGCTTGGGCTCAGCCCCGTTGGGACATCTCTGGCCTTGAAGTATGCCGTCTGAGTAGAAATACTCCACACCGCAGTCGTAAATACCTATCTGGGTATAGCCCAGCTTTATGGTCATAGCCTTTTTAATCTCCTCGCTATGTCTCATAACCCACGTCCCAGATAGCGCGTAGGTAACTTGCGTCTTCCCGTGGTCTACATGCCCAGCGGTGGAGATAATGGCGTCGGGATAGGTGAAAGACATAGCTAACATATGGGGTGTATATAAATTTCTTAATCTCCGCGTTGAATATGAACTAAGTATAAATATATATCAGCGTCCAATCTCGTGACTGTCGTCAAAATTGAGAAATTGCGGAAGGTTTACGACAGCGGGGTTGTGGCTCTAGACGACATAGATCTCACAATTGGCGACGGCGAAATCCTAGCCGGGCTGGGGCCCTCGGGCTGTGGGAAAACCACACTGCTCAGACTGGTGGCCGGCCTCGAGGAGCCCACCTCCGGCCGTATATATTTCGACGGGCGTGACGTCACAAGGCTGCCTACCCAACAGAGAAATACCGCAGTGGTGCCACAGACGTGGGCCTTGTGGCCACATATGACCGTATTTGAGAACGTGGCCTACGGCCTAAAGCTCAGAAAGATGCCAGATGGAGAGATAAGGCGGAGGGTGGGGGTGGTGTTAGAACTAGTGGGCCTGTCGGGGCTAGAGGGGAGGAGGCCCTACCAGCTCTCCGGCGGACAGCAACAGAGGGTGGCGCTGGCGAGGGCGCTAGTGGTGGAGCCACAGGTTTTGCTACTTGACGAGCCTCTCGCCAATCTAGACGCCCAGCTGCGGGTAGAACTTAGAGAAGAGATACGTAAAATTGCGAAAAAGCTCTCCATAACGACTCTATACGTCACTCACGACCAGGAGGAGGCCATGGCTGTGGCAGACCGCATAGCCGTGATGAACGCCGGCAGGGTTGTACAAGTGGGCACACCTGAGGAGATATATCACAAGCCCCAAGACCTATTTGTGGCCACCTTCCTCGGGAGGTCTAACGTGTTGAGGGGAAGTGTGGTGGAGAGTAGGGGCGAGGTGGTGGTTGTAGACGTGGGGTTTTTAGTTGAGGCGGAGGCCCCGCATAGAGTTAACCCGGGCGAGGTGGTAAACGTGGTGGCTAGGCTGGAAGACGTCTATGTAGGCGGCGGCAAGGTGAGGTGTGTTGTAGAAGAGGTGACGCTTCTCGGCAGGTTTTACCAAACCACGTTGAGATGTGGAGACCATAAGATCAAGGCCGAGGGCCCCAAGCCCCCAGTCGTGAGGGGCGAGGAGACATATGTGGAGATTCTAAAAGCTAGGGCGTATAGATGATGTTTATCAAGCTATCTACATTATTGGGATACATATTTCTAGGGCTCCTCCTGGTGTTTCCACTTTCTGTAGTCTTCTGGCAGGTGTTGGCAGGTATCGGGGAGGTATACACCCTGGTGACAGACCCCTTCTACATAAACCCCACGCCGGAGGCCTTTAGAAACGCCGTCTTTATAAGAGAGGTGGAGCCCCCGGTGTTGGTAATACGTGGGCCAGACCTCGGCGTGGTGTTAAACAGCCTTTGGGTGGCGTCGCTGGTTGCCCTTATAGACACGACACTGGGCTTCATCCTGGCGTATGTCTTAGCTAAATATGTCTTCCCCGGCCGGACGTTATTAGGCATTTTGGCCACATTGCCGCTAATCGTAATGCCTTTCGCCACGGCGTATGTAATTAGGAAGTTTCTCGACCCCAGGTGGGGGACTTTAAACTGGCTCCTAGAGGCGTTACATCTGCCCCTTAGGGTGGAGATCTCCGGCCTGGCCGCCGTGGCCATCGTCCAGTCGCTTATGTTCCTACCCATAGCCTACCTAAATATCTACGCGGCGTTAACTAGGGTAGACCCCACGTTAGAGGAGGTGGCAAACAACCTTGGCGCAGACGAGAAGAGGGCAGTAAGAGACGTGGTGTTGCCACTAGCCACCCCCGGCCTCGCCGCCGCCTTTGTGCTCGTGTTTATCTTCTCTATAGACGACGTGGCTGCGCCCATAATCTTCCAAGACGACCCAGCCGCAAGAAAGCTGCTGGCCTACCAGGTATACAGCAACTTTTTGGACCAGGTAAGGGGGCAGGTGAGCCCCGTCGCCGCCTTCCTGGCGTTAATACTGCTCTCCATCTCTATTTCGGCCTTTTTGGCTGTACGTAAATACGTGAGCCTTAGGCAATACGCCATGTTGATCCGCCAGCTTAGGCCAAAGGCCTACAGACCTGGCCTCATGGGGAAGGCAATGATAGCGGCCTCCTTCCCGTTGGTAATTATCGCCACGTCGCCGCTTATGGGCGCCATCACCCTCGTATTTGCGGAGAGGTGGACAACCTCGCCGCTGCCGGAGTCCTTAACGCTTGAGAACTTCGTGCTGCATATGGGGTGGATTGTAGAAAACGAGGCGTTTAGACGCGGCATTGTTAACACTATGTACTACGGCATTTCCGCCACGGCGATTATGGTGGCAGTAGGCTTTCTAATTGCAGTCGCCGCAAGTAGGTCTAAAGGCACCCGCGCAGATGCCCTAGATGCCTTAGCCACAATGCCCATAGCCATACCTGGGCTGGTGGTGGCATACGCCTACTTCCTCACCTCCCTACAGCTTTCCACCGCGCTTAGAGACACCCCGTTGGGAGAGTGGCTAAACCCCTTGAGGCACCCAGAGCTATATCTTATCGTCGGCTATGCCGTCAGAAAGCTGCCTTTTGTAGTTAGAAGCATATATGCCGGCTTGCTGCAAATTCACAGATCTATGGAGGAGGTGGCTATGAATCTCGGCGATAGCTATGCGGGAGTGGCGCGGAGGATACTTATCCCCCTTCTGACAACAAATATACTCAGCGGGGCGTTAATAGGCTTTGTATACATCACGAGCGAGGTCTCTCTCAGCATAACTCTCGGGACGCTAAAAGGCGTGGGGGCAGACACCGCCATGCCCATCACGGCCTTTATGAAAGAACGGTTTGAAAGCGGCGTCTACGGCGTGCAGGAGGCAGCCACGCTGGGCTTACTGCTTGTGGCAATACAGATTACGGCAATTATGCTAACTACGAGGGTGTTAAAAACGAGGTACGGGTTTATACTCTAAACTTTCTTCTCCACCTCTAGGTACTGCCTTCTCGCCGCCTCACGCCACGCGGCGTATATCTTGTCGCGATAGGTGGGGTCTTTAGCTACTCTCTCGTTAATAGAGATGGCGTATTCTAACGTAAGCGTTACGGGCTTCCCGCTCTCCGGGTCGATAAATGTGACAGGCTTGGCCAGCTCTCTTGCCAACGCCTCTGCCGTATTTCTATCTATCTTGCCGTCTAGATAAGCCTTCACTATCTTGCCCCACACCCTCTGAAGCACGTCGTGGTTGTCAGTCACGGCGGCGTCAAAGTAGTACATAACTACGTACTCCACCGCGAGGGCTAGAGACTCGTTGAACTCTATACCTCTAAGCTCCCGCAGCTGGCTGTAAAACGCCTTGAGGTCTTGCCTCCTCTGCCCCTCTGGCGTGTTAAAGACGTTTGGGTTTATAGGCATCCTGTTGATCTTCGGGTCAAATACAACCACCTGCCCCTCTGTCAACACCCAGGCCACAAAGGCCTCGGCCGCCTCTCTACACCTCGTGTTAGCCACCACCGCTATGGGGTCCCCGTTGATTAAAGTAAGTCGAGGCAATATGTATTTAGCGTCTGGGTTTTGCAGCTGGGCTGTATAGCCGTAGAAGTCTATAGTCCACCCCACGCCGATCCCTCCCGCAATTACGTCATCTCTCACCGGCTCACTCCCGGCGTAGATCTTGCCGTTGGCGGCAGTTAGCTTTATCACACGCCACCCCTCCCCCCAGCCGTATGCCTGTAACACGATCTCAGCCATTCTCGTGGTGCTAGTCGACCTAGTTAGCTGGGCCAGCCCCACGGCCGGGTAGCCGGCCAGCACAGCTCTGCCGTAGTCAAAAGTGGTCAAATCAACCCAGTCTTTTGGCTCGGGGAGTTTTAACAACTGGAGGACCTTGGCATTTATCGTGAGGCCAAAACTAGAGATAGCCCACGCGACCCAGTAGACCTTCCCATCTGGGCCAGTTCTCACCATGGGCATACCGCCTATGGCATGTGGTATCTGTGCTAGAGCTGTCTTGACCTCACTTCCCTCCAGTGGGGACAAGAGGCCCTCTTTGTAAAGTGTGTCAAATGTTGTGGGGCCTCCCCCCCACGCCACATCTGCGCCGCCAGCTTTAATTATCTGTATCCACTGTGCAGCTGGCACAGGTCTAAACTTCACGTCTTTAATGCCGTACCTCCTGGCGACTTCGCTTTTTAGAAATAACGACCTGGTGGCATCTAAGATGTCTGTGGGATGTCTAGTTAAGACCTCTAGTTGGGAACACTGCTGAGGCTGCGGCGTGGGCGTAGTGACGGGGGCCGTGGGGGACGGTGGGACTGTTGTGATGGGGGTGGCCTGTGTGGGCGTGGGCGACGTCTCGGGCGGCGTCTCTGTGGGAGGGGCTGGGCTCTGTAGGTAGATAATAGCTGCTAACAGCGCGGCGATGGCTATCGCCAAAAAGGCTAGTTTTTTCATGATAACAGATGTGTATATACTAAAAAATATTTTGCATATGTTTCATACGAAAAATCTTTTTTAAGCCACCTCGTCGCGTGGCATATGGGCAGGCTGTTAATACCCCCAGTCTTGTTGTTAGCCGCATTTTTTGTACTGGCTCAACAACTTGCGGTGCCGGTGCTTGTCGACGTGTCACACGGCGAAATCACGAAGGGGCTTGACTTTTGGGTCAATAGGACTGCCAACCCGCTGGCGGTTGTCGACTTTGCGGAGCTACATATACTAGTCTCGCCCGGGGCACGGCTAGACCCGGTGTTAAGTAGGCTGAACGCCTCCAGACTTGCCGTATTTATATACGGCGATCTGTCTACTGTAGATCTGGCGAAATATAAGGTGGTTGTGTTAGGCCAGCCCCCAAAGCCGCTTACAGAGGCAGAGCTCGCCGCGTTGAAGAAGTGGTTTGACGCAGGCGGGAAGGTCTTGTGGTGTGCCGCAGATTCTGACTACCCAGCCCAGGGCTCTGAGGAGTCACAAGTGGCGTGTAACGACATTGCCGAATATCTCGGCTCCCGCCTACGGGTGGATTACGTCTCTGTGGAGGATCCAAAACACAACGCCAAGGCTGGCTATCGAGTAGTCGGCGTGGTGTCGCCGCCGCCTTCTCTCTCCTTCTTGGGCTTTATGGCAAGTAGGGTGCTCTTCCACGGCCCCGGCGCCGTGGCTGTAGTGCTGCCAGACGGCAGGTGGGTTCCAGCCACCTCGCCCGAGGTGGGTAGGCATTATAACAACATCCACGTAGTTGCGAAGACTACCGAAAATGGCGTCATTGTGGAACATAGAACTTCTGCAGACGGCAAGGGGAGAGACGGGAAGGCACATAAGGCCGGCGACCAGGGGGTTTTTGCCCTCATGGCGCTGGAGTTTATGCCAGGCGGCAGCGTGTTTATCATATCCGGCGAGACGCCATATGGCGGCTACGAGCCCGGAGTCGCCCCGATGTATTACGGCGTGCAGCTAGACGGGCCGAGATTTCTACGTAACGTGTTGCTATGGGCTACTGGCAACTATCGCGAGCTGGCCACTATCATACAGCTAACCGCATCGACGGAATCTACACAAAAAGAGCTGGCAAAGCTAGGCGAACAGGTGGGCCAAGTAGAGAAGGCTGTCACAGAGGCGTTAAGAAAGGAGGTAAACGCCCTGCAGGCAAAGATCGACCAGCTTACAGCCCAGCTAGACTCTGCAAACAGGAAGATCGATGAGCTATCTAGGCTGCTAAATGCCGCAACCACGGAGGCCAACAACGCCAGAACTATGGCCTTTGTGGGGTCGCTCGCCGCGTTAGTTCTAGCCATTGTGGCTATTGTGCTCGCCACTAGAAAGAAATGAGGGGTTTACTCCTCTTTTTTCTATTAGCCGCACTTGTTTTTCCCTCTATTGTTGACCCACGTTGGGCAGTTCCCACATATGTCGAGCCAGGCGGCTGGTTTAACATAACGCTTAGCGAGCCAACTGCGGTAAAGTCTGTGTCGTTAACCGCGCCGGGCGTCGCCCCCATATCTCTAGAATATGTGACAGATGGCGCCACCATACGTGCAAAGGTGCCAACTGGCGTAAAGCCGGGGCTTTACGACCTTGTGGTAAATGGAGAGCTCTACGAGCCCAAGGCCGTCTGGGTTGGCAACATAAGTAGGCCCCTCAAAATAATTCAGCTCACAGATGCCCACATGGGCGTAGAGCTAGACATGGCCTCTGTATATAGGCTGATACATGCGGTGCTAGTCGCCAGCTCGGGCCCCTACGACGTGGTCCTATTTACTGGAGACCAGGTGGACGTAGGCGGCCAGATCTGGCACTACCAGCTGTTTGTAAAATACGCCACGTTGATCACAAAGCCCACATTTGTCATCCCTGGCAACCACGAGTACGCCGGCGACGAGGCTTTGGCAAACTACAGGAGGTTTGTGGGGCCTCCCCTCTGGTATAGAGTGGTGGGGCCCTACCTACTGGTGGGGCTAAGCAGCGGCTTTAACGGATTTCTCACTGACGACGTGGTGGAGTTTTACGAAAACGTGCTGCGGAGATATCCAGACAAGGTGAAGATAGTGCTGGTACACCACCCGCCGTTCTACATGAGGGACGGCTTTATGGAGGAGATATATAGAGGCCCCCAGGATGTAGATAGGTTAAATCAAGACCCGACAGGCAGGAGGAGTTACTACCTTGTCTACACGAGCTATCTACAAAATAGGCGTACATACGAGAGATTTCTCGACGTGACCATCAGGTATGGAGTGGCACTTGTGGTGTCTGGACATGTACACAGTGGAAACTCCACGGTGTTGATAAACGGCACGTATTTCGTCACCAGCAGGACGCTCGGCGGCTCTATAGACACCTCCCACGGCTTTAGGACCTATGCCGTCTATCCAGACGGCAGGGTGGAAGTGGGTAGGGAGGTGTGGACACATAAGAGTTTTGCAGTAATCACGTGGGGCTTCAAGGCGGCGCAGATATATACAAACAGCGAGTTCATAAAGGGAGAGATCTCGATAGACCTACCCCCCAACCTCGACGGGGTTAAGGCCCTACAGGGATCGGCGGAGTTAGTTAATACATTACGGCACCCCTTGGGTAAATACGACAGATATGTCTTCAGGACTTCGGGAACCCCCATATGGCTTGTGTTAGGCAGCTACGACCCCTCGCCAGTTGTAAAAATTGAACGTATCCTACCTAGAAGCCCGACGCCAGGCGACGTGGTGACTGTCAACATTAGGGCTGACGACAGCCAGGTGGGGATACCGTTTTTGACAATAAACGGAAGTAGGGTGCTGGCGTCTTATCTAGAGGAACAGCCCGTCTATATCTACCGGTTCCAATACAGGGGGCCCACGGCGCTTGAGATAACTCCCCCCGGCGGCAGGCCTCAAGTGGTGCAAATAGGGCAAATAGCCACGCCTACTGTCACCACACCTCCGCCACAAACACCCACTACCACCTCTCCACAGGTGGAAACAAGACCCGTCGAGACAACTCCAGTTCCAACTGAAGCCGCCACGTCGCCCATAGCCGTCCCGCAGCCACAGACGTTTCCAATAGAGGCTGTGGCCATACTGGCGTTGCTTATAGTTGGCGTAATAGTGGCGCTACTTAGGAGGAAATAACTTTTTTTCCGCCACTTGTCTCAACGCTGTGCATATATCGTCGATTTCAAACTCCTCTCTAGCCATCTGCGCCACAAATAGGCCTAACAACGTGGGGAAGTCCGACACGGGGCCCACGGCCACGGCCTCTTTTTCGCCCTTGGTGTATACAAGTCTTAACAACGGGCCGCGGCTCTCTACTTTAAGCATGGGAGCGGTTAGATACATGTTTTTAAGTTTGGGTGGGGCCGCCGCCGGGATTTGAACTCCCGGGGTTATCCCTCCCGGGTCAACGGGACTTTGCCCCTGGCGGTCCACAACCCGCCATCCTAACCGCTAGACTACGGCGGCTCGCCAATTTTAAACATGTCTATATTTAAGTCTTGTCAATTACGTAGAACTGCCTCATGCGTCTCGCCAGTCCTATAGACATGGCTATTGGCTCTAGTAGCGACATTAGTAATACGTCTATTACATACCTCCCAGCCTTAATGCTGCTGTAGGTATATATTGCTAAGAAGTAGATTGTTACCAACATGGCTAGATTCACTCCGTATATCAGCCAGAGAGGTGCCGTAACCCACATGGCTATTGAGGCAGTAGTGGCCATAAGAGCTGAAGCGTTTTTATATGTGACCATATCCCTTAGGGAGTTAGCCCATCTGGCTCTCTGACGTATGAAATCGCCTAACGAGTTTGGGCTTTTTATAGACACCCTGGTGGCGGACTGGAAGGTCTTGTATTTTCTCTTTAGGAGCTCCATGGCGAGGCGGAAGTCCTCAGTGACGCTCTCCCCCATGGCTGGCCACACCTCTTTCAACACGTCCCCCCTGACGATTAACAACTCGCCATGTATCCCAAATATGGGCTTTCTTAAGACCTCTAGGGCAAAACGGAAACGGGTTAAGTCGTCAAAATAGCGGACCCAATCTAGGGCGTAGGCTAGCTTAGACCTCCCAGGTCGTGGTACCAATACGCCGTTTCCCGCCACACAGCCCAGAGAGCTATAGTAGGCGATATCTTTTAGAAATGTCCTATCTAACGGGTAGCTATCATCGTCGAGAAATATATACCATGTATCCTCCCGTACGTATCTCTTCACAAAATATAAGACTGCCCTGTATTTACTCCCATCTTCCTCTCTGGGCACCAAGATGACGTTTCTAAAAGGTAGGACGTTTGAAGACACCACTACATAACGTAGGCCAAGCTGCTCAAGCCGCGTCACCGTCTCTCTAAGTGCCGGCAGCACCTTTGGGGTGCCTACAGTAACCACTACAACTAGGTAGTTCTCAGCTTCGGGCAAATCCGGCCTCCTCACCCGTTTGGTTATTCCCCCAATAATAACGGCGAGATAAAAACCGCCGAGGATGTTTGTAATAATAAACAGTAGATTCTCCATAACGCTGACTTTACCCCATCTTTAAAAAATTTCGTTATGACAAGTAGTTAAACTACCCTTTAATAATATATAGGGTAATACCAAATTTCTAAGAGATATATTATATATGTATTATGTAAATAATGTTATATGTGTCTATTGTTATATAGACAGCCCACGGCTCCCAGCCGCCCCCGGGCTCGCCACATGTGGGCTAAACCCACGTGTGGCCAGGGGGGATGGCCAACGGCACTGGACGGGCCAACCCGTCTGGTGTTGTTGGCCACGTCGGCGCCGACGGCTGGGGGCCGTGGGTCTTTTATTTACCTCAATTCTCACCCATTAATGTCTTGTAACTACGGAAAGGCTCCGTCCACTAGCGCCAACCTAGGCGCAGGTTTTGACATAGTGGCTGTGGCGCACGACGCGTATTTTGCCGAGGCCTATGTGAAAATTGAGTCTGGATGTGGCGTAGATGTCAGATTTCGGGAGTACAACCCCGGGCCGCACAACACTGTGGCTGCAGCCCTCAGGGCTCTTTTCGACAGGTTGGGCATATGTAGACAGGTGGAGGTAGAGGTGAACAACAGGATCCCCATCGCCAGGGGGCTGGGTAGCAGCGGGGCGTCGGCAGTTGCCGCCATAGCCGCTTTTCTATATGAGGCTGGAATGTCGATAGATTACAGAATCGCCATAGAGGCTGCGGGACTTGGCGAAACCGCCGCCGCGGGGTCGCCACATTTTGACAACGTGGCTGGAGCCGCTCTAGGCGGCGCAGTGGTGCTGATCTCCACATCCCCCCTGGAGGTGGTTAGGTTTTCCCCCCGGTTTTTCTTCGTGATTGGAGTGCCAGACGTGCCGCCAGTTCCAGAAAAGACAAAAATCATGCGGAGTGTATTGCCAAAAGAGGTGGAGTTTAGGAGATATGTAAGCCAGCTGGCTAAAGTGGCCGCGTTGGTCTCCGGATTTGCCTACTCAGACCCCAGAACTGCCGCCCTTGGCATGGAGGATGAGGTGGTGGAGCCGGCCCGGGCGCCGTATGTACAGGGCTACTATAGGGTGAAAAAATACGCCAAAGAGGCCGGGGCCTTTGGAGTTGCCCTCTCTGGGGCTGGGCCCGCCGTCGTGGCGTTAGTAGATGAGAAACACAGCGATGCTGTAAAGGCGGCAATGGCCAGGGCTTATTTAGAAGAGGGCTTGAGGGCTGAGGTCAAGGTGGCACAGATGACAGAGGGGGCATTTATCTTTAAATAAATTGAAGATTATATGGTGAAGGTAATTAAGAGAGACGGCCGTGAGGAGGAGTTTATCCCCGAGAAAATTGTGGTAAGTATACTCAAGGCGGGGGCACCCGCCGAGGTGGCGCGAAAAATCGCCAAGAAGATAGAATGTTATGTAGACGATAGAGAGTCTATAACTGCCAAGGAGTTAACTAAACTCATCTTGACAGAATTAAAGAAGGTTAACGAGCTGTGGTATAGAAACTGGATTGTTTTCGACCAAGCTGTCAAGCGGCGTCAGACTGAGAAAGAGCTTTAAGCCCCCCTTCTGTACAGACCATTTTTCCTCTTGGCATGGGGAGGTCTTTATACCGTTGGGGAAACATGTGTCGGAATTTGTGGTATTCCTCCAGATCTAACACCTTCTCCACCCCGTCTGGGCCATAGGCCTTGTCTACCAGCAGGTCTATGTATATAACCCTACGCCCTAGCTCCGGCTCTGTGTTTATATTTATGTAGGTCCCCACCATCTGGCCCTCGGGGGTGTAGTAGGTATGAACCACATCTCTAGATACACAAGTCAGTGCGTAATAGCCCCTGCCGATCTTGACGCCAATGCCGTCTAAAACCCCACCTGGCTTGAGGGCTCTCTTCACAACCAACACGCCGTCTTTAAAGCCCAGAGCCTCTCCCCGCATCTTAACCACCTTCCCCCAGGGCTTTATGTGCCACAGCTCTATATATCCCCGCGCCAAGAATGCAGCTGCCCTTTCGTAGACATCTGCCCCCACGTGGTCTAGCAGGTCGAGACATCTGCCCATCCCCTGCGCCCTCAACGCGTGGTGGCCTCTGACAGTTGGCACAACTGTCGACCTCGCCGCGTCTAGCCTCTCCTTAGCCACTTTGTCGAACAAAACCACGGCGACGCAGCGGCCTCTTCTCAAAATCCCCGTGGCGTTGGCGAGACTCTGTATCTCTTGATACAACCTTTCAGCCTCTTGAATCAACACGTCTTCAGCCGCATATCTAGCCGACGATTTGAACTTAAGGCCAAGCCCGCCGAGCCTTAACCTAGTGGCGACGAGGCCAAGTCTGAACCTATCTACCTGCGGGATGTGCCTACTGTATCTCACCCCTCCCATGGTGTTTAGCTCCATGTAGTCCCCCTCCACCACAATTTCCGGCACGGCGAGACCCCCCTCTTGCCCTATGGGGGGTCTTACCACCGTGAAAACCTGGATGGAGCCAGGTGTGGGCAAATAGGGAGGCGGAACTTTAAGCACAAGACCGCCTGGCGCCTCGACGAAACCTCCCTCTAGGGCCTTCCCCGTAAAGACGTCGTGAAGCCCCATGTCTGAGTAGGCCACAAAGGGGTCGAGATACTCCACGAGTTTTTCTACAAAACTCCTCAGTGGGTCACACTTCCCAATTATAGCCACCCCACTTCTCGACTCGTGGTCCTTGATGGTAATATCGGGCGGGGAGAGGTCCTCTTCTAGCTTAAATCTCTCTCTGATCTTTTCTGTTGGCTGCACGACTTTAAACCCCCACTCAAGTGACAGCTTGGTTAACGCCGTGGCGTAAACCCCCCTAACCCTTACCTTCATGTGGGTAACAATTAATAAAGTTTAAATAGTAGAGACCAAAGGGGGCCATGTGCGCGCCGCCTAAAAAGGTGGAGGAGAAGAAAAAGGAGAAGGAAAAATAACCCCATTTTTCAAAACATTTAAAACAGAGAGTTTTAGAACAATGGGGGCCGTGGTCTAGCCTGGTAGGATTGGACTTGGTCCACTAAGGCGCGGTTCGGGTCCGCGTGACCCCGGGTTCAAATCCCGGCGGCCCCACTATTGCCTCAAGTCGGGGTGTAAAGCTCCTTGAGGAAGGTAACCAGCTTTACGGCCTCTTCAAGCCTCCCGTCTTGAGCCAACTCTTTCGCCTTTTCTACTATGGGCAGAAGAGTCCTCTTTATGGTGGTCCTGGCGGCTAGAACTGCGGTGGGGCAGCCCGCCCTGTTGCCCTCCTCCTCGGCGACAGACATGGCCTTTTCTATGAGAGATGCCGCTAGCTCCTCCACATATCTCCTCGCCATATATGTGGGAAGTTTCTCCACCTCCTCTTCTACTATAGCCTCGGCTTTTGCCACCTCCTCCCGCCTCATCTCGTTAAATTGGCTGGCTAATTCCCCCAGGTCTTCTATCCGCACCACCTTTATGGGGAGGCTTGGCGCAACGCTGTTGGGGACCCCCAGATCTACGACTACTTTTGTCGCAGCGCCGGGGGGCACGCTGTCGATTATGTATTCAAAGACCTGTACTGAGGAAAACACCACGTCGCATTCTAGCAGACATCTCTCTACCTCCTCTCTAGTGAGGGGCCTGGCCTCGGCGCCCACCTTACTTGCCACCTCTAGGGCTTTCTCGAAAGTCCTATTTAGTACATACAGCTTGCCGACCCCCCTCGCGGCGAGCTCCATGGCTAGACCTGCCCCCAGGGCCCCGGTGCCAAACACGGCGACCTTGGCTTTCTGTAGGTCTAGAAGCCTGGAGACGTAGATTATAGAGAGAGAGCCCAGGCCTCTAGGCCCCTGGGAGATCTTGGTTTCTGTCCGCACCCTTTTGCCCACGCGGATGGCTCTCTCCACTACAAGCTTTAAGAGACCTCTGGTGTAGCCCGCCCTAACTTGTCTGTCGTATGCCTCCTCCAGCTGGCCTAATACGTCTGTCTCCCCTATCAATATGGAGTCAAGTCCCGCAGCCACTTGAAACAGGTGGCGGGCGGCCTCCAGACCCTTGAGGATAGACACGTTGTCCACATGTCGTCTATACCCCTTGGCGACACGCTCCACCTCCTCCCTAGAGGGGCCGTATAGATACGCCTCAACTCTCCCACATGTATGTAATACAAACATGGGCGTCTTCCCCCCCACCACCTCTATACATCTTTTCATCTCTTCAGCCACCTTCCCCAAACGGTCTCCCCGCACCTCTCTATATGTTAACACTACTGCAAAAAGTGGAGAAAGGAGATCCATAAAGTGAAAGATATACCTTCTTTTAAAAAGCTATTGCCACTCTGTTTACAAAAAAGTCTATATACCCCAACAAGAAGCTTGCGTGGTGTCTGTAGCCGTGTTGGCTTCCCACAGCGCGTTAGACGTCTTAGATGGGGCGAAAGACGAGGGGTTTAAAACTATTGCCATAGCTAAAAGAGGGCGGGAGAGGGCATATAGGGAATTTCCAGTAGTGGACAGACTTGTGGTGTTGGAAGAATATAGAGACATCCTGAAGGTTGTAGATCTGCTAAAAGGCGAGGAGGCCATCTTTGTGCCAAACCGCTCTTTTGCGGTATATGTGGGATATGACGCCATCGAGAGAGAGTTTCCAGTGCCCATATTTGGCAACAGATTTCTCCTAAGGTGGGAGGAGAGGACTGGGCCCCATAATTACTACAAGCTCCTAGACGGGGGCGGCATCCCCCGGCCTAAGGTTTTCCACATAGATGAGGTAGACAGGCCTGTAATTGTAAAACTGCCGGAGGCGGAGAGGCGGGTGGAGAGGGGGTTCTTTATTGCGAGAGATAGAGAAGACCTGTGGAGGAAGGCCAGGCGGCTTGCGGAGGCGGGAGTTATAAAGCTGGAAGACCTAAAGGAGGCTGCAATAGAGGAGCTTGTGCTAGGCGCCCATTTTAACGCCAACTTTTTCTACTCAGCAATGAGGAGGAGGCTAGAGTTACATAGCTTCGACAGGAGGATACAGAGTAATCTCGATGGAGTATATAGACTCCCGGCAAGAGACCAGTTAGACATAGACCCAGAGGTTAGATACGTGGAGGTGGGCCACGAGCCTGCAACCCTCCGCGAGTCTCTCCTAGAGAGGGTGTTTGATGTAGGCCACCGCTTTGTGGAGGCGGCCCGGAGGCTTGTGCCCCCGGGCGCCATAGGGCCCTTTACCCTACAGTTTGTGGTCACCCCACGTCTAGAGGTAGTGGTGTACGACGTGGCGCCAAGGATTGGGGGTGGGACCAACGCGTATATGGGGGTAGGGGGCCAGTACTCAAAGCTCTATTTCGGCAAGCCTATATCCATGGGGAGGAGGATTGCGATAGAAATCAGAGAAGCTGTGGAGGCAAGGCGGCTAGAGGAGATCACGACGTAGCCAACGGATGCCGCCGTTGGGACAAGCCCGCGCCGCCTTTAGCACATTTGGCAGCAGGTCGTCTCCCACCATGCCCTCCTCTATTGAGCCGTTAAACCTATACTCAGGCCTTACGGCCACCGCCCCATCTTCGAGGGTAAAGACGGCGCCTTGACAAAGCCCACAGCCTGTACAAAGCCACCGGTCTGCCCTGACGTAAATAACCATTGGGATAAAGAAATGGATATTTAAATCTCTAGCCTGTATGAGTAAAACCTCTTGTCTATCTCCTTCCAGTCTTTCTCGCCGAGCGCCCACCCTAACGCGCCTGCATTTTCCTCAACATGCTTCACGCTGCCGGACTTCACTATGGGGACTAGGTTGGGGATAGCTAGATACCAGTTTAAGGCCACCTGTGCCGCAGTCTTGTTGTACCTAGCCCCTATGGAGGCCAGGTAGGGATCTAGCGCCAATAGCCCTCTCTCAAGTGGAGAGTAGGCGAGGTATAACATGCCCTCTCTTTGGGTTAGGGGGAGGACGTCTAGCTCGTCTCTCCTATATCTCAAGCTATATCTATTCTCCACGGCGGCGGGGGCAATCTTCTTGAAGCACGTCATTGCGGCAGTTAGCTGTTTATACGTCACGTTGCTCAAACCGTAGTGCTCCGCCAGCCCTTTCGCCACAGCTGTCTCCAGCGCCTTGACTACATCACATATGTGGACGTGTACAGGCGTCCAGTGAAACATCAATATCCAAGGCCTTCTGCCAAGCCGCTCGGCGGCGATGACAGCCCTCTTTGTTACCTCCTCTGGAGCCGCCGCCGGGGGTTGTATCTTGTAGACAACATAGACGTTGTATATCTCGGCTGCGGCAATTTTCACAAGTTCGTCCGTATGTCCTGCGCCGTATAGCTCAGAGGTGTCTATAATTCGCAGCCCTAGCTCAAGCCCTCTCCTCAATGCTTGAACCCAGGTGTTTACTGCTGTCTCTAGACCAGAAGTCCCCACCGGTTCCAAAAGTCCCCAGCCCAATCTCTGGGACGTACCCTACAGTCTTGACACATTTCACATCTATATAAAGACATAAATATATATATTTTTATGTCACAAGTTGTTCTAATTTCCCCCTGGCAATAGCCTCTCTGATCTCGTGGGCAATCCTCTCCCCCATGTCCATAGGCCTGTCGAAATATAGTGCCGAATAGGGAGACCCATAGCCCATGTACATATTTGTCCCAGCCACGATGCGGCCCGAGAACTCAAACACCACTATAGACATGTCGTCTTTAATTATGGACTCTAGACAATAGGGGCCAGACAGCTCGCAGCCCACCTTTTCCCTCACGGCGTGTGCAAACCTCTCGCCGTATTCTAACACAGTCGGCAGGAGGGACTCTCTTAACACCATGGGCAAATTTCCCACAACCACAAAGGTGGGCTCCACAAGCCCGAAATGCCGCCCGTCTACATTAGATTCATATCTAATGTCTGCCCCAAAGAGCTCCACCCTGTGGTAGACCGGTGACGCAAAGTAATGATAATAAGCCGGCACCCCGAAGACATACTCTTGGAGTATGCGGCCTTCCCTAACAGCCACAAGCCTCTTTTTTAACTCCTCTACGTCTCTTGCCACAAAATACCCGCGGCCCCCCTTGGCGCCAAAAAGCTTGACTATAACTACTCTATCTACCTCCTCGATAGATGTAAAGTGGCGGGGAGTTGGAATACCTGCAGACTTTAGTAACTCCATTTTCTTAAACTGGTCTGCCTCCCACCTTATTAGCTCCCTACAGCCTAAGGTGGGCACAGGGGCTTCCAGCGCCTGTCTCCAGCCCACGTACTCCACATATGAGCCGTGGGGTATCATTATGGCGTTCTCACCCCTTAGCTTTTCGGCAACAGGCCTAAAGTTGGAGAAGTCTGCAGACCACACCTCGTCGATAAACCAAAATTGTCTATAAAACAACATAGCTCTCTCACTTCCAGCCACTGCAATAGTCTTAAAGCCATGCTTCTTGGCGCCTCTAAGAATCTGGAGAGCGGTATGTGAAGCCACGGTGGCCACAGCTAAATTCTCTAGGTCATATCCCTTTAGCAAAGAGCCCATAGTCAAGATTAAAAAAGTTCTTAAAATTTAACAGGAGAAATACACCTCCTCTAAATCAGTGGGTTATTAACCCGAGGGTTTTTACAACTTCTAGGTATAACACACTCCCATTATCAAAGTTTATTGGGTATTTCATTTTCAACGTTAAGATATCCATATATATATTTAACGGTGTTAATTTGTTAGACACGTTTATCGATTTAACATAGTTAATGCTTTAAAAGAGATTTCGAAGATAGAGACATGTGGCTAAGAATAGATAGGCTCCAAATAGAGTTGCCCACGCCAAAAGAGCCAGACCCAAACGCCGCGGCTGCGGTTCAAGAGCTGCTAGGGGGGAGATTCGGCGAGATGTCTACATTAATGACATACACCTACCAGTCTTTTAACTACCGTCTTCACAGAAATCCGGCAGTTAAACCCTTTAGAGACCTAGTCTCTAACATAGCCACAGAGGAGCTGGGCCATATAGAGCTGGTAAGCGCCGTGGTTAACGCCCTGTATGTAGGCTCTACTGAATACGCCCCGCCAGAAAAGGCGCCTCTCAAGAGGCTAAAAGATGTCCGGAATACCTACCACGTAATTAACACAGGCCTTACCGCCTTCCCCATGGATTCCCACGGCACGCCGTGGCGTGGTGATTATATATTTGTCAGTGGTGTCTTAGAAATAGATCTACTGTTTAACTTCTTCCTAGAAGTGGGGGCTAGACTGGCCAAGATGAGAGTGTATGAGATGACCGACAACCCAGTGGCGCGGGAGATGATAGGCTATTTGTTGGTGAGAGGCGGCGTACACGCCATGGCGTATGGAAAGGCGCTAGAGGCGTTGAGTGGAGTTGAGGTGTGGAGGATGCTCCCGTTGCCCCGTGTAGAAAACTCTAAGTTCCCAGAGGCTGCGAAATATGAAAAAATGGGCATACACAGAATGTTATATCGCTTCAGCCCTGCCGATTATAAAGACCTTGAGCTAATCTGGCGTGGAACACATCCACAAGACGGACAGCCCCTTATCGTCAAGGAGGGGCCGCCAGAGGGCGGTGAATATAAAGAACTTCCAGAAGTGCCAGAAGAGTTCGCTCCTGGTCTCTCTAAAGACGACTTTGAAAAAGTAGCAAAACGTCTTGGTATAAAGTTATAAAATTTTTT
>JBKBOT010000001.1:0-13645 GCA_046293555.1 Pyrobaculum sp. | reverse complement strand
TTTTTTATGCCTCACAAAAAGTTTTTATATGTAAGAAATTTTTATACTATGGAGTTTGCAGGGCATGTAGATAAAGATGAGGTTGTCAAGCGGCTTCTCTCTGCCTTTGCCGACGAATGGATAGCTGCTTATTACTACATATACACGGCTTATGTAATAAGAGGCCCTCTCTCAGAGGAAATTTCAGAACACTTTTTAAAAGAGGCTGAAGAGGAAATTAACAAACATGCAAAAATGATTGCGGACAGACTTCAGGATTTTGACGTAGATCCCCCAAGCGATTTCGCCAAATTGTGGGAGATCTCCGGCTGTAAATATCCCCCACTGCCACAGGACCCCTACGACATAGATGGGTGGATAGCCACGGCGGTGAAGGCGGAGGAGTGCGCCATAGCTGCCTACCGCGAGCTCTATAGATTGACACATGGAGTTGACCCGGTGACTGAAGAACTGGCAGAAGAAATTCTGGCAGACGAGGTGAGACACAGGACCTCTCTGAAAAACCTGTTAAGTAAAAAAGCTTAAACCCAGTTATTTTATTAGAGATAGCGCAAACATTGTTATTTCCCACGGGTCCCACCGGCCCTCTGGAGTGTAGGGCTCGCCTCTAGGCATTTCTACCTTTTCTAGCTCTTCAGGCGGGCCGAGGGCGGCACATATGGCCTCCCTACTCCCTACTGCAGATATCTCTAGCGCGTCTTTAATTTGGTCTTTTTGGCTTAAATACATAAGTGCCGAGATGTTGGGGTTTTTTGCCGGCTTTCTCCAGTAGTATGCATAGAAAAGCGCCTGGACTAGCTGTAGCCAGTGCCTAACGGCCTCTGGCTTTACACATATGGCCACCGCCCTCTCTGTCTTTATCTCAACTCTCTGCGGGGGGGTGGAGAAATATGCCTTCTCGATTTTTATACAGAGCCCCTCTGTGCAATACACTATAACTTTACGGAGTCGAAGATGTGCCTTCTGTAGAACTTCTGGGCTATCTGGGGCCTTGCGTTTGTGAGCTCGTCTTCTGGAAGTATGGAGAGGACGTCCCACCCAATGTCGAGAGTTTCTTCAAACGAGCGGCGTTCGTAATAGCCCTGTTTGATAAACTTTTGCTCAAAGGCGTCCGCAAAGCGGAGGTACCGTCTTTCTCGCCAGCCGAGGTTCCGCTCCCCCACGAGCGTGGCCAAGTTTCTTATCTCTAGGGCCTTGCTATATGCCGCAATTGCCGAATACGCCACGTCTTTGTGGTCCTCTCTTGTCTTTCCCTCGCCAATTGCGTCTTTTGCCAGACGGGATAGAGACATGATTACGTCAAAAGGCGGGTAGATGCCACGGCCCCACATGGATCTGCTGAGCACCAGCTGGCCCTCTGTGATATAGCCTGAAAGGTCTGGGATGGGGTGTGTTATGTCGTCATGTGGCATGGTTAAGACGGGGAATTGAGTCAACGAGCCCTTCCGCCCTTGGGCGATCCCAGATCTCTCATATATCGACGCCAGGTCTGTATACATATAGCCGGGATAGCCCCGGCGTCCTGGAAGCTCGCCCTTGCCGGAAGACAGCTCTCTTAGCCCCTCGCAGTAGTTCGTCATGTCTGTTACGACGGCTAACACGTGGTAGTCTAGCTGCCACGCCAGATACTCCGCGATGGTGAGCCCCACCCTGGGCGCTAAAATGCGCTCAGCCACGGGGTCTGAGGCAAGGTTTAACACCGCCACAGCCCTCTTTAACGCGCCTGTTTTTCTAAACTCGTCTATAAAGAAGAGGGCCTCTTCTGTCTTGATGCCAATGCCTACGAAAACCACCGCGAACTCCTCCTCTTTCCCCCTCACGGCGGCTTGTCTCACCACCTGCGCCGCCATCATGTTGTGAGGCAGGCCCGTGCCGGAGAAAATCGGCAGTTTTTGGCCTCTCACAAGTGTATACAGCCCGTCGATGGCAGAGATGCCTGTCTCAATAGGCTCCTCTGGATACTCCCTAGAGTAGGGGTTTAGCGGCTCCCCATTTACGTCACGGAAATCCTCAGGCGGGGGTAACGGCATGTGGTCTCTAGGCTGCCCCTTCCCGTCAAGAACCCTCCCAATTAGCTGCTCCGAGACGGGGATCTTTAGAGTCTTTCCATAAAACCTCACTGTGGAGCCCCTGGCGGGAAGCCCCAAGGTGCCGCCGAGCACTTGCGCCACCGCGTAGTCTGTAGCCACCTCGATAACTTGCACTCTTCTAGGCTCCCCATCTGGACCCACCACCTCTCCCACCTCGCCGTAAGACACGCCTCTAGTTCTCTCTATTACGAGCAGAGGGCCTTTTATCTCTCTCACCGTGGAGTAAGACACAACTGGAGTCAACATGTAGGCCCCAATGCACAGTTATATATACATTTAGCTCTCAACATCAAGAGGGCACCGTCGTGCCGTTTTAAGTCTATTAAGGGGATAGATCTCTAAAATACATGAAGGTCGGGGTTGTTGGCCTGGGGATAATGGGCGCCCCTATGGCCATGAATATACATAAAGCCGGATTTCTCGCTGCGGTTTACAACAGGAGTGAAGTAAAGACAGAGCCTTTTAGAAAGCTGGGGGTACATGTGGCGGAAAGTCCCGCAGATCTGGCTAGAAGGGTAGACGTGGCCATTATAATGGCGTCCGACAGGCCAGATGTAGAAGAGGTCTTGTTTAAACCCGGTGGGGTTGTGGAGGGAGGCCGTCCAGGCCTGGTGGTTGTAGACATGTCTACAAACTCGCCGGATTGGGCAAAGAGGTTTGGCGGAACGCTGGCTCGTTACGGCATAGAGTTTCTAGACGCCTCAGTCACTAGGGGGCAGAGGGGGGCTATAGAGAGCACGCTTACCATAATGGTTGGCGGGAGGGAGGAGCTCTTTCATAGACTTCTCCCCATATTTAACGCAATGGGGAGAGAGGTTATCTACGCAGGCCCCGTGGGGTCTGGACAGAAGTTGGTAAACCAGGTGGTGATTACGCTCAACACTGTGGCCATGGCCGAGGGGCTTAGGCTAGCTAAGGCGCTGGGCCTCGATTTGGATAAAGTGGCGAGAGTTCTGACAAAAGGTGCGGCGCGTTCGGGCTCGATAGAGCTATATCTACCCAAGTTGTTAAATAACGACCTCTCGCCCGGGTTTAAGGCAGAAGAGGGACCTTACATACGCTATGGAGCTAGCCCATAGGCTAGGCGTGTCGCTTCCAGCCACCGCCCTTGCGTTCAAAAAGCTGGTAGAAAGGGGGCTGGGGGTATATGCGTTGGGAGAGGCGTATTAAAGCAACGCGTCATGCCTTATCTCTACCGCATAGCTTACGACGGGGCCTTGTTTTACGGCTTTACTGGACATCCAAACTCCGTCGAGACAAAAATCAGGCCAGCCTTTGGCGAGATTTTGGGGAAGGGTAGCCGCACAGACCCCGGAGTCTCTGCAGTAGCCAACGTGGTGATGGCTAGAGAGAAAATTCGCTTGGAGCTTCTAAATAGCAGACTCCCCAGGGGGGTTTGGGCGTGGGCGTGGGCGGAGGTAGATGAGGGGTTTAACCCAAGGAGGGCTTTGTGGCGGAGATATCTATACGTCGCGCCGTATTGGGGGGAAGACCTTCAGGCGATGAGGCAAGCCGCGGAGCTGTTTAAAGGGACGCATGACTACGCCTCCTTTATACGTGGGGGGAGAGATACAGTCACGACGATATTTGACATAGAGATATATATTAGAGACGACTTGTTATATATACACTATATTGGGAAGGGGTTTAGAAACAAGATGCTTAGAAAGATAACTTGGGCCATATTGGGCGTGGGGAGGGGGGCGCTGGATGTGGGCTATATATCGCAGCTGCTAAAAGAGCCGAGGCCGGGGGCTGTGCCACACGCCCCAGCTGAGGGACTCCTGCTTCTAGATATCCACTACGACGTAAGTTTTCACATAGACCTCAAGGCGTTGAGGTCAGCCTATCTACATTTCTTAAAGAGGTGGAGGTCTCTTAGGGCATATGCCGCAACATATCGCGCCGCCGGCGAGGCCCTGGCCGCGTTTGAAGAATGACGCAAAGTTTTAAATATGGGAAAGGGTTGTTACATGCGTTATTACTGTGATTTCAACGCCGCGGCCGCCGCGGTGGATAACATGTTAGGCGAGTTGGTTAGAGAAAGTTTTGGAGACATGCCTCGCGGCGAGCTGGAGACAATTAGGGAGTTTGTCTTTAGGGACTTCATGCATTACCTCGCCACGCGGTCTGGCATATATTACAGAGGTAGGTTTTCTGAAGATAGGGCCAGGCAGGCCATTTGTATCTACATAGAGAAGATGTGGCCCAAGCTATGGGAGAAGGCAGCCGAGTGGTTCGCCATGTGGAAACTCAAGTGGAACCAAAGAGTTAAGTTAGTCTTCTCGGAGGAGGAGTTCAAAAAGGCGTCGCAGTCAGTCAAGTGGTCTAACAACCTCGAGAAGGTTATAACAAAGATAGACATGTCTGAACTGAGGCTATTTGTAGTTACCCACTTGATAAAAAACGGCGAGGTTGCTGGAGTAGAGCAGATAGCCGAATATATCATCAGAGATGAGTTAAACAGCCTGGCGGAGAGGGTGGGGGTTGAGAAGGCCGTAGAGATGTACAAAACCGGCGAGGTAGCTGCCAAACTCCTAGAGAGGGTGAGGAGGCTGAAGGCAACCACGGACCCGTTACTCCTCCTGAAGTTTGACTTTAGTAAAGCTACCTGACGTATATTTTTGTGGCCTTGGAGACGTAGGCGGGCTCTCTGGGTGATACCCCTTTTACCGTCAGCCTAACCCACCTGCCGGCTTCTGTCTGTATGAACCCGGTGAAGTCTGTAAATACCGGCACTCTAAACGCCACCATGACGTTTAGAAGGGAAGACAGCTGGTCCACATCTAGGGGGTCTCTGGACTCTATCCCCACGGTGATTAACTCTGCGTCGAAAACTCTAGCCAGTCTTTTTATCAACACGGTACGCAGGCCGCTTACAGCCATGTAGGCATCTAAGGTAAGCACGAGCCCGGCCTTGACGTCATCTCGCATACCCACAACTCTGGCAGAAGAGACCCCACTCTTGCTCTCCAGCCTAATTCCATCACCCAGCCTGACGCCTAGAGCTTTTGCCATGTCTTGAGATAACCACGCCTTAAAGCCCACTTCTTCCACGTAGCCAAACAGCCTGGCAATAGCATACATGCAACCGCTAGGCTTTGTATATATTTAAACTCTTTTCATATCACGTGTTTTATCTCGTGGGCCTTGGGCCTGGCCCCGGCTTTGTCACAGAGAGGGCTGTACAGATACTAAGAGAGGCAGATTGCGTCTTTTATGAAGACTACACAGGCCCCCTGGATATCTCCACGTTGGCTAGACTTGCAAAAAGGGCCCCCGTTAGGCTGACGCGGAGAGATCTAGAAGATGGCGGCGGCCGGAAGATTTTAGATTGTCTTGACGGGGGGAACGCCGCGGTGTTGGTAACTGCAGGTGACCCCATGGCCGCTACGACACATGGCGCGTTAGTCGCCTCGATAAGGGCTAGAGGCCACCGGGTGGAGATAGTGCCAGGGGTGTCTATAGTATGTGCCGCCTTTTCTGCCAGCTGCCTCTCTATATATAAGCTGGGTGGGATAGCCACCATCACCTATCCCCGCCTCGGGGTCTACTCCGCCAGGCCTTACGAGTTGGCAGAACAAAACCTGGCGAGAGGTCTCCACACCCTCCTACTTCTAGACGTGAGAGAAGACGGGGGGTTTATGCCCCCGAGAGACGCTGCAGAGATCTTGCTTAAACTAGAAGAGCGGGAGGGCAGGGGGCTGTTTACGCCAGAGAGAGAGATAGTTGTTGTCTACAGACTGGGCTGGGGAGGCGGGGCGATCTACACATCTATAGACGAGGTGAGGCGGGGCCACCTGGAGGCGCCGGCAGTCTTTATAGTGCCCTCGAGGCTAGGCCCCGTGGAGGGGGAGTGCCTAAAGGCCTTGAGGCTAGACACGCCGCCGGGGCGTGATCGACATGTCTGACGCAGAGATAACTCCAGTCTACGCCCAGGGGTTTTATGTGGTGGCGCCGGGGGTTGTCAACATGGTGATCATATTTGACTATCTGGACAAGGCCCAGCATTACTTCAAGCTCCTAAGGCGTGGGGGGGACCAACTCGTGGAAGAGATCTCCACCTTATGGGAAAACATGCAGAAATTTATGGATGAAGAGATCGTTAGGATAAACACACAGAGAGTTAGGCCTGTGGTACATGAGGTGTACATCGGCATAAGGGGCGCGCCCAATCGCCCCTATGTGGTATTTATCGGCTCCTTCCCCGCCCCCATCAGGGGGGGAGAAAACCTCTACGAGAATTACTACCAGGAAGAGGTGGCTGAATATGACTACGAGGCTGTGTGGATATTTCCACAAGACGTCCAGATAGTAGAGTGGCACTTCGGCGGAGAGGTAGAGACGCCAGAGCCCAACATCTTGAGGGTGTGGGTACCTAAAGGCACGCAGGTAGGGGGGCGGGAGTACATAAAGTTTCTATACCGAAAGCCGGCTTGACGCCTCATAGGTTTTCTAGGACTATGCCTCTTCCAGATTCTATCCTCACCCTATACGCCCTGGTGGCGTGGGCTGTCATCCTCATTTTCTTTACGATTAGCCACCGCCGAACCTCCTTTGCGGCCTCTACGTCGTCCATCCACATGTGGATTACCCCATCTGCGATATGTTCAAGGCCAAACCCATAGGCCTGCCTTGTCGTTGGGGCGTACTGGCTTGTTAACAACGCCGTGACGTTTTCTCTATGTGTGGCAATTTTGAGCTGGTAGGAATACTTACGGGCCATCACCGGCCTGTCCACCCAGAAGGCAGACATGGAGTCTATCACAAGGCGGACGTGTCTCTCGGGGGTCCCCCTCTCCTTGGCTACAGCCAGAATCTCATAGCTCTCGTTTATTGCCTCTATCAGGGTGTCCACAGAGAGGGCGGCATACCTCCGGACTTTCTCTGGGCTCTCCGCCCTGGCTTTTTCAGTTAGCTGCCTGGCCACCTTGAGGAGGCCGAAGATATCTATTACCACAATTTCTGGAAGTTCCTCTGGCTGTTTCTTCCAGGCTATGTTGTAGATAGAAAACTGCGAGATGTCCATGCCGAGTTGTCTAGCTTGTTCCACCACATCTCTAAACTCCTGCTCGGTAGTTACATACACCACGGGGTCTCCAGCCTTTAGCCCCGCGTAGGCGAAGTGGATACATAAAATACTTTTGCCGACTCCAGGCTCTCCAGTGGCCACAACCCAGGAGCCCTGTGGGAACCCACCCTCGACTGCTTTATCTAACGTCTCTATGCCTGTAGAGACTCTCTTCACAAACAATATTTAAACTGTATATATATCCCACATGGCTAAAATGGTTGTAAGCTTTTCAGTAGTCCCCCTGGGGACGTGCTCTACAAGCGTTTCGCAATATGTCAAAAAGGTGGTTGAAGTGGTGCGGGAAGCCGGCTTGAAGTACAGAACTGGTGCGGGGTTTACAGATGTGGAGATAGACTCCTACCAACAGCTGTCTAAACTCCTCGAGACTATTGAAAACACGCTGCGGGAAATGGGGGCACAGAGGATTTTATACACAATAAAAATCGACAGGAGGATAGACAAGGAGCTTTACATAGAGGAAAAGATCGCAAAGGCGGAAGGTATTTAAGGCCGTGTGTACATACATGTAGGATCGCTCTCCCTAGAGGGCCGCAGGGCCTCCGTTGGGGGGACTCCGGTCAAAATCTCCTCCTGTTTTTCTCCAGCTTTTTGAAAAAGGAATCCTCCAGGTCTATCCCCAAAAGCCCTGCTAACGTCAGCGTGTATATAAAGACGTCTGTTATCTCCTCCTTTAGCTCCTCTCTCACATCCTCTAGCCTCACCTCCCCGTGGCTGTAGACAACGCCTCTCACTACCTTTTTCACCAAATTTGCCGCCTCTCCCACCTCGCCAGCTAGCGCGTTGGTTAAGTACTCCAGCCTAAGCGCCAGCTCCCTCTCGTCAGAAATATTCCAAAACTGTGGAAATTTCTCTCTAGAAAACTCCACCTGTATCTTCACAAGCTCTGCTAAATCCACAAACCCCCCATTGCGGGGCTATATATATTCAAAAAACTGGACGTCTCTAAGCCCCAGCACCTTTGTCTCTAGCTCTAGGCCTCTCACCACGCGGGGTGAAGCCATATATCGTATAGACTGGAAGTAACGCTCAGCTAGAGACCTCGATATAGATAGCCTCCTGGCTACTGCCTCCACAACGGGCTGTGGGTTTTCGTAAAAATAAGCCAGGGAGTTCTCTATGGCCTCTACGGCTTGTAGAACCTCTCCTCTCGCCGCCTTGGGGGAGGCGACAAACACGGCATATACCAGAGGGAGGCTGAATTTCTCCCGCCAGACCTCACCCACGTCCGCCAGGTGGGGCGCCCCCCTGTCTACAAGCCTCAGGGCGTCGTCTCCAATTACGAGGACGCCCCCAAAACGCTCAAACGTGCCGTCTAGCGTCTTGACGGTCTTAAACTCTATCCCCAACGCCGCCCTTAACGCCATGGCGCTTACGGTAGTCTCCTCCACCGCCGCATAGCCCGCTCCAGAGCCCTTAAACAGCCTGGAGGACAACACCGGCCCGTCGCTATAGATAGCCACCCTGGCCACCACCGGGAGGCCGTGGAGTGCGGCGAGCGTGACTGGCGTAAATCCACAACAGACTGCGCCAGAGAGAAGGAGGTTTATAGACCCTAGGTTAGACGTCTCTACGGCCCTCAGCCCAGATCTAAAGAAGAGGGGGTCGCTGTGTGAGTACTTAAGCCTCGCTACTAACACAGCTATATGAGCTTGAGATCCCTATGGAAGGTATCCCTCAGGGCAGGTCTCTTCCCGGCCTCTAGCGAAATGGCGGCCAGCTCTTGTACCGTCGCTGTATGTCTGGCGCCAGCTGAATACAACACAGACTCGTTATACATTGTGCCCACCAGGTCGTTGGCGCCGGCCTGTAGTAATGTGGAGGCTAGCTTTTTGCCCACAGAGAGCCAGTAGGCAGCCACCTTGAGTTTATCTAGTAGTACCAACCTGGCGATGGCGACCACCTTTAGGTCGTAGATAGATGGCGCCGGCCGTCTGACAACCCCCTTTACATACAGCTCGGTGTTTGCCGGGTTGTACTTCACAGGTATAAACAACAGGACGCCCCCGGTCCCCTCCTGTAGCTCCTTTATGCGAAATATGTGGTCTACCACATGCCGGGGGCTTTCCACATGTCCGTAAAGCAACGTGGCGTTAGTGGGTATGCCGAGCTCGTGAGCTGTCTTGGCGGCTTCTATCCACTGTTCCCCAGATATCTTGTGGGGCGCCACCATCTTTCTCACCTCTTCTGTAAACACCTCGGCGCCGCCGCCAGATATGGCGTCTAGCCCCGCCTCCCTCCAGCGGGAAAGCACCTCCCTCCCACTTGTCCTCCAGAGGGAGGCGTAATACTCCACCTCCGCCAGGGTGGGGCCCTTAATTACCACCCTAGCCCTCTTTTTTACAGTTTTGAAAAGCTCGTCGAAATACTCCGGTGTGAGAAATGGGTTGAAGCCGCCATTTATATGTAACTCCGTCACTCCAAATCTTTCTACAAACTGTTCTACTAACGCAGCCACCTCTTGTGGCGTCTTTACATACCCCTCCACATGTCCCGGGAGTCTATAGAAGGCACATATGGGGCATTTAGCCACACAGATGTTGCTATAATTTACCACCACGTTGTTTACAAATGTCACCACGTCGCCGAAGTATTTCCTGGTGATTTGATGGGCGGCGTCAGCTAGTACAAAGATGTCGGCTTCGTCCATTAAGAACTCCGCGTCTCTTCTAGTAAGCCCGCCAAGAGCCATCTCGACTATGTCGGCAGTTTTCAACACGTGGCTACAACGTCTCTATTTTAAATTTATAGCCAAAACATAAGAGACGTGGGCCCCAGAGAGATCTTGGAGATCCTTCAGGAAGATCTCTGGACGTTGGGGAGGCGGGCATATGCCATCAGGAAATCTACCTACGGCAACGTCACCACATTTATTTCAAACATGATTCTTAACTACACTAACGTCTGTGTGGTAGAATGTTCCTTCTGTGCCTTCTATCGCCCCCCACGCATGGGGTACCTCTATACGGTAGAACAGGCGGTAAAAAAGGTGCTTGAGGTAGATGCTACACACGGCGTTAGACAGGTGTTAATTCAAGGCGGCATAAACCCAGAGGTGGGCATTGAGTATTTTGAGGAGTTATTTAGGGGAATTAAGGCCAAGGCCCCACATATTGCCATCCACGCCCTCTCCCCCCTCGAGGTGGAATATCTATCTAGAAGAGAGAGGGCCACCTATAGAGAAGTGCTGGAAAGACTCAGGGAGGCAGGTATGGAGTCTATGCCGGGGGGCGGCGGCGAGATTCTTGTGGATAGAGTGAGGAAGGAGATCTCGCCCAAAAAGATCGACACGGAGACGTGGTTGAGAATTATGGAGGAGGCCCACAAGGCGGGCATCCCCACCTCAGCCACCATGATGTATGGCCATGTGGAGACACTGGGGGATATAGCCACACATATGTACAAAATTGCCGAGCTTCAAAAAAAGACGGGGGGCTTTATGGCCTTTATCGCGTGGAACTTCGAGCCGGGGGGGAGCAAGCTGGGGGAAAAAATCCCGTATCCCAAGACCTCCGCCACACTTCTCAGAATAGTGGCAGCAGCACGTATTGTGTTTAAAGACTTGATACCCCACATACAGACGGGGTGGCTCACCACCGGGCCTGAAGCCGCCCAGCTGGCCATGTATTTCGGCGCTGATGACTTCGGGGGGACTCTATACGAGGAGAAAGTGTTAGAGTGGAAGAGAGCTGAGGCTCCAATAGATAGAAGAGCCGACGTGATTGAAATCATAAAAGCCGCTGGATATATCCCAGCGGAACGCGACAATTTCTACAGAGTGGTACAATTCTGGTAGGCGATGGCTTCAAGACGGCTAACCCGCCAACGTTACAGCTTTTAAAAATCCCAATAGAGATATCCTAATGGCAAACGCCTGGAGGCCAGAAGTTTACCACCTAGAGAGGTCTAACGTGGGGGTCTTCATGACAGAACGTGGTTTCACACTAGAGGACTTTATGAAGTATACATACCAAAAGCCGGAGGAGTTTTGGGAATGGTTTGAACGACATATAAGACTGAAGTGGATAAGACGTTACCACAGCGTGTTGGATCTCAGCGGGGGGCCTCAATGGCCCCGCTGGTTTGTAGGAGGCTTTTTAAATATAGCAGACCAGCTTGACGACAACGCGGCCCCGTTGGTAATATGGGAGGGAGAAGGCGGGGAGGTCCAGACGTGGTCTTACAGCAGGGCTCTTTACCTAGCTAAAGCCGTGGCCTCTTGGCTTAAGAAAAACGGCCTCCAGAAGGGAGACCGGGTCGCCGTCTATATGCCCATGGTGCCAGAAATAGTGCCAGTAATGTTGGGCATAATTAGGGCCGGCGGCATCTTTGTCCCCCTCTTTAGCGGTTTTGGCAGAGAGGCCATTAGGGTGAGGCTGGAGGATAGCCAGGCTAAGTTCGTCTTCGCCTCAGATGTCTCCTACCGTAGAGGCAAAGAGATAGACATGTTGACAGAACTAGAGGCGGCCTTACCACATGGCATACAGGTAGTCCTCCACAGCCGGGCTAGAGAGAGTCGTTACATAGACCTTAGCCAGGTCTTTAAGACTGGGGGAGACCACGTGGAGAAAACAGAGGCGGAAGACCCCATGATGCTTATATACACCTCAGGCACTACCGGCAGGCCTAAGGCTACTGTCCATGTCCATGGCGGCTTCCCCATAAAAGCCGCTGCAGATGTTTACTTCCATTTTGACATAAAGCAAGGCGACGTCTTTACGTGGGTTACAGATATGGGCTGGATGATGGGGCCTTGGCTTGTCTTCTCGTCGTATTTACTAAGGGCAGCCATGGCCCTTTTCGAGGGGGCGCCGGACTATCCAAAAGAGAGGCTTTGGGCCTTCGTGGAGAGAAATAAGGTGAAGGCTCTCGGCATGGCGGCAACTCTCAGCAGACACCTCAGAGCCATAGGGGCGGAGCCCTTTGGCTTAGATCACCTGGAGTCTTTTGGAAATACGGGAGAGCCTATCGACTTGGAGACATGGCTCTGGCTACACAAAGCCGGCAGAGGCCGTATCCCCATCATAAACTACTCCGGCGGCACCGAGATCTCCGGCGGCATACTTGGCTGTTATGTCGTCAAGCCCATAAAGCCCACTTCCTTTAATGGCGCATCTCCCGGCATACATGCGGCTGTGTTTACAGAAGAGGGGAGGCCAGCCCCGCCGGGGGTAGAGGGAGAGCTAGTAGTGCTCTCAGTATGGCCGGGAATGACCCGCGGCTTTTGGCGAGACCCACAACGTTATCTAGATACCTACTGGTCTAAATGGCCTGGCGTCTGGGCGCATGGCGATGCGGCAGTGGTGGATCAAGACGGCTATTTCTACATAGTGGGGAGGACAGACGACACGATAAAAGTAGCTGGAAAACGCCTCGGGCCGGCGGAGATAGAGTCTGTGTTAAACACACATCCCGCCGTGGCTGAATCTGCAGTAGTGGGTAAGCCAGACCCGCTAAAGGGAGAGGTACCTGTGGCCTTTGTAGTACTAAAGCCAGGCCACATCCCCACGCCACAGCTTAAAAAAGAGCTGACGGGGCTTGCCGAAAGGACTCTCGGCAAGGCGTATGGCGCCCTGGAAGAAATTTATTTCATTAAAGAGCTCCCCAAGACCAGAAACGCCAAGATAATGAGAAGGGTGGTGAAGGCTATATTGACAGGCAAGAGCCCGGGCGACCTTTCGGCATTAGAGAACCCAACTGCGGTAGAGGAGATAAAAAGGGCGTTACAACAATAGCGCCCACGCCAGTAGTACAGAACTCTATTTAGCTACGCCAGTAGGTGGTTGCCCGTGTCTAATATTCCGGCCTTTTTGGGCTATTTAGACGTGAGGTTTCCTCTCTCTCACTCATGAGGCCACTGGCCGCGGCCGACGCAAAGAGCGCACATTTGGCCGTGCCACGATGCTTCATAAAGGCGAAACAGGCGACAATTTTTCTTTCTAGGTGTCAGGGCTATCCAGAGTAGGTCAGAAACCCTAATACGACGTGGGGATTACTGCTGTGAGTATCTTCAACATATTGGATATGTCTCTAGACATGTGGCTTGAGATTTTAAAGGGAGGGCGATAGCGGATATAAACTACGACATGGGTGTTTTAAATGTATTACTGTTTTTTCACAGTTCTCTACATGGGCCTCTACGGCCTCACCCATTCTGATACTCCCCAGTTCCTTAAATACAGGCTCTTGGAGATATGTGGCCACACACACCTCTACCTCGAAAAACCACCTATTTTCTACCCTCACCTTTCCGGTAACACAAGCGGCCTCCACTGGTCTGCCCCCTGCTAACGCCGCCGAGAGGCCTTCTAGTAGACGAATCCACCAACATCTCACAAATAATATAACATAGAAATATCTATATGCTTACAGATGAACACAAGCTAATAGTCAAGACTATTAGAGAGTTTGTAGACAGCACAGTTAGGCCTATGGCGCGGGAGATAGATAGAGGCACATATCC